>NZ_JBHTFO010000007.1:0-162625 GCF_042666275.1 Paenibacillus sp. GCM10028914
TAAAAGTTTTCTGAAAGAAAACTCACTTCGGAAGCGTTACGCTTTGCATCGAAGGAGTACTTCAGAGACAAATGTAAATTCGCAAAGTTTGTTTCGTATCTAGTTTTCAAGTGATCAAACACTTGACCGTTTGGTGGCGATAGCGGAAGGGTTCCACGCGTACCCATACCGAACACGACCGTTAAGCCTTCCAGCGCCGATGGTACTTGGACCGAAGGGTCCCGGGAGAGTAGGACGTCGCCAAGCGGATAATATTCCCTGATAGCTCAGTTGGTAGAGCACTCGACTGTTAATCGAGTTGTCACAGGTTCGAGTCCTGTTCGGGGAGCCACTTGCTTCCATAGCTCAGTAGGTAGAGTGCATCCATGGTAAGGATGAGGTCACCGGTTCGATCCCGGTTGGAAGCTCCATTTCGAGAACGCGCGGCCCGTTGGTCAAGGGGTTAAGACACCTCCCTTTCACGGAGGTAACAGGGGTTCGAATCCCCTACGGGTCACCATTTTAACTTTTAACATAACAATATGGAGGCTTAGCTCAGCTGGGAGAGCATCTGCCTTACAAGCAGAGGGTCAGCGGTTCGATCCCGTTAGCCTCCACCATAAACATCATCACATGTTCTAATAAATGATAGGACAAGATAGAATTCAGTACATCGTTAATGGGGATTAGCCAAGCGGTAAGGCAACGGACTTTGACTCCGTCATGCATAGGTTCGAATCCTATATCCCCAGCCATTGTTTGAGCCATTAGCTCAGTTGGTAGAGCACCTGACTTTTAATCAGGGTGTCGAAGGTTCGAGTCCTTCATGGCTCACCATTAGTTTTGCCTTGTGCGCGTGTGGCGGAATTGGCAGACGCACTAGACTTAGGATCTAGCGTTTCACGACGTGGGGGTTCGAGTCCCTTCACGCGCACCATGTTTTTGCGGACGTGGCTCAGCGGTAGAGCATCGCCTTGCCAAGGCGAGGGTCGCGGGTTCGATTCCCGTCGTCCGCTCCATATTTGCGCCCTTAGCTCAGCTGGATAGAGCGTTTGACTACGAATCAAAAGGCCGGGAGTTCGAATCTCTCAGGGCGCGCCACTTTTTATTCTTCATATGTAACGGGATGTAGCTCAGCTTGGTAGAGCACCTGGTTTGGGACCAGGGGGTCGCATGTTCAAATCGTGTCATCCCGATTGTTACATCTGCGGGTGTAGTTCAATGGTAGAACTCCAGCCTTCCAAGCTGGTAGCGTGGGTTCGATTCCCATCACCCGCTCCATACATAAAGTAGACATCACCGAGTGTGATGTTTTTTTTACATCTTGAAGTCCTAACTCTGCGAAGTGGTAGTGTGCTAAAGGATGTAACTACTAAGGCTCAAACATTGGAAAGATAAGGATTATACCAAAGAAATTTCTCGGTAAAACCCTACTGTTTTGTCGATTTGGCGAATTTTTTCGGTTGGAAAGTAAAGATTTTCGTCCGCATTTATTGTATGATAATAGGAAGGTATAAAAAAGATAAACTTTTAGTACGGGTTTAGATGGGAGGAGTAGCATGACTGAACTTACTGTAACCGCAAAGAGCAGTTCTAATAATCTGCTGCGGCGTGATGTACGTTTTTTAGGGAATATTCTCGGTGAAGTTCTTGTCCATCAAGGAGGCAATGAACTTTTAGATATAGTTGAGAAAATTCGTGAAACTAGCAAATCGTTACGTTCCGTATTTTTGCCTGAATTATTCGCAGATTTTAAAAGGATTGTCAGCACGCTTGATCCAGACAATCGGCATCAAGTGATCAGAGCTTTTGCAATTTATTTTCAATTGGTTAACATCGCAGAGCAGAATCACCGAATTCGTCGGAAACGTGACTATGAACGTTCTGCGGGTGAGAGTGTACAACCAGGATCCATTGAAAGTGCAGTCCGGGATTTGAAAGAGCGGAATTTTACGTATGAAGAAGTTCAAGAAATTCTTGAAAGTCTCTCCTTGGAGCTAGTAATGACAGCACATCCAACAGAGGCGATGCGTCGTGCCATTCTCGATATCCACAAAAGAATTTCCGAAGATGTTATGCTACTTGATAACCCAACGCTTACTTTCCGTGAAAGAGAGCAACTTCGCGAAAAGCTACTTAACGAAGTCATTACACTATGGCAGACCGATGAACTGCGCGATCGCAAACCAACGGTGCTCGATGAGGTTCGCAATGGGATGTATTATTTTCATGAAACGCTGTTTCACATTTTGCCAGAAGTTTATCAAGAGCTTGAGCGCTGCTTAAGTAAGTATTATCCCGGTTCTGATTGGCATGTACCGACATATCTTCGTTTTGGCTCATGGATCGGTGGCGATCGTGACGGTAACCCTTCAGTAACAGCAGACGTTACTTGGAAGACGCTTGAGATGCAGCGTAAACTTGCTATCCGGGAGTACCAACATATATTAACAGGGCTCATGAAAAATCTAAGCTTCAGTGCTACGATTGTTAATGTGTCTGATGAATTGAAGCAGTCCATCTGCACTGATCGTGAGAATGTTACACTGAAGAAGATGGAAATTTGGCACAATGAGAAAGAGCCTTATCGGATTAAGCTTGCCTACATGATAGCTAAAATGGCCCATGTGCTGGATAGCGAAATGACTGGAAAAGAACGTTATCAATCACCGGAAGAGTTTATTGAAGACTTACAGATTATTGATCGTAGTTTAAGACATCATTATGCCGACTATGTAGCTGACACATATATTAAGAAATTAATTCGCCAGGCTGAATTATTCGGGTTCCACACAGCTACACTGGATATCCGTCAGCACAGTCAAGAGCATGAAAATGCGATGGCTGAGATTTTGGCGAAAATGAACGTGGTTTCGAATTATTCTGAACTTGAGGAAGAAGATAAGATTGAACTTCTGAACAAGCTGCTTAACGATCCACGTCCACTTACAACACCTTATCAGGAGTACAGTGACAGTACTGAGGAGTGCTTAGAGGTATTCCGTACTGTATACCGGGCTCAGAAGGAGTTTGGAGTTAACTGTGTATCGAGTTATCTGATCAGTATGGCAGAAGGCGCGAGCGACATTATGGAAGTGATGGTGTTCGCGAAAGAAGTTGGATTGTTCAGTAAAGATAACGATGGAAAAGTGGTTGCAACCCTTCAAGCTGTTCCATTGTTTGAGACAATCGAGGACCTACACGCAGCTCCAGCAATTATGCGTCGTCTATTCAACCTTCCGATTTACCGTGAGGGTCTGAGAGCGATGAATGATCTTCAGGAGATCATGTTAGGTTATTCCGATAGTAATAAAGATGGTGGAGCTGTAACAGCCAACTGGGAACTCCAAGTAGCTATGAAAGATATTACGGCTGTTGGTAACGAGTATGGCATTAAGCTGAAGTATTTCCATGGTCGCGGTGGTTCACTTGGACGCGGCGGCATGCCGCTAAACCGTAGTATTATGGCGCAACCTGCAAATACAATTGCCGGCGGCATCAAGATTACGGAACAAGGAGAAGTGATCTCTTCACGTTATTCTCTTAAAGGCATTGCTTATCGTAGCTTGGATCAAGCAACATCTGCGTTGATTCGTGCTTCCATTAATGCTCGGACTCCACAGGAGAATACACAGGAGAAAGAGTGGGAAGAGATTTCCGCAAATATTTCAGCAGTCTCACAGAAGAAGTACCAAGATCTTATCTTCCGTGATCCGGATTTCTTGAGCTTCTTTAAAGAATCTACACCGCTGCCTGAAGTTGGAGAACTGAACATCGGATCTCGTCCTTCCAAACGTAAGAACAGTGACCGTTTTGAGGACCTACGCGCCATCCCTTGGGTGTTTGCTTGGACTCAGAGTCGTTATTTACTTCCTGCGTGGTACGCGGCAGGGACGGGCTTACAGAGCTTCTATCAAGGCAATGAGGATAACCTTAAGACGCTTCAAGACATGTATGTTAATTACCCATTCTTTACATCCATGATTGATACTTTGCAAATGGCCATGGCAAAAGCGGATTTGATCATTGCAAAGGAATATTCACTTATGACGAAAAACGATGTTGCTCGTGAGCGGATATTCGGATTAATCAAAGAGGAGTTCAAGCTTACTAAGGAAATGGTCCTCAAAATCACAGGACAACAGGAAATTCTGGATAACCAACCGGTACTGCAGGAATCGATTAGACTCCGCAATCCGTATGTTGACCCTCTGAGCTATTTACAGGTGCAGCTTTTGAATGAGCTGCGTGACCTGCGTGAAAAGGGTGAAGACGATCCTGATTTGCTGCGTGAAGTGTTGCTGACCATCAATGGTATCGCTGCAGGACTTCGGAATACAGGTTGATTATTTTTATGAAATAAATAAAGATAAGGGATAGTCTAAGGCGAGGTTCCCTACGGAGCCTCGCTTTTTTTATTTCTTACAGTGATAGGTGGTCGTTTCGAAAAGATAAGTTTTGAATTTAAATTTATCGATTGCGGAAACGCATTGTTTTTCGAATTGTGTTGCATTTTAGAAAAAGTTGAATTACCATTTTAATGATGCTTTTAACACTTTAGACGTTACCCATCAGACCATTCTGGGGGAATTATGGTGGACAATTTGGATGTAAGATTGGCGAAGCTTGCCCGTAAAGGGGATCAGCGAGCGTTTGCTGAAATTGTAGAACTTTATAAAGATAAAATTTTTCATTTAGCATACCGGATGCTTAATAACCGGCATGAGGCCGAGGATATTGTTCAGGAGACGTTCTTACGGGTATATAAGAATCTGGATCGTTACGATGAGAATCAGAAGTTTTCGACTTGGATCTACCGGATCGGGACTAACCTTTGTATAGATCGGCTGCGAAAGCGCAAGCCGTCCTACTCACTTGATGCAGATATGAATGATCAAGAGGGAATGGACGGTTATTCGATGATACCTAGCGATGACCGTACACCGGAGTCTGAGATGTTGTTATCGGAAACGCAGCGGATTATTCATCAGGCGATCGAGTCCCTTCCTGCAAAATACAAAACGATTATGATTTTGCGATATATTCAGGACATGTCACTTCAGGAGATTAGTGATGTACTTGATTTACCTGTAACAACAATCAAGACGAGAGTTCACCGTGGGCGGGAGTATTTACGTAAAAAACTGGAATATAAATTATAGTTTTTTTAAAAATTATGAAACATCACCGCTTCCGGTTCGTATTGAACAATAAGCAAGTCTTATGACCCTAATGGGGAGTGGACCCAGCAAAGAGATTGAACGAAAGGACTGGCTCATATGGATTGCAAATTGGCCGTCTCTTTGATGCACGATTATTTGGACAATGATTTGTCCAAATTGCAGCAGCTGGAACTTAAATCCCATTTGCTGCAATGTGTTGAGTGCCGGAACAGGTTCGAGGAACTGGAACAGACGGATATGCTTTTGTTTTCCTTGACACACCATGATACAGGGCCTTCCGACGATTTGACGGACCGCATTATGGGAATGCTACCTAAGCAAAAGAAACAAAAGGTTTGGATTACCTGGATAAAGCATCATCCGGCAATTACGGCAGCAGCTTTGTTCCTGGTTGTAATGCTCTTTAGTACCGTAAGTTTATGGAACCAGGAGAGCCAACTGATCGTAAAAGGCAGTGAACTTGATAAACTTGTTATCGAAGGCAAGACAGTTATTATTCCACAGGATCAGATCATTACAGGTGATATAACTGTGGAGAACGGAAAGGCACAAGTTTTCGGACAGGTTCAAGGGAACTTAACCGTCATCGACGGAGAGCTTTTTCAAGCCTCTACGGCACATATATCCGGACAAGTGAAGGATATTGATAAAGCAATGGATTGGATTTGGTACAAGATTACGAATCTCTTTTCCGATGTCGCTTACCGCTAAGATGAAATTTGCACCTTGATGAATTACGGCGCCTCTTTTCTTTAGAAAAAAGGCGCCTTTTTGTGATTTTTTGTTATTTTTTTACGAAAAAAGGGTGCTCGACTTGCATCGTGTGGTTTAACGTTATAACCTAGATAGTGTAGAGCACATACTACATATAAAATCGCAGGCGTTATTAAGGGATGACGGGGGTTGCAGTATGGAGTATTTTACGGACTTAAATTGGCAAGAGTCCATTAAGAATATAATCGATATACTTATCGTTACCTATATTATTTATCATCTGATACTGCTTGTTCGCGGTACCCGAGCTGTACAACTGCTTAAAGGGATCCTCGTGTTGGTGATCATCTGGGCGCTTAGTACCTGGTTTGATCTTTATACCCTGAAATGGCTGATGAATCAGATTTTCACATTTGGTGTACTGGCAATCTTCATTATATTCCAGCCAGAATTAAGACGAGGACTCGAGCAACTGGGACGGGGAAAACTGTTTGGAAGAACAGCAGATATGGATGAGGAAACAAATAAATTAATTGCAGAAACCATTAAGGCCGTGAACTATTTATCGAGACGAAAGATCGGTGCATTGATCGTATTTGAGCGGACAACCGGATTGAATGAATTCGTGGAATCCGGCATACCGATGCGTTCCGTAATTAGTTCCGAATTGATTATAAACATATTTATTCCTAATACACCGCTTCATGATGGTGCGGTTATCGTGCAAAACAATCAGATTGCTGCGGCTGGATGTTATTTGCCGTTGTCAGAAAATCCGTTTATTAGTAAAGAGCTTGGAACTCGTCACCGGGCAGCAATCGGAATCAGTGAGGTAGGAGACGCGATCTCTGTGGTTGTATCTGAGGAAACAGGACAAGTTTCACTTGCAATTAATGGACACGTCGTACGTGATATTAAGGAAGAATCCCTCATCTCTAAAATGTATGAAGAATTGCGACCTGCCGCATCCACTAAAGAGAAACGTTCATTCTTCTGGAAACGGAAGGGAGACGGAAAGAATGGATAAGTGGCTAAAAAATAATATGACAACCAAACTTATAGCTCTTGCTGTCAGTATATTGTTGTGGGGAATGGTTCATATGGACAGCGGTGATAGTACTCCACCGACCACAATTATTGATACTAAAACGATTGAGGATGTCAAAATCCAAACATATGGCTTTGATGACAGTGTATATTCGCTAACAGGCATTAGTGTTGACCGTGTAGATCTGGAGGTCAGAGGCCGACGTTCGGATATCACAACTATTTTTGCCGATGAGTATAAGGTGAGGTTGGATTTAAGTAATATTAAAGAACCAGGAACCTTTACTTTGCCCCTGAGTGTTGATAAACCCAGTGGTGTGGAACTAGTCTCTGTCAATCCGTCAGTAGCGACGGTAACGGTAGAAAAGCGTGTAACTAAAGCTGTTAACGTAATTATCGGGACTAAAGGAGAGCCTGCCACGGATTACAGGGTAGGTACACCAGTGACCATAGAACCAGGCACCGTTAATGTTACTCTTCCAGAATCAGAGCTTACTCGCTTGGCTGAGGTAAAAGGAATTGTTGATCTGGATGGGGCTAATGAAAATATTGTGGAAAAAAAGGTGAAACTTGCAGCATATGATACGGAAGGGAAAGTGATGGGAGATGCCATTATAGAACCTTCCACCGTCGCTGCAGAAATTCCAATAGAAGCTTCTTTTGTTACGGTTCCACTTGAACTTGAGTATACAGGCAGTTTACCTGATGATCTAGTTCTTTCTAAGGTGAACTCGAAAACAAAAGAGGTTAAATTGTACGGAAGTAAAGAGGTACTGGCAGGAGCAAAGACCTATACAGGAGTCACGATCAATTTATCAAATGTAAGGAAGTCTGGAATAACGGTTCTAACGGCCGACTTGACGCCGCCAGAAGGTTTTGAGAAAATCGAGCCTAGCTCCATACAGGTTGAGATTACCGCCGTTTCTCATGGTGAGAGAGTGGTGGATGGAATACCTGTAACTCTTAAGGGAGTTCCCTCAGGAATGAGTGGGAAAATAACGGAACCCAAAAACCAAACGATGTCGATCGCTTTGACGGGAGCACCCGATCTGCTCAATAGTCTGCAGCCTACAGATATTGGATTGGTCGCCAATGCAGCCGGTTTGAAAGCTGGCGTGCATGAAATACCGCTTCAGGTTACCCTGCCGAATTTTATCAATCGGGTGGATCAGAAGCGGCTTGTTGTAAAAGTGGAATTAACAGAAAACGATAAACCGGCAAATAGCACACCGACTACGAATCCGGATGAGGGAACGAATCAGGAAAAACCGGAAGTACCCCAAGATAAGCCTGGAACAGGTAACAACTCGGGTACCGACAACAATGAGTCAAACGAAAATGATGATCAAACGAGTGATGATAATACGGATCATCCTCCAACAACACCTCCTTCGGTTGAAGGAGTTGAAGAGGGAACTCCGTCAAGCCTCAGTATTGATCCACCAACAGATGAATAACAATATGATGATTAGACAAAAGGAGATAGCGTAGCATGGGGAAATATTTTGGAACAGATGGTGTCAGAGGAGTTGCGAATAAAGAGCTGACTGCCGAATTGGCTTATAGTATTGGACGTTGCGGAGGCTATGTCCTCACAGGAGATAAAGAGAAACCAACCGTTGTAATCGGTATGGATACGCGTGTATCAGGAGCCATGCTGGAATCTTCTCTGGTAGCTGGACTTTTATCCATTGGCGCACATGTTATTCGCCTAGGCATTGTATCAACGCCTGCTGTTGCGTATATTACAAGACTGCTTCAAGCAGATGCTGGTGTTATGATTTCTGCTTCTCATAATCCGGTTGAGGATAACGGAATTAAGTTCTTCGGAGGCGATGGTTTTAAGCTGACGGATGAGACGGAACTGAAAATCGAAGAACTGATGGATGCCGAAATTGATGAACTTCCTCGTCCGGTAGGTAAAGATCTCGGTGAAGTGATTGTAGATAACGAATCTAAATATAAATACTTGGAGTATCTTAAAACAACGATCAGCAACCGTTTTGACGGACTGAAAATTGTGTTGGATTGCGCTAACGGTGCCGCTTATGAGCTTGCTCCTAAATTGTTCCGTGAGCTTGGTGCAGAGGTTATTGCCATTGGAGCAGAACCGAACGGTCTGAACATTAATGAACAGTGTGGATCAACGCATCCAGAACAATTGAAAGAAGAAGTGATTCGTCACAATGCAGATCTTGGTCTGGCATTTGATGGTGATGCGGATCGACTTATTGCAATCGATCATACAGGAGAAGAAGTGGACGGAGACTTCATTCTGTGCATCTGCGGCGAAGCTATGAATCGTGCAGGCAAGTTGAAGGAAGGTACGATTGTATCTACGGTTATGAGTAACATCGGATTTTACAAAGCTTGTGATAATTTGAAGCTGAAAACGGCTAAGACTGCGGTTGGTGACCGTTATGTTATGGAAGAAATGCGCCGTGGTGGATATAATCTCGGTGGCGAGCAGTCTGGGCATGTTATTTTCCTGGATTACAATACAACCGGTGATGGCATCCTTACAGGTATTCAGCTTGTGGATACCATTGTTTCCTCTGGTAAACGTCTGAGTGACTTGAAATGCAGCATGCGGAAATATCCACAGGTGCTTGTGAATGTTCGTGTTGGCGATAAGAGCAAATATGAAGGGAATGCACAGATCGAAGCTGCAATTGCTGAAGTTGAGCAGCTGCTTGGCGATAATGGTCGTGTATTGGTTCGCCCTTCAGGAACGGAGTCATTAATTCGTGTCATGGCAGAAGGTCCGGACAAAGATGAGCTGGATCGCTATGTGGAACAGCTTGCAGATGTCGTGAAGCGGGAATTGGCGTAAGTCGCTAGTTGCAATTTTAAAGGTAGTTAGGGCTAAGCTCCACGTGGGCCGGTGGGACTAAAAAGAAGGTTTCACCGGCTTTGGTTATGGGGTTTTTATAAGGGTAGGCATGTCCAGTAATGGGTGAGGAGTCCAGTTGCCAAAGCTGTGTCACATGAATATAATAAGAAATGTCATTCAAGATAGAGAGTGAGGATCGTGAGGTTACTGAAAGTTACACAAGCGCCAGAGCTTGAGACTGCGCGGGAACGGCCAGAGCCTGTGAAAGAGATTTTCATAGACGGCCATCGGCAGAGAGCAAGCTGACGAGGTGGAGGTGTTCGAAATGTTCGGCGGGGGCCTCCCGGTAATCAGCACCAACCGTAAGTCGGATCGGAAAATGAGTGGGCGACCGTTCATACAACGTACCGATAGGTGCCATTATACTAAAATAAACCATGAGTGTGCGGATAACGTGGTCTATGCGGCGGAAGAAGAGTGCATTCATGATTCAATCGAAATATATAGATCGTTGATATTTTGTACGTTGAAAACTGAATATGAATCATTCTTTTTCTGAAAATGCTGCACAGGTGCGCCGCGTTATTTCCACACGATCATATATGGAAAAAACGGAGGAATTATACTATGTGTGGTATTGTCGGATATATTGGAAATCAGAAAACTCAATCGGTGTTGATCGATGGATTGAAAAAGCTGGAGTATCGTGGTTACGACTCTGCGGGAATTGCCGTGTTTACAAGCGAAGGTCTGCGTGTAGCAAAAGCAAAAGGACGTCTTGCCAACCTGGAATCCAAGCTGGAGGGAGCTCCACTTGTGGGTACAGCAGGGATTGGACATACTCGCTGGGCTACTCACGGTAAACCGTCTGATGTGAACTCCCATCCGCATACAGATAACAGCCAGAAATTCTCGGTAGTCCACAACGGTATTGTGGAGAACTACTTGGAGCTAAAGGAAGAGTTGATCGAGCAAGGTCATCATTTTGTGTCTGAGACAGATACAGAGGTTATTTCCCACCTCGTTGCTCGTGAGTATGACGGAGATATCGTTAAAGCGGTACAGAAAGCTATTACCTACATGAGAGGTGCGTTTGCTCTTGGTGTACTGACTGAGTATGAGCCTGATAAATTGGTTGCTGTGCGTCAAGCGAGCCCACTGATTATCGGTCTTGGTGATGGAGAGAACTTCATCGGTTCTGATATTCCGGCGATTTTGAAATATACACGTGATGTGTATATTCTGAATGACGGAGAGATGGCTGTTCTTACTGCAAATGCTGTCGAACTGATGACAATCGAGGGGAACTTTATTTCTCGGGAAATGATTCGTGTCGACTGGGATGCTGTAACAGCAGAAAAAGGCGGTTTCGATCACTTCATGCTGAAGGAGATTCATGAACAGCCAAAAGCATACCGTGATACGATGCTCGGACGTGTGGATGAAAGTGGACGCAAGGTAATTATGCCTGAACTGAAGCTGACGAATGAGCAGATTGCGAATATTCGCAACGTACAAATTGTTGCTTGTGGTACAGCATACCATGCAGGTCTGATCGGTCGTAATGTTATTGAATCTCTGGTTCGTATTCCAGTTGAGAATGACGTAGCTTCCGAGTATCGTTACCGTTCACCAATCGTAACTCCTGAAACGCTTGTTATTGTTGTCAGCCAATCTGGTGAGACAGCTGATACCCTGGCTGCACTGCGTGAGGCGAAGAGCAATGGTGCACATGTACTCGCAGTTACTAACGTTGTGGGCAGCTCAATCGCTCGTGAAGCAGATAGTGTGCTTGGAACATTGGCAGGTCCAGAGATCGCAGTAGCATCCACTAAAGCTTATTCATCTCAATTGATCGCATTTTATTTGCTTGGACTGTATCTGGCTCAAGTTCGCGGTACAGTTACAGAAGATACTGCAGCTGAGATCTTGGCAGCAATGGAAGCTTTGCCAGAGCAAGTAGAGTCCATGCTGGCTAACACAGAAGCGATTAAAGATTATGCAGAACAAATCTCCAAGCATGAGCACTTGTTCTTTATCGGTCGTGGTCAAGATTTTGCCGTTGCTCAAGAAGGATCGCTTAAACTGAAAGAGATCTCTTATATCCACTCTGAAGCATACGCTGCAGGTGAATTGAAGCACGGAACACTTGCCCTAATTGAAGAGGGTATTCCTGTAATTGCTTTGGCGACACAGGAAGATGTACTTGAGAAGACAGTGAGCAACATCAAGGAAGTGAAAGCACGAGGCGCTGACGTAATGGTTATCACGCATGAAGAGCATGTTGTGAACCTCTTGAAGTCTGTAGACCAAGCTTTTGCAATTCCGAAGACACTGCCGATCCTAACTGCAGCATTGTCTGTTGTTCCATTGCAGCTTCTGGCTTACTATGCTTCACTTGCGCTTGGTCTTGATGTGGATAAGCCACGTAACTTGGCGAAGAGCGTGACAGTGGAGTAAGCGGGAGAGAGTGTAGACAATTATTTGTGCAAAGCAAATAAAGTCCTCCAGCAGCAAGTTAAACTCGTATCAAAATAATTAAACTCATATCAAAGCCGAGCAGATCCAGGATTATTTCCTGGAATTTGCTCGGCTTTTTTTGTTTCGCGCAATCAATTCTCCCGAATACCGTGTTCAACCGATAACGAATCCCATACGCTCATCAAATGAGTTATGGCAGCAGCAATTTCCTCGTATGGAACGCCGTCACGAGCTTGTGTAGAAATCCCTCGTAAAAATGTTTCAAATAACGTAACCACCATAGAGATATCCGTGGATTCTGGCAACTCCCCATTGGCTACGGCTCTTTCTATACACTCTTTGATCCAGCCGCGAACCCTTTTTCTTTCCTTTGACAAAAGGTCTTGGACATGTTGTTGCTCAGGCGAACAGTTAACTGTGGACAAAACCAAAAGACAACCTAAAGGGTGAGTGTTCTCTGTCTGGAACCGAGCTGCTTCTAGCAGTCCCGATTCTATGGCTGCTCTCGATGATATGTTTGTATTCCTGAAAGTTTCTGAAGCATGTCCATACATCGTGATATACCGATCAATCACTTCACGGAACAGATCTTCTTTTGACTTAAACGCTGCGTAAAAACTTGCGGATGATATATCTCCCATCGCGGCCTTTAACTGAGACAGTGAAGTGGATTCAAAGCCATATTCCCAGAAAAGAATCATGGCGGCGGCAAGCGCCTCGTCACGATTAAATGTACGTGGGCGTCCCGTTCGTGGCATAAGATGACCTCCTTTACTAATTTTATACTAATCGATCCAGAAGTCCTTGACAAGATGAAGTGGTTTGAACATAATATATGGAATGAGTGATCTATAATTCATATTGGCATAAGAGAGATAACTACTTATACACAATCTTTCTATAAGGGATGTGTCGACAGATGATAAACTTTAGAGACAAGGAATATCGCTGTACCTCAGAAATTGTACTCGGCTTAATCAGTGGGAAATGGAAAATATCCATTTTAAACCACTTAGCCAAAGGTCCAGTACGGTATAATGAACTGCGACGGGAACTTCCTGAAGCAACCCAACGCATGCTTACGATGCAGCTAAGAATGCTGGAAAGCGATGGGCTTATTATTCGCAAGGTTTACCCAGTTTCACCGCCAAAAGTGGAATATTGCTTGTCTCAGCTAGGAGAACAACTGGCCCCCATGCTCACAATGTTATGCGATTTTGGAACCACCTATATCGAAAACTTTCCCGATGAAGTATTGTACATTAATCACAAGAATGCATAAAAACAACATTCTATCTATTTACCATTAAACTTTGCCCGATCAAGTTTGCTTACGATACTCGAAATGCAGGAGGTACTTTTCAAAGTACCTCCTGCTTTATATGTCTTAATTATAAATTTCCTTCGAATTGTTCGTGCAGTACATTGTTCTCTTTAGTCGTACGGACAGCTCCTTGCTTCAAACGATAGTTGATCCATGCCAGCACTGCTGCGAGTACAGCCACAATTCCTCCAGACCAGGAAAGATCAATGAGTTTCATGTTCGTAGTGACAAATCCACCTAAAGCGGATCCGATCGCAATGCCAACATTATTGGCAACGGAGGTTAAGGATGCAGCCAAGTCTCTTGCTTCGGGAACATGCTCATCGGCAAAATCAATAAAGTACAGCTGCATCGTTGAGTTCATAAGATAGACAACGAGAGCCATGAATGAGATGCTGACGAGTCCCCCAATAAGAGAACCTGAAGTGAAATAAAGTGACACTAGAATGACGGCTTGAGCCAGAAGCACATAGCGGATTTTTCTCATCCCGTCACCGACAGCCAGCTTTCCTCCGATTAACGTGCTGAAGATAGATACAACACCATACAGCAAAAAGATGAGGCTAATATAACGTGCTGGAACAAAGAGCACATCCTGAAGCAAAGGAGCTAAATACGTATAGACGCTATAAGTAGCTGCTATACTTAACATCATAATGGCGAAAGCAAGCACAATTCTGGGGTAAGCGAGTAATCTGAGTTGTTTTGTGAGTGAACTGTGTGTACCTTTTAGTCCTCTAGGAATGGTTGCGATGCTTGTGATCAAAGAAATGATTCCTAGTAATGTGGTAAACCAGTAAGCCAAATGCCAACCACCCCATTGTCCGATAAAAGTACCAAGAGGTACGCCAAGGACACTCGCCACTGTGAAACCAGTAAAGATGATGGAGATGACGGGTCCTCTTTTTTCTGGAGGCATGACTTCACTTGCTACTGACATTGCGAGTGCAATCAAGACGCCGGTAACCACGGCTGTGATTATTCTGGACACCAGAAGCAGAGCATACGATCCTGATAAAGCGGTGACGATATTCCCAAGTATAAATATACTGAGCAAGACAAGGATGAGCGGCAACTTGGAAAATCGGCTGAATAATGCCGTGAAGACCGGGGTACCTATAGCAAAGGTAAGCGCAAAAGCCGTCACCAGAAAGCCTGCAGTCGATATGGCAATTTTCATATCTGTAGCAACTTCAGATAATAATCCGACCATCAAAAACTCACTGGTCCCCAGAATAAAGGTCATTAAAAATAGATTCAAAGTCAAAAACTTTTGTTGTCTGGTCAATATAGATTCGCCCTTTCTATCCAAAATAGACTGTGGATTTCATGTAACGACTTACAGCACTAAAAATTGCGTACCGAAGCCTTTGCCGGAAACATAAGCCGCTTCCAGTTCCTCCTGATCTCCTTTGTCCAATAAAACTACATTTTCAGGATAGAGTTTGCCTAGTAAAACCCGTAGAACAAGTTCATTTTTGCCAGTCGGAATGAAATGGATGCCATCTACATTGGTGACCAATCCGGAATGTGAGAGAATGTCTTCAGCAGGGTGCCAGCTGATATATTCTCGCTTTATAAATTCGCTCCCGGCATTGCTTCTTCTTTGTGGCCGATATAAAAAGCGCTGTCCCCTAAAAAGCTGACCAAGATCTACTGTAAACTCGCTGCCTTTCATCTCCAAACTGAACTGCAGGGTCGTTCGATCTGTACTGGTATTTGGCAGCAACCGGGCAATAGAGGGTTCATTGTAGACCTCCCCATAGTCAGGAAACAATTTGTCGTCTGCCGGTGTTCCTTTTCCTGCCTCTGTACGGGGGGCGGAATAATAATCTTCATATTCATAATCGAAGGAGACTGCAGCCAAACCTTCTGCATCTTCTACCTGTATCGTTTGTACGGGATGCCATCTCAGGAGATAGCGGGATGCCGTACGGGCAGAATCACCCAGACCAGCTGGCAAAACGGTACCTAAACGATATTGGAAGCCGTAACCGACCTTTTCGAGTCCTGAACTAACCACACTTTGTGCATACTGGATGATCGATTTATGTGTCAATTTTTTCTTGAACAGTTGCGTTAAGAATACTTCTCGGGATGGCTCAAGAAACCGTAATCCTTTGAATTCCTCATATTCCTTGACTTCAAATGGAACCTCTTCCCAATTGGCAAATGGCAACAAGGCATCCCGCAGTAAAACGAATTGGTGTAAGTATTCATTATAAATCTGCATGATCCTTGGTCCGCCGAATGGTCCCCAAACCTGAGCAGTGGCTTCCGGAGTCAGCGGATGACCATAACAGTGGCTTCGAAATTCCAGTTCACTAAGCGTTTCTGACCCGTACTCAGCCAATGTCTTTTTCTCAGCATTGATCTCTCTGGCCCAGCTTACCAATTGTTCTCCGATATGCACCGCTTGATCTCTAATCTCTATACCGGCATGATCTTCAAGTTCCAATGATTTTAAAGGCAAAGAAGACAAGCGCCCGGAAATCGCTAAATTGGCTAGCAGGCTATCTAAGAGTACTGTTGGATCGCTGTTCACTGGTTCGCCCAACTGAACTAGCATTGCCTCAAGCATTTTATCAAGTTCGATAACAATCTCTTTTGCTCGATATATACCTGCAGGCAAATTCCAATCCATGTTCGTGTTTACGCCTTGTCGGAAGGAGTCAACTGGTTTGTTGTCAATGAGCCGCTCAATATCTATGGTTTCTCCCCAAACGATTTTCTTATCTTTCAAAGTAAGTTCATATTCCTGCATTTCTTCGCACCTCACCTTTGATTTTTTAACGATCGTGTCACTCATTTAATTGTGGATCGATCGTTCTATATGTAAGGTTATCATCCTTCCTAATTGGTGAAAAGTACGCACTTTTTTGTATGAACGGAACATTTTTGTGGGGTAGGATACATTTTGATACTAGAAATGGGTTAGTTGACAAATGAATGAGATTGAAACGGGGGAGTAGTAATCCTTCAGCGGAAACACTAATCTCTATTAGGATCTAATATAAAATCTGAATTGGTTATTAATGGGGTGAATTGGTTGTGGTATGCTATCATAATCCACAAGTCAAATAATGGGGGTGCAAAATGAAGAATATTAACTTTTTGATGGTTAAGCACAGTCAGATGGAAAGTGAGCGTATCATATTACGTCCTGTTTTACTTGATGATGCTGAGGATATGTATGAATATACATCTGATGAGGAAACTACGCGGTTCATTTATGCCCAGCATACAGATATAAATCAAACAAAGAACTTAATAGCTAACTATTTCATGAAAGAACCTATAGGTAAATATGCAATCTTGTTAAAAGAATGCAACAAAATGATTGGAACGATCGAGTTCAGAGTACATGAATACAATAAAAGTGGAGAACTGGGTTATACATTAAATAGGCATTTTTGGGGTAAAGGCTATATGACAGAAGCGGGGAATTTAATCCTTGATTTAGCCTTTAATACACTAGATTTAGAGCGAGTATTTGCCGAATATGATGTTAGGAATAGTGCTTCGGGGAAAGTATTGAATCGCTTAGGTATGACATATGAAGGTACCCGTCGTAGAAACCATATGGTAAAAGGTGTCCTAACAGATAGCGTACATTATTCTATATTAAAAGAAGAGTATGTAAAGTAACGGAGAGCGAACGAATAAAAACTAGCAAGGAAGCGCCGATGGTGATATCGATGTTTGGAAAGTTTGAAATATGGTATAATTGTGTCAGCCTTTCGTCAGACGAAATCACAAGAAAGGAGCGAAGTTTTCATGGCTGAATTATCAGATCATCAGTTGACTAAACTATCAGATCATCAGTTCACGTTAATTTCCCGCGCTCTTGCCGAGCCGAGACGATACCAGATGCTAAAAGAAATCGGCGCTTCCCAAGTCCCTCTTGCCTGCAGCACACTTCAAAGTACCCATAATGTAAGCGCACCGACCATGTCTCACCATATTAAAGAGCTGGAGACGGCAGGGTTAATCTATGTCATTCGCGACGGTAAGTTTAAAAATCTTGTTCTGCAATCCGATACGCTTCGTGCCTATCTGGATAAACTCTCGGAAATCCTTGCGAATGGAATGAAATACGCCGATTGAATTCGATATGAATATTCAACTAGCCCCTCATGAGATCATGAGGGGTTTTTTATGTTTGCTTGAGGACACTGCAACATTAGAGTGTAGCTGTACATTGTTAACCAATTTAAATTTATAGAAAAACTTGACAAAAATAAATCTCAATGAGATACTTTGACAAGTATCTAACTGATAAACGAATTTACCTACTTCCAAGGGAGGAAATGATATGTCTGAGCAACAAATTACGGCAGCAGCTTCCGGTAAATTGAAAATAGGAAAGGATCTTCAGGTCAATCGGTTAGGCTATGGGACGATGCAATTGACTGGACCTGGAATATGGGGAGAGCCCGCCGATCCGGAAGGGGCACGAAGCGTTTTGCAGCGAGCGGTAGAGCTTGGGGTTACATTTATCGACACCGCTGATTCCTATGGCCCCCACGTCACCGAACCATTGATCAAGCATGCTCTTCATCCGTATAGGGAAGATCTCGTGATCGCTACAAAAGTGGGGTTAACTCGTTCCGGACCGGATGACTGGCGCCCAGTTGGACGTCCTGAATACTTACGTCAACAGGTCGAACTAAGCCTGCGGTATCTTGGTCTCGAGTATATCGACCTGATGCAGCTGCATCGAATCGATCCCAAAGTGCCGCTCGAAGAACAGCTTGGCGAGCTTGTATATCTGAAGGAAGAGGGGAAAATACGCCATATCGGTCTTAGTGAAGTTACGGTGGACCAGTTGAAAGCAGCGGAGAAAATCACGCCGATCTCTTCCGTGCAAAACTTGTATAACCTGGTGAAACGTGATTCGGAGCCGGTACTCGAATACGCAGAAGCGAAGGGCATCGCCTTCATTCCTTGGTTTCCACTGGCGACGGGCGCGCTTGCACGTGAGGGAAGTCCGCTTGATGAAATGGCTGTGCGACTGAATGCGAAGCCCGCTCAACTCGCGCTTGCCTGGCTGTTAAAACGTTCATCCGTTATGCTGCCAATTCCGGGGACTTCGATCCTCTCGCATTTGGAGGAGAATATTGCAGCAGCCGGTATTACGCTCAGCGATGAAGATTTCAATACCCTTTCACAATTAAAGTAAGGTACCACAGAAAAAAGGAGTGTGTTGTTCATGCTATTACCTACAGAAGTAGTAACAGACAAAGTCTTCGCCAAGCGGGATCCCGCTGACGGCTCTCCAGCAGAAATTCCCTTGTTCATCGTCAGGCCAAAAGGAGTTTCAAAATCGAATCTCCCTGTCATTCTTTTAATTCAAGAAGCATTTGGCGTGAACAGTCACATTCAGGATGTAGCCCGTCGTTTTGCCGCACAAGGCTATGTTGTCGTGTCACCCGATTTGTATTATCGCACGGGGGTGTGGCAAACCTTCGGCTATACGGAATATCCGGCAACAGCCAATGCCCGAGAACCGCTGACTGAAGAGAGAACGATGGGTGACATTCAGGCATCTCTCGACTATATTGCCGATCTGGAAGGTGCAGACGAAACAAGAGTTGGTGTCATCGGTTACTGTATGGGAGGCATGCTTTCTTACCTTACTGCCAGCCATTTCTCCGACAGAATTAAATCGTCTGTTGTCTATTATGGTGGAGGACTGACTTCTCAAAATCCTAAATTTCCGGTTGCCCCAGTGAAGAGAACGAATCAGATCAAGGTGCCTGTACTAGGCTTCTTTGGAGGAATGGATCGAGGGATTCCGAAAGAAGTCGTCGAGCAAGTGGATCAAGCATTAAATGCGTCTAACAACGATCATACAATTGTTTATTATCCAGAAGCCGACCACGGTTTCTTCTGTAATGAGCGGCAGAGCTATCATCCCGCAGCAGCTCAGGATGCGTGGCATCGTACATTAATCTGGTTTGACGAAAAGCTGGAAATACATTCGATTTGATCCGTCTAGAGAAGCAATAATCTTATATTAATATTCGTTCTGAAAAAGTATTTAGGGGGAAGAAAATGAACACAAATGCAAATGCTGCCAAACGACTTCCAATAGCGGGACTGCTAGCCTTGGCAATGACAGGTTTTCTCGCGTTGCTATCAGAGATTCTGCCGGCCGGTTTGCTGCCTCAATTAAGCCAAGGGCTCGGTGTATCACAAAGTATGGCGGGTCAATTGACCACGGTTTATGCGATCGGTTCAGTACTAGGTGCTGTCCCGATCATCACAGCTACTCGAAATTGGAGACGTCGATCGCTTCTATTACTGACTGTTGGCACTTTCTTTGTTTTTAATACGATCACGGCCATATCATCTATCTATATATTAACGCTGATTGCTCGCTTTTTTGCAGGTGTAGCGGCAGGTGTTGTGTGGGGGATGCTTACAGGGTATGCGAGACGTATGGTATCAGATGAACTGAAAGGCCGTGCCGTGTCGATCGCTATGATGGGGATTCCCATTGCATTGACCTTTGGTTTGCCTCTCGGAACATTTCTTAGTTCTCTTATTGGTTGGCGCAGTTTATTTGGAGCGGTGTCCTTAGTCGCTGCTGCGTTAATAGGATGGATTTTATGGAAATTACCTGATTTCCCAGGTCAGTCTGCTAAAAACTCAGTTTCGGTTATGAAAGTATTTAGAACACCTGGAGTACGTCCTATATTGTTTGTTGTTCTGGCTTGGATGACCGCTCACAATATACTTTACACTTATATTTCTCCATTACTTTCTTCATTTGGCATCAATAAAATAGAATTCTTATTGCTTATATATGGTATAGCTTCGATCGTGAGTACATTTTTAATTGGTAGGTTAATCGATCGTTACTCACGTCCTTTAGTACTTGGGAGTTTAGTGGCATTTATTTTAGTTACTCTTTTATTCGCTTTCAGTAGCAGCCTCCCAGTTGGCATCTATATTGCTATTATTCTGTGGGGATTTGTATTTGGTGGTGCGGCATCTTTGTTACAGACATCAGTTGCCGAAGCCGTCCATGAAGAGGCCGTAGATATAGCATTGTCGTTAAGTTCAACGACATGGAATTTTGCAATTGCTTGTGGAGGTGCCGTAGGCGGAATATTATTGAATGCTGCAGGGGTGAATTCATTCCCGTGGGTAGGCTTTATTATCTTGGTTTTGGCTCTGATCGTTGCATTTAAAGCGAAAAAATATGGATTTAAATCTAAACGATAAAGGGTTATGCAAAAATAATAATTCTGAGCTTTTAATACATTTTAAGGAGAAAATAAAAAATGTCCGAACTTTCATCCGCGGGTAAACTTCAATCTGCTGACGCTTCTGTTAAGCTTCCCTGGTTTGCTCTTCTGGCGCTTGCTATGACAGGATTCATCTGCATTCTTACTGAAACGATCCCGGCGGGGTTACTCCCATTAATAGGGGAAGGGCTAAATATTTCTAAGGGGTTGGCTGGTCAACTGGTAACATCTTATGCGATTGGTTCCATAGTAGCCGCAATTCCGTTCGCCATGTTTACAAGCGGGTTTAGGCGCCGACCGCTGTTACTCGCCATCATTGCGGTATTCTTGGTATTTAACACCGTAACCGCCCTGTCGGCCAGTTATGTCTTGACACTCATTGCTCGTTTCTTCGCTGGCATGGCTGCTGGAGCTGCATGGGGAATGCTCGCCGGTTACGCACGCCGGATGGTGCCAGAAGCCTTGAAAGGACGTGCCTTGGCAGTTGCGATGGTGGGGACTCCGATTGCTCTTACGTTCGGAGTACCGCTCGGCACCATGCTCGGTGACTTGATTGGTTGGCGTGCCGTTTTTGGACTTATGTCTCTTCTTACTCTAGTCTTAATTGGTTGGGTGCTATGGAAAGTTCCAGATTATTCAGGGCAAAGTTCAAATCAAAGAATGACCGTTAGGGAAGTGTTTGTTATGCCCGGCTTACGCTCAATTCTTATAGTGGTGTTTACCTGGATGCTAGCACACAATATCTTATACACATATATCTCACCTTTTCTCGAGCCAATCGGACTCTCAGAGCGTGTCGATCTTGTCTTGCTGGTCTTCGGAATAGCCGCACTTATCTCCATTTGGATTGTCGGACTGTTAATTGATCGTTTGCTACGCGTTCTTGTATTGATGAGTCTAATTGGCTTTGCGCTTGTGTCCGTTGCCCTATGGGTAGGCAGCACATCAGCACCGATTGTTTATACGGTAGTTGCGTTATGGGGACTAACCTTCGGCGGTGCTGCGACACTGCTGCAAACTGCCCAAGCTAATGCAAGCGGTGAAGAAGGCGTGGATATCGCTATGCCGATAAACACCACAGTATGGAATCTGGCTATCGCTGGCGGAGGAATTGTTGGTGGCGCGTTGCTAGAGCGGAGTGGAGTTCAATCCTTTCCAGGCGCGTTATTGATCCTGCTACTTATTGCTTTGATTATCGCTTGGAGTGCGAAGAGACATGGTTTCCCTAGCAAGCAGTAAAGTCTCTTTCTAATTCAAGTAGTCTAAGAACTGACCCAAAATGTAAGGCAAATCAAAAAAAGCACCTTTAAGAGAGAATAACCATGTCATGAGAACATGGAGTCGATCTTAGAGGTGTTTTTGCGTTAGCAACTAGAGTTTAGATATTCTGTAAAAGTGAAATTCTCTTTTTTTATTTTACTTCCTATTTAGATCTCTCCCGACCGAGCGGGACGATAAGCGGTGTATGGGTGACAGGGTCCTCGATGACCTTACACTTTAAGCCGAACACCTCTTCGATCAGTTCTTCGGTGACAATGTCGGATGGTCTTCCTTGGGCGATAATTTTGCCTGCTTTCATGGCAATGAGATGGGTAGCATAGCGGGCAGCATGATTCAAATCATGGAGTACAGCCACTAGTGTATGTCCTTGTTCATTGAGATCTGTAAACAATTCAAGTAGATCGATTTGGTGGGCAATATCCAGGTAAGTGGTCGGCTCATCTAACAGAAGCAAGGGGGTTTGTTGGGCAAGCACCATAGCGACCCACACCCGTTGGCGCTGGCCTCCCGACAGCTCATCTACGAAGCGGCCAGCAAGCTCCGTTGTATTGGTCAACTCCATTGCTTTAACTACAGCATCCTCATCTGCCTCCGTCCATTGATGAAAAAGGTTTTGATAAGGATAACGTCCATGTGCTATCAAGTTTGCAACAGTAATCCCATCAGGAGCAGTTGATGATTGTGGCAGAAGACCGAGCTTTTTCGCCACTTCCTTTGATTTATAGGAACTTATTTTTTTTCCATCCAATAACACATGACCTGCTGTAGGCTTAATCAGATTGGAAAGGGTACGTAAAAGAGTAGACTTCCCACATGCATTTGGCCCGATAATGACCGTAAAGGATTGGTCCGGTATCTCAATCGAGAGATTTTGGGAAATCACTCGATGGTCGTATTGGGTAGTAACATTTTCAACTCCGAGCCTGGAACGTTTTTGTGAGATCGTTTGGTTTTGAATGTCTGAGTTTGTTTTAACCATATGAATGACAACCTCTTTCAAAATAGGAATAACAAAAGTCCGCAGTTTTGTCTTTATGCGGTAGAACGTGCTTGACGAAACAATAACCAAACCAAATACAAGCCCCCAACAGATAATGTCAGTACACCTACAGGGAGAATCATTCCAGGAATCATTCTCTGTGCCAACACATCAGCACTTAATAAAATAAAAGCACCGACAGCCGCCGAAGGAGCAAGACTTTCTGACGTTTTTGTAAAACGTATGGCGATTTGTGGAGCAGCTAATGCTACAAAGGTAATGGGTCCCATTATGGCTGTTGCAGATGCAGTGATGGCCACAGCAATCACAAGCAATAACAATTGCGACCCTTCGAAACGGACACCATGTGACTTGGCAACATCTCTGCCGAGCTCCATTTCACGGAGAGGGCGATTCATACCCATTGCAAAAATAATCAGCACACATACAGCGAGGATAGCTGGAAGGGTATGCTCCCAAGTGATTCCATTAAGTGAACCTACTCCCCAAGCACCAGCCGTTAATGCAACCTCAGATTGACTTTGAAGAAGCAGCATGGAATTGACACTGCCTAGAATGGTCGAAATGGCAATACCGACAATAATCAATCGAAATCCCTGAGTGCCTTGGCGAAATGCAAATAAATAAATGACAAGTGCTGTTGCAAATCCTCCTATCAGTGCCCCCATGGCGATCGTAGAAAAGGACATCGACTTGAAGACTAGCATCACGATCAAGGCTCCTGTATACGAGCCTGAAGTAAACCCAAGGATGTCAGGTGATCCCAAAGGGTTTCGGGTAATGGATTGAAAAATCGATCCGCTTATCGCTAAACCTGCTCCAAAAACAATAGCGGCTAGTATCCTCGGCAATCGCCATTCCATGACAACCGTTCGCTTAATTCCTGTCAATTCACCAAAAAGTGCAGAAAATACTTCTGGAGCACTTAATTTAAGTGTTCCAACCATAAGAGCAAATAAGGCGATGGCTAGTACAGCTGCGAGAACAATGGCAGTAACAACCATGCTTCTGACATCTAAACGCAACTTAACGGGACCTTTTAGCTGCAAATATTTTCTGCCAAAATCAATGCGCCCCATGAAATGCACTCCTTTTACTGTTAAATCGTAGTTCCGTCATTATAAACCAATCACTTTTCGCCGCCTCATAAGGATGAGTAGAATAGGGGCACCGACAAATCCTGTGATGATTCCGACCGGAACCTCAGCTGGAGACATGACGACCCTCCCAATAATATCAGATAGAAGTAAAATCATTGGGGCCAGGACTACGGAATAGAGAAATATCCATGGTTGATTTGGACCGATAAACCACCTCACAAGGTGGGGAACCATTAAACCGAGAAAAACAATAGGGCCCGCAATAGCCGTTGCACCGCCCGCTAATAGTGTGATGGAAATAAGACCAAGTATCCGAGTTAAGTTTACATTGACGCCAAGAGAGGAGGCGCGATCGTCACCATATGCAATAGCATTTAATGCTGGAGCAATTATAAAAGCTAATATTGCACCTACAACGAGAAATGGGGTAATCGTCCAGAGATCCTCCAGACCTTTTCTTGCTATGGAACCAACTCTCCAGCTCAACATTCCAGCAAATGCTCGGCTATCTATTAAAGATAAAGCAGTTGTTATTCCGTTCAATGCTGCAGCCAATGCCACCCCAGCCAGAGTGATTTGTTCCGGTGTTGGCGATTTCTTGCCTGCACCGGCACCGATAAAATATATGGCAATGGTGGTAATAAGAGCCCCAGCGAGTGCAAACCATATATAGCTCGACATCGATGTAATAGAAAAAACGCCTACAGCCAATGCAACAGCAAAAGCTGCCCCTGCATTCACTCCAAGAATGCCAGGGTCAGCTAATGGATTACGTGTTAGAGCCTGAATCACAGCCCCTGCTAGACCAAAGGCCGGTCCAACAGCAAGGGCGATAATGGTTCGAGGTAATCGAGACTCATGAATAATTGTATAGTCATAGCTATTTGTAGGAGAAGAGAATAAAGCTTCCCATACTGTACCAATGGACAGTGGTTTAGATCCAATCATGAGACTTAGGAAGACAACCACCACTAAAAGGAATAAGGCGAAGACTAATCCGATTATCCGTTGCAATCGTAAGGCAGTAATTGGTTTTTTTTCTGTTACTTTTTTTGATTCACCATTTGACTGCTTACTTGCTGTCAATAATCTCACTCCCCGCCTTCTAAGGCTTTATTAAACATAGATGGCAATTGTTCAACTGCCCATAGTAAGGCTGGTGCAGTACCTGCTGAGAAGGCATCTGCATAGTCACCGTCAATAATTACTGATCTTCCCTCAGTAACTGAAGGGATTTTTTGATAAAGAGGATTGTCCGTTATTTCTGCTGTGTCCACCCAAATCGGGATAACGACGGTTAAATCAGCATCAAAGAGCTCTAATTGCTCGTCTGCTACTTGTACATAGAAAGCACCGTTTGCTTGTTGTTCAATTTCCTCTTTATTTTTAAATCCTAGCTTGGTCATAAAATCAACACGAGCATCACCATTTACATATGCTCCCCAACCTTCAGATGTGTATGCCCCTACAGCAACTGTTTTGTCAGCAAATTGCGGATATTCTTGTTTTGCCTTTTCAAAAGCAGTATCAATATCTTTCAGTAACTGTTCTCCTTCTGCTTCCTTGCCAAGGGCTTTTGCGATGATTTGAACCTGTTGTTGGTAAGTGGTCAAGTAATTATCGCCACCTTCAGGAACACCGACGGTTGTCGCAATTTCAGAAAGGCGGTTGTAACGTTCTTGATCCCCGGAAGATCTAACATCTAAGATTAAGTCTGGCTCTAGTGAGGCAATTTGCTCATAATCGAGTTCCATCGTTCCGAGAATGGTCGGTGCAGTCTTATAAGCGCCTTTTAACCATGGACCCACACCTTCACCACCAAAAGCAAGCCAGTCACTAGCACCAACAGGTTCTACTCCAAGTGCTAAAGCTGTTTCTGCGTCACCCCAGCCAAGGGCGACAATCCGTGTAGGCTCTTTGTTAATCTCTATTTTACCGAATTTTGTTTCAATCGTAGCAGCCGTAAAGTCACTTGATTCTTTATTTGAATTAGTCTCAGACTCTTTACTTGTATCAGAACCACATCCAGATAATCCAATGGCTACAATAATAACCATGATGAAACTGAGTAATCTGGTTGAACTTAGATGTTTCTTCATTACTGATATAATCCCCTCTCGAAACTTTAATATTATAAGGTAATGATAATCATTATCACTTTCATTATATTATGATATTTGGGATTTATCTATTTTGTCAATAAAGTCGCTAACACTGGGATATATTGTGGTGTTTTGTTTGTGAAAAATTTAGGAGTGGAAATGGATATTTATGATCGTGGTAGCGACTAGGGATGTTTATTATAAACATCCATTCGCTTCTAAATGAGCGGACGGATGTTTTTTTGCTTTTCACGCTTTGGAGCATAACAAAACAGGCTTGACTAAAATATAATTACTCATTATAATTCAATTAATCAATTGAATAGTATTGAAGGGGAGGTTTTTATTATGGCAGCAGTAGCTTTAACAAAACAGACGTTTGAATCAAACATTAAAGATGGAGTGACTTTAGTTGATTTTTGGGCATCTTGGTGTGGACCTTGCCGGATCCAGCTTCCAATTGTACATGAATTAGCGGATGAGCTAGGGGCACAAGCAACACTTGCTACAGTTAACGTTGACGAAGAATCAGAAATAGCTACTCAATATGGAATTAGAAGCATTCCTACATTACTGTTATTTAAAGATGGTAAACTAGCTGAGACATTGGTGGGAGTTACTCAGAAGCAAGCTCTTAAAGATAAAATTCTAAGCCTTGTAAATTAATATTTAGATAAAAGAAAGACCCGAAAGAGGGACACTTTGAAAGTGGCTTCTATCGGGTCTTTCTTATGTTAATCATTCTCATTGGAAGTGCTCCTGCCATTCATTCAAGCCTTCCACCATCCGATAAGCGGTGAACCCTTCAGACTGCAATTTTTGTGCAGCAAGTGCTGAATATATACATAGTGGACCTCTGCAATAAGCGATAATCTCTGAGTCTTTTGGTAATTCCCGCATTAGAACATCTAATTCCTCCATCGGAATTGAAATGGCTCCTTTAATATGCTCGATTTCAAACTCTTCTTTAGGGCGCAGATCAATCAGAACCATGGAGGAATTATTTAGTTTTTCCATAACTTCATCCATCGTAAGTGTATGAACATCATCAAGGTTATTCATGAAATCATCTTTCATTTTATTGATATCTGGAAGTTGCTTTTCACTGATTCGCCATAAGGATGAAAGAAAATCAATGATTTCAGGATCAGCTAAAGAGTAGATCATAAAGGTCCCTTTTTTTGTGAATTTAACAAGCTTTGCATCCAGTAGAATTTGAAGATGACGGGATACATTCGCAATATTCATATCTGTGCAGGTAGCTATTTTTTCTACAGTTTTAGGACCATTGGTTAAAATATTCAAGATTTCAAGACGTTTATCACTAGACAAACATTTTCCGATTCTAGCCAATTGCTTGTAAAGATCTTCTTTAAAAAGCTTCGCAGAGTTTAGAATATCCTCCATGCTTATCAACCTCGATTCTTTTTATAAGTTAAAGTGTCGCAGATCGTATCCGATATTATTTCCTCTATCTATTCAAATGTTACATTATCATTCCATAACTAGATTAAGGTTACTCAATTGAATAATGGAATTTTAACATGTACCTAAGTTTAGTCAAGTGATAGCCATTTCGGTTAAGGGACCTGGTATTGACGAAAATACAGCCATTCGTTATAATTCAATTAATCAATTGAATATAATAATTATATCAATGTAGTTTTCTACTGTAAATACAGTCAAGACTGGGGGAGAGAATATGTATAAATCCGTAATTGTTGGAACGGGTCCAGCAGGACTAACAGCAGCGATCTACTTGGCTCGTGCAAACATGAGTCCTCTCGTCATTGAAGGACCTGAGCCAGGCGGACAGCTCACTACAACAACGGAAGTTGAGAATTATCCAGGATTTCCTGACGGTATTATGGGTCCTGAGCTAATGGATAATATGCGAAAACAAGCGGAACGTTTTGGAGCTACATTTATGACCGGGTGGGTAGATAGTATAGATCTGAAGGAACGACCGTTTAGACTTCAAGTGCAGGATAAAGGTGAACTTGTTGCGGAGACGCTGATCATCTCAACGGGTGCCAGTGCAAAGTATTTAGGTATACCTGGTGAAATGGATAATGTAGGACGTGGAGTAAGTGCTTGTGCCACTTGTGATGGTTTTTTCTTTAGGAATAGAGAAGTGATTGTTGTTGGTGGTGGCGATACCGCGTTGGAAGAAGCCAACTTCTTAACACGATTTGCCTCTAAAGTTACTGTAGTCCATCGTAGAGATGAATTACGAGCTTCAAAAATTATGCAAGATCGAGCTCGTTCGAATACTAAAATTGATTGGGCACTTAACAAGACACCTCTTGAAGTTGTTGCAGAACAGAGTGGCGTAACGGGACTGAAAGTACGAGACAATATTTCCGGCGAAGTTGGAATGCTTCATGCAGATGGTGTCTTTGTAGCTATTGGTCATCGTCCGAACACTGGTTTTTTAGAGGGCCAAATTGAAACAGATGCAAACGGCTATATTGTTACAGTTCCAGGAACATCTTTGACGAATATCCCAGGTGTATTTGCATGTGGAGATGTACAGGATAGCCGCTATCGTCAAGCCATTACAGCAGCTGGAAGTGGGGCTATGGCAGCAATGGATAGCGAAAAGTTTATCGATTCTTTGGAGCACTAATTCATTACTCACGATGTTCGTCTGCTGGAGAGCGTAGCGGATAAAGTATATGAGATAGAAGATAACAAAATAATTCAAAAGGCATAATGAAGGCCGAGCACAGTCAGGATATTTTCTGAATGTGCTCGGTTTTTCTACTTTATCTCAACAGCTTCATTGTGATATTGGCAGTACCTATTGGTTATTATTTGAAATTTCTGTTGACATTTTGTATACGTATGTATACCATTAAGTACAACGAAGTGTATACAAATGCATACAACGAAAGGTGAGAGATAAAATGAGAGATGAAAAATTTAAGGAATTTAAGGAATTTAAGAAAGAGGGACATCATCGTGGAGAACGTCATAAAGGAAGAGGGGGATCGCACGAACGTGGAGCTAAGACTTTTCGTCGAGGAAGAGCAATTGCTTTTTTAGAGCGGTTGACGCTTAAGCGTTTAACCATTATGCAGCAACTAGAAAAACCAGAGTTTCAGTCTATTCAGCCGATTCTTGTCGGTGAGTTAAAGGCAATTGATATGGTAATCAGCGAATTTACTCAATTATTTGAAATACATGAGAATGAAGTGACGGAAATACCCGGTAGTGATGAAAATGCAGATGATATCATTTTGAAGCGTAAACAGCCTTCCGAGCATGATGAGATGGGAAACGATATTAATGAAACAAATTAATGGGTATATCGATTCTGTGTTTTCGAATCAAGATGCGATCTTGGAGGGAGTTATTACGTCCATTGAAGAAAACGGAATGCCCTCTATTTCGGTATCTTCATCCGCCGGAAAACTTCTAACCATGCTGGTATCCATTTCAGAAGCTAAAGATGTTCTGGAGATTGGTGCACTTGGAGGGTACAGCGGGATTTGTCTTGCCAGAGGATTCGGTAAAGAAGGACATTTAACTTCTCTTGAATTAGAGGAGAGATACGCGAAGTTAGCATATACCAATCTAGCCAAGGCAGGCTTTGGCGATCAAGTATCATATATGACGGGAGAGGCCCTGCAAAGTCTTGAAAATCTGACTAAAGATCAGAAGAGATTTGATTTTTTCTTTATTGATGCTGACAAAGGTAATTATGAAAATTACTTGAGATATTGCATTGAGCTTGCAGAACCGGGGGCAATCATCGTTACAGATAATGTACTTGCTGGGGGTAGTGTCGCTGATCAAGATGCGAATCCTAAACGATATACGGAATTAATGAAGAAGTTCAATGAGACCGTAGCGAACCATCCGAAGTTAGAATCGCTTCTTATTCCAATTGGTGATGGAATGACGATCTCAAGAGTGAAGAAATAATAGGAGATAGGGAAACGGGAGTGGATTGAGAGTACCATTTTTAAAATGAAGTGAAGACGAATATATTAGAAATTCTTCGAATGGCTTCGCCCTTTATTACTATGGGGTGAAGCCATTCTTCTTTAGAAGGATTTAACGAACAGACCGCTATTTTCTTTAATTAAAATATATATAACATTCTATCAAACTGGATCATTTTAGTGTAATATAGTGGAAAATCATTTACTTTTTTTGTAAGACCAATCTGCATATAGAGGAAGCATGGGAGCAAACCAAGTCGGAGAAAATAGAGGAGGATAAGATAGACGAACGTAGTTTATCGAAAAAATATGAAATATATCTGCATAAATTGTAATAAGGTGTTTACCGAATTTCGTTACACATGTTTCTGTAATGGAATGCTGGATATCCAACAAGATTTTAGTTCGGTCGATACAGACAAACTAAAGCAACTTTTTCAACAGCGGTTATCTGATCGTAGATCGATATATGCTAGTGGTGTATGGAGATATAAAGAACTCATTTTTCCAGAGGTTGAAGATGAACTAGTTGTTTCTAAATATGAAGGGAATACCGGACTTTACAGTCCTGAAACGATAGAGCAGTATGTGGGGGCAAGATCAGTATGGATAAAGGCACAAAGTGAAAATCCCAGTGGTTCATTTAAGGATAATGGCATGACCGTTGCGGTTACACATGGTAAATCATTAGGGTATAGCAGATTTACTTGTACTTCGACAGGAAACACCTCTTCTTCATTAGCCATGTATGCAGCCATCGCACAACAAAAATCCTATGTATTTGTACCAGATAAAAATATTTCTTTGAATAAAGTGTTGCAGACCTTAGCGTATGGTGCAAATATTTTTTCCTTTGAAGGTACATATGATAATGGAATTAAATTTTTGGAAGAAAGCAGTGAATCACTCGGTTTATATATCTGTAATTCGATCAATCCTTTTCGGATTGAAGGTCAAAAAAGTATTGTTTATGAACTTGCTCAAGACCTGAATTGGGAGCTGCCTGATTGGATTGTGGTACCTGGAGGAGCGTTAAGTAATGTATCGGCTTTAGGAAAAGGGTTGTCTGATCTGTTTGCCTTGGGTTTTATTGATAAACTGCCACGTGTTGCGGTTATTCAGGCCGATGGAGCCAGTCCTTTCTATAAGATGATAACTGCTCAAAAAAATGTACTTGAACCAGAACCACATCCTTACACTTTGGCCTCTGCTCTTAATATTGGAGATCCTCCAAGTTGGCGCAAGGCCATGCGTACGCTCCAAAAGACCAATGGAGTAGCAATGTCTGTCACAGATGACGAAATTTTAAATGCTAAGGCAGTTATCGATGCATCTGGTATTGGTTGTGAACCTGCTTCAGCTGCGACTGTGGCAGGGGTCAAAAAGTTAATACAGCAAAAGGTAATCGATAAAGATGAAACCGTGGCTTGCATCTTGACAGGTCATATTTTGAAAGATACGGATGCACTTCGTATGTATCACATTGAAAAGGAACAACCATATTCTAATAGAATTATTACGAGCTCTCTTTCTATTGATAGCATTATGGAGCAAATAATATAAAGTCAGTGAATATGAAAAAAGAAATGGCTTCGCCCTTTATTACTAAGGGTGAAGCCATTCTTTATTTCGGTGGATTTAGCGATTTCTTTTATTAAGGTACTTAGATAAAGAGATGAATTTTATTAAGAGAATTAACTAACGATTTTAAGGCTAAGATTTTTTACTTTTGAATTATCTTTGCCAAGGTTTCAATACCATAAGCTAATTGTTCCTTCGAGGCATAGGAGTATGAGACTCGAAGGTGTGAATTGTTCTGAGGTTCATATATGAAGCCCGGATTAATCAGTATGTTTTCTTTTATCGCTTGTTGAAAAAGGTATCGATTCACTATAGGTTTATTTAATTTTAACCAGATGTAAAATCCGCCTTGTGGAACGTCCCATTCGGCTATGCCTTTAAAATGCTGATTGAGAAGAGATAGGGTAAAGTCTCTACGTTCTCTAAGCTTATGCCGTAGCCACGCTACATGCTGAGCATATTGTCCACTCGCTAACCATTCGGCCACAAGGTGCTGAGAAAGCGCACTGGAACCATAGTCGGTTTGCATTTTAATATCTGCTAATCGGTCAATAACGGTCACGGGACCGTTAATCCATCCAATACGTAAGCCAGGGCTTAATGTTTTGGACATGCTCCCAATGTAAAGAACAAGGCCCTCTGTATCGAGCGATTTCAACGATCTCGGGGGTTCTTGGTCGAACCATAAATCACTGTATACATCGTCTTCTATAATTGGGATCTGTTCTTGTTGGCATATGGATAAAAGCTCTAATCGTTCTTCATGCGTCCAAGTCGTATTGGTTGGATTGTTGAATGTTGGAATCGTATAAAAGAGTGATGCTTTCTGTTTCTTGTGGATTCGTTTGATCTGTTCAGGAATTCGTTCCTGACCTTGATTCGGTAAGCCAACTAAATGCATGCCCGCCGATTGAAAAGGGTGAACCGAATTTATATAGGAGGGGGACTCATGAAGTATCATGGATCCCTTCTGAAGTAAGCCAACGGCTATCAGTTGGAGTGCTTGCAGCCCGCCTGATACGATCATGATGGAACTGATGCTTGTCGTGATCCCCTTAGTCTGCAAATAGTCGCATATATACTGGCGAAGCCGCTTATCTCCTTTAGGCTCGGAGTAGCCTAAGGAGAGGGTTTTAAACGATGTGGTATGAAAAGTTGCTTCGATTAGATGGGTAGGCAAGAGGGATGGGGAGAGCTCGCCCGTTCCTAAGCGGATCATATGAGGATCCGTTTCATAATGATTAATGTCCTGAATGGTTGTCAGATTAGGCTCATGAATGCCGCTCTGTACATAGTTCTTCCAGTCAAGACGTTTAGTAGAGATAAGCACATTCCATGTGTTATTAGAGACAAAAGTGCCGGATCCAGCTTTCGTTTCGAGCAATCCGTCTGCGATTAACTCATCGATGGCTGAGATAATCGTGCTCCGGTTTACATCAAAAGTGTCTGCAAGTATGCGCTGGGATGGAAGCCTTGTTCCAACCGGCCAATCACCCCGGATAATGTGTTGCTGCATCCAATCTACAATCTGCTGGTGCAGTGATTGGTTGGATGAACGGTCTGGTTTCCAATCGATATACATACGAGAAAAAGTCCTTCCGTGTCAGTATTGATTCAGAAATTGGTTGGGTTAGTGGAGCGTCTATTGGATGATCAATTCCTTAGTCTATTTCATTATACTGAACTAAACATAAGGGGGCATCGTATGGAACCATTTTTTCATGGACTACTATTGGCACTAGGGTTGATATTGCCGCTTGGGGTACAGAATGTGTTTATTTTTAATCAGGGAGCGATTCAGCCATCCTTCAAAAAAGCATGGCCTGCAGCGCTCACGGCTGCGATATGTGATACCGCACTTATTCTACTTGCTGTTCTGGGTGTTTCGGTCATCGTGATGCAGTACGATTGGCTGCGTCTTGCAATGTTGATCATCGGCGTTCTCTTCTTAACGTATATGGGGTTTCAGACTTGGTTTGCCAAGTCCAATATACAATCAGATAATCAGGCGCTCCAGATGACTGTCCGAAAACAGGTAGTATTCACGTTATCCGTTTCATTATTAAACCCGCATGCCATTCTGGACACAATCGGAGTTATTGGTTCGGTCTCTCTTATATATGAGGGAGTAAATAAAGTAATCTTCACACTCACATGCATTCTTGTATCCTGGTGTTGGTTTCATGGATTATGTGTAACAGGGCGGATGATAAGAAGACTGGACACCACAGGAAGATTTCTAGACCTATTAAATAAAGTATCTGCCATCATTATTTGGATCACGGCGCTTTATATGGGGAAAGCTATTATCTGAATGTGTTCTGAAGTGCTTTAAACTGCTCTTCGTATTTTTCAAGCTTAAGTTTATCGTGCGTTGAGTTTAGGAGAGGTTTCCGTTTACCTACGACCATAACATCGTTACCATAAATAGTTTGTGATAAAGAAACGTATGGCTCAAATTTTTCACACACCGTATGAGGAAGAGATACGGATAACCTTGCGTATTCTTTTGTAGGGAATCGATTAGAAATCTCTAATTCTTGTAACCCGTTCAAAGTGGAAATAGGCTCTAAGGATTCGTCTAGGACTCGATTATTAACTTGCTTTTTTATCACTTGAGTGGTAAAGTGATCTTAACAACAACACTGGGGAGGGAAAATGCAATGCAGAATAATACGATTGGCTCATTAATCTGGCTGCGATTGATGCGTTTCACGAACCAGAGTAACCAGATGTCGAATGAGTTCCTAAAGCGATTTGATCTTACAACAGCACAATTCGATGTACTTGCGCAGATTCATGTGTATCAGCCATTAACACAAATGGAGCTTGCTGAGAAAGTAACCGTAACACAAGGTGGAATATCACGCATGCTCGCCCGTCTTGAGAAGGAAGGGTATATAGAACGGAAGCAAGATTGGAAGACGAAGACGATTTCTTTAACTGCACAAGGAACAGCCATCTTAGAGAAAGCTATGCCTGAACAGTTAGCGTTCCAATCCTCATTCTTTGATGATGTATTGACGGATGAAGAGAAGAAGACATTATATACCTTAATGACACGTGTTCATAAGCATAGTGAGAAAAAAGAGATACCGCCTGAATCCATTTCATAGAAACTATTGCTGCTTCATTCACGAGTACATGAAATGGATAGGGCTACAAAAATTTTTTACAACATCACTTGATTAATCAAGTTATAAAATGAGGAGGAATTCATATGCATCAAATTCCAGGACATCACCATATTTCAATGATTACAAAAAACGCCCAGCTTAACAATCAATTCTATCGAGAGGTACTTGGCTTGCGCCGAGTGAAGAAGACCGTCAACCAGGATGACCCTTCCATGTATCATTTATTCTATGGAGATTTGACGGGGAGCGCAGGTACAGAACTATCATTCTTTGAAATGCCAATCGTAGGAAGTACCGTTCGTGGTACGAATGCGATCACGGGGATCGGACTGCTGGTTCCTTCCTTGCAAAGTTTAGATTATTGGAAGGAACGGTTCGTGGCATTAAACGTGAAACATGAAGACATTACAACCTATGCAGGCAGAGAAGCACTTCCATTTGAAGATCCAGAAGGTCTGCGGCTCATATTAATTAATAATCAGGGTGCAGATATACCGGAATATTGGGAAGCTTGGGAAGATTCTGTCGTTCCTAAAGAGTATCGCATCCTAGGCATGGGAACCGTCGAAATGACCGTACGAAGTATAGATACAATGGCTAAGACGCTAAAGGATATGTTTGGGTATACCGAAGTATCTCGTTCTGAAGAAGAAGCGATTTATCAGTCCGTCAGCGGAGAGGTTCTTGGTGAGATATTGGTGAAACAGAAAGATGGTCCACGTGAAAGACCCGGTCGGGGAAGTATTCATCATCTGGCAATCCGCGTGAAGAATGATGAGGAGCTCACATTCTGGGATGAGGCTATTAAAGCTAGAGGTCTCAGCTCTTCGGGAATCGTTGACCGCTATTATTTTAAAAGCCTATATTTCCGTGAGTCTAATGGTATTTTATTTGAGATCGCCACGGATGGACCTGGATTTACGGCAGATTCAAGTGTCGAATCGCTTGGAATAGAACTTGATCTACCACCATTCCTGGAGGATAGACGCGAAGAAATAGAAGCAGGACTTACACCATTAGATTAATAGGGAGAGATGTAGCATGGAACAATATCGCATTGATACCCATAAAGGAATAGAGTTTGGTCTGTATTCGATCGGAGAGCATTTAATTGATCCGTTTACGGGAAAACGGATAAGCGCAGAACAGCGTATCCATGAAATTATTGAGGCCGGCAAGCTAGCTGATGAAGCGGGACTTGATGTGTATGCTGTAGGTGAGAGCCATCAGGAGCATTTTACAACACAGGCACACACGGTCATTCTCGGTGCAATTGCTCAAGCGACGAACCATATTAAGATTGCAAGCTCAGCAACCGTGCTCAGCACATCCGATCCGGTACGTGTATATGAGGATTTTGCAACACTGGATCTGATCTCCAGAGGTCGTGCTGAGATCGTTGCTGGTCGTGGCTCGCGGATTGGCGCTTACAGCTTACTCGGTTATGATGTGCGTGATTATGAAGAACTGTTCGAAGAGAAAATGGACCTGTTAATTAAACTGAATGAGGAAGAGAGTGTAACGTGGGAAGGCCAGTTCCGTGCACCACTTAAAAATGCAACCATTCTTCCACAGCCTCAAAGTGGAAAAATACCGATCTGGAGGGCAGTCGGAGGCCCACCGGCTAGTGCGATCAAGGCAGGTTATGCAGGGGTTCCGATGATGTTAACGACGCTTGGTGGTCCAGCGATTAATTTTAAACGTTCAGTGGATGCATACCGAGAAGCAGCATCATTAGGAGGATTTGATCCTTCCACTTTACCGATTGCGACATCAAGCTTATTCTATACTGCGCAGAACTCACAAGATGCCCTGCGTGAATATTATCCACATATCAACTCAGGTATGGCTGCATTGAAAGGCAGCGGTTATCCAAAACAGCAGTTTACGCAGTCCACCGACTATCGTGATGCATTAATGGTGGGCAGTCCGCAGCAAATTATCGAGAAGATGTTATACCAACATGAGCTGTACGGACAACAGCGGTTTTTAGCAGAAATTGATTTTGGCGGCTTGCCGTTTGAGAAAATCATGAAGAATATTGAATTGATTGCAACTGAAATTATACCTGCGGTTAAGAAGCATACAGCAAAATGATTTTTAACATAATTCTACAATAAAAAAACAGCTTTCCGAAAAAGACACGGACAACAAATCCGTGTCTTTTTTTATTTTAATTCACATGAAACCTTAGATAGTAGGATGCGTATACTTCAATATCTTGAATAACAAGGGGGAGTTGGGTTGTCTTTTTTTAATAAGATACTTGCTAGTGTAGGAATTGGAGCTGTTCAAGTCGATACACGTCTCGAGAAGTCAGCGTATTATCCCGGTGAAGATATAAGAGGAGTTATTCATATTACAGGTGGAAATGTAGAGCAGAATGTGGATAAAATCTACATTAAGCTGATGACAGAATACACTAGAGAAAGTAACGATAAGAAGTATTCAGAATCCTTCACTTTGGCTAAAATCAGAGCATCGGATAAACTGATTGTTCAACCGGGGGAGAAGCTAGAGATTCCATTCGAGTTTCCTTTACCACTGGAGACACCCCTTACACTTTCCAGACAACCCGTGTGGCTGCGCACAGGCCTAGATATTGAGAATGCGATTGATCCTAAGGATCGAGATTTTATTGAAGTTACTCCACATCCATATGCAGCGGTTGTTTTTGATGCAGTGTCAAAGCTGGGTTTCCGATTTAAAGAAGCAACCTGTGAGTATCATTCACGCCTGGGCAGAGGAATACCTTTTGTGCAAGAAATTGAATTTTACCCGGGGAGAGAATTTGCTCACCGCGTAAAGGAGCTTGAGTTGATCATGCATCTGGAGCGAGATGGATTGTCTGTTCTTGTGGAGGTGGATCGAAGAGGAAGAGGTCTTTCCGGATGGTTGGAGCAATCATTCGATATGAATGAGCGCCACGCCTGGCTGACATTTGACAGCTCTGATTTAGAAAAGGGAGCTGACCATATTGCTGGTCTATTAGAAGAATTGATAGATTCAAAGACACGATAATTGATCATTGCGACAACCGAATAATTGAAATTTATGGTATTAATAATTATCGTTTCTAGTATAATAGATATACTCTATAACTAGAAAGGATGGTCTATATATGAAGTTTACTGAATATCCGTATAAGCGTCCGGACATGAAGGAAATTGAACAGCGGTTTAAAGAGTTGCTTCAACAGTTTGAAGCAGCGTCTACGTTCGAAGAACAAGATGAGGTTATGTCAGCCATCAATCAGTTGCGTCAAAATGTGGATACCCAATCGACCTTGGCCAGCATCCGTCATTCGATTGATACGAACGATCAGTTCTATAAGGCTGAACAGGACTTTATGGATGAAGCAGAACCAGTGATCCAGGAATACATAACTGATTATTATCGTGCTCTTGTTCATTCTAAGTTCCGTTCAGAGCTAGAAGCGAAATGGGGACGTCAGCTGTTCGCTCTGGCAGAATTATCGCTTAATACTTTCAGTCCAGAAGTGATTGAGGACTTACAGCTTGAGAATAAGTTGGCAACAGAGTACAACCAGTTGATTGCTTCTGCCAAGATTCCTTTTGATGGCGAAGAGCTTACGCTTTCCCAGTTGACTCCTTATGAATTGTCCACAGACCGGGAAGTGCGTCAGCGTGCGTTTACAGCACGTTATCAATTCATGGCTGAGCATGAGGCGGATTTTGATCGAATTTATGATGACCTGGTTAAAGTACGGACCAAAATCGCAAAAAAACTTGGATATAACAATTTTGTTGAGCTAGGATATGCTCGTATGGCTCGTACCGATTATAACGCAGATATGGTCGCTAATTTCAGACAACAGGTACAAGATTACATCGTACCTATTGCCTCGAAGCTGAAGGAGCGCCAACGCAGCCGTATTGGCGTTGATGACCTGTTGTTCTACGATGAGGGATTTACATTCAAATCCGGAAATGCGACGCCGAAAGGTGATCCAGAATGGATCGTAGAGAACGGCAAAAAAATGTACAGCGAATTGTCGCCGGAGATGAATGAGTTCTTTACCTTTATGGTAGACAATGAACTGATGGATCTGGTGAGCAAGAAAGGCAAGCAGGCTGGTGGATACTGTACGTATATACCGGATTACCGAGCACCGTTTATTTTCTCTAACTTTAACGGAACTTCCGGGGACATTGACGTACTCACGCACGAGGCCGGTCACGCGTTCCAAGTGTACGAAAGCCGTGGTCTCGATGTGCCGGAGTATCATTTTCCTACCTATGAAGCCTGTGAAATTCATTCCATGAGTATGGAGTTCTTCACTTGGCCTTGGATGGACCTCTTCTTTAAAGAAGATGCAGACAAGTATAAATTCAGTCATCTGTCATCCGGCCTTGAGTTCATTCCTTACGGCGTGTCAGTCGATGAATTCCAGCATTTTGTGTACGAGAATCCGGATGCAACACCGGCTGAACGTAAAGCGGCATGGCGTGAAATTGAGCGAAAATACTTGCCGCATCGTGATTTTGCGGGTAATGAATACTTAGAGAATGGCGGTTTCTGGCAAAGACAAGGACATATTTTCAAATCGCCGTTCTACTATATTGATTACACATTGGCTCAAATTTGCGCCTTCCAGTTCTGGGTTCGCTTGCATGAGAATTACGAAGCGGCTTGGGCTGATTACCTAAAATTATGCCAAGTTGGCGGTAGCAAGTCGTTTGTTGAATTGGTGAAATATGCAGGACTTACATCTCCATTTGAGGATGGTACAGTAGCTTCTGTTGTTGGAGATATTGAGAACTGGTTGAACAGTGTGGATGATAAAGCACTTTAATTAATTAGTTTAATATTTTATGTGATTGGTGAGAGCCAAGTGAGGAAAAGATTAATATCTTATCTTCGCTTGGCTCTTTTCCGTAGAGAATTTGCAGTTTGAAGATGAAGGCGTTAAACTGATGTATTACTCATATAAATTATTTTTTGAATGGAGGAATATTGATGTCTCAAGATATCTTAAACACAGCTAAATTAGTGCATCAGATGGCATTACAGAAAATTCAGTCTATACCGGAGGAATTATTCGATATTCAACCTGCGCAGTTTAACAACACCATCCGCTGGCATGTAGGTCATATTGTGGTAAGTTTGAATCAGTTCCTTTCGATTTCGGTTCCATACGATTTTGAGCTTCCTGAATCCTATATCGGGTTGTTTAATACGGGAACGAAGCCTGCGGACTGGACAATAACTCCTCCTACGAAGGAAGAATTGATTCAGAATATTTCAGGCCAGCTTGAGCGTTTGGCAGGTTTATCGGCAAGCGCCCTTGAGCAGCCGCTGAAACAGCCGATTGATTTGGGTAAGATGCACTTTGAAACAGCCGGAGAAATGGTTAACTTTACGTTGATTCATGAGGCTATGCATATCGGGAATATTTCAAGCATGCTGAAGGTTATTGAGCAGGAACGTGCGTAACCATATTTCCGAAATATATTGAAAGATCGGAGCGGTCTCTACCTGCAGTACGAAGCGGGATGAGGCCGCTTCTTTCGTGTGATAATATAAAAAGGCTCCTGAATGATCAGGAGCCTCAAGAAAAGCTAAGGTTATGCTTTTTGGACAGTAGGAGCCTTGTCTGCATCTTTGTCCACAGCAGGCTTCGCACGCTTGATGAACAGGGCAAGAACAAATGCCACTACAATGATGCAAACCGATACGAGGAAGGAATCGTTAATCCCTTCAATTGTACCTTGCGCGATCACTTGCTGCTTAAGCGTAGCAAGCTCTTCCGCAGAAGGTTTGCTCGTTAGTTTTGCCATTGCTGATTCCATCATATTTTCAATATGTGTCTGCGTGCGAGTAGACATTACAGTGACAAGCAGTGCCGTACCGATTGCACCAGACACTTGGTTCAACGTGCTGTTCATGGCTGTACCATGAGGTGTATAACGCATTGGAAGTTGGTTCAAGCCGTTGGTCATGATCGGCATCATAACCATGGACATTCCGAACATCCGGAAGGTATACATAAGAATCAGCGTGTTGTACGATGTTTCAAGTGACAATTGGCTAAAGAAGTATGACGTTACAACGGTAATAGTTAACCCGACCATACTAAGTATTTTGGGACCAAACTTATCGAATAGCTTACCGGTAATTGGCGACATAATACCCATAACAATAGCACCGGGTAGCATAAGTAACCCTGAATCCATAGGTGAAATGCCGCGGATGGATTGTAGATAGATCGGCATAAGCAGCATCGCTGAGAACATCGCCATGTTTACCGCAACAGAAATGACTGAAGATAAGGCAAACATAGGATATTTATAGACTCGGAAATCAAGCATTGGTTGCTTTAATTTAAATTGACGAAGAATAAACCAGACTAGCGCAATCAAACCGATACCAAGCGTGATATACACCTCTGAGTTGCTCCAGCCGCCTTTATCGGTATTACCGGCAGTACTAAAGCCGTACAAAATACCACCGAATCCGATACTAGATAGGAGGATCGAGAGGGAATCCACATTGATTGCAACTTTCTCTTTCTTATCTTTGAGCTTGAAGAATGCAAGAATCAGAACCACGATGGCAATTGGCCAAATGATGTGGAAGAGCATATTCCATACATAGTGTTCGATAATCCAGCCTGAAAGTGTTGGGCCGATCGCTGGGGCAAAGATCATAACCAGACCAAACATCCCCATAGCACCACCACGCTTCTCAATTGGGAAGCTGGTCAGCATCACGTTCATGAGCAGCGGCATCATAATTGCAGCGCCGGACGCTTGCACCATACGACCAGTTAATAGTATTGGGAACGATGGAGCGAATCCACCGAGCATAGTACCTAGAGTAAACAAGCTTATGGCGGTTAAGAACAAATGTCTGACAGAAAAGCGTTGAATCAGAAATGCAGTAGACGGAATCATGACACCGTTCACCAGCATGTAGCCTGTTGTAAGCCACTGTACAGTGGATGCACTCTGAATATTAAATTCCTTCATGATCGAAGGCAGTGCAATATTTAGCAGGGTGTTACTTAAGAGAGCAACAAATGCTCCCGTCAAAAGAATAGCAATGATGCCAAAAGGCGAGGTCGAGGTTCTAGATCGACCATTCGTATTTTCCATAATTTCTCCTCCAGTGATTCGATAAAAGTAAACAAAAATTGGAAGGCGTTATTCACCCCTCCTTCACTCACGACGCTTCCATGTTTTTAACATCATTTCTCGGAAATGATACGTAAAGATACTATGTTAATAAACATCTTGTTTATTAAAAGTCATGAAGTCTATTATAATTACACATATTCATCATTGCAATAAACAATTAGAGCAGAATTGTTACATTCTGAACAAGTAAACGTTATGGTGTCTAATATTTAAATTTTTACATATGATAAGGGGTGAGAAAAATGAAAGAGAACGTTGATCGAAGAATTGTTAGAACAAAAAAAGCTTTACGTGATGCATTGACTGCATTAATGAAAGAAAAAACGTTTGATGAAATTACGGTAAGCGATCTAACGACAAGAGCCGATATTAATAGAGGTACATTTTATTTGCATTATCGGGATAAGTACGATCTACTTGAGCAAAGTGAAGAAGAAATTATGGAAGGGATCAGACAAACCAAAAGCAAGAAGAAGCTATTAAAGCGAGAGGATATACCGAGGTTCGACTTTATGAATGAACCGATACCTGTTGTTACAGAACTGTTTGAATATCTTCAGGAGAATGCGGAATTTATGACCGTTATTTTGGGAGCAAAAGGAGATCCGGCTTTTCATGTAAAACTTAAGAGTGTCATGCGTGACATTATGGCTGAGGGTATATTATTGCATCTGAAAGAAGAGGATCTAATCGTCCCCCTCGGATACCTTTCAGCATACGCTATATCGGCACAGCTTGGAGTGATACAACATTGGTTGGATACAGGAATGAAAGAGAGTCCGGAAGAGGTTTCTCTAATTATTTCTAGACTTGTCTTTGGGGACCCCTCGACCATATATAAAGAGCCTAAAAAAAGCATGTTTTTAGAAAGTGAAGAAGATGGATATTCTATTTAACTTGCGTCGATCAGAAGAATGATCGCTTTCCTTTGAGTAATTTTGTGTATTGGAATGCTAATCTGGTTATATATAGATGAAGGAACCTCTTTGTTTGTACTAAGGAGATGAAGATAAAAATAAGATGATCTCATTTACATTGATTGCATCCATAATCGGAATTAATGTCGTTTATGTCTCTATCTTTACACTTCGTCTAATCTTGATGATCAAGGGGAGAAGAGGACTTGCTTCCATCCTGGCGATGATTGAGGTATTTGTGTATCTGGTAGGCTTGAATCTAGTTTTGCAAAATGTGGACAATCCTATTAATATGGCTGCCTACTGTCTCGGTTTTGGGTTAGGGGTTTATTTAGGAAGCCGTATCGAAGAGTATTTGGCTCTTGGATACCTCGTTGTTCAGGTTATTGTGGATTCGCTAGAAATGGAGCTGCCTGCTAAACTGCGTGAAAAGGGCTATGGTGTCACTTCATGGACGGCAGACGGCAAAGATGGTAAGCGTCTTGTACTCCAAGTGCTCGTAAAAAGAAATAATGAAAGACGATTGATGGATACATTAAAGCAACTATCTCCGGGTGCCTTTATCATCTCTCATGAGCCTAAAAGTTTTAAAGGCGGGTTCTGGGTAAGACTTACGGAAGGACGCAGATAATCGTAACTCATACGTTCCATATGTTGGGTTTATACTGTAAAATAAGAAGGGTAAACCCATAAAGGAGTGTGAAGAACGATGGCTCGTACCAAAACTCAGAAGGCCATTCGCAAAGCCGAACGTGCCGGCAACTGGTGTGCTGCGAATCTGCGGAAGACAAACGATGATTACGGTGCTTTATCACAGCATGTAAGAATATTGCCGACAAAACAAGAACAATTGCAAAAGAATAAACATAAAAAGCGGATCGGAGACGATGGCGCTTTTTTTATTGCCTTATTTCGAAAAAATCAATTATATATTTAAAGAGAACTCCCAGCATACTAATTTATTTACGGGTTTGAACTTCTCAAAGACTACTGCTATAGTACGCAAGAGAGATTAGTCTTTAGAGGGTGGAGGGACTTTATGGGCAAGCAAAAGTATTATGTGGTTTGGGTAGGAAAAGAGCCTGGAATTTATACAAACTGGGGCGAATGTCAGCTTCAGGTGAATCAATATACGGGAGCAAAATTTAAATCGTTTGAATCGAAGGCAGAGGCTGAGAAGGCTTATGCTCAAGGATGGAAAAGTTTTTTTGGAGGACAGCAGTCTAAAAGCCAAGCGGGAACTGCAGCAAAATCGAAGAGAAGTAAGTCGGTTGCAGAAGTGGACCCGGGCGAAATCGATTATGATAGTATCTCTGTCGATGTTGGAACACGCGGTAATCCTGGTCCTGTTGAATATAAGGGAGTAGACACGCAGACAGGAGACATTATATTTTCATGTGGTCCGATTCAGAAGGGAACAAACAACCTAGGAGAGTTTCTCGCCATTGTTCATGCGCTTGCTCATCTCAAAAAGATCGGCAGCACAAAGACCGTATATAGTGATTCAATGAACGCTTTGAAATGGGTAAGAGAGAAGAAGGTGGTCTCCACTCTTGTACGGGATGCTTCAACGAAGGAAATATGGGATTTGGTAGATCGTGCAGAACATTGGCTTCGAACGAATACGTATGAAAATAAGGTGTTGAAGTGGCAGACCAAGAGCTGGGGAGAAATTAAGGCGGATTACGGAAGAAAGTAACAGTTTCAAACGGTTTCATACACAGGTTATCCCCTGATTGTGAGTAGTTTGGAGGTTATCCATAGGAATACACGCTGGAATAATAAATCCAGCGTGTTTTTTTATTCACATGTGGATGAATGGGACAGTATACAATTTAGTAAACATAACCAATAGATAATCATAGTATGATACAGGGCCTGCTTAGAAGGAGGATGATCACTTGAGCAAAGTTAAGGTAAAGTCAATTAGCAACGATAGAAGGCCATCGACCTCTAAATTGAAGGTAATATCCTTCTACACCGCACTTCTCGTAGTTATTACAGCTTTGTTAGGCTTGTATATTGCATGGGTGGAATTAATGACTCAGGGGAATACGGAAGAGCTGATTGTCTAGATCACGATGAAACAAATATGCCTGAATACCGGAGATCACCTGTATGATTTCCGGTTGCAATTTACATATGACAAAGAACGGGCAAGGTGGATATGTGCATAACTGTTTTCAAAATGCGAAATTTCCATAAAGTTATGAACAGATTAGACGTTCTGCAATGAAAAAAATGATTGACTTTTATGAAGTTATACAGAGCTTGTGAACAGATTTGGGATAACTCTATTTGAAACAGCAAATAAACCTCCAATTTATGAGAATTCCAAGGAATAACTAGAGGTTTATTGCTGGAATTGTGGATAAACCGTAGACGAAAATTTATGTATACACAAAGTTATAAACATATTCCAAATCTATAGGAAAGATTATTAGGATAACACGGCTTTATAAAATGTGCAATACAAAAATAATACTTTTGGATGAGGGGAGGTTATACTTCGATTTTTTTAATTATTTTAGCGGGATTTCCGCCGACTACGACATCATCAGGTACATCCTTGGTTACGACAGCACCAGAGGCGATAACAACATTGTTACCAATGGTTACTCCAGGGTTTATAACGGCTCTACCGCCAATCCATACATTGTGACCAATCGTTACGGGTTTTCCGAATTCTACTCCGGATGTTCTTTCAGACGGATCCAGTGGATGGGTTGCTGTGTAGATATGTACCCCCGGTGCGATAAAGCAGTTATCTCCGATTCGGATTTCACAAACATCTAAAAATACACAATCAAAGTTGGCATAGAAGTTCTCTCCTACATGTATGTTGTATCCATAATCGCAGCGAAATGTAGGTTCAACATATAGGTGCTGCCCAGTAGAACCGAACAGTTCCTTTAATAGTGCAGCTCTTTGGATCTCGGCAGTTTCTAGTGTTTGATTGTATAGCCTCGTTAATTTTCGTGCATTCAATCTATCATTTACTAATTCAGTGTCAGCAGCATTATACAGTTCACCGTGTAACATTTTTTCTTTTTCTGTTTTCATAAAATAACTCCTTCTTGTATAATGTATCCAATTCTCAATTCTTATTGATGGATGATTACGATATAAAGTAGGTTGGATCATGGATAATGACAAACAACGTCTAAGTATTGAAGTTTCAAGATTATATTATATGCTCGATTACAGTCAACAGGATATTGCAACAAAACTCGGTGTTTCCCGGCCTACGGTTTCCCGGTTACTTCAGCATGCGAAAGAACAGGGATATGTTCGAATAAGTATTGTGGATCCGCTCGAAGACCATGATGCTTTAGGCGAACGAATCAAGCAGCGTTACAACTTGGATCGAGTCTTAGTGTGCTACAGTCCCATCAACGAATACAGTGAAATTCAGAAGCATATCAGCAAAAAAACAGCAGAATATCTCCATGAAACCGTACAGGATGCAGATATTATCGGCGTGACATGGGGCACGACGATGCATGCTGTCGCACTGCAGCTTCAATCCAAGTCGGTTAAAGGCGTCGAAGTAGTTCAGCTCAAGGGCGGCGTAAGTCACTCGCATGTAAATACCTATGCTGCAGAGATTGTAAATTTGTTTGCTGATGCATATCAAACCATAGCGAGATATTTGCCGCTCCCCGTTATTTTTGACAGTGTTGTCGTTAAAGAGATGGTTGAGAAAGACCGGCATATTCAGCGCATCATCCAATTGGGCAAGCAGGCCAATATCGCTGTATTCACTGTAGGAACCGTGAAAGAGGATTCGCTTCTGTTCCGTCTTGGGTATCTAAGCAGTGATGAGCAGAAGCTTCTTCAGCAGCAGGGTGCTGGAGATATTTGTTCCCGATTTTTCGATGCACAAGGAAATATATGCAGTGAGGATATCAATAACCGCACCATCGGCATCGATCTTGAAGATCTTAAACACAAGGATAAATCGATTTTAGTCGCAGGAGGACAGCGAAAGATCGATGCGATTAAGGCTGCATTGATTGGAAGATATGCCAATGTATTGGTGACCGATCAGTTTACGGCCCAAGCATTATTAGATTAATTATTTATCAGGTGAAATATGTATCATTAGAGTAGCATATTAGACAGCTCTGAGCGGAAGTTATTGAAGATGAAGAAGTCATCTTTGGAAATTGCCGCGATATCAAGAGATGTCTTTTTTGCGTTTATGGAGAAATGTTTATATTTTAACCACTAGGGTAAAGTCGTTAATATAAGAAGTTTTAGATCCCAAAATTATTCATGAATGATAAATACTCTTATAGCTAACAATGAGGAGTGTCATTGACATAAAACGTCTTTGAACAAAATTTCAACAACTGTTTTACATATGTTCAAGGCTATGATATGATGTTCCCGATAAATTGATATTAATCGAATGATAGCGCTTTTAATAAGGACAAATTAAGGAGTGTTGAACTAATGAGTATGGCAAAAATGATAGATCACACGATTCTAAAAGCAGATGCAGTTAAACAGGAAATTACGAAGCTGATTGAAGAAGCTAAGAAGTATGAATTTGCATCGGTATGTATTAATCCAACTTGGGTTTCTTATGCGGCAGAACAGCTTGCAGGTACACCCGTTAAAGTCTGCACTGTAATTGGTTTTCCTCTGGGAGCAACGACATCAGCAGTTAAAGCTTTTGAAACCAAGGATGCTATCGCAAACGGAGCTACCGAAGTGGATATGGTTATTAATATTGGTGCGTTGAAAGATAATAATGATGAATTGGTATTCAATGATATTAAAGCGGTTGTTGATGCTGCTGCTGGTAAGGCGCTGGTAAAGGTCATTATTGAGACATGCTTGCTCAGCGATGAAGAGAAAGTTCGCGCATGTGAACTATCTGTAAAAGCAGGTGCTGATTTTGTTAAAACATCAACAGGCTTCTCAACTGGCGGAGCAACCCCAGCAGATGTAGCACTGATGCGTAAGACAGTCGGGGATAAAACTGGTGTGAAGGCTTCTGGCGGAGTTCGTAGTCTGGAAGACATGAATGCCATGGTTGAAGCAGGAGCTAACCGAATTGGCGCAAGTTCAGGTGTGAAAATCATGGAAGGTGGACAATCAACATCATCTTATTAATCCAACTGTAGAAGGAGGACTAGCAATGAAAGACGAGTTGATTCAAGAAGCAATCGAAGCGAGGAAGCAGGCATACGTTCCTTATTCCAAGTTTCAGGTTGGAGCTGCAATTCGTACAGGGGGAAAGGTGTACCGGGGATGTAATATTGAGAACGCGTCTTATGGGCTTACCAACTGTGCTGAACGTACTGCGATTTTCAAAGCGGTATCCGAGGGGCATCAAAAAATCGATGCCATTGCAGTGGTAGCAGACACGGAAGGACCAGTCTCTCCGTGTGGTGCTTGCCGACAGGTGCTTGCCGAATTTTGCGATCATGAGACCAAGATTTATTTAACGAATCTACATGGTAACACGCAAGAATGGACAATGGCTCAGTTGTTACCAGGGGCTTTTCAAGCGGAAGATATGGATAAAGTATCGACCGTTGAATAGTTGTACAAAAGATGCAATGTAGGCGAGCATGAATTAGGTCATAACAAATAGCTTGTGAATTTCAAAATTGCTCATCAGCGGGGGAACATAACATGAAATATTTAATCGCGATATTGGGTTTACTTGTTGTATTCGGAATGGCGTATCTAATCAGTAATGACAAGCGTAACATTCGTTACCGTCCGATTCTCATTATGATTGTGCTACAGATGATTCTGTGCTTCGCGCTGCTAAACACCACGATTGGTGAATTCCTGGTTAAAGGGATAGCAACTACATTTGAATCCCTCTTAGCTTATGCTGGAGAAGGTATTGAATTTGTATTTGGCGGCATAGCAAATGAAGGAGCAGGACCGTTTTTCTTGACCGTACTGCTTCCGATTGTGTTCATTTCCGCATTGATTGGGATTCTACAGTACATCAAAGTACTCCCAATTATTGTGAGATATATTGGGATTGTACTGAGTAAAATAAATGGTATGGGTAAGCTTGAATCGTATAACGCAGTTGCATCCGCTATTTTGGGACAATCTGAAGTTTTCATATCTGTAAAGAAGCAGATCGCGCTTATTCCAAAACACCGGATGTACACCTTATGTGCTTCTGCGATGTCTACGGTCTCGATGTCCATCGTCGGTGCATATATGACGATGATTGAGCCGAGATATGTTGTAACAGCACTTGTGCTTAACCTGTTTGGTGGATTTATCATCGCATCCATCGTGAATCCGTACACGGTTCCGGCGGAAGAGGATATTCTTGAAGTTCAAGAAGAAGAGAAGCAGTCTTTCTTCGAAATGCTTGGAGAATACATTATGGACGGATTCAAGGTAGCCATTACAGTTGCTGCAATGCTACTTGGTTTCGTAGCTTTGATCGCGTTGATCAATGGAATTTTCGATGCGATATTCGGAATTTCATTCCAACAAATGCTCGGGTTTATCTTTGCTCCATTCGCCTTTGTTATGGGTGTACCTTGGAAAGAAGCGGTTGATGCTGGTAGTATTATGGCTACGAAGCTTGTATCCAACGAGTTTGTTGCCATGCTGGATCTGGCTAACTATAAAGAGATGTCTGATCGTACAATTGGTATCGTGTCTGTATTCCTTGTATCATTCGCGAACTTCTCCTCAATCGGTATCATATCGGGTGCGGTGAAAGGCTTGAATGAGAAGCAAGGAAACGTGGTAGCTCGTTTTGGACTTAAATTGCTGTATGGTGCAACCTTGGTCAGTGTACTGTCTGCGACCATTGCAGGATTGTTCCTGTAACAAGAATGCTCCTGCAGCAGATGAACAGGGAGTATGTGAGAGACGTAATCTATTAAGACGGGGGACGAGAACATGGAACAGTTTAAACGGATTCACCTGATCGTGCTAGACTCCGTAGGTATCGGCGAAGCGCCGGATGCAGCTGCTTTTGATGATATAGGAAGTGATACGCTTGGACATATCGCTCGAGAATGCGGCGGTTTGAACATGCCTAATATGTCTGCACTGGGCTTATCTAATATCCGTGAAATTGAAGGTGTGCCCGTTGCTGAGAAACCACGTGCTTACTTTACGAAAATGCAGGAAGCATCTAATGGTAAAGATACGATGACAGGTCATTGGGAGATCATGGGGCTATATATTGATACGCCCTTCCGGGTGTTCCCGGAGGGCTTCCCAGATGAGCTCATTACCCGTATTGAAGAGAAGACAGGGCGGAAGGTAATAGGTAACAAGCCGGCCAGTGGTACAGAGATCATTGAGGAGCTTGGTGAAGAGCATGTAAAGACAGGTGCGCTCATTGTGTACACTTCTGCAGATTCGGTCCTTCAAATTGCTGCACACGAAGATGTTGTGCCTTTGAAAGAGCTTTATGAAATCTGTGAATTTTGTCGTAAGATCACCCTTGAAGATCCTTATATGCTAGGTCGTATCATCGCTCGTCCTTTCGTAGGCGAAGTAGGACAGTTTAAGCGTACGGCGAATCGTCACGACTATGCCTTGAAGCCATTTGGGCGAACAACGATGAATGAACTGAAAGACGCTGGGCTCGATGTCATTGCACTCGGCAAGATCTTCGATATTTATGATGGTGAAGGAATTACCGAAGGAATTCGAACCGTGTCCAATATGGACGGTATGGACAAGCTTATTGAGACGATGGACAAATCGTTTAAAGGTCTAAGCTTTCTGAATCTTGTTGATTTCGATGCTGTTTACGGACATCGTCGTAACCCGAAAGGATACGGTCAAGCCTTGGAGGAATATGATGCACGTTTACCTGAGGTATTTGCTAAAATGACTGAGGATGACCTGCTGATCATCACTGCAGATCATGGTAATGATCCTACTTATAAAGGAACGGACCACACTCGTGAATATGTACCTCTTCTTATATATTCACCACGCTTTGATGAAGGTAGGGAGCTGCCTGTTCGGAAGACATTTGCTGATATAGGAGCAACCGTAGCCGACAACTTTGGTGTGACATTACCTAAGTATGGTACGAGCTTTTTAAGTGATCTGAAATAATATCAGAATGTGGGGGAATGAATCATGAGTACACATATTGGAGCGAAACCAGGGGATATTGCTGAATCGATACTGTTGCCAGGAGATCCGCTTCGTGCCAAATTTATTGCGGATACCTACCTAGAAGACGTTATTTGCTATAACGAAGTAAGGGGCATGTATGGCTTTACAGGAACATATAAAGGAAAGCGAATCTCTGTTCAGGGATCGGGAATGGGTGTTCCTTCAATCGGTATTTATGTCAATGAGTTGATATCTGAGTATGGTGTGAAAAATCTGTTCCGTGTGGGTACATGCGGCGCGATGCAGGAGCATGTACATGTTCGTGATGTGATTTTGGCACAGGCGGCTTGTACGGACTCTGCCATGAACCGTCACCATTTCCTTGGATATGATTTCTCACCAATCGCAAGCTTCCCACTGCTCAAGGCAGCTTATGATCGGGGTGTAGAAAAAGGCTTGAACCTGCATGTAGGTAACATATTTACTTCTGATGTATTTTATCGTGAAGATAAATCAGCTGTTCAGAGACTGATGGAACATGGTGTTTTGGGCGTAGAGATGGAAACAACGGCTCTTTATACGATTGCAGCTAGAAAAGGTGTAAGAGCATTGACGATTCTGACAGTGAGTGACCATCTCCTGACAGGGGAAGAAACGACTTCTGAAGAGCGTCAAACGTCCTTTAACGACATGATGGAAGTAGCTTTGGATACAGCGATTTCAATATAACGCTGAAGTTTACTGGAATTATCCCTCTTATTCAACAATGAACAAACAGTGAGGAGCATGTGCGATGAGAATGGTTGATTTGATTGCGAAGAAGCGTGACGGGAAGGAATTGACGACAGAAGAAATCAATTTCTTTATTGATGGATACACAAAAGGTGATATTCCTGATTATCAGGTCAGCGCAATGAGTATGGCCATCTTTTTCAAAGACATGACGGATCGTGAACGTGCAGATCTTACGATGGCTATGGTTAATTCCGGTGAAACGATCGACTTGTCTGCTATCGAAGGCGTTAAGGTCGATAAACACTCTACGGGTGGTGTTGGTGATACTACGACACTCGTGCTCGCTCCACTTGTAGCTGCTCTAGATATTCCGGTGGCGAAGATGTCTGGACGAGGTCTTGGTCACACAGGCGGAACGATCGATAAGCTGGAATCCATTGCAGGATTTCATGTGGAAATCAGCAAAGATGAGTTTGTTAACCTTGTGAATAAACATAAGATTGCAGTGATTGGGCAGACTGGCAACCTGACACCTGCTGACAAGAAGCTGTACGCACTTCGCGACGTTACGGCTACCGTAGATTCAATCCCGCTGATCGCAAGCTCTATCATGAGTAAGAAGATTGCTGCCGGCTCGGATGCTATCGTACTTGACGTTAAGACAGGTGCAGGCGCATTTATGAAAACCGTGGAAGATGCGAAGGAACTGGCACATGCAATGGTTAGCATCGGTAACAATGTTGGCCGTAAGACCATGGCGGTTATTTCGGACATGAGCCAGCCACTTGGTGAAGCAATCGGTAACTCCCTTGAAGTGAAGGAAGCCATTGATACGCTTCGTGGTGAAGGACCGAAGGACTTGGAAGAGTTGTGTCTTGCACTTGGAAGACAAATGGTATTCTTGGCGAATAAAGCAAAATCGCTAGAAGAAGCAGAAGAGATGTTGAAAGAAGTTATGCGCAATGGAAAGGCTTTGGAGAAGTTTAAGGAGTTCATTGCGAATCAGGGCGGAGACGCATCGGTTGTGGATAATCCTGAAAAACTGCCTCAGGCGAAGTATAAAATCGAGTTGCCAGCACGTGAAGACGGAGTGGTTGCCGAGCTCGTTGCTGATGAAATCGGAACAGCCGCCATGCTGCTTGGAGCGGGACGTGCTACGAAGGAGTCTGAGATCGATCTGGCCGTCGGTCTGATGTTGAATAAGAAGATTGGCGATACGGTGAAAAAGGGTGATTCCCTGATAACGATTCATGCCAACCGTGAAAACGTGGAAGACGTAAAAGAAAAACTGTATGCAAGCATCCGTATCTCAGATCATGCAGAAGCTCCTGTGCTGGTGCATGACCTTGTAACGGAATAATAAGCTTATAATCATAGGACTGTCCTCCAACTTCTGGTGGACAGTCTTTTTGATGTGAATTGCTGATCATAATACCTATGATACCCACATATATTGTTAATGGGGAAACGTGAGTAAAGCAGTACATGTTGGGAGAGAGAGCCGCGAAAGAGCCATTCTGCTTTCAAGGGAGGCGGCGGCTATGACTATCGATCAGCTGATTGCTTTGCTGGCACTTATTGTTATGATCATCGGACTTGCGGTTAACAAAAGCAAATCATAGCGCAAGTTCGGAAGGGGCTGATGGAGGCCCCTTTTTTTTGGTGTCTACTTTTATATTATTTTGGCATATGTACTTTGATATATTGCTAGATTACGTAGAAAGACATATACTGTGATTGCAAGATTCTCCATATTTCATTCAGTTCTGGGAGGGAATTATGCTTTTTGTAGCAGCATTTGTCGTTTCTATTGTGCTCGTGTTACTGCTTATTCCACCTTTTCGGAAGCTTGCAATTAAGATCGATTTTGTGGATAAGCCGAGACCTGACAGTGAAAGGAAAATTCATCGCGAACCTATTCCACTTACCGCAGGCATCGCCATTTTTCTCGGGTTTTTTATTTCATATTTTCTGTTTATCGGTTCTATAACGAAGGAAACTGTCGGGATTTTTCTTGGCAGTGTGCTCATCTTAGGAATTGGCCTTGTGGATGATTGGTACAAAACACACGGTAAGGAACTAGCTTCACTGCCGAAACTGATCGTTCAAGTGTTCGCCGCTATTATTGTGTACAGTTCAGGTATTGCGTTTGAAGGATTTAATAATCCATTTAATGGTCAATATATTAACTTACCGGAATGGTTGCAGCTGCTTCTAACGATTATGTGGATATTCGGTGTTACCACGGTCATTAATTTCTCAGACGGTATCGATGGCCTGGCTGGAGGACTCTCTGCTATTTCAGGAGGAACGCTCTTCGTTGTTGCTTTGACGCTCGGAAGAGGGGACTCTGCACTTCTTGCTGTTATCTTGGTAGGTGCGGCGCTTGGATATCTGCGTTATAACAAACCACCAGCTAGAGTGTTCATGGGAGATGCAGGAGCGACATTCCTTGGTTTTATCCTGGGGATCATCGCGTTAGATGGAGCCTTTAAGGGAGCTACGCTTGTCTCTTTGATCGTTCCGATCTTTGCTCTAGGGGTACCGATTTTCGACAACATTATCGTAGTCTTCCGTAGACTACGCCAGTCGAAGCCGATTTATCAAGCAGATGCGTCTCAGGCGCATTACAGACTGCTTGCGACAGGGCTAAATCAGAAGCAGACGCTTATCTTTCTTTGCCTGCTGAATCTATGTTTTGGTCTGACAGCTATTATTCTTGCATTAAATGAAGCTGGAGTTTAGTTTTAACAACCGGATGGATCGAAAATGTCAACGAGCTTTGCCAGTTCTTATTGAAATGGCAGAGCTCGTTTTAGATTTCGAATACGACGATGGTTTGGCAGCACAGACTTTCATTCTTATCTACAGCCGTTTAGTTTAACATAGAGGATAAAGGAGGCTAGCAAGATGAACGATATGTCAGGAAAGATCGTCATTGTAACAGGTGCGAACTCCGGTATGGGTCTTGCTTCAACGATAGAACTGGCCCGTCTTGGTGCTCATGTCATTATGCTTTGTCGTAATCAGGCAAGAGGAGAAACTGCCTTGGAGCAGGCAAGAAAAGAAAGCGGGAGCACGGATATTGAGCTGATGAACTGTGATCTCGGCTCCCTGGCCAGCATAAGAAGCTTTGCTGTGGCTTTTAAAGAGAAATACGGCAGTCTGGACGTACTCTTGAATAATGCAGGCGTTGTTACGGTGAAACGGGAGACGACAGCTGATGGATTTGAAGCGATGATGGGCGTGAATCATTTAGGACATTTTTTACTCACTCATGAACTGCTGGAACTTTTGTTTCATGCACGGCAAGGCCGAATCGTGAATTTATCGTCTGGGGCACATAAAGTAGGTCGTATTTATTTTGAAGATCCTCAGTTAACAAGAAGATTTAATGTGGCAAAAGGATATGCGCAGTCGAAGCTGGCTAACATTCTATTTACGAAGGAACTTGCTACGAGGTTAAACAACAGTCCGGTGACGGTAAATGCGGTTCATCCGGGGGCGGTGCGTACGAGCTTGGGAGTGGACAGGAAGAGTGGATTCGGGAAGAATGTTTATAGGCTGCTGAGCCCCTTTTTCCAAACTCCGCTGGAAGGCGCACGTACAGCCATTTATTTAGCGTCAAGCCCAGAGGTGGAGACGGTGACAGGAGAATATTATATCAAGTGTAAACCAGCAAAGACTTCGGCACGAGCTGCCGATCCCCAGCTTGCGAAACGATTATGGTTGTGGAGTGAAGAGCAGGTTGGTTTATAAAAAAATATCTAACAGAGCACCCATAGTCCAGGATGAAGCTATAACAGCTATTCATTTTAGTCTATGTGATGCTCTTTTTTTGAGGGAATAACGAAGTAAGGATACCTTTAGACCACTAATTATCGACTGCGTATCGTTTTCTAGCTAATAAAGCTGCGCCATCGGCTGGATTAAGATCTTTCCTTCCCAGAGGAAATGACAAGTCTGGAAAGCGGCTTAACAGAAATTCTCGGAAACAATCTTGGAATACGGCGGAGTGTTTGAAGATCGATCCTGTGCACACCACTTCTGTCTCTCTAAGCTCGGGGTGCCGCCCAATCAGTGCGATTGTCGTCTCTGCAAGTTCTCTCGCTTGATCCCGTAAAATATTATGGGCCACAACATCACCGTCTTTCGCGGCTTCCACACAATAACGGGCAAATGCTGCAATATCACTTCTTCCTATGGAAGATTTATAGACATAAGCTTTCAGTTCTGAGATATGTTCAAAATCATAGGCATCTGTAATACGCTTCGTCATTGAGGTAGGAGGCAGCATGCCTTCCAGGCTTTTGATAACAGTCTTTAGGCTAAGAAGTCCAATCTGGTAACCGCTTCCTTCATCGCCGAGAATATGTCCCCAACCGCCGACGCGATATTGCTCCCCTTTTTTCGTAATTCCATACGTATTTGATCCGGTACCTGAAATGACGAGAATGCCATATTCGCGTCCCAAGGATGCCATTAATGATATGATGGCTTCGTTCGTCATAGAAATCGGGAATGAAAGACCACGTTGTTCCTGATAAGCACGTAGAGAGGAGATGACATTGTCTTTCTCTTCCGTGGTGTTCACTCCTGACATACCTAGACAAATGCTTTTGATTGTAGCTTCGGGTATGGGTGAGGCGAGTGGTTTGATGACTTTATCTAGCACACTCATGAGCTCCAGCATAGCTCCATCAAAAGTGACAACATACGGATTGGTGGAGCTGCCAGAATATCGAGACAATACCTTACCACGATTGTTTATGACAACTGCTTCTGTTTTTGTACCGCCTCCATCAACACCTATAAATAATTCCATCGCTTATCACTTCACTTTCCATTTTTAGTATAGGATATAAACAAAATCATGTAAAATAAAATTTTAAAAATATAATAATCAATTGAAATATTATTTCATACACTCTATAATAAACACAATCTTGCCTTTTTGAAAGCGATATCATTTATGTAGGGAGGGACATCCATGATACAGTTCAGCCCGGAGAATAATACGCCGGTTATCGTCGTAGGACTCATGTCAGGGACCTCGCTTGATGGGATTGATGCAGCGGTCGTAAGGATTACCGGCAGCGGATTGCAGTCACAGGTGGAACTTCTCCACTACTACAATATACCTTATGATTCCTCGATTAGAGGGAAATTGAAAGAACTGTGCAGCGAAGGGCATTCCAGTAGTAGCGGAGTATGCAGCATGAATGCCTATTTGGGAGCACGTTTCGCTGACGCGGCTACTGAGGCTGTTAGAGAAGCGGGTCTTTCGATGGATGATATTCATTTCATCAGTTCCCACGGACAAACGATATGGCATATCCCTGAAGGGGAAGCTGGGAATCCGTATTCTGTTCCTTCTTCACTTCAAATCGGAGATCTTTCAGTTATCGCCAAGCATACGGGAAAAATGGTCGTGGGTGATTTCAGGACTGCAGATATGGCTGTTGGTGGACAAGGTGCACCGCTAGCTCCATATGGTGATTTTATTCTATTTCGTCATGAGCATATAGGAAGGCTGCTTCAAAATATAGGCGGGATTGGGAACTGCTCGGCCATTCCTGCAGGTGCAGACGCTACTGAAGTTCTCGCTTTTGACACCGGACCAGGAAATATGGTGATGGATGAAACGGTCCAGGTCTTGTCAGAAGGGCGTCTGACATATGACGAGGGAGGACGATGGGCAGCTCAGGGAAAGGCCGATGAAGGATTGGTTGCCGAAATGATGTCACATGTCTATTTTCAAACGGTGCCTCCCAAGTCGACAGGCAGGGAGTTGTTCGGAAAAGCGTATGCGGCTTGGTACTTGGAGAAGGCTAGAGTGCGCAATCTATCTGACGCGGATACGGTAGCGACTGCCACAGCCTTTACTGCTCATTCCATCGTAGATAGCTACAAAAGATATGTGTTTCCGGTATGTGAGATTCAGGAAGTTATCGTTTCCGGCGGCGGGGCCCATAATGCTGAGCTGCTTCGGATTCTCGCCGCGATGCTGCCAGAGCAGAAGATCATGACCTCGGCACAGCTTGGTTTTCATGATGATGCGAAGGAAGCTGTAATTTTTGCAGTGCTTGGTAACGACTTCATGCATGGTATCCCGAATAATTTACCTGCCGCGACAGGTGCACAGCGCCCAACAGTGATGGGGAAACTGGCTTTTCCATAAAGGAAGCTAGGAGAAGCTCGGGAAGTTTCACGAAAGAGAGGGTGAATAATCTTGTTAAAGCAACCTGTACGGGAACAATTAGCTGCTGTAGTGGGTGAAAAATGGTTGAAAGACGACGCCGAAAGTCTCGTCTCTTATAGCTATGATGCTACGCCTCTATATCAGTCGATGCCTGATGGTGTTATTTTTCCAGCAAGTACGCAGGAAGTTTCCGATATTGTGAAAATATGTGCCGCCAATCAGATTCCGATTGTTGGAAGGGGCGCTGGAAGTAATCTGTGCGGAGGGACAGTCCCACTTCAAGGTGGCCTCATCGTCGTTATGACTCGAATGAATAAGCTGCTTGAGATTGATAGGGACAATCTGACCGCTACCTTTCAGACAGGGCTGAATACGAAGCAATTCCATCAAACGGTGGAACGTGCAGGTTTGTTCTACCCACCAGATCCGAGCAGCATGATCATCTGTACCATGGGGGGGAATATTGCACTTGGAGCGGGTGGTTTACGCGGGCTGAAGTATGGGACTACGAAGGACTATGTGCTGGGCTTGGAAGCTGTATTGCCGGATGGAAGTATTATGCGAACAGGTGGGAAGCTTGTCAAAGATGCAGCTGGTTATGATCTGACAAGGCTGCTTGTCGGATCAGGAGGCACGCTGGCCATATTGACGGAGGCCACGGTAAAGCTGATTCCGAAGCCGCCTTATCGACGAGCGATGGTTGCCATGTATGATGATATTTATGCGGCGGCACGTACAGTGTCGAATATTATTGCTAATCATATTTTTCCGTGCACCTTGGAATTCATGGATCAACCAACACTTCAGGTCGTAGAGGATTTTGCGAAGATTGGTCTTCCGGTACACGCAAAAGCCATGCTTGCGATTGAACAGGACGGTAGTGAAGAGGACGTAGAACGCGATCTGAAACGAATAGAAGCCATATGTTATGAATCTGGAGCAACACAGATGAAGATCGCTGCTTCGCCGGAAGAAGGGGCTAAAGTGATGGAGGCCAGGCGGAGCGCGCTCGCGGCACTGTCCCGTCTTCGTCCGACAACGATCCTTGAGGATGCGACTGTTCCGCGGTCAAAGATCGCGGATATGGTACTTGAAGTTCAGCGCATAGCTCAGAAATATAATGTGCAGATCTGCACGTTTGGTCATGCAGGAGACGGAAATCTCCATCCCACCGCGATGACGGATGCAAGAAATCCAGAGGAGATTCACCGGGTAGAGCAAGCTTTTGCAGAAATATTTGAAGTTGCCATCGCACTGGGAGGTACGATTACAGGCGAGCATGGTGTCGGTATTGTAAAAGCACCATATCTGGAGTGGAAGGTTGGCGCAGCGGGGCTGGATATGATGAAACGGATTAAGGATGCCATTGACCCGGCCGGTATTATGAACCCCGGTAAGATGTTTGCCGAGACGCGAAAACGGATTGTGGTGCAGGATCAGCCTAAGTTATCTGGAGTATGAAGGGAATGACTGGAATGGAAAGATCACACGGTGCGCTTGCGCAGCGCATGAAGCTGACGCTGGATGAAGAGCAGCTGACCAACTGTATGCGCTGTGGCTTTTGTCAGATGGCCTGTCCTACATTTCTCGAGACCGGTCTTGAGGCGGCTTCACCGCGAGGACGGATTGCTCTCATGAAAGCGGTCGTAGACGGGATTATGGAACCAGACGAAAGCTTTCAGCATCAGATGGATTTGTGTCTCGGCTGTCGTGCCTGTGAGCCTGCATGTCCTTCCGACGTGAAATACGGGCAGCTTATCGAACAGACGCGCGAAGCAATTGCGAAAGAGAAGGCATATTCTCTACCTGTGAAGCTTGTCCGAAAGACGTTTCTGCAAGGGATATTTCCACATAAGGGCCGGTTGAAGTTTATGGGAAAGACACTGAAGTTTTATCAGAAGTCAGGACTTCAGAAATTTGCCCGTTCATCTGGCGCAATGAAGATGTTCCCAGAGCATCTTAGACAGCTGGAACAAATACTGCCTTCGGTTCACGGAGATGGCCTAACAGCTCTTTGGAAAAAGGCGGGGTTCCCTGTTCGGACAGAGAAAAGTCTCTCTGGATTCGATTTACTGATCATTCCACCAGTAGGCGAAAAGGTGGCACGGGTTGGCATGTTCCGCGGCTGCATTATGGATGTAATGTTTGCTGAGACGAATGTGAATACAGTCCGTCTGCTTAGACAGGCAGGTTTCGAAGTGGCGATACCGGAAAGCCAAGGTTGCTGCGGGGCGCTGCATGCTCATGCGGGAGAGATGGATGATGCGCGGGATTTGGCCGCTCAGAATCTTATTGCATTTCGGGAAGCGGGCGTAGACCATATCGCGAGTAACGCGGGAGGATGTGGAGCGCTGCTGAAGGAATATGATCATTTAATGAAAGAAGCGGCTGATATGGACCAGCGGAGTCAGGCCATCCGATTCGCAGGGCAGGTCAAGGATATTTCAGAGTTGCTCAGAGATATCGGTCGTCCACTTACAACTATAGATGATGAAGGCTCTAAGAAGCCTCCGTTGAAGGTGACCTATCAGGATTCCTGTCATCTGCGGAATGTGATGCATGTTCAGGGACAGCCGCGGGAATTGATTGGACAGCTCGGCGCTGTTAGTCTTTGTGAACTCCAGGGAGCGGAAGTCTGCTGCGGCTCAGCAGGGATCTACAATATGACACAGCCTGAGATGTCGATGAATCTACTAGACCATAAGATGGATAATGTGAAAGATACACACGCAGAGGTAGTTATAACCTCAAATCCGGGATGCCTGCTTCAAATGAAATGGGGTATTGAACGTGCTGGAGTTCAGGATTCTGTCGAAGCCGTTCATCTGGCAGATTTTTTGTCGGAACGGGTCCATCTTTACGATAAAGAATAATAGGGGAGACTGCTAGAATATTGAACGACATATGAATATATTATTCTATGTGAAATATCCAGATACTTTCGTGAAATCGGATTCATAAATGGGATTATGACATGTAATGCTTGGGTTTCTCCATGTTCTTTAGGCCAGAGAAAAGTTATAGTTATTTCAAGCTTTAGGCCACAATCTTAGGAGGAATTATTCATGTCTAAAATCACGTTTATTGGTGCAGGCAGCACTGTATTTGTTAAAAATGTACTCGGCGACGTCATGACAACACCCGCATTGCAAGGTTTTGAACTTGCGTTGTTTGATATCGATTCGGAGCGTCTTCAAGATTCAGAGCGTTTGCTTAACAGCATCAAAGGCACGCTGGGCAGCACCTGTGTTATTAAGTCGTATTCGGATCGGAAAGAAGCGCTGAAAGGTGCTAAATATGTCATTAATGCTATTCAGGTCGGCGGATATGATCCTTGTACGATTACAGACTTTGAAATCCCTAAAAAATATGGTTTACGCCAAACCATCGCAGATACAGTCGGTATCGGAGGGATATTCCGTAATCTGCGCACGATCCCTGTGATGCTTGATTTTGCTCGCGATATTCAGGAAGTATGTCCGGATGCCTTGTTCCTCAATTACACGAATCCGATGGCGGTTTTAACGAATGTAATGAATACTGCTGGTGGCGTAAATACCGTGGGACTGTGTCACAGCGTTCAGCACTGCGTGTCCGAACTGTTTAACGCGCTGGACATGGATAAGACAGGAGTAGAATCCAAAATCGCTGGAATTAACCATATGGCATGGCTGCTTGAAGTGAAAAAAGACGGAGTCGACCTGTATCCGGAAATAAAACGCCGTGCAGCGCTGAAGCAAAAAGAGAAACATCATGATATGGTCCGTTTTGAGCTGATGCTTCGCTTTGGTTACTACGTGACTGAGTCCTCGGAGCATAACGCAGAGTACCATCCATATTTCATTAAGCGCAGCTATCCTGAATTGATCGAGAAGTTCAACATCCCGCTGGATGAATATCCACGTCGTTGTGTGAATCAGATCAATGGCTGGAAGGAAATGCGCGGGAAATTGTTTGAAAGCCAAAGTATTGAGCATACGCGCTCCAAAGAATACGCGTCCTACATTATGGAGGCGATCGAGACGAATGTTCCTTTCAAAATCGGTGGTAATGTCATGAACACGGGTCTGATCACGAATCTGCCGAAGGAAGCATGTGTCGAGGTACCGTGTCTGGTAGACTCTTCAGGCGTTACACCAACATATGTGGGCGACTTGCCTCCACAGCTGGCAGCGCTGAACCGGACGAATATCAATACCCAACTGCTCACGATTGAAGCGGCACTTACCGGCAAGAAGGAACATATCTATCATGCTGCGATGCTTGATCCACATACATCAGCTGAGCTCTCGTTAGATGACATTACGTCGCTTTGCGACGATCTTATCGAGGCTCATGGTGATTGGTTGCCGAAATATAAATAAGGTGTGCCATACGTACAACCGGCAACAGACCGTCAGGAGATGATCCTGGCGGTCTGTTTGGCTAGGTTTAATTATTTTGAAAATTAAGGTAACAAATGGAAGGTCACAAGCGTCATAGAAATAGAGGTGATCCCGAACGGCTTTAGACGGGAATGTGTGAGGGAACAAAGCCTATATCGAATGCCGGCAAAGAGCTTGCTGCACTTGGAAAAGGGTATGCACCTTCCGATCAGATCAAGCTTAGCGAACCCATACAAAACCCTGAAACCGGAAGCACCGAGGATAACAGCAGGGGGATGCGACTAATTTTGGCAGCACTCATCCTTATAGTTGTTGTGACGATTATAGGTATAATGCTTTATGTCCTTAGAAGGAGAAGGAACCGTTAAAAAATATTTAAATTTTGTATGGTTTCCCTTGGCATGTTTACCAAAGGCGTGTTATAATGCTCCTAATTAGTAAAGGGGAGTAGCTCTACAGTAAAGTCGTCATTACGTGACATTCGTGTCTCCGGCTTTATTGGCAACGAAAGTTGTTTGCGAGACCTTTGCCGTTTAACGGTAAAGGTATCGTTTATCTCATAAATCTATGGGTAAATACCTTTATCGCCGACTATCGGGATAAGGGTATTTTTTTTCCCTTTCATCGAAATGATCGGATCATATTAAGAGAAGGGAAGAATGCTATTGGATACGGGATTGTTGCTAGAGTACGCATGGGTTTTATTGGTGTTAATCGGTTTGGAGGGGATTCTTGCAGCCGATAATGCATTGGTTATGTCAATTATGGTTAAGCATCTCCCCGAGAAACAGCGGAAGAAGGCATTGTTTTACGGATTGGCTGGTGCATTTGTGTTCCGATTTGCTTCCCTGTTTATCATCTCGTATTTGGCAGATGTTTGGTATGTTCAAGCTATTGGTGCTGTCTACTTGCTTTATATCAGTGTGAATCACATCGTAAAACAATTGTTTGTTAAGAAGCAAGTTCATATGAAAGAAGCTAAGAAAAAGGAAGAAAAATTCTGGGTTACCGTACTTAAAGTAGAACTTGCAGATATCGCGTTTGCAGTAGATGCAATTCTGGCAGCAGTTGCACTTGCATTGACCTTGCCGGCAACCGGGTTGCCACAAATCGGTGGAATGGACGGCGGACAGTTCCTCGTTATTTTTGCCGGTGGTATTATTGGTCTTATCATTATGCGTTTCGCAGCTACGTATTTCGTTAAATTACTAGAGCGTAAGCCTGGTCTTGAAACTGCGGCATTCCTGATTGTCGGATGGGTTGGTATTAAACTTGCCGTATACACGCTTGCACATCCTGAGATCGCAGTGCTTGAGAAGAGCTTCCCGAAGAGCACGGGCTGGAAACTGACATTCTGGGGAGTGCTCGTCTTGATTGCGGTTCTCGGTTGGATCCTCTCGAAGGATAAGAGTGAGATGACGCAGGCTGAACAGAAGCAATTGGAGTCCTAATAAATAGGATTATAGATATAAAGAAATATTTATTATAGTTATGTGCTTATTGTGGTTGCTCTCATACAGGAGTAGAATATTAATATCAGGTAATACCTTGTTATTAGTGAACCAGCCTTATTGGCCGATGTTTCAGGATAGGCAAGTGCCTGTTCAGAGCATACTTGGCCTATAAGGCTTTTTAGACTTTTGTACGAGAACAAAGAGAATAGGGAGTGCAGGGATGATTATCATCAAGACACCAGAACAAATTGCAAAAATGAATGAGGCTGGAAAGCTGTTAGCAGAATGTCATAAGCAAATCGCCGGAATGATTAAGCCAGGAATTACAACACTTGAAATCGATCGGTTTGTTGAGAAATTTCTTGCAGAGCACGGGGCACATCCAGAGCAAAAAGGGTATCATGGATATCCTTTTGCGACATGTGCATCCGTGAACGATGTTATTTGTCATGGCTTTCCTAATGATGTTCCTCTAAAGGACGGGGATATCGTAACGATTGATATGGTTGTTAAATTGGACGGCTGGTTGGCGGATTCCGCATGGTCATATGCTGTCGGAAATATATCCGAAGAAGCGCAGCATCTGTTGGATGTAACGAAAAAGGCACTTTATCTCGGTATTGAACAGGCGGTCATCGGCAACCGTATCGGTGATATTTCACATGCGATTCAATCCTATGCGGAATCGGAGAATTTATCGGTAGTACGGCAATTTGTAGGTCATGCGATCGGTCAGGAGATGCACGAAGATCCACAGGTTCCTCATTATGGACCTCCACATCGCGGGCCTCGTCTGAAGGAAGGCATGGTTATAACAATTGAGCCGATGCTAAATGTCGGTAAATATGGCGTCAAGATCGACGCTGATGGTTGGACTGCCAGAACGATTGATGGGAAGCTGTCCGCACAATATGAGCACACGCTTGCGATTACCAAGGATGGCCCGTTGATTCTTACAGATCAGGATGCCTAACGCTTCCATATTGGGTTGTTTAAAAAGTACTTTTATTTTTTGAACATGTAATTATAGATTCCAAACGTAAAAATATTTATAATAGAATCAATTTTACGTATGAAGGGACAATAGACATGACGATAAAAAAAGCATTGACGGTAGCCGGTTCAGATACGAGTGGCGGCGCTGGTATTCAAGCGGATTTGAAGACATTTCAGGAATTCGATGTTTATGGTATGACTGCACTCACAACCATTGTATGCATGGAGCCCAAAACATGGAATCACCAAGTATTTCCGGTAGCACTGGACGTAGTGGAATCTCAGCTTAAGACGGTGATTGAAGGCATCGGTTTTGATGCGATGAAGACGGGAATGCTGGGTTCTGTTGAAATTATAGAGCTTGTCTCCCAATATATCGATCGTTACAACTTGAAACGGGTTGTTATTGATCCTGTAATGGTATGTAAGGGCACCGATGAAGTGCTTCAGCCTGAAAATACAGAAGCAATGATCGAATTCCTTCTGCCTCGTGCGGATCTTGTAACGCCGAATTTATTCGAGGCTTCTCAGCTTGCGAAGTCTGGCCCAATCAAAACACTAGACCAAATGCAAGAAGCTGCAGCTGTGATCCACAGCAAGGGAGCTAAGAATGTTCTGATTAAAGACAGAGGTAAACTTCAAGAGGGCAAGGCGATGGACCTGCTGTATGATGGTACTAACTTCGAGTGGTTTGAAGCGGATGCAGTTGTTACGGCGTACACTCACGGAGCAGGCTGCACTTCGTCTGCTGCGGTAACAGCTGGTCTGGCTAAAGGACTTACAGTGAGAGAGTCGGTAGAACAAGCTAAGGCTTTCATCACTCAGGCTATCGCTAATGGATTCAAATTAAATGAATTTGTTGGCCCTACACGGCACTCCGCTCATCGCAGCACATTGTAGTTCAAGCCAATAGAAGATTATTCGTATGTAGACCGCTCAGGGATTATCCTTGGGCGGTCTGTTTATTTTACTCACTAGGCTAAACGCTGGAAGGATAGTTTTCTTTCTTACTCCGTAGCTTCTCGAGCGGAGAGGACGAAGCGTTTCCGGAGAAGCGAGAGCGTTCGCCTTTGTCCCCGAATTTCTTCTGCAATGAATATAGTTAGGAAATTCGGGGGCAAGAGCGATCGTAGGAATGATTCGTACGCGTAGCGTCCTCTTGATTCATGCGTATTGGAGATGTTAGGCGCTTTGATTCATCATATTGTGATATAATTCTAAATAAGGGTCTTCTGGGGACTGGAGAAAATGTTTAGGGGTTGGGATATGTTTCAGGACGTAATGGATTTTCTAATGAAGTTTGGTCCATGGGGATTGTTTATTCATGCATTTTTGGATGCTGTGATTTTTCCGATTCCTGCATTCTTTCTACAAGTATCTTTAAGCATGCTTCATCCAACGTCAGCTTTATGGTTGGCTACGACAGGTTTTATCGGTTGTTTGCTCGGCACACCGATCGGTTATCTTATCGGTAAACTTTTGGGCAAATCGGTACTGTACAAAATCTTGAAAAAAGAGTGGATCGATGCTGCTACAGACAGATTTCAAAAGAACGGAGAGGCTGCCATACTGGTTGGCTCGTTTACACCTATTCCGTTTAAGGTATTTACGATTTTATCTGGCTGTTTGAATTTTCCATTATGGCGATTGATGGGATACGCTGCGATAGGCAGAGCAACTAAATTTTATGTAGTAGGAATATTGTTTTACTTATACGGTAATGCAGCTGAGGGTATGGTGAAGAATGTATCTCTGTACATTTTCATTATTGCTGTTCCATTACTTCTATTGGGTCTTTACTGGAACCGGAGACGAAAGCGTAAACGGAATGAGGCTATTCAGCCTGAGACCGATCAACCTGCACTGGAATCCACGATTCCGGATCAGCAAACCCCATCGGCATAAATAAAGAGGTAAGTGTACTGTTTATATAAATCAATGAAGCAGCTAGCTCGCGCTAAGCTGCTTTTTTATATAAGAAAAACAGGAGAGAGCCTAATCAGCAACTTCTCCTGTTAAACATGAACCTATGATGAATGCATGATGCAACTTTATTAAGCTAACCTGTGTTTTCAATTCGAAATATCTTTCCTCTATCTTTCGCGTCTGGTACAGGATGAAAGACCGGGGTGGAGGATAGCGATGAGTTTAACATATCCGTTAAATAACGGTGAAGGGGCCCACAATAGATTTCATTCAAATGTGTAGAATTAGTGAAGTCTTCTGGCGTGACGAGGTGAGGCGGCTTATTAACCGGATGAAGTCCGGCTCTTTCAAAGACAGTGGCGACGAAATGAGAACAGAAATAGGCATTGTCACGATCAATGTGAACTCTAAATAAAATACCGAGCAGTCCAAGAAGGTTATACTTGTAACGATCTTGGTCTCGCATCATTTCTTTAACCAGGTTGTACATACGTTGGTAATCCTCTGAGCTTACACTACAGCGGTAGATAGCACAATCTGAAGTGTAGAAGAAAGGGGCTCTCAGATTCTCGCGGACTAGTCCACCATTGAACGGGTTGTTCGCTTGTTTACGACCAAAGCTGTAAACTTCATGCAGATCGGAATCAAACGCGATAGATGCGTGATTCAGCGGGGCATTTGTAAAGCATTGGATCATCCTGCTGAACCAGGTTCCCGTGCCCGTAAGCACGATCCAAATATTTTGTTCCGTATACATACTCGCAAACTCCTTTGTTAACGGTCATACCTATACTTTCAATATATGCTTGCTTCTTTCACAATAAACGAAAATAGTCTCCTATTCAAGTTAAAAAAAACCAATTTCTTTCAATTCAGATATTAGCATACTTATTTGAAAAGTACTTTCCGTATAAGTAGACAATTAAGTTGAATAGAAGAAATTTTACGACGGTTTATGATAAAATGCTCGGCTATAGCCCGCCTATAGAAGGAGAACAGATTCCATTCCTAGAATTGTTATGAACAATAATTGTTCAGCAAGGATTGGGGGAGCATCAGACAATGTCAATTGACCAAGGCCTGAGCAGTCATATCATGGTACAGGCCATAGAAAGAGCACCGATCGGAACGGTATTTGTGGATTCCGAAGGACAGATCATAAAGGTTAACCCCGCCATATGTATATTACTAGGGTGTCAAGAAGATGACCTTACGTACCATTCTATTCATGAGTGGATTCATCCAGACGATGCTTCGTTAGTTTATAATAATTTCAGCGATTTGTTTGAGGGCGATCAAACTACATATCAAGCTGAACTGAAACTGCTTCATAAATTGGGCCATGCATTGTGGGTTTCTTGTACCTTGTCGGGTGTAAAGAATGACGATGGAAGACTTGCTGGATTTGTTGTATATATGATCGATCTAACCGCACAGAAAAGAGCAGACACTTACGCAGAAGAATTAATGATCCAATCGGAAAAGCTTTCAGTGGCTGGACAACTTGCAGCGGGTATTGCTCATGAAATTAGAAATCCGATGACATCGATCAAGGGCTTTGTTCAGCTTATGCGTTCAGGCTTAGGAAGTAAAGAGGAGTATTTTGACATTATCTCTTCTGAAATTGAACGAATTGATCTGATACTTGGTGAACTGCTGATATTAGCCAAGCCTCAAAGCATTAAATACGAAAAGAAAGATATACGAATTCTTCTTGAACAGGTTATTACGCTGCTCAATACACAGGCAATCCTCAACAATGTGGAAATTTTAACAACAATAGAACTTGGTCCTGCTTATGTGTATTGTGTTGAAAATCAAATGAAGCAAGTATTCATTAACTTTATAAAGAATGCGGTTGAATCTATGCCGGATGGCGGGAAGCTAATGATTCATATGGAATACAGTAGTGAGAACCAGCTTGTCATCATGTTTATTGATGAGGGATGCGGAATTCCTGAAGCGATATTATCCCGGCTTGGCGAGCCTTTTTATACAACGAAGGAAAAGGGGACAGGCCTGGGATTTATGATTAGTAAGAAGATGATCGAGAATCACTACGGTCATGTGGATGTGTTCAGTAAGCCCAACGAAGGAACGATGATAAAAGTGACACTACCTCTAGAACAAAGAAGCCATGAGGAAACCGGAACATAGAATGTCATAATTTACTTGACCAGATGTGCCCTTATACCTAAATATAGAAAGATAGAGAAATAAGGAGGGCTATTCTTGAGCCGTACTCAATTGATGAAGGATCCCAAAAAGCGTAAATTGCTCTTCAGTGCGGGACTAAGCTGGATGTTTGATGCCATGGATGTTGGTATAATTTCATTTGTTGTAGCCGCCCTAAAATCAGAGTGGTCACTTAGTTCGCAGCAGGTTGGATGGTTGACCAGTACGACTTCCATTGGGATGGTATTCGGTGCAGCACTTGCAGGTTTTTTTGCGGATAAGTATGGGAGGAAAAATATATTATTATGGACGTTGCTTATTTTTTCAGCGGCTAGCGGGTTATCCGCGCTTGCGGGAGGTTTTGCAATGCTGTGTGTTTTCCGTTTTATCGCTGGAGTTGGGTTGGGAGGAGAACTTCCTGTAGCCTCGACCCTAGTGTCGGAGAGTATGCCTGTAGAAGAACGTGGAAGAGCTGTCGTTCTACTTGAGAGCTTCTGGGCAGTAGGATGGATTCTGTCGGCACTGATTGCCTTTTTTGTTATTCCGGAATACGGTTGGAGGATGGCATTTGTTATTGGAGCTCTGCCTGCGTTTTATGCTCTGTACTTGCGCCGAGCCATTGAAGATTCTCCCCGTTATCTAAAGCAGAAGAAAGCTCCTAAGTTGACCTTCATTCAGCGACTCAAGTCGGTATGGTCGATAGAGCATCGTAAAACGACCATTATGCTATGGCTGCTTTGGTTTACAGTTGTTTTTTCTTACTACGGAATGTTTCTCTGGTTACCAACGGTCATGGTGGGCAAAGGATTTAGCTTGGTCCAAAGCTTTCAGTATGTGCTAATTATGACACTCGCTCAATTGCCGGGCTATTTCACAGCAGCTTATTTTATAGAGAAGTTTGGGCGTAAGTTTGTGTTGATAACTTATCTGGTGTTTACAGCGCTAAGTGCTGTATGGTTCGGCTATGCTGAATCCACCTTTATGTTGCTGGCTGCGGGCATTAGCCTTTCCTTCTTTAATCTGGGTGCGTGGGGTGGCTTGTACGCCTATAGTCCGGAATTGTATCCGACACGTCTTCGCTCCACGGGTGTTGGAATCGCAACATCCTTTGGACGGATCGGCGGGGTCATAGCGCCGATTTTGGTTGGGATCCTGAAAGGAAATGGGACGAGTATTGAAGCTATATTTGTAATGTTCTTCATAACGATATTGATTGGTGCGTTGGGTGTTATGTTCCTAGGCAAGGAGACGAAAGGCCGAGAGCTAACAGACTAGCGAATTCCAATGCGAATTGAACTTCACCATGTATTTTTCACAAAAAAACACCATCGGCCTTTTAAAGGGACGATGGTGTTTTTTACTTGTATTTAGCTCTTACACTTCCATGATCGAAGGCATGATATATGGACTGCGTCCAAGTTCTCTTTTGAAATAGCGGGTCAATGAGGAGGTTGTAATTTGCTCCCATGCTGCTAGATCAAATTCCCGCTGCTCACCAGTCTTGTTAAGCTGCTTACGAAGCATAGCTTCGGCACGGCGCAGCAACGGTTTAGAATCCTGCATATATACAAAGCCGCGAGTAATTAGCTCAGGCCCTGCCAGCAGCTTGCGAGTTTCAGGGTTAACCGTTATTGCGACAATAACTACACCGTCATGCGCAAGCTGAACACGTTCTTCCAGAAGTTCTTTTTCATGCATGCGAAGCTCGCCATTGTTGATATATACATCTCCAGATGGGATGTTGCGGCCTTTACGTGCTCCGTTACGGAACAAGGACAAGGTGTTCCCAATATTCAACAGATAAATGTTGTTCTCTTTCACTCCAACTTGAATAGCCAGTTGACGGTGATTGAGCATCATCCGATATTCGCCGTGAATAGGCATGAAATACTTGGGACGCAAGCTGCTGAGCATTAACTTCAAATCTTCCCGGCAACCATGACCTGACGTATGGATATCAAGAATGGAACCGTAGCGTACCTCTGCACCAGCCTTCATCAATAAGTCAATACTGCGATTGACATTCTGAGTATTACCTGGAATTGGTGAAGATGAGAAGATCACGGTATCGTCCGGATGGATCTGGATGGAACGATGAGCTCCAGAAGCAATTCGGGTGAGTGCTGCATTGGGCTCTCCCTGACTACCTGTGCATATTATGAGTACTTGCTCATCACGGTATCGATTAACCGCCTTAACGTCAATGATCATTCCATCAGGTACACGGATATACCCTAGCTCTTGTCCGATTAAGAATACTTTTTCCATACTCCGGCCAACGATGGCAATCTTACGATTGGTCTGAATCGCAGCATCTACAACCTGTTGCAGACGATGAACGTTGGAGGCGAAGGTGGCGAATAGAATCCGGCCAGGACACTCTTGAAACTGTTTTAATATAGATTCACCCACGGTTCGCTCTGAAGGCGTGAATCCTTCGCGCTCACTATTTGTGCTGTCTGCCAGCAACGCGAGAACGCCTCGTTGGCCGATGCTCATGATTTTGTGCAAATCAGCAGGTCGATCCTGTGGTGTGAAATCAAATTTGAAGTCACCTGTATGAACAATTGGACCGTAAGGTGTTTCCACTACAATGCCGTAAGCATCGGGAATACTGTGAGTCGTCCGGAAGAAATGGACCGAAAGATGTTTGAAAGATATCATTTCACTTTCATGGAAAACTCGCAAATCACTTTGATCCAGTAGACGATGCTCTTCCAACTTGGCACGTACAAGACCGATTGTTAAAGGTCCGCCGTAAATCGGCATTTGAATCTGACGCAGAACATAGGGGATAGCTCCAATATGATCTTCGTGACCATGGGTAAGGAAAAGTCCTTTGATCTTGTTTTTATTCTCAATGAGGTAGCGGATATCTGGAATGATATAATCAACGCCGCTCATCTCAGCGTCCGGAAACTTGAGACCGGCATCAATAATAATAATTTCATTTCTGAATTCAACGCCGTACATATTCTTGCCGATCTCTCCGAGACCTCCTAGTGCAAATACGCGAACGGGCGGCGATGATGGTTTCGGCTTTTTAGCAGGGACCGTTTGAATCTTTTCTGTTAAAAGGGGTTTAGACATAATGTAGAAGAATTCCTCTCTATGGTAATTAAGGGCGTAGCCCAGATATACAAGTTAAATAAGTTAAACAATTTAAATGACTATAAAGTATCTCTAATTAAGATAGCAGAAAGTAAGAGTTTAATGAAACGTTATTCTGAATATAGAGACCTAAACAACAAGATATACTATAAATTTTTGTAAAATGACACCGGACAGTCACCCATTCTTCTTTGTTTTTATAATCTGATAAGAAGAGGAGGGCTGCTCATGCTTAAGCCATTAAAGATTGATGATATCATACAAGCACCTGAGAACCATAAACAATGGCAGCTGGACGCTATTCATAAATGGACGTTAAAGATGACAGACCGGGGATCAAGATTCCCTTGTATTCCGGCAGTTCAAGGGTATGTCTTAAATCATCTGAGGTACGGATTTGTCCAAAATGCAGAAGAGAAAGATGCGGCGGAGAAATTAGCTTATCTTTTGCACAGTTTTGGTGAGAATGCGAGAACAATCGGTTCTTACACATCACTTGTCGTATTTATTCAAGCTGATACCCAGCCTGAACATAATGACGGCGTGGAGTATTACGAGCGATTATTCTGGTCCCTTCTTAGCCGGACAACGGAGATGGATCGTAAACCCTGGCCAACTCATCTACCAAGTGACCCATCGGATCATCTTTGGGAGTACTGTTATGATGGCGAGCCATATTTCGTATATTGTGGAACACCGGCACATAAGCTGCGCCGGAGCAGAAGCTTTCCTTATATGGTACTGGCTTTTACACCACGTTGGGTTTTGGAAAATTTCAACGCAGCAACTTTACAGGCAGAGAAGACCAAACAGATGATTCGAAAACGATTATGCGCCTATGATCCCGTACCCCCGCATCCAGATTTGAAGCTGTATGGAGCGGAAGACAACTATGAGTGGAAACAATATTTTTTACGTGACAGTGACAATTCACTGCCAGCGTGTCCATTTTCCCGTATGTATCAAAAGGTAGAAGACTAAACATAGACTGATTTATTGAGAGGTGCTGCGCTTAGTTAAGCGGCACCTTTTTGCATTAACTTAATAATGGGAAAGTCCTACGATATCGGATATTTCCTTGTCTGGCCAAATGTGATGGCCCTGAACTGAAAATTGATCTTATTCCAGTTTAACATTTTTGAGAGGAGGTGTGGAGAGAGAAAGTTAAAAGTGGGCATGGAGTAGCTAATGAATTTAAAATTGTTCTCCGAATTTATAATTTCTTACGGAACTCAGACGGCGTGCAATTCATAAATTTACGAAATACTCGAACAAAATAACTAATATGTCCGAAACCGACATCCATGGCGATGTCGGATATTTTGTATTCTGGCTGGCGGAGTAGTTCCACAGCCTGACGAACCCGGTATGAATTCATATAATCGACTGGCGTCTGACCGGTCATAGACTTGAAGAATCGGGAGAACTGACCTTCGCTCATCGGGATTAGATCAGCAAGCTCACTAAGCCGGATCGGTTGAGGGTAGTGAGTTTGAATGTAGGCAATCACTTTTTTCAGCCGCTCAGTCCGTGACATATCTGCAGAATCGGTACGGCTACGGTTGCACAATAATCCACCTGCAGCAGCCTTGGACAGCATCAGAAACAGATGCCCTTTAATCGCAGCTTCGTATCCCGGTGGACGGGTTGTGCTGAGAGATATCATCTCTGAAATATGCGCGGACAGCTCTCCATGATATTCAGGGGAAATCAACCGCGGAAGGGTAGCTTTCCGTTCCTGAAAGGGCAGCACAAGTTGGTCCTGAATGAGGTCGTAATTAGCACTTGTCAGCATTCCTGCATCAAAGACCAACGCACAAAAGCGACATCCCTGGCTTCCCTTGGCATGGCCTGTATGAATGTCACCCCCGTCAATAAATAAGGAGTCCCCGGCTTTCAGCGAAATGTATTCGGTATCGATCTGGAATAGAACCTCTCCGTCCAGCACTGTGAATATCTCGCATTCTTTATGCCAGTGAGTATCTACGACATGCGCACCCGGCGCAAAATCATACCAGTAGGCTCCGAAAGGAAAGCTTTCATCTCCATGCATTTGTCGCTCTTTCAGAGAAAGACGTATACTTTGATCCATCGCCTCTACCAGCTCCTATTCAAAAAGGCATCCTTATCGTTTGCATCATAATAGTGCTATAAATAAACCGAATACTGTTAGTTTTAAATGTTTTATATCATTATAATGACATTATAACGCTTACAAATCAATGCTAAAACTACTTGAATGGTGGTGCTATAAATGAAATTCACGGATGGCAACTGGATGATTCGAGAAGGGTTCTCTGTTTCAGGTGCAGTGCAGGCTTATGATTTTACTGTGAAAGAAAATACCTTAACGGCATACGCTTCGACTACGCCGATTTTAAACAGAGGAATGATGATCAACACACAGCTGATCACGGTACAGTTTAAATCCCCGGCTCCTGGAGTGATCGGTGTTAAGCTTATCCATTATGCTGGTGTAAGAGATCGGGGACCGGCTTTTGAGCTGAGCAAAAACGAAGGCGATCACGTTATTATTGAAGAAAATGATCAAGAAGCTGTGCTTCGCAGCGGCAACTTGAGTGTCGTCATCCGAAAAGGCCCAGAGTGGTCCGTTCATTTCTACCGTGGAGACGAACGCATTACGGGCAGCGGCCCAAAATCAATCGCTCATGTCGTTGAAGACGGTGGGAAAGCGTATATGCGTGAGGAGCTTGATCTCGGTGTTGGTGAGTGGGTGTATGGCCTAGGCGAACGCTTCACGCCTTTTGTGAAGAACGGTCAGGTCGTAGATATTTGGAACGCGGACGGAGGCACGAGCTCCGAGCAGGCGTACAAGAATATTCCGTTTTACATTACGAATAAAGGGTACGGCGTATTTGTAAATCAGCCGGATCTGGTTTCATTTGAAGTTGCATCAGAGAAAGTGAAAAAGGTGCAGTTTAGCGTTTCCGGAGAATCGTTGGAATATTTCATCATTGATGGCCCGGATCCGAAGGGCGTACTGGAGAAATACACGTCCCTAACGGGTAAACCAGCACTTCCACCAGCATGGACTTTTGGTCTCTGGCTATCGACTTCATTTACAACCGAGTATGATGAAGCAACGGTGAATTCTTTTGTGGATGGTATGATTGAACGGGATATTCCGCTGCATGTGTTTCACTTTGACTGCTTCTGGATGAAGGGTTTCCAATGGACTGATTTTCAGTGGGATGCTCAAACATTCCCGGATCCAGAAGGCATGCTGCAGCGTTTGAAAGACAAGGGGCTAAAAATCTGCGTATGGATTAATCCGTACATTGCCCAGCGCTCTCGTCTGTTTGAGGAAGGCGTGGCTAACGGTTACTTTGTCAAAAAAGAAAACGGTGATGTATGGCAGTGGAATATGTGGCAGCCAGGGATGGCACTTGTCGACTTCACTAATCCGGAGGCTTGCGAGTGGTTTGCAGGGTATCTGCGTGATCTGGCTGATATGGGTGTGGATAGCTTTAAGACGGACTTCGGCGAGCGCATCCCAACGGATGTGGTTTACTTCGATGGTTCCGATCCTCATAAAATGCACAACTACTATACGCAGCTATACAATAAAGTGGTCTTTGATGTTCTGATAGAGAAGTTCGGCAAGAATGAGGCAGCGGTATTCGCACGCTCAGCTACGGTGGGAGGACAGCAATTCCCAGTTCACTGGGGCGGAGACTGCTACGCTGATTATGAATCTATGGCTGAAAGTCTGCGTGGAGGTTTGTCTCTCGGCCTTGGGGGATTTGGCTTCTGGAGCCATGATATCGGCGGGTTCGAAAATACCGCACCAGCACATGTATTCAAACGCTGGCTTGCCTTCGGACTACTGTCCAGTCACAGCCGTCTGCATGGAAGCACCTCGTATCGGGTGCCTTGGGCATACGATGAGGAAGCTGTTGACGTTACCCGATTCTTCACAAAATTAAAATGCAGCCTGATGCCGTACCTGTTCAATACAGCGGTTCAAGCGTCCGAGCTAGGGGTTCCAAGCATGCGTGTCATGCTGCTCGAATTCCCGGATGATCCGGCTGTAGAACTGCTGGACCGCCAATATATGCTCGGTGATTCTATTCTAGTTGCGCCAGTGTTGAGCGAGAAAGGTGAGGTCACCTACTATTTACCTCACGGACGTTGGACGCATCTACTCTCCGGAGAGATAGTTCAAGGTGGAACATGGCGGAAGGAAAAGTATGATTTCATGAGTTTACCGCTCTTCGTTCGTGATAATTCCTTTATAGCAATTGGTAGTGTTGATACTCGGCCGGACTATGACTTTGCGGATGGTGTAAAGCTAGGTTTGTACTCACTCGAGGATGGAAAGGAAGCTGTAACAACGGTAAGGAATATGAAAGGTGAAGCTGACCTTGTGGTAAGTGCAGCACGTGAAGGCAATCGCATTACATTCCAAGCCGAAGGCAGCGGAAAGGCGTTCGCTGTGAAACTTTATGGCATGGGTGATATTGCTTCTGTTGAGGGAGCAGATATTAGCGAGTCTAAAGGTGTAGTTGAGGTTTCAGCAGGATCTCAGCAGCAGTTGTCCTTTACGATAACTTTACAGGCATAACGGTATGCTTTATTTCCAGAACTGAATAAGGAATAAGCCCGGACTCGCAAAAAACTGCGAGAGCCGGGCTTATTTCACATTTCATTAGGTTATTACAGGTATTGGATGCTTGATATATAATCAAGTAAAGCGGCATATAGAGCTATTACCGATAGAAGGAAGGGAAACTAGCGCTAATCACATATAAATTTATTTGTAAACGTTTACTTCTTTTGTCGCTATTGCAGGAAGACGGGAGCGGGCTGCTGCTATGATGTCCTTTTTTATTCAGGTCATAAATAATATGAAAATTCGCAATAAATTAATATTATCTTTTGTTGTCGTTGTCTTTGTGCCTGTATCTATCGTGGGGATTTTCCTAACAGGCGAGCTCAGGCGATTTGCCTTTGACAATGCTCTTGAGCAGGCTTATCAGAATGTAGAGCGTGTGAAGAAGCGGACCATGGAGGTAGTGAACGTAGCGGATGATCTATCCTATCGATTGTCTTATGATGAACGACTCAAAACCTTGTCGAATCATCAATATGAAACTGTGTATGATGTAGTTCGTGCGTATCAGGATTATCCGGATTTGCGGCAGGCGATACAAATGTACAAGGAAATATCAAACATTCGTTTTTATAGTGAGAATGAGACCATGCTCAATAACTGGGAATTTATCTTTCCCGAGAAGGATATCAAGCAGACGGAATGGTACCAAATAGCGATAGACAATATTGGTTTGTACCGCTGGGATTATATCGAGGATGAACGTGATCATAAGAAATATCTTAGTGTCGTTAAAGGGGTTGACCTTGGAGGTAAGGAAAACCGAGGGGTGTTGGTGATTAATGTAAATGGGAGACTGCTTAATACGATCCTTAGCCAAGAAACCTTTGACACGATCCTTGTTGACAGCAAGAACAATATTGTAGCGTCAAATCGCTCCGAACTGTATGGAAGGACACTGGCTGATATTCATGATAACGACGGCGTCGTCTATGAACGAAGTGGAACCTTCGAGTCCGTCATCGATAACGAAGCCACCAAAGTGTTAATTGAGCCGCTTAAACCAGAGGTGAGCACGGAAGGTCTTAGAATTATTTCTATATTCTCGATCGATAGTATTATGAAGGATGCAAACCGTATTAATAAGCTGGCAATGACCGTTATTATCATTAGTCTGATTCTTGCTGTACTGCTAATATACAGCTTCTCCGCTCTGATATCGAATCGGCTGCTTCGTCTTAGTAAGCATATCACTAAGGTGGGCACGGGAAATTTAGGAGTCACGATGGAGATCGATGGCAAGGATGAGATTGGTCAGTTATCTAGGCAGTTTAATTCCATGGTCCGTAATGTGAACGTTCTTATGAATGAGGTACAGGAATCCAACCTCCAAAAGAGGATGATGGAGCAGAAACAGAATGAAATCAAATTTAAGATGATGGCAAGCCAAATTAACCCGCACTTTTTATTTAATGCTTTGGAATCGATCCGGATGGAGGCGCATTTGAAGGGAGAGACCGAAATCGCCAACGTAGTCCGGATGCTAGGGAAATTGATGCGCAGTAATCTGGAGATTGGGAGCGGTAAGATTACGATCGAGAAGGAAATTGAAATGATTCAGTGTTATTTAGATATTCAACAATTCAGATATGAGGATCGGCTTATATTTGAGCTTGATGTTGACGAGAAAGCGAAACTAGTGCCAATTCCGCCGCTGATTATTCAGCCGCTTGTGGAGAATGCGGTTATTCACGGGATGGATCATAAGCAGGAGAGTACTACGATTCGGGTTAAGGTGACTACGGATAAGGATCAAATTATAATATCTGTTTCTGATAATGGGGCCGGGATAACCCCGGATAGACTTCAGCAAATACGGGGCTTTTTAATGGAATCGGATGAGAAAGAGGGAGGACGAATCGGGCTTCGGAACGTCCACGTTCGTCTGCAGCTGTCATACGGAGCGGAACATGGCCTGCGTATCAACAGTGAAACAGGTATTGGAACAATCATTGAATTCAGTATTCCAACAGGAGGGGAAATGGATGATCAAAGTACTGATCGTTGATGACGAGCCTAAGCTCCGCGAAGGTTTAAAAAGTATAGTTCCTTGGAATGAGCTTGGATTTCAGATTGTGGACACCGCTGCGAATGGAAATGAGGCTCTGGAGAAACACAGGCTTCATACGCCAGATGTGATGATTGTTGATATTCGGATGCCTGGTATGGATGGCCTGCAGCTTATTGAGGCTATCCGGGAAGTGGATTACAACATTCATCTGCTGATTTTAAGCGGCTATGCAGACTTTGAGTATGCCAAAAAAGCGATTTCTCACCGAGTTGACGGCTACTTGCTGAAACCGGTGGATGAAGCGGAATTAGCGGATTATCTAGTTCAGGTAAAGGAAAAGATTGAGCAAGAGCAGGAGATGAATACATTTAGCCAAATCAATGTAGAAGGAAGTCGTGAACAATGGATTCATGCACTTATTACGGAAGGTGGGGTTGATGAGGGGAAGCTTCAGAGCGCTGAGCGCCTAGGCCTGGTATGGGATTATTATCAGGTTCTGCTGGTTTATATTCACCGCTCAGATGAAGCCGGTCAGGAGCCGGATATGGCCATGAAGCGAAAGCTGACAGAAATATTCGAGGAAAAAGGCAGAGGTGTGGTGTTCTCTAAGAATTCATATCTGGGGGTTCTGCTCCCTGTTCGGGTACATACGGAGAGGGGACGTCAGGAGCTGTACCTTGAGCTGGAACAAGCAGCTAGTGAGGTGGGCGTAACTATTACTTCTGCTGTGGGATTACATGTTCATGGGATAGAGCGTATAACAGCATCCTATCGATCAGCTCGTGATCTGATCAGGCAGCGCTTTTACTATCGCTCTGGTGAGCTATTATCCCATAAAACGGTACAATTTGGCGAAGGTATGGATCTACATAATGAGCCTGTATTTAGTCCTGAACTGTTCACAGATCAGCTGTACTATGCTGTGGATGTTGGCAATGACAGTGTTCTTAGAACACTTGTTGAACCCGTACTAGGTGCAATGATACAGGGTGGGTTTACAGAAGAGAGGATCAAGAATGCATTCATGGAACTGCTCACGGGGGTGCATGGCAAGCTATCGAAATATCATCCCGAGCTTCATATTAAAATTAAGGAATCCTCTGATCGCATTGCTGCCGTATATCGTCAGCGCAATGTATATGATTTATTTGATCATGTTGTTCAGTTTCTTGAAGAGTTGATGTGGCAAGCCGGAAAAGGCGGGCGTGATCAGGAGATAAAGCGAATTATCGATTTGATACATCGAAACTACAGTGAGAATATGAAGCTGGAAACATTGGCCTCTGTATTTAATTATAATAGTGCTTATTTGGGGAAGATGTTCAAAAACACGACGGGAGAATATTTTAATACTTATCTCGATAAGGTGCGGATCGATAAAGCGAAAGATTTTTTGAAACAAGGAATGAAGGTGTATCAGGTAGCCGAAAAGGTCGGTTATACGAACGTGGATTATTTCCATAGCAAATTCAAGAAATACGTCGGCACCTCACCAACGAACTATCGCAAAGAGTTGGAAACATAACATGCTCAGACGCGTATGTACGCGTCTTTTTTTTATTTTGCCAGTTGAGCTCCCGCATAAATGTCTAATTATTACATGAAATTTGAACCAATCCTTTGGGTACTCCCTCTGTTCTACTTGCTTTATCATCAAGATATACAAGAGAGGAGTGGTTGGTTTGAAAGCGGTAACAAACAGAGGTAAGAGCATCCAACCTGCCGCAAAGAGAAAAAGAGGGTTCTGGGCAACGTTCAAGGATCAGAAAGTCCTATATGCAATGTCAATTCCTTTCATCATTATTGTATTTGTTTTTAATTACCTGCCTGTCTGGGGTTGGCTAATGGCATTTCAAAATTACAAACCCGGCAAAGGAATCTTTGAGCAAAAATGGGTAGGTTTCGATCACTTTATCACACTATTTACCGATGAGAAATTTTATTTGGTTATGCGTAATACACTCGCCATGAGTTTCATGGGACTGATTGTTGGATTCACCATACCTATTCTATTCGCGGTTCTTATAAATGAACTTCGTGGAAGCGTGTTCAAAAGAACAGTTCAAACGATTTCCTATCTTCCTCACTTTGTGTCCTGGGTTGTTGTTGCCGGGATCGTAACCAAAATGCTATCTGTTGACGGAGGAGCAGTTAATCAGCTGCTGATGTCGCTGGGTTTCATTGATCAGCCGATTCAGTTCATGACGAAGGGGAATTGGTTCTGGTATATCGTAACAAGTGCCGATATATGGAAAGAGATGGGCTGGAGTGCAATCATTTATCTGGCAGCCATTTCGGGGATTGATCAGGAGCAGTATGAAGCCGCGCGTGTAGATGGCGCCAGCCGAATTCGCCAGATCTGGAACATTACGCTGCCGAGCATAGCACCAACCATTGCAATCTTGCTGATCATGTCCATCGGTCATCTGATCAGTATCGGCTTCGAGAAGCAGTTCCTGCTTGGCAATCCACTTGTCGTTGATTATTCGCAAGTTTTAGATCTTTATGCGCTGAATTATGGTCTTGGGATGGGACGTTATTCTTTCGGTACCGCTATCGGGATGTTCAACTCCATCGTCAGTATCATTCTACTCTTTATTGCGAACGGTGCATTCAAAAAATTCACGAAGCAATCCATTATGTAAGAGGGGGGTTACAACATGGCTCGATCCAAAGCATTTAGACCTACGCTCTCCGACAGGGTGTTTGATATAGCGAACTATACATTTATGACGCTGGTCATGCTCGTTACGCTGTATCCTTTCCTGAACGTCTTGGCGATCTCCTTGAATGATTCAGTAGATACCGTTCGCGGTGGGATATACATCTGGCCACGGGAGTTCACTTTTGAGAACTATGTTCAGATTTTTAAATATAAAGGACTCCTGACTGGTGCGAAAATCACCTTACTCCGGACAGCTGTCGGAACATTGTTAGGACTCATAAGCGGCACAATGCTCGGCTATGTGCTTAGCCGGGTGGATTTTCAGGGCAGAAGGTTCATGTCGGTATTTCTGGCTCTGACGATGTACTTTTCTGGCGGTATGATCCCTGTGTTCATCCTTATCCGGGATTTGCACATGATGAACACCTTTCTCGTGTATGTAATTCCAGGTATGGTAAGTGCCTTTAACGTATTCGTTATTCGCTCCTTTATCGATGGTCTTCCATACTCATTGCAGGAATCAGCCAAGCTTGACGGGGCCAATGATTTCAAGATTTATTACAAAGTCATTCTTCCGCTCTGCAGCCCCGTTCTAGCAACGATTGCGTTATTCCTAGCTGTTGGACAGTGGAACTCATGGTTTGATACGTATCTGTATAACGGTTTGTCGCCACACCTGACGACATTGCAGTATGAGCTGATGAAAGTGTTGCAGAGCACAACACAGGGTACGGGTGGGGGCATGGCAGCTGGCCAGAATATGGCGGAGCAGATCAAGAAGGTGTCGCCAGAATCCATCAAAATGGCGATTACGATCGTTGTAACGGTTCCAATCCTGCTGGTATATCCATTCCTGCAAAAGTATTTTGTCAAAGGCATGACCTTGGGTGCTGTAAAAAGCTAATTATCGGTATCAACAGGCGAGCCTGTTATACAAATAGATGATCTTGAATACAAAATAAGGGGGTAACTCAAATGAAACATAAGAAGAGAGCTTCGGCGCTGCTTGTCATCACCATGCTTGCAACCATGGTTCTGGCAGCTTGCGGTAACGGTAAAGAAGAGGTACAGGGGACAGACACGCCGAAAGAACCAGACAGCGTTTCACCAATGACGATTTCTTTCTACAGTGCGGATTCTAACGCTAGCTGGAACAATATGCAGGATACTGTAGGTAAGAAGGTTACTGAGAAAACAGGCATCACGCTTCAAGCGGAATTTGCGGTAGACGGATCGAACCAGAAGCTTCCACTTCTTGTAGCGAGCGGTGAATACCCAGATCTCGTATTTGCAAAGGGCGATGCGAACTTGTTTGTTGACGCAGGAGGATTTATTGATTTAACAGATCTAATCGAAGAGCACGCACCCAATATTAAAAAGGTGTATGGCGAATATATGAACCGGTTGAAATGGAGCAATGAAGATGAAGCGATCTACGTTCTTCCTACATTGAATGCTGTTGGGCATAGCGCGTTCGATGCTGGAGGTACCTTCCAAATCCAGCATGAAGTTCTGAAAGAACTTGGATATCCTGAATTGAAAACGGTAACAGATTATGAAAATGCGCTGAAAACGTACTATGAGAAAAACCCTAAAATTGACGGTCAGCCAACCGTTCCGCTTACGCTAAATGCAGACGGATGGAGAATTATGATCTCCGTAACGAATCCTGCCTTTGGCGCTACGGGTGCATCGGATGACGGTGAGTACTATATTGATCAGGAAACAACAGAAGCGATGCTGCACTACAAGCGTCCGGAAGAGAAAGAGTATTTCCGCTGGCTGAACCATATGAATGCTACTGGACTTCTCGATAAAGAGTCGTTTGTACAGAAGACAGACCAATATGAAGCGAAAATCTCTTCTGGCCGTGTACTTGGCATCATTGACCAGGAGTGGGGTTTTGGTAATGCGACAAACGCACTTCGTACCGCAGGTAAAGAAAACCGTACTTATGCGAGATTCCCGATCCAGCTTGATGAAACAACGAAAGATGCAGCTTTCCAAAGCTCAGGCTACAGTGCAGGCTATGGCGTAGGCATATCAACATCGGCGAAGGATCCGGTTCGAATCATCAAGTTTCTGGATTATCTGGCTTCCGAAGAAGGCCAAATCCTCATGAACTGGGGTATTGAGGGCGAGCATTACAATATAGTAGACGGTAAACGCGTAATTCCAGCAGAAGTTCAGGATCGTAAGATCAATGACAACGCGAACTTCACCAAAGAAACAGGGATCGGTCTTTATCTAGCCGTGTTCCCACGCTATGGTGACAGTGTGAAGGATTCAACAGGCAACTACTTCACAACGAACTACCCGGAACAAATCACAGAAAACTATACTCCTTCTGCGAAAGAAACATTAGCTGCATACAATGTGGAGATGTGGAAGGACTTGTGGCCAAAAGAAGATGAGTTCAAGGAAAAGCCATGGGGCGCGGCATATAATATTCCGGTTCCATCTGACTCCAACATCAACATCACTTACAAAAAAATAGAAGAAATCGTACGCAAACGGATTCCGGAAATTATTCTTACGGATCCAGCCAAGTTTGACGCACTGTATGACAGTTTCATTCAAGAATTGAATGATGCAGGTGCTGAGAAAATGGAGCAAGAATATACGGAACTCGTACGCAAACGGGTTGAGCTGTGGAATAACTAAAACAAATAAATGGGGCCGGCATTATGCAGGCCCTTTTATTTATAAGGGAGTGAACAGATTGATTAATGATAAATTGCCTAAGATGTGGTACGGCGGAGATTATAATCCCGAACAGTGGGATGAAAAGGTATGGGAAGAGGATGACCGCATGTTTAAGCTTGCGGGCATCGATGTGGCGACCATTAATGTGTTCTCCTGGGCGCTGAACCAGCCTGATGAGAATACCTATGATTTTGCATGGCTCGATGAAACCATGGACCGCTTGGACCGGAACGGGGTCAAGGTATGCCTTGCAACAAGTACAGCTGCACATCCGGCTTGGATGGCGCGGAAGTATCCGGACATTCTGAGGGTGGATTATGATGGACGTAAGCGGAAATTCGGTGGACGCCATAACTCCTGTCCCAACAGTGAGGCATATCGAAAGTACGCCCATATCATGGCGGGTAAGCTGGCTGAGCGTTATAAGGATCATCCTGCGCTCCTCATCTGGCATGTGTCCAATGAGTATGGCGGTTACTGTTATTGCGATAATTGTGCTGCTGCGTTCCGAACATGGCTTCAAGAACGATATGGAACACTGGATGCTGTCAATAAAGCTTGGAATACCCGCTTCTGGGGGCATACATTTTATGATTGGGAAGATATCGTAGTACCGAACGCTTTGAGTGAAGAGTGGGGTGGTAACCGGACGAACTTTCAGGGGATTTCTTTGGATTACCGCCGCTTTCAGTCAGATAGTTTGCTGGAATGCTACAAGCTGGAACATGATGAGCTTAAGAAACGTACGCCTGATATTCCGGTTACAACCAACCTGATGGGCTTTTATCCGGAACTGAATTATTTTGATTGGGCTAAAGAAATGGATGTTGTTTCATGGGATAATTACCCATCTCTCGACACTCCAGTGAGTTACACGTCTATGACGCATGATTTGATGAGAGGCCTGAAGAGTGGACAGCCGTTTATGTTGATGGAACAAACTCCAAGCCAGCAGAACTGGCAAGCTTATAATGCTCTGAAGCGGCCAGGAGTCATGCGGTTGTGGAGCTACCAGGCTGTTGCCCACGGTGCCGACACGGTTATGTTCTTTCAACTACGGCGTTCCATTGGAGCCTGTGAGAAATACCACGGGGCTGTCATTGAACATGTTGGACATGAAAATACACGTGTATTCCGGGAATGTGCTGAGCTTGGGAGGGAACTTCAGGAGCTCGGTGACCGGATTCTGGATTCACGGGTTCATGCGAAGGTTGCGATCATGTATGACTGGGAAAATCGCTGGGCGCTTGAACTTTCAAGCGGTCCAAGCGTCGCACTTAATTATGTCGACGAAATTCATAAATATTACGATGCGCTGTACCAGCAAAATATTGGAGTAGATGTAATTAGCGTCGAAGAGGACTTAAGCAGCTATGATCTTGTCATTGCTCCTGTAATGTATATGGTGAAGCCGGGCTTTTCGAAGCGAGTGGAGGAGTTTGTGGCTCGTGGGGGCAAGTTTGTCACTACCTTTTTCAGTGGGATCGTCAATGAGAATGACATTGTTACCCTCGGCGGATATCCGGGTGAACTGAGGAATGTGCTTGGGATTTGGGCGGAAGAGATCGATGCCTTGTATCCGGGGCAATTTAATGAAATGGTGCTGACGCAAGATTTGGGTGAACTCCACGGCGGATACCCATGCGGCATATTGTGTGATGTTATCCATGCAGAGACAGCGGAGGTGCTTGCGGAATACAGCTCTGATTTCTATAAAGGCACTCCGGTTCTTACCCGAAACCAGTTCGGGGAGGGTCAGGCCTATTATGTTGCCAGCAGTCCAGATTCGGAATTTCTGAAAGGCTTCCTCGGTCATCTGTGTGCAGAGAAAGGAATAACACCAATCTTGGAGACGCCTGCAGGTGTTGAGGTTTCAGAGCGTGTGAAGAACGATATTTCTTATCTGTTTGTTCTGAATCATAATGCCGATGAAGTGATCGTTCATGTGGGTGACGAGTCTCAAACAGAACTGCTTACTGGGCAGAAGATATCAGGAGAGGTGACGATTTCAGGCCATGGGGTTATGATTTTGGAACGCGCTGTCTGATCACGTTAACTTCAAAAAGGTATTCGAGATATATCTAAATAAAACAGCCAGAATCGCAAGGTACAGTACCTGCGGTCCTCGGCTGTTTTGTTTTTTCTGCATGTGAAACTAAATTATCTACTGAACTGAGATGGTGTAAGAGCCTCGTCCATTTTCCATTGTAACCTGATTGTCTTCTACCTTCACTTGTGACAGGTTATCGACAGGGATTGTAAACGTACTATCTGGGAGTGGAGCTTCTTGTTTGTCTGTAACAATCACACCACTTCCGTGAAGCAGAAGCGCTTTGCAGGCGAGATAGTCGTCAACGGAATCATTATCTCCATTTTGGTATCCGATAAACTCGAGCAACAGGCGGACTTCGTCCAGATCATCTTGCTCACGTTTTTGGATCATAATCGTTTGATTGGTATGAGATTTTAACCACTCCGATAGGTCTTCCAGTGGATGCTTCATTATATCTACACCTTCCTCCAGTGCAAAATAGTTATATCAGTAATCATTACCCAAAAAGGCTTGTAGTATTTCAAGCATTAACACCAAATGAGGTGTCCCTGGTCAACGGACCATGAGACACCCCGATTTTTGAAGATGAACTTGAGAATGAGGACCAGACAGTCCCGGAATTATGATACGATAGGAAATGCATCTATTTAATAATCGATTCAGGTTAGTTATCCTTTGGATCATTCTTATATACGATCGTGACGCCAAGATGAGTATAGGTTTCTTCGGTATAGTGATGATCGGGACAGTGCTTTGTCAGCGACATATGGTCATAATGCGAAACAAGCTTTTGTTCACATTCAGGGCATCTGTCTTGGAACAAGGATTTTAACTTGTTAAACAATTGAATAAGCACCTCCAGTTTTTCCGATGTATTTACTTGGTTTTATTATAATCTATAATTTTTGGTTAGTACAGTATTAGGGTTTCCTATTTTATGATTTTATAAATATATAGAAATATAACGAATGGAGATCGGTCAGCGTGGTTCTAGAGTACATCGTAATGATTTTCATTGGTTTTATCGGTTCATTTTTTTCCGGGCTTCTTGGCATAGGGGGAGCCATCATTAACTTTCCTCTTTTGCTGTATGTACCAGAATGGTTGGGCTTTACAGGCTTTACGCCAAAAGAGGTTGCTTCTATCAGCATGCTGCAGGTATTTTTCGCTTCTCTTTCAGGTATGATATCTAACCGCTTGAATTCCAAAGGAGGAACTTCTCTCGTACATAAAAAGCTGGTCCTTCAGATGGGCCTAGGAACTTTGGTCGGCAGCTTGATCGGCAGCGTGTCTTCCCTATATCTGAACAGTGAAGCGATTAATATGATATACGGCATTTTAGCAGTCATAGCTGTATTCTTGATGATCATACCTACGAAAGCTTCATCCGAGAATAAGCAGGTTTCCGAAGTGATGTATAACGTCTTCTTAGCAGTTGCCAGTGCCTTCTTGGTAGGTATCGTGTCTGGTATTGTTGGGGCGGGAGGCGCATTTATCCTAATTCCGATTATGCTGACTCTTCTCAAAATTCCAACAAGAATTACGATTGCCTCTTCGCTTGCAATAGTCTTTTTGTCAGCTGTTGGGGGCGTGGCGGGGAAAATTGCAGCTGGAGGTATCCCGTTGTGGCCGGCAGTATTCGCGGTGGTTGGCAGCCTATTAGGCGCTCCGCTCGGAACTTATCTAAGCCGGAGGATGAATATTAAGATACTTCGCTACGCGCTTGTCGTTCTGATTGCTGTGACAGCGGTGAAAATATGGATTGATATTTTGTTATAACTAAAAAACCGTAAATACAATGAGACAGGAGGAAATACAAATGAAGAAAAATCAGGTCGGATCATCGGATTTGTATGTTGGCGAAATTGGGCTAGGTTGCATGTCATTAGGCACCGAAGAGAGACAGGCCGTCCGTCTCATCCAAGAAGCACTTGAGCAGGGGATTAATTTAATCGATACCGCTGATCTTTATGATGCAGGAGTGAATGAAGAGCTAGTTGGTAAAGCCATGAAGGGACGCAGGAAAGAGGTTGTTCTTGCAACGAAAGTAGGAAATCGCCGTATACCAGGGCAAGAGGGATGGGTATGGGATCCATCGAAGGAATACATCAAGTCAGCAGCCAAAGATAGTATGAGACGTCTTGGAACCGATTATATCGATTTATACCAACTGCACGGTGGGACGATAGATGATCCGATTGACGAGACGATTGAAGCATTTGAAGAATTGAAGCAAGAAGGATGGATTCGCCATTATGGCATATCATCCATTCGTCCGAATGTAATTAGGGAGTATGTAAAGCGGTCTGGTATCGTCAGTGTCATGATGCAGTACAGTATTCTTGATCGGCGGCCAGAAGAGGAAATTCTGCCACTCCTTGCGGAGCAGGGGATTTCGGTTATCGCGCGGGGGCCCATAGCTAAAGGGATCTTGAGTGATCGAAGTGAAGAGAAGGCCGAAAAGGGATATCTCGACTATTCAAAAGGTGAGCTGCTTGGCGTGACGAGACAATTGCATAAGGAATTCAAATCCGCTCGCAATCTGTCTCATACAGCGATCCGCTATGCTCTATCGCATCCAGCAGTTGCGTGCGTTATTCCTGGTGCAAGCTCAGTAGATCAGCTTCGGCATAATGCCGCTGCAGGAGAAGTAGAACCGCTGACACCTCAAGAAATCCAGACCATCCAAACCATCAGCCGAGCTAATAAGTATGAGGAGCACCGTTAATAATCGAATAGTAACCATACTAAAAAGGATTGAAAGTACAGCTTATTGCCAACTCTCAATCCTTTTTTTGTATTCGATTAATTCACCGGATGAATAATTAATCTGGTAATCTCCATATGGAAAATATAGGTGGAGAGAAATTTCGGAATTTTATCTAACTAAGTAAGTTCATTTTTGCTAAAGTTATTAATGCAAACTTTTTTATGATCCGATTCGTTTTCATATTAAGAACCGCGCGGACTTATTTTATATATTTGAAGGTATGAAAGGGCATAGTACATGATTACGATTGAACATCTATCCAAAACCTACCGAAAAGGCGCTTGGGCGCTACTGGACGTTTCACTGACATTTGATAAAGGTATGACCGGGTTGCTTGGGCCAAATGGCGCGGGTAAATCCACGTTGATGCGTATTTTAGCTGCACTTCTTGCACCTACTTCTGGGCAAGTGACAATCAACGGGATTTCACTTGGGAGATCTGAAGAAATTCGAAGAATGGTTGGATATCTACCTCAGCATTTTCATATTTACCCGCAGATGACAGGACGTGACTATCTTGATTATGTTGGTGTAATGAAAGGAATTACAGATAAAGCGGCGCGCCGTAAGGAGATTTCAAGGCTTTTGGAGATGGTCAATTTACAGGAAAAAGCAGATAAAAAGGTTCGCACATACTCCGGAGGAATGAAGCAGCGTATCGGTATTGCCCAGGCTCTGCTCGGCTCCCCGGATGTCCTCATCGTAGATGAGCCAACGGCAGGACTGGATCCACAGGAGCGGGTACGCTTCCGTAATCTGCTAACTCGATTCAGCATGAACCGGACGGTGCTGCTGTCTACTCATATTGTGGCTGATATCGAGAGCAACTGCCGTAAGGTAGCTGTCATGAATCAGGGGTGTCTGCTCATGACAGGGGACTTGGCAGAGCTGCAAGCCTGTGGAGAAGGATATGTATGGGAAGCGGTATTAAATCAAGTTCAATTTGCAGCGTTAGATCCGGCTCTCGTTGTCTCGACCCGCACGGTACCCGAAGGGATCATTTGCAGAATGACAGGAGAAACAGCGCCAATTTATGGAGCGGTTCAGGTAGAACCGACTCTAGAGGATGGCTATTTGGCACTGCTGCGGAGGGAACGGGATGAATAAATGGCTAAAGCAGTGTGAATTTGAGCTTCGTCTTATTTTAGGAAACCCGTTATTTGCACTATTTCCCATCATATATGGCGTTATATTCTTGTTGTTTGCCTTGGGGATCGGAGAATATGCAGAACCAAAATACCGTAGGCTGTATGAATATCATACTATCGCCCACACGATTACGCTTGGACTTGCGATGTTGCTCGGTATTTTAGCGGTCCGTAGAGATATCCGCCGTTCATCTTACGAGTGGAATAGAAGTTTACCGGTTTCCTTCGGCATGCTGTTGTCATCTAAATATGTTGTGGGAATCCTATATATGTCGCTGTTTACACTGTCGACTTCGATTATCTTTTATGTAGTTTCCGTAGGGTATGGTGTTGAGGGAAGCATCGTCTTGCGGCATACGATGAATATAGCGGTTCAGGCGGAAGTATCCTATTTGGTTACTTTTGCGCTGGCAATGCTGCTTGCAGTCTGTATACCGAATCGGGTTGTGTACCTGATTGGTTTTTGTGCTTGGATGTTCGGCACCTTTTTTATGGATATTTTCCTTATTCAAGCTATGGGATTATATCCACTTAAAACCTTTCATCTAAGTCAGTTTTTTGTATCTACGAATTCGCTTAGTTATGAGAGCTGGGGTTATGAACTGATTAAAGAAGAGCAAGGGATATCCCGGTTGTTTGTACTGGCATTCACATTGCTCATGTTTTTGGTTAGTCTTCTATTATTAAACCGAACCCGGCCTACGATGAACATCAAAATGTGCTGGCTGGCAGCGGTGGGAGCTGCAGTTCTTGCTGTCACAGCATTTATTCCTTACGGATCACTGTGGCAGGAGCGTTATGCAAATATTCGTGAGATAGATAATGATCCTACAGTTCGTCCATCAGAAACCCCTTTTTCTGAGGAGCCTGTATTCACAGTCTCCAAATATGACATTACTTTAAAAAGAAACAAGAATGACGTGCTGCATCTAACGGCCAAGCTGGACATTCCTGCAGATGAGTGGAAGGGTAAATCATCCTTTCCGCTTACACTTCATCGGAGTTTTCAGATGAGACAAGTACTCATTCAAGGAGTCCATACGCCGTATCAGCGACAAGGCGATCACTTAAATATAGAGATTCCTAGTGAAGCTAGCGGCGATCTTCAGATCGAGCTGGACTATAGCGGCAAGATGATGGAATTTCTAAAGGATTATAATAACGAGAAATATCCTGCTTTCAGTGTCGGAACCGAAGTCAATCTCCCTAGACATATCGCGTGGTATCCGCTTCCAGGTCATCAACATGTATATGTGAAGAATTCTGATGTCTCGAATCAGTTCTATCTAGGCTATTGGTTTAACGGGATGTATTTCCCGCCTGCAGAGGTGAAACTTACAGTAGAGGGGTATGAGAATCCGCTTTATTCGGGAATACCAGAGCTGGAACGCAAGGCAAGGTATCAGCGTTTTGAAGGAAAAGAAATAATGGGATTCTCGCTTATGGGCAGCAGGGATTGGATTGAGTTAAGGCATGAAGGTATACCTGTTACACTGGTTTCAACACCTTATAACCGGGAATACGGGGAACAAATGCTGATAGCCCTAAAAGAGAAGTATGATTATTTCAAAAAATGGATCCCAGAGTTCAAGCCTAAGTTTTCACACGTTTTATATTTTGAAACGAATGTGGATAGCTTAGCGAGTCGAAATTGGTACGATGGGGCTGGTTTGCTCTTAACCTCAGAGAATTATAATAATTACTATGGTATCGCTGAATGGATGAATGCCATGCTGTTCGGCAGTCAAGAAGGATTTGTCATGTATTCATCAGAAGATGAAGCAGAGAAAGATGTTCGAGGTAGAATTAGCAGTTTGTTTTGGTACTTATATTACCGTGAAACGAACGGGTTAAGTGACAAGGAGATTTTAGATCAGTATGGATGGGCAAGATCTGTTCAATTATTGTCCATGAAAGATACAGACTATGATCCGAGAGGGATCGGGATTCAAATGCGGAAGCAAGTTTCAAATGCTCTAGCGAACGGAAAAGAACAGCAGGTGAAGGAGCTGCTGGTTCATTTTTATAATCAGGGCATCAACCAGCCAGGTCAACGGGAGAATGTTTACTTGAAGGAAAGACCGATTTCTTATAAAGAATGGCTGCAGGAATGGGATAGAGTCATGGGGAGCAGCCAGTCTGGACAATAAAGTAAATGATCTATGACAAATATATGGAAAGGGGGAGAAGTATGATTTCCGATCAGGAGTTGTCTGAAAGGATGGCAGCCGGTGATCAGGAAGCTTTCGAGCTGCTGGTCACACGTTATCACGGTCCGTTACTCAGCTATATATCGAATCAACTTCAGGATCGCCAGAAAGCTCAGGACATCGTTCAGGAAACCTTTGTTCGAATGATTCGTCATCTCAGGCAGCATGGAGCTTTAGAGCATGTCAGATCTTGGCTCTATCGAGTGGCGCTTAACCAGTGCAAAGATTACTGGAAGAGTTCAGCTTACCGTTCAGAGGGTCTGGCTGGTGAAGAGTTTCCTGAACGACCGGACCCTTCAGTTGGTGCGGATGAAATGCTGGAAAGACAGGAGACGACGCAGGAAATAGCTGCTTCACTGGAGATGCTTCCGACTGTCCAGCAGAACATTATATCTTTGCGTTTCTTTCATGATATGAAGCTCCAAGAAATATCTGAACTGCTTGATCTCCCCCTGAGCACCGTGAAGACACATCTATACAATGGACTTCGAAAGCTAAAAAAAATAATGACGTTAAAAGATTCCTATGCCCCAGTTGTAACGGCTTGTGCAAGTGGACCGCCGAATGGTTCTCGTGTGAATTCTGGAAGTGAACGTGACCGGAAAGTTAAAGAAAAGGAAAGTGAGGTGTATTCCCATGGATCGTTCTTTCGATAATGAATTACGAAGACTGGAAGAAGAGCTAAGAGAACATCTTACTCGTGCAGTTTCACCACCACCGTTCCCACGTGAAACCGCACAGCTGATCGCGTCACTTCAGGGAGAGTTTGACCAGCTCAAGCACGAGGCTGCGCCTCCCAAGCTCGATTTTAACCCTCAGGTGGATCCCCCCTCATTGAGGCAGCTGCTTCGGAGTCAGCTTCGTCTCAATCAGAAGTCCATCCTGCTCGCAAGTGCGGCTGTATTCTGTATGCTCACTTTGCTGGTCAATCCCGAGTACCCGTTAGATCGGATTGGGGGGATTCCAGGAGGAATCTTTCCACTGATCACTCCGCTGCTTCTGATTGCATCGATGCTGTTCAGCAGCCGGACTTGGGATCGTGGAATGAGGGCAGTAGAGACGATTACTCCTTATCCGCCGGCACTTGTGCTGTACAGCCGCTTACTGATGGTAACGGGTATCGTCGTTGGTATGGCTTTGCTGAGTACGCTAGTGCTTGGAATACGGGCCATGAATGCGGAGTCTTCCGATTTTTTGTTTGGACCTTTTGTTCTTGAATGGATGAGTGTCTTGCTAATGACGGGCGGTGCAGCGATGTACATGATGTTCCGAAAGGGCCTGGCTGCGTCTATGCTGTCTGCTATTTTGGTATATGGCATTTGGATTTTACTTCAAGGACAGATTAGTGCTTATGGAGTGTCTTACATGGCTAAAACACCAGTAGATGCGGTCATTCTCCTAGTTGGAGCTGCTCTGCTGATCTCCTCCTATGGGTACAGTCGCAGAGATCATACCCCGCGGAGAACTGCTCATGATTAGTATTGAGGGACTTGTACGGCAAGCAGGCACATATCGGTTGGAGATCGAAAAAACCAGGTTTAATACGGGATTGAATCTGATCGTCGGTTCGAATGGAGCCGGCAAAACGACGCTTATGGAAATGTTGACGACACTTCAAGCTCCAGATGAAGGAACAATCTTGTACAAAGGACGTAAGGCAGCGGATCATCTACCGCTCGTTCGCAGCCAGATTGGGTATGTACCGGCCGATATTGAATTGTATGGTGATATGAAAGTAGGAAAGCTACTAACCTATTTGGCAGAGATGAAGGGTGTCTATTCTTCTGAAATGATAGACCGTCTTATGATGGATTTTCGCTTGGAAGTACACCGACGCACCAAGGTTAAGAATCTATCTCAAGGGGTTCAGAGAAGAATTGCAGTGGTTCAGGCTCTGCTAGCTTCCCCGTCCTTTTTATTTCTGGATGAACCCTTGAATGGAATGGATGCGGAAGAGCGAAAGTTTTTAATAGCTTACCTAACGCGTTATGCCAAAGGCCGAATGGTTATTGTTGCAGCTCATGAGCTGAATGAGTGGGAGGATGCAACAGACACGGTCGTATGGATCCATAGGGGACGCATTCGTTACAATGGTTCGCCTCAGGCTTGGAAGCTGTCTATCCCCATGAGGGTATGGGAAGGAGAGGTCAGTATGCAGGTATTTGAAACCATTCCGGAGAGAAGCATTATTCACTTTAGAATGCTGCCGCACGGCGTTAGAGTGAGGAGAATGGGAAGTACTGCCCCTGGCCCAGAATATATAGAGAAGGAACCGACCTTGGAGGATACCTTTTTTGTTCATATGGAAGCCCTCGCCCAAAGAGCTTAATAAGAAGAGGCTGTCACAAAAGTAGATTTTCTACAACTAGGGACAGCCTCTTCTTTATTTTATACCAAAAAGGTCAAAGACAGACTTTATGGAGTTCCTGTCTTCAAGATGAATATGCACGAAGCAGCGGAGGGGACGAAGCGTTTCCGGACAAGCGATGCGGTCGCCTTTGTACTCCAATTTCTACTTTAGGCTAACAAGTTCAGGAAATTGGAGTACAACAGCGATGGAAGGAATGATTCGTACTCATAGCGTCTAGCAACAGAAACTCCATGATGAGGGAAGCACTGATGGGGAGAATCAGAATAAGTTTGGCCATGTGACAAAGTACATTTTTATAGAAAGCTCTATCACCGGCTTCTCCTTCGGGTAAGAAACGGATATAAAGCCCGCTTATATTGATAACCTGAAGGGAGCGAACGCATCATGGGAACAGTCGGAAATCAAGAGAACGAGAAGGTAGCGATAGTAACTGGAGCAGGTATTGGTATTGGCAGGGGAGTCGCTAAAGTGCTGGCCCAGAAAGGTTACCGGTTGGCATTGACTTATCATTCCAGTGAAGAGGACATTAGAGTTGTGGAAGAGGATATTACCCATACCTATGGAAAAGCTCCGCTCATCATCCAGAGTGATTTAACAGTCAGGGGAGAAGCGGAAGATGTGGTGAAACAGACGATGAAAGAAATGGGGCGAATTGATCTTCTTGTCAACAATGCAGGCATCGGAAACCATGCACTCCTCACGGAGATGGAAGAAGACAATATAGATATGGCGATTAATCTGGATTATAGGGCTCCGATGCTGCTCAGTAAATATACGGCTCGAGAGATGATCGATCATAAGAACCCTGGTAATATCATCTTTATTACCTCATCTCGTGGGGAGAGAGCCTATCCAAAGGACAGTGTATACGGCGGAATGAAAGCTGCGTTAATTCGTTCGGCACAGTCATTAGCACTGGAATGGGCACCTTATGGAATCCGTGTTAATTGTGTAGCACCCGGTGCTACCGTGAACCGCCTGAATCAAAATGCGGAAGATGAGCCACTAGGTTCTAAAATACCGCTAGGTCGTATTGGGACACCATCCGATATCGGTGAGGCCATTGCTTGGTTAAGCTCTGATGCAGCATCCTATATTACAGGTATCAATCTGCGAATTGATGGCGGTTTAATATTACCGGGGATGCCAGAGGACACTTCTCCGGAAGCGGGTTACGGTTGGGGAAAATGGGTTGAAGAATAGGCCTAGCAACTGGGTAGAAGAGCGAATTTTTATCAGTTAATTAATTCCGATAAATGTAATAGGAATAACCCTTTTCAAACGATGGAAAGTATGAGAAAATGGGGGGAATTATGAAGTCATAAATTTTCCATCGGAAGAAAAGGGAGGAAACAATAATGTCAGAAGAACGCAAACTTTCTATTGAAACGTTAGCCGTACACGCTGGACAGGAGATCGATCCGACCACCATGTCCCGTGCTGTACCACTTTACCAAACGACATCTTATGGATTTAGGGATAGTGAGCACGCGGCTAATCTGTTCTCGCTCAAAGAATTCGGCAATATTTACACTCGAATTATGAATCCAACAACAGATGTGTTTGAACAGCGCATCGCTGCGCTGGAAGGTGGAGCAGGCGCATTAGCTACAGCCTCAGGCCAAGCTGCGATTACGTTCTCAATTCTAAATATTGCGGGCGCAGGCGATGAGATTGTTTCCTCCTCAAGCTTATACGGTGGTACATATAATTTGTTTTCTAACACACTTGCTAAGCTGGGCATCAAGGTCCATTTTGTTGATTCAACAGACCCGAATAATTTCCGTAAATACATTAATGATAAGACAAAAGCTTTGTTCGCTGAGACGATTGGCAACCCGCAAGGAAACGTACTTGATGTAGAAGCTGTGGCTGCGATTGCTCATGAGAACGGAATTCCTCTTATCGTTGATAACACATTCCCAAGCCCGTATTTACTTCGTCCAATTGAGCATGGAGCAGATATCGTTGTCCACTCCGCTACGAAATTCATCGGTGGTCATGGTACTTCGATTGGCGGCGTAATTGTGGACGGCGGTAAATTTGACTGGGCGGCAAGCGGGAAATTCCCGGGTCTGACTGAACCGGATCCGAGCTATCATGGTGTGGTATATACAGAAGCCGTTGGGCCTATAGCTTATATTATTAAAGCACGTGTGCAGCTGCTCCGTGATATTGGCGCGTCTATTTCTCCATTTAACTCATGGTTGCTGCTGCAAGGCCTAGAAACATTGCATCTTCGTGTTGAACGGCATAGCCAGAACGCACTTAAGGTAGCAGAATATTTAGAGAATCATGATGCAGTAGAGTGGGTAAGTTATGCAGGCTTGCCTAGCCACCCATCCTATGAGTTGGCACAGAAATACTTGCCTAAGGGTCAGGGAGCTATTTTGACATTCGGAATCAAGGGCGGAACAGAAGCGGGCCGTAAAGTGATTGAGAATGTAAAGCTGTTCTCTCACCTTGCTAATGTGGGTGATTCGAAATCATTGATCATTCATCCTGCAAGCACGACGCATCAGCAGTTAACGGAGGAAGAGCAATTTGCAGCTGGTGTAAATCCGGAGCTTCTGCGTATTTCTGTTGGAACGGAGTCTATTGACGATATTTTGTATGATTTGGAGCAGGCTTTGGCTGCAAGTCAGAAGTAAGATTGCTCTCATTTATATGATCTGTAAAGCCTCCTGAGGATTTAGTCTCAGGAGGCTTTTTTTGTATTTAAAACGACGTCAAGCTGTATATTTCCATGTTGTGCTTAATAATCTGTAGGTAAGGTGACAGAACCACCAGTTCAAGTGAAAAGGGGTAGAATATTAATCATGACCGAGGCGAAACGGGGAAATGGCACTGAATTGGGGAAGCGTTTATATGACATGTTCAGAAGTGATCGGGAACGACCAGCTGGAAATACCGCGGGTAAAGATTTGTTAGGTGAACTAGCAGTTACCGGTGGTGTAACTCACGAAGAAGCTTTATTGTTGCTGGCTTCCCCCGAGGATATAGAGGAACTCGTACGAAAAAAAGAGGTTTCTGGAAAAGATCAGTCTTCACTTCAGCGGCTGCTTCAATGGAGTGATGAAAAACGGAATTTAAAAGTACTAATGCAGGCGAATAGCTCTGAGCAAGCTGCTGTAGGAATGAGACGAGGAGCTCAAGGAATCGGTCTGATGCGAGGAGAAGCCATACTTTATACAAATTCACGTTTGAAAAAGATTTATCATGACTGGCTTGAAAGTCAGGACGAAATGGATAAGCAGCATTATCGTTTTCGTCTAATCTCACTCTGGACCGAGGAATGGGTGTCAGTTCTCCAAGCAGCTAACGGAGCCTTATGTTCGATTAGTCTTGTGTGGGACACAGCAGCAACATGCAGTCCGCAAGCAAGGCATGACATACAGGATATACAGCTTGAATCGTTGTATCGTGCGGTATTCAGATGTCATGAAGAAGGGCTGGAATGCAGGCTGGAACTGCTTGCTCTTTGGCCGCAGGATTCTGCAGACTTTACAGAGGCACAGGATTTTATAGAAGAAGTAGGAAAGCAGACACTGTCCTATTTAAAGACATCTGTAAATCTGAAAATCGGAGCGTTGCTGCATCCCGAGATCGACCCTAAAGATGCGGCTGACATTGCTCGATTAGCCGATGTTATCGTTATGGATACAGAAAGTGCGGATAAACTACATTTTTTAGATGAAGGGCGTTCTATAAGAACGGCAAGGAACAGAATTGAATTGGATGAACCGATAACGGAGTGGGCCAGTCCGGATTTACTTCAGTCCAATTTGGAAGAGACGGTTCTCCGTATCTGGCAAGTGAAGCCCCATATCGCGATTAGAGTGAGCAGAGAAGTGACGGTATCTGATTTGAGAACGGTTTACCGTCTCGGTATATCAGAGGTGTGCTGTGAAGTAAGTTCTTTAGCAGCGGTACGTCTTGCAGGTATGCGCCTAGAATGGATGCTGAGCCGACTTCCGACTGCTGGAGAGGCCTAAGTTCATAAGGTGAACCGTTTTGTATTCAATCGAACTTTATGTAGTCCAAGTGACTTAACAGTGGCTTGGGCTTTTTTTCTGCAATATGAAGGACAAGCTATGAAATAAAAAGGGGAGTGAGATTTCTAAAAATTTTTGTGGAAAATTAGGTGCGATTCTGTTTACAAGAAGGAAGTTTGTGGGTATGATATAAGTATAAAGTTGCTCTAAGGAAAATAATTTGTACTGAGACAACAATGATTCTCATTCTCATTTAGCATGCTGCTCCGGCTTAGCCGGGGCAGCATGTGTCATTTTAAGGGTAGTAAGAATGGATCTCATTCTCAAGTAGGAAGGTGATTAGCTATGGAAATGGCACACAATGTACGGTCTGGTTCGGTATCGTCTATAGAAAATGGGGCTGGCCCCCAAAAACCTCGTTATACGGGGAAATGGGATCTTCAAAGCTTGCTTCGTAATCCAGAGGTACTTGCTGCGATAGGCAGCGGTATTCTAATGCTGGCCGCATGGGCGGTAAGCCAGTGGTCTGAATGGTTGTCGGTGATTTTATATGTAGTGTCTTATACAGTAGGGGGCTGGATCAAGGCTAAAGAAGGAGTAAAGACACTGATAACAGAACGCGATTTGGATGTGAATTTACTTATGATTGCTGCGGCTTTAGGTGCGGCAACAATCGGCTATTGGAACGAAGGCGCTATGCTAATCTTTATCTTTGCACTTAGTGGCGCGTTAGAGAGTTACACGATGCAGCGTAGCCGTAAGGATATCTCTTCCCTGATGGAACTTCAGCCGGAGACCGCACTCCGCATCGAAGCTGGTGAGATCATGTCTGTTTCCATCGATACATTGAAGCTTGGCGACCTTATCCTCGTTAAACCTGGTGAATTGATCCCTGCGGATGGAAAGGTTTGTCGCGGCGGGTCTTACGTTAATCAGTCTTCAATTACCGGAGAATCTGTTCCTGTGGACAAAACCGTAGGTGATGATGTGTTCGCCGGTACACTGAATGGAGAAGGCGCTCTTTATATCGAAGTAACGCAAACCGCGGACTCTACATTGTTTTCCAAAATTATTAAATTGGTTGAGGAAGCGGAAAGCGAAGTTCCGGAATCCGAACGGTTCATCAAGCGCTTTGAATCGATTTATGCTCGTGTAGTTGTGCTCGTTACGGTAGCGTTAATCAGCCTAGCGACACCGATCCTTGGATGGGATTGGGATACTTCTTTTTATAAAGCGATGGTATTTCTGGTTGTAGCCTCCCCGTGTGCACTTGTGTCTTCCATCATGCCTGCCATGCTGTCTGCTATCTCAAACCGTGCCCGCAAAGGGGTGCTGTTTAAGGGAGGCGCTCATATCGAGAATATGGCTCGCACCGCGGTTGTGGCGTTTGATAAGACGGGAACGCTGACGCTTGGATCACCTGTGGTTACCGATTTCATTCATGGTGATGGGGTAACACGAGAGGAACTCCTTAGTATTTGTGCATCTGTAGAGAGTATGTCGAAACACCCTTTGGCAATCGCGATCGTTCGTAAAGCTGCTGAGGAAGGGATTGAGTATCAACCCGCTGAGAATGCGCAGTCTTTGACTGGATGGGGGATGCAGGCAGACGTTCAGGGCAAACGATGGAAGATTGGTAAGAGCGATATTCTGGATCATGAAGAGTCTCGATCAGTAGAAGAGAGTAAAGAGGAAGTTACTAAACCGGATTGGGTAAGAATCCGTTCGAAACTTGAATCCGGAGGAAAGACAGTATCGATTGTACTTGTGGATGACCAGGTGATCGGAATGATTGCGATGCAGGATGCAATTCGCCCACAAGCCGCCGTAGCCGTGAAATGTCTTCAACAGCTTGGTATTAAGGTAGCAATGCTGACGGGAGACCGCAAAGCGACCGCCCAAGTCATAGCTCAACAAACAGGCGTAGATATGGTGTTTTCCGACCTGCTGCCCGAAGATAAAGTGACGCATTTAAAAAATCTCCGCGAGAAGTACGGGCATGTCGTTATGGTTGGTGACGGGGTGAATGATGCTCCTGCCTTGGCAACGGCAACTGTTGGAATTGGTATGGGAGTAGCCGGTAGCGGAACAGCGCTCGAGGTGGCTGACGCGGTATTGATGAATGATAATATCGAGGAGATCGCAGGAACCGTTAAGCTGGCTCGCAAGGCACAGCGGATTGTGAAGCAAAATATGATTTTTGCTATCACCGTTATCCTGACGTTAATCGTTGCTAATTTTCTAGAAGGCGTTGCACTCCCGCTGGGCGTGATCGGTCATGAAGGCAGCACGATTTTGGTTATTCTAAACGGCCTTCGTTTACTTCGCACAACTTAATAAATATGAAAGAGCACTTTACTCAAAGGGGTGAAGCTGCTCTTTTTTTATGTGGGGGAATAAGCAATTCATTCGTGTTACAATTATTGGGATCTGTATAGATTATTTAAGTTAATTCGATGCTTAGGCCGGGGAAGAGGGGGATGTAATGCTACCTTTATATTGCGATGTTCAGGGAGAAGCCTACAGGCGCTTAATTGATTATGCTATGGAAAGATCTAAATTTTTTGTGCTGGCGAAACGTCATGGTTTGGGCCTTACGGATAACGGTAAACAGGCATTGGGCACATTGGAGCCTTATTTGATCGAGACGCGCCATATGGGAGAAATGATGCCTGATCACGCTATAGCTTACAGCCAAGGAACGTACTATATTTATAAATGCTGTCCAGAAGCAGCGATATTGTTAAAGGATGTAGCAAACAGTCTCTTTGAATGGCAGAATTCTCATCTTCCGGAAGATCTGTGTTTTTGGGATGAACAGGAACAGGACTTTCTGTACAATGTCGCACATGAGAGTATGGCTGGCCTGAATGTGGATGGAGAAGAGGCGACTGCTCTGTCTCAATCGATACCGGGGCTTTTTTTTCAGTTTTCGAAGTATAGGGATGATTTTGAGCTTTTTATAGATGACGCTATATATCATCAGCCCTCCAAACTTAACATCGAGATGAACGGGATTAATGAAATTCCAGATCGGATTTCGCAGCTTCGGGGGCTCAAGGAACTGGTGATTTTCGAGCAAAATATTCGCAAGCTGCCGCGTTCTTTCTTTGAACTAACGGAGATGGAGGCACTCACGATTTATACGGCAGATCTTGAGGAGATACCTGCGGATATCGGGAAAATGGTCCATTTAAAGAGCTTAACGATCTGCTGTGGAAGCTATCACTCCATTTCAGACCCATCTTGTGTTATTCCGAAAGAGGGCCTATCTCTAACCCAGCTTCCACCAGAGGTCGGCAATCTTATAAATCTGGAGAATCTCCATATAAGCTACACCGCCATTTCAAAGTTGCCAGATGAGATGGAATCTTTAGTTAACCTGCGTACTTTAAACTTGAACAACAATATGATAATGGAGAAACCTTCATTTTTAAGTAAGTTAACGAATTTAACATATATCGATCTAGGGAAAAATCCATTTAGCGAGGACGACTCATAGCAGCAAGAAAAGGCTGTACCGCAAGATCTTAGATCTTTTGGGACAGCCCTTTTGTGTAAGATATTTAGTTTATAGGTTATGCATATGTAATTCTACTTCAAAAAAAGATAACCATGATAAGCTGGAAAATCGCATATACGCCGATCCCCGCACCGATGAGTGTGAGACCTGCTTTTTTCTTGCCCTGAAAGAGGCGTAGAATGGCCAAGCTGAACAATGGCGCAATGACTAAGAGAAATAGAAGCACGATTATAAACATTTCTGGCGAAATATCTGATGTATCCACATAAGTCATGACGTTCCTCTCCTATCCGAATCTTTCACAAAATTTCCGTGTCTCACAGTGATATAGATCACACACATGAAATTTATTATAAAGGAAACAGATGGATATTACCTTAGGTACTTCTAAAAAAATGAGGCGAATTTACGTCAATTTCCAATCATAGATACTCGAACAGGCCCGAGAAATTGCGAAATAGCTAAATAAGCAGCGCCGATAACGGTAGAGCGACTTCCTAGTTCAGCAAAACGGATCTCCATCCGTTCACGGTGATAAGGAAGAGTTCGCTGGGATACAACCTGCTGCATCGTTTTTTCGATCCATTCGCGTGCGTCAGACAGTGGACCGCCGATGACAACGGATTGCGGGTTGAAGCTATTGACGAGGTTTGTTAACCCGATTCCAATAAAGCGTCCAATTTCTGAAAAATGATCTATCGTTCCAACATGTCCTTGTTCCGCATATCTCACTAGCTCAGATGTTCGGCGAGCGGGGAGAGGAGTGGACGAGGACTCATACGTTTTTTCCGAAGCGTACAGTTCCCAGCACCCGCGGTTGCCGCAAGAACACACTTTACCGTCAGCCTCAATGGACATATGCCCAGTTTCCCCTGCATAGCCACGAGCGCCTTTATATAGCTCTCCATTAATGATGATGCCTGAACCGATACCACTGCCAGCACTGATGTACAAAAGATGCTGCACATCGCGCCCCGCCCCGAAGCGAAGCTCGCCCTGAGCACCTGCGTTGGCTTCATTGTCAATGGTGACCGGGACACCGATTGCATCTTCAAGAAGCTTCTGAAGAGGAACCATTTCCCACCCTAAGTTTGGCGCAAACAGAACAGTGCCATTATGGTCCACCATGCCAGGTACGCCGATTCCGACACCCACAATACGGTAGTGAGAGGTCGGGACAAGCTCCATTAATTGCTCAGTCATTTCGATTAATTTGCTTAGAACAGATGATACGTCATGCTGCTCTAACAAGCATTCTTGTTCTGCTACGATGCTTCCTTCGAGATCTGTAAGCACAGCTACCATTTGTTTCAGGCGAATTTCGACACCTACCGCATAACCGGCTTTGCCATTAAAGAGCAGCATTCGAGGCTTGCGGCCGCCGCTTGATTCTCCGGGCCCGATTTCTTGTACTAGATGATTGTCGACGAGTTCTTGCACAAGATTAGATACGGTTGCTTTATTGAGTCCTGTCAATTCGGATAACTTGGCGCGGGACAGAGGAGCGAACCTTATAATGGTGTTCAGAATAATTGATGTATTTATTTTCTTAACCAGTGCTTGATCACCAGTGATATTTCCCAAGATAAACCCATCCTTCAAAGTTATATAGAACGTTAGATATGCTCATAGTCTAGGCGGAAGAAACGAAAATTGCAACTAGTGAAAAAGCGAGTCTTCTGCTAAAAAGATCAGTGTATATTCACAGATTCAATATATTTTAACAGACTTAGTTTAACCAATAGACAAAGTTATATTCATATGCTACGATAACGTTGTAAGCGTTACACATACTTTGATTATTAGGAATAGGGAGGATTATCTCATGGCCTATTTTAACAACGTGAATAAGATCGAATTTGAAGGAAGTAAATCTACCAATCCGTATGCATTTAAGTTTTATAATCCGAAAGAAGTTGTAGCTGGTAAAACGATGGAAGAGCATCTACGCTTCGCAATGGCTTACTGGCATACACTCACTGCAGGAGGATCCGATCCATTCGGCGCCGATACTGCGGTTCGTCCTTGGGGTAACTATTCTGGCATGGATCTGGCTAAAGCTCGTGTAGAAGCTGGATTTGAATTTATGGATAAATTAAACCTGCCGTACTTCTGTTTCCATGATGTAGATATCGCTCCGGAAGGAAACAACCTCCGTGAATTCTACAGCAATATCGATACCATCGTTGACAAGATTGAGGAACATATGAAGTCGAGCGGCAAGAAGTTGCTGTGGAACACAGCTAACATGTTCACGAACCCACGCTACATGCACGGTGCTGCGACAACTTGTAATGCCGATGTATATGCACATGCAGCAGCACAGGTGAAGAAAGGCTTGGAAGTAGGTAAACGCCTTGGTGCTGAGAACTATGTGTTCTGGGGAGGCCGTGAAGGTTATGAAACACTGCTGAATACAGATATGGGACTTGAGCTGGACAACTTGGCCCGTTTGTTTAATATGGCAGTTGACTATGCGAAGGAGATTGGTTTTGATGCTCAATTCCTAATCGAGCCTAAACCGAAAGAGCCGACAAAGCACCAATATGATTTTGATGCAGCTACGACGATTGCCTTCTTGCAGAAATACGGTCTCGACAAACACTTCAAGCTGAATCTTGAAGCTAACCATGCTACCTTGGCTGGGCATACTTTCGAACATGAACTTCGCGTGGCTCGCTTAAACGGAATGCTCGGATCGCTTGACGCGAACCAAGGTGACATGCTGATCGGTTGGGACACGGATGAGTTCCCGGTTAACATTTACGACGCGACACTGACACTTTACGAAGTGCTTATGAATGGGGGACTGGGTCGTGGTGGTGTGAACTTTGACGCCAAAGTACGCCGTCCATCATTCGAGCCTGAGGATCTGTTCCTAGCACATATTGCAGGTATGGACACTTATGCTAAAGGACTTAAGGTGGCTGCTAAGTTAATTGAGGACCGCGTATTCGAAGATTTCATTGCTAAACGTTACAGCAGCTTCTCGGAAGGTATTGGGGCTGATGTTGTAAATGGTAAAGCGACACTGGCTTCTTTGGCTGAATATGCGCTGAATAACGAGACACCGCGTAAGAATGAATCCGGACGTCAGGAAATGCTTAAAGGATTGCTCAATCAGTACATTCTTGCCGATTAAGGAGAGTAGATACTCTAAGGTAATCTAGGATCTGTGAGAAAATTAAACTTCACCGGCTCCCGAAAGGGCAGCCGGTGAAGTTGTTTCACCCTATGGTTTCTGTGGAGCAATTGATCTGAAATGGAGCAACCAACCTGAGGAGGAATTGTGATGAGTTATGTAATCGGAGTCGATCTTGGCACAAGTGCGGTGAAGACTGTTCTGATCGACCGCAGTGGAAAAGTGGTAGCAGAGCACTCAGAAGCATATCCGCTGAGCCAGCCAAAGCCAGGTTACAGTGAGCAGCGCCCTGAGGACTGGGTAGAGAAAACGCTGCTGTCCTTGAAGCGATTAATGGAAGAGACAGCGATTGAGCCGTCTGCTGTAGAAGGAATGAGTTTCTCTGGGCAAATGCACGGTTTGGTGCTTGTAAATGAAGAGGGAGCAGCACTTCGACCTGCTATTCTGTGGAATGATACCCGGACAACGGCCCAGTGCCGCCGGATTGAGGACACATTGGGTGATGATCTGCTTCGCATCGCTCGCAACCGGGCCTTGGAAGGGTTTACGTTACCCAAGATTTTATGGGTTCAGGAATTTGAACCTGATGTGCTGGATCAAGCAGCGAAGTTTCTTTTGCCAAAAGACTATGTACGCTACCGGCTGACCGGGGAGTATGCGATGGATTATTCCGATGCAGCGGGAACTTTGCTGCTGGATGTAGCGGGTAAACATTGGAGTACCGAAATTTTAGATGCCTTCCAATTGCCTCACACCTTATGTCCTCCCCTCGTTGAGTCGTTCGATCTATGTGGCGTGCTGCTTCCAGAGATTGCAGAGCAGTCCGGTCTGTTGCCTGAGACGAAAGTGTTTGCAGGCGGAGCTGACAATGCGTGCGGAGCGATTGGAGCAGGCATTCTTGCCGAAGGTCAGACAATGTGCAGCATAGGGACATCTGGAGTTGTGCTTTCCTACGAGGAACGCACAGAGGTTGATTTTGAAGGTAAGGTTCACTTTTTTAATCATGGCCAGCAAGATGCCTATTATATTATGGGGGTAACCTTAGCTGCTGGATACAGTCTCGAATGGTTTAAGAAAACGTTCGCTCCCGGCGTGTCTTTTGACGAGTTGCTCGGTGGAGTTGGCGAAATACCGGCAGGAAGCGGTGGATTGTTATTCACTCCGTATATCGTGGGCGAACGTACTCCGCATCCGGACGCCAACATCCGAGGCAGTTTCATCGGTATGGATGCAGGTCATAAGCTGTCTCACTTTGCCCGGGCAGTCCTTGAAGGAATTACCTTCTCACTTCGGGAATCGATAGATATTCTACGGGCCTCGGGAACAAAGATTGATAAGGTTATTTCAATCGGTGGTGGCGCGAAGAACGAGAACTGGCTTCAAATGCAGGCTGATATTTTTAATGCTGAGATTATTAAGCTTGAAAGCGAGCAAGGTCCGGCAATGGGCGCTGCTATGCTGGCAGCATACGGCTGTGGATGGTTTCCAAGTCTGCAGGAATGCGCGTCCGCATTCTTGCGTCCAGCGCAAACATATAAGCCGAATCCGGAAGCAGCAGCCATTTACGACAAACTGTTTCCGCTATATCAAAATGTTTACGGTGCAACCGAGCAATTGAACAGTCAATTAGCTGAATTTCGTGGTTAATTAGATTAATAATGATAAACTGTTATAAACGCTGTCCCTGTGTAAGGGGCGGCGTTTTTCTATTGAATGTTTTCGCTTGTTTGGACAAACAGGTCATTATTCCGAGATTACAAACATAAGAAATAAAGTGACACGCTATGAGTTCCTTTGAACTTAGAAAAATATGTTAGGAACAGGGCGTAACCAAACGACCCTTAAAACCGTTCCTATTATTGGAGAGCTGTTATGATCTTGCTGCACTGAACCTCTTTCGATGTAGAATACACCGCTGCATGTAAGAGCATGGTACGGTTCCAACCATGTGAAGGGAGCGATATAGAATTGAAAAGAAATTCTAAGAAATCAATTCAGATGAAATCTACTGTATGTGCCGTAACAGCGATGCTGTGTCTTGCTCAACCCGTATGGGGGGATACAAACACGATGAGTGCCACTGAGAGTGTATCCACAAGCAATGCTGCAGAGCAAACATCAGAGAAAATAAGGTCGGAGATTCCGGATGGAGCCAAAATTTCTTCCGTCCAGGCGGAAGAGAACATTAAGAGATTGTTCCCACAATTGAAGAAAGCGACCGTGGACAATGCTGAATTCACCGAACTGAATAATGTAAGCACTGGCGTGAAAGTATGGGAGTTGCAGTTCACTCTTAAAAGAGGAAACAGCAGTTACGGGTTTAGCGGTTCTGTAAATGCAATAACGGGCGAGATTGTATCTGTCTATCTTCCACGTTATGTATTATTACTTTCGGGAGGGGATGCGGGTCCGGAAATTAGCCGAGAAGCTGCTTCACAGAAAGCACTGAACTGGATCAAGCAAAACATAAAGAGCGTCAATGTAAATGACTTGTCTGAAAACAAACAATACATAGGAATGGAGAAGACTCTATTCAGCCCGCTATCATATGACTTCTATTACAATGTAACGGTTAATGGCATTCCATCTGATGCAGACCAAATCAGGCTGAGTATGGATCATCAGGGGAATGTGACTTCGTTTAACAGACAGCAATATGCAGCCTCAACACCATCTTCTGAAGCTAAAATATCGGCAGAAGCAGCGAGGAAGCAGTATGAGGATGCTTTTGTAGCAGAGCTTTCCTATATTCCTTCCATACAGTTTGGAGTAACCAAGGGTCCTTATTTTCTAGGATATGTTCCGAATAATAAATCTAATTTAGCCATCGATGCTAACACCGGCAGCATTCTTGACTATACAGGTGAACCGGTTAAAGAGAAGCAATTCGAGCCCATTGTAATCCCTGCAAGCAAGGATGTATTTACGCCGTCTTCTAAATCCTTGGCAAGCGGAGATGAAGCAGCGAAGTGGGTAGAGTCTCAGATAGAGATCCCGAAGGGGTACAAGGCCGTCCAGAAGCGATTAGGTCAGCGTTGGAATGACAAGGAATCCAAAGTGTGGAATATCAATTGGAATGACACTGCTTCGAATGCTGGCATGGATATTTCGGTAGAGGTCGATGCCACGACCGGGAAAATTCACATGTATAACCAGTATCAATACTATTATGGTAGGGGCGAAAGTCAGAATAAACCTTCAACGACCAGCATATCGAAGAAGGATGCGGAACAAATTGCATTCAGCACCATTTCTAAGTTAGCTCCCAATGCTACGAAGGAATGGAAGCTCGTGAATGTTACGGAGCCAAGAGAGAATACACCTTATCAGAATTTTGATTTCTCATTTTCCCGCTACGCAGGAGAAATATCGATCTTAGGTGAAACTCTTTCTATTTCAATCGGTACGGATGGCAAGGTGAAACAATACTATAATTCTTCATTTGTGGATTTCTCCGAACTGCCGCTAAACAGCAAACCGGTGATTTCGGCAGAAGAAGCAAAAGCAGCGTTCTTAAAGGACACGGAGTTGAAACTTAAATTCGCTCAGTACGGTGGTTATTCGTCGAGTGGTGGATCTGCTGAGTTTTTCACGAAATTAGTGTATTCTCCAGTACGCAAAGATAATGATTATCAACTCTATGGAATTGTATTACCACTGGATGCTACAACAGGAAAGTGGCGTAATACAGTACCATCCGATTATATCGGTAAGGAAGTTATTCCAGCGAATGATACAGTGGGACATAAATCTAAGGCTGCCCTTGATAAAATGGTGGAGTATCGTGTCATGCTTCCGGATGCAGATCTAAAGATACTGCCGGATCAGGACATCACGACGGGGGATTGGTACTTGTTTGTTGCTAGAGCGCTGAGTCCATCTCTTGATCAAAATTTTGGAGGCAATACGGAGCCTTACGGCAGTCTGCTACCAGAAAGTAAATATTACAATGCAGTTCAGAGTCTGCTGTCTCGGAACTGGCTCCCATTTGAACCGGATGCTTCTTTCAGTACAGAACGTAAGCTAACCCGGGATGAGCTGGCTTTAATGCTGACTCAGATGTTGAAATATGAGAAGTTGGGAGAAACAATCACAAAGAGTGGGGAAGTACCAGGTATTAGTGATTCGGCTTCTATTGTCAACAAGGGAGCGGCTTTAATCACGATGAAACTAGGATTACTTCCTGCGATTGACGGAAAATTCATGCCTGAGCGGGTGGTTACTCGTGCAGAGGCTGCTGAAGTACTTCTAGGATTGTCGGCTTTAGTAGGTAAAAGCGATTCGTTCATGAACGATAACATGTGGTAAAGAATTGCTGGCGCTATCCTTATTTCGTACTTGGTCGACAAAACTAGAAGCTTCCGGCCCAAAGGTAATATGATACAATATATGTAAACGAGTGTGGAAGACGAAGGGCGGGTGTACCGAATGAAACTAAGTCGGTCGTCATTTATGAAGCTGCTGCTGGTTGGGACATTAGCGGTAACCGTAGCCGCAGTTCCTGAACCGCTTGAAATCATTGATGGATATGCTAGTTCTAATAAAGAGGTTGTGAAATCCGTTAATGGGATTCAGCAGAAGCTGCTCGCAGCGATGAATAACAGGGAGTCGACCGTTCGTTTTGTGTATCAGGGCCAGACAAAGGAACTAAAGACACAGCTTAAGGAAGCGCTGGACCAGACGATGGATAGCGATCCGTATATTCACTACACGATTGCAAGTTATAGCTATGATTATCGCGGAACATCAAGCTCCGCCGATGTTACGATTCGCCTAACATACCGTGAGTCTGCGGAGCAGACCGCATATGTTAATCACAAGGTAAAGGCGATTTTGAAGGATATATTGAAGCCAGGAATGAACGATCACGAGAAAGTTAAGGTCATCAACGATTGGGTGATTTTGAATCTGAAATATGATACGTCACTTCAGAAATATACAGCCTATGATGGATTAAGCTCAGGAAGCACAGTATGTCAGGGTTACTCATTGCTGACATATAAGCTCCTGAAAGAAGCGGGAATCCAGAATAAAATCGTTGAAGGAACAGCTTACGCTGAGGGAAATCCTCAGGGACAGTTGCATGCTTGGAATCTCGTTCTTGTTGATGGGAAATGGTATCACCTGGATACGACATGGAATGATCCGGTTCCTAACCGGGACGGAGAGGTATCCTATGCGTATTACCTTAAGAATGATGCCCAGATGGGTAAAGACCATACGTGGATCAAGTCATATCCCCAGGCGAATACGTTATACCGGAATACCTTGAAGACATTAGTTTCAGAGGGATCAAGTAAAGCTGGACTCTACAAGAAGCTGATGAATGAACTGGAATATCATTTATACGAGAAAGAAGGAATCGTAAGAACATATAGTGATTTACAAGGAAGGGTAAAGTCAGCGAACAAAGCAGGCAAGTCGGAACTTTTATTCCGGTTTGATGGGAAAGAAGCGGACTTGTTGGTTGTGCTGCAAAATCTTCAACGTAAATCAGGTGTGGGTGCGATTCAATACTATCACAGTCTTTTAGATGACACGGATGATTTGAAGGTTCATATTTCATGGTAAAACGAAAAGGGATGTTCTGAAGGTGATAAGCCTTTAGAACATCCCTTGTTTATGTCTACTCCTCGAATTCAAACAAGTATTTTATTTTATTGTACTCAGATCACATTCTTTAAGAGGAACAATTCGGCTTTTCTTAAATAGACGGTAACCGAACCAGATCGATAGGAAGAGCGGGATACTGAAGTATGTTGCGATCAGCGTGTACCAATCCGTTTCTCCACTAAAATCACCTTGTCCGATAATTGCAATCAGACAGAGTATGAACGCAAAGAGAGGACCAAACGGGAACCAGCGAGCCCGAAATGGCAGATCTTTCAGATCATGCCCTTGTGCAATATAAGCTTTGCGGAAACGGTAATGGCTAACCGCAATCGCAAGCCAGTTGATAAATCCGCACATTCCAGATGCGTTCAGTAGCCAGATGTAGACAACCCCATCACCGAAAAAGGAAGCAAGAAATGCGAGCATCCCTACCGCAGAGGTCACTAACAAGGCGTTTATTGGAACGCCGCGGCTGTTGAGACGGCTCAGCCATTTTGGTGCCATACCTTGCTTGGCCATCGCGTACAAGACACGTGTGGAGGCATACATACCCGAGTTACCTGCTGATAGAACCGAGCTCAGAATAACTGCGTTCATAACGGAAGCGGCAAAAGCAAGCCCGGCTTTTTCAAAGACCAACGTAAACGGGCTGACCCCAATATTATTCACGCCGGACTGAAGCAAACTTGGATCCGTATAAGGAATAAGCAAGCCGATGACAAGGATCGCAAAAATATAAAAGATTAAAATACGCCAGAATACTTGGCGAATTGCCCGAGGAACGTTCTGCCGCGGATTTTCGCTTTCTCCAGCGGCTACACCGATCAGCTCCGTACCTTGGAATGAGAAACCTGCGGCCATAAACACACCAACTAGAGCAAAGAATCCGCCATGCACCGAACCGCCGTCCATATTGAAGTTCGTAAAGCCGACTGCTTCACCACCAAGAATTCCGAAGATCATCGAAACACCGACTATGAGGAAGAGGATGACGGTTACTATTTTAATCATGGCAAACCAGTATTCCGATTCCCCGTATCCCTTAGCTGACAAGAAATTCAGGCCGAACATGATAGCAAGGAATAGAAGGCTCCATAAGAAGGACGGGCTATCCGGGAACCAGAATTTAATAATTACGGTCGCGGCTGCAAGCTCAGCAGCAATCGTTACAGCCCAGTTGTACCAGAAGTTCCAGCCGACAGCAAAGCCGAAGGCAGGGCTAACAAAGCGCGTTGCATACGTGCTGAAAGATCCGGAGTCCGGCAGATAAGTAGCGAGCTCGCCAAGACTTGTCATCAGGAAATATACCATCACTCCCACCGCCGCATATGCGATCAGAGCTCCTCCTGGTCCAGCTGAGGCGATGGCGCCTCCACTTGCAAGGAACAGGCCAGTTCCGATCGAGCCACCCAGGGCGATCATCGTCATATGACGTGCTTTAAGACTGGGCTTTAGAGAAGTAGCAGGTGCTTTCTTAGGTCTCATGTTGAACACTCCTTCTATCTTGAATATACCCAAAAAGGCAAAGAAACATAGAAAGAGCCGCAGGTTATTACCTGCGGCTCTAGGTATACCGCATCAACCCCCATGAAGATAGCACAACACGGGAAGAATTCCCGTGACAGTTCCGTCCCTTTCGGGAGCGGACCCAGCGGGCGTTACAAGAGCATAACGCCTACTTCGGCGAAGGTGCCTTTCAATCGTGCCTCAATCGGTGTCTCTTCACCTAAGCACGTTTACTGATCACATTCGCAACCTCTACCTCATCGTGGAATGATGAGGCTATCTGAATTATTTTATTTTATATTTGGAAGAGACCTTAGTATAAAGCACAATCTGCAACAGGATCAATGGTTATATATTACATTCTGTGTTAATTCTTTGAACGTTTGGCCATCTGCTGCCATACGGTTCCTGCAGCTTCTTCACCTGACTCGATTCTCTCGAGCGCCATTCTGGCCTGTAGACTAACTTCAAACTCAGGATCTTGTGCGGCTTCCTCAAGAGCAGGTCGAGCATCCTCAGTACCGACTTCATACAGGAATCGTGCGGCGCGCCAGCGAACGAGCTTACTGCTATCCTTCAGTGTCTCAATCATAACAGGTGTAGCTGCTGCGTCACCAATATCGGACAATGTATCTCCAGCTGTTCTGCGCACAGCAGGTGTGTCATCGCGCATGGCTTCATATAGAAGCTCCATTGCTTCTGGTGTTTTGAGATCTCCCAGATAGACAACAGCTAGACGTCTAATCTGCATTTTTGGATCTTTCAAAGCGGTGCGAATAATTGAGATATGTTCTTCTTTTGGCTCCAAGAGTTCAAAAGCTGCATATCTTACGCGCCAGTCTGGATTTTCGAGCGCCGCTTTTATTTCCTCGTCTGTCCGTTTGCCGCGTTGCTCCACAAATTCCTCTTCTCCCGCACCATGGGCGATAGCCTGTGCTACGACCTTGTCCAAACGCTCCTGCGGATATGCAGCTTCAATTTCCTGTTCCACCTCACGCGCAACATCAGCAAGCTCACCGTAACGTACACCGTAGTCTTTCAATTTCCGTTCCTTGATCAGTGTGGCAGACGCTACTTCGGTTACAGCTTGAGTGAATCGGGAGGAGAGAGCGATGCGCTCTTCCTGGCCATTTCCTTTTACACGAATTTGCATCGGAATGCCCCGAAACTGCTGCACAAATACCTCAGCCTCTCCGAAACCCGATCCTTCATTAACGGTGTCTTCGAGTCCTGTCTGTAGACCCTGTTGGCCGAATTTTTCCTGGACTTCTCCAAGGATCGAAGGCCAATCGGCATTTCCTTTACGGTCAAGAGCAATAAAATCAGCGGTGTGGAACACGCTCTTCACGCCAGGGATATGTAAAAGCTCACGAATCCATGCAGGTGCGGAACGTTCATTCTCGGTCGTATATGTTTTGCGAATCCCGGGTTCGAGTGACTCATCCAGATGAAGCTTCATAGAGTTCGGACTCGGGGTAGGCTCGATAAACGTAATTTTCATCTATTTTAACCTCCTCTTCATTCTAACCTATTGTACCTCTTTTCCAGGCAGGAACAAACTTTAACCCCTAGGTAGCGGAAACTTTTTAGCAGGTTCTTGGATAAAAAGAGGAAAGGATTGTAAAACTGATATTGTCTTCATCTAATCATTATAACTATTTTCAAAGCTTTTAAATGCCTGAATAAGGAGGCTGTATATATATGTCGGTTAAACAGGAGAAAAAGCTGGCAGTGGTCTGCTTCGTCGTTGCGGTGATCATGCTTTACGGAACAATAAAAGCCTGTATACGCTACCTGCATTACTTCAGCTAGTCTGGAGGGATTCTTATAAAGCTTATAACAACAAGGAGTGAACCTTATGTCTTCACTGGATCCTGTTTTGATGAGTCGGATTCTAACTGCATTAACACTATTTGTGCACATCGTTTTCGCTACAATCGGCGTAGGGATTCCTATTATGCTCGCATTGGCGGAATGGCGTGGTATTCGGACAGGAGATGATTACTATACGCTCATGGCCCGTCGCTGGGCTAGAGGGTTTGTTATTACAGTAGCAGTCGGCGTTGTAACAGGTACGGCTATTGGACTGCAGCTCAGTCTGTTATGGCCAACCTTCATGAGAGTTGCGGGTAAAGCAATTGCTTTGCCACTATTCATGGAAACCTTCGCATTTTTCATTGAGGCGATATTTTTAGGTATTTACTTGTACACTTGGGATCGTTTCAAAAATAAAATGACTCACCTATTATTATTGATCCCCGTAGCGATTTCATCCTCAGCTTCAGCTTTTTTCATCACTAGTTTGAACGCATTTATGAACCAGCCTCAGGGCTTTGAGTTGGTGGATGGAATGATTACGAATGTGAATCCGTTTGTAGCCATGTTCAATCCTGCTACACCGACGAAGGTTAGTCATGTGCTGGCTTCCGCCTATACAACAAGTGCAGCAGTGCTTGCGAGCATTGCAGCCTATAGCATGTTGAGAGGAAGTAAGCACATTTATTTTAAAAAGGCGCTGAAACTGACGGTTATTTCAACGTTTGTTTTTGCTGTGGCCACGGTGGCTATCGGAGATTTTTCTGGAAAGTTTTTGGCTAAATATCAGCCGGAGAAGCTGGCTGCAGCGGAATGGCATTTTGAGACGATGGAGAAAGCACCTCTTATATTCGGAGGCGTGCTGGATGAGAATTATGATATCAAATATGCTTTGAAAATTCCTTACGCATTGAGTATTCTTGCGGGAAATCGGCCTGATACAAAAGTGATCGGACTGAATGAATTCCCGGAAGATGAAAGACCTCCGCTCACGATCCACTACTTCTTCGATCTTAAAGTTACGAATGGCATGATGCTTCTAGCAATCCCGCTGTTGTATTTTTTTCGTAAAAAACTACCGGGGAAACAGTCGTATCCAAAATGGCTGTTAATCAGCCTGCTTGCACTTGGTCCGCTGGCCATGGTAGCCATATGGCTGGGCTGGTTCTTGGCAGAAGTAGGGCGTCAGCCTTGGATGCTCAGAGGTTATATGAAGGTATCTGAAGCAGCGACAACTTCGACGAGTGTAGGATGGATGCTCGTGCTGTTCATTATTCTGTATTTAGTCTTGTGTGTGTCAGCGATCCGAGTGCTGAGTAAATTATTCCGCAATAAAAATGCTGAAGAAGAAATAGAGTTTCTTCAACTAAATGACAAAGGAGGTAATGTGAAGTGAGCTACGGTGTGGTGGCAATTACGATTCTTTGGACGTTTCTATTCGGTTATCTCATTGTCGCGTCGATTGACTTCGGTGCTGGATTTTTCAGCTATTACAGCGTGTTGACGGGTCATGAGAACAAGATACATAACATTATTCAAAGGTATCTCTCGCCGGTGTGGGAAGTTACTAATGTATTTCTCATATTCTTCGTCGTTGGACTTGTCGGCTTTTTCCCTGACGCGGCATTCTACTACGGCACTGCTCTGCTTGTTCCCGGCAGTTTGGCTACAGTGCTGCTTGCGATCCGTGGAGCCTACTATGCCTACAATACTTATGGCAGCAGCAAGGATAATAACAAAATATATATGGCCCTATACGGAGCAACGGGATTACTCATTCCGGCTGCGCTTTCCACGGTCCTTGCTATTTCGGAGGGGGGCATCATTTACCTGGCGGATGGCAAGGTACAGATCGATTGGATAAGCTTTTTCGCGAACCCTTATACATGGTCTGTAATTTTGCTAGGACTGGTGAGCGTTCTGTACATCTCAGCGATGTTCTTGTCCTATTATGCCAATCGGGCCGGTGATGAGATTGCTTTTGAGGTTGTCCGAAGATATGCACTGATTTGGAGCGGACCGACCATTTTATGCTCGTTCTTCGCGTTTTTAACATTGAATCAGCAAAATCCTGAGCATTTTAGCGCCATGGTAGACATGTCTTGGATGTTTATTGCGTCCTTTTTATGTTTTATGTTTGCTGTTTATGCCGTATGGAAGCAGAAGTGGCTTGGTCTGGCGTTCATTATGGTTATGCTGCAGTTTGCCTTTGCCTGGTATGGATACGGCCGTTCACATTTACCGTATATTTTGTATAAATATATCAATATCCATGAGGGAATCACGAATGACGCGATGGCGATCTCCATGATTACAGCGTTTGTCCTTGGGCTGTGTGTGTTGATTCCGTCATTATTTCTGCTCATGCGTTTATTTCTGTTCGACGCCAATTATATTCTCGGGAGAGCTGGTAAGAAAGGATGAAGAAAAGTGGATTATTTCACCATCTTTATTGCACCTATACTGACGGTGGTGCTATCTGTAGCTTTTATGTTGGTCTATTCCATGAAATATAAAGACCCTTCAGAATAACACAGAATGTACTTTTATTAAGAATACGGGGGATATAATATGAGCGAAGTTGAGCAGAAATGAGAAAATGGGGTAAAATATTAGGTAATGGAAGGAGGAGAAGAATGCCAAAAATCCGCTATAATAATATCGATAACGTCAGTACAGATAAAACATTGAAGCAGTTTAAGCAGTGGCGTGACGAACGACGTACTAAGAAAAAAGACTACTCTTACGTCATACCGAACCTGACGCCTGATCTTGAATATTTACACGGAAATCGGCATGAAACCTCCGTTACCTGGGTCGGACATGCGACTTTCTTCATCCAATATGAGGGCTTGAATATCGTGACTGATCCGGTATGGGCACGGAGAATGGGATTTTCGAAACGTCTCGGGGAGCCAGGAATTCCGATTACTGATATACCACCACTGGATGTTATTCTGATATCTCACTCTCACTACGATCATATGCATTTCGCATCGATACGTAAGCTTTACCGGGAGGGCACAACGATTGTTGTCCCAATCGGTCTGAAACGTAAAATGATCAGCAAAGGCTTTAGGCGTGTGATCGAGTTGAAATGGTGGGAGTCGACGATGATTGGTGGTGTATGCATTACCTTCGTTCCGACTCAGCATTGGACAAGGCGTACGCCGTTTGATACGAATACTTCCCATTGGGGTGGATTTGTGTTAGAGCCCGCTCTACAACAGAAGGAGATAACGGATAAAGACACAGATTCTCATGATACCTCACGCGTTCTTCCGCCGAATTTATATTTTGCCGGAGACAGCGGGTATTTCCAAGGATTTAAAGAAATCGGTAACCGATTCAATATTCATATTGCCCTGATGCCGATCGGAGCCTATGAGCCCGAATGGTTTATGACATCGCAGCACGTAAATCCAGAAGAAGCGCTCCAGGCATTTCTGGATGTGAAGGCTGAGACGATGATTCCGATGCATTACGGGACATTTAGGCTTGCCGATGATACCGCGCAGGAAGCATTAGAGCGGATGGAAGCTGAGCGTAAACGGCTTGGAATCCAGGAGGAACAGATTCGGGTGCTCAAGTATGGTGAGACCTTCAAGGTGCAGCCAGAGCGAAGAAGTGTCACTTCGTAGAATGAATTAGTAAACGTAAAAGAGTTTAAGAAGCAGTGATTCTCCGGATGAGTGGAGAGTCACTGCTTTTTTCATGTAAAAGACTAAGAATTGTAGATCCGAAAATAGGATAGTTTCGTTTTTAACCTGCAAAGCTTCGTTAAAAAGAGTTCTTATGCTATAATGTGCACAAACCAATAGTTAAAAAGGATGGTAATGCTTAATGATCAGTACAAGCGGGATTACGCTCCGCTATGGCAAACGAGCACTATTTGAAGATGTAAATATAAAATTCACTCCCGGCAACTGTTACGGCTTGATCGGAGCCAACGGTGCAGGAAAATCCACTTTCCTGAAAATTTTGTCCGGTGAAATCGAGCCAAACCAAGGCGAAGTTCATATGACGCCTAATGAGCGGATGGCCGTGCTTAAACAGAACCATTATGAGTATGACGAGTATCCGGTTCTGGAAACAGTTATTATGGGGCACTCACGCCTTTATAAGATTATGAAGGAGAAAGACGAGCTTTATGCTAAAGCTGACTTCTCTGAAGAAGACGGAATGCGTGCGGGTGAACTCGAAGGCGAGTTTGCTGAACTGAATGGCTGGGACGCTGAGCCAGATGCTGCTGCACTCTTGATCGGTTTAGGTATCCCTCGTGAACTTCATGACAAGAAGATGTCAGAACTGAGCGGTAACGAGAAAGTTCGTGTTCTCTTGGCGCAAGCATTGTTCGGTCGTCCGAATAACCTGCTGCTCGATGAGCCTACGAACCACTTGGATCTTGAGTCTATTCAATGGCTTGAGAACTTCTTGATGGATTATGAAGGTACTGTTATCGTTGTATCCCATGACCGTCACTTCCTGAACAAGGTATGTACGCATATTGCGGATATCGATTTTGGTAAAATCCAGCTTTATGTTGGTAACTATGATTTCTGGTACGAGTCCAGTAAGCTGGCTCTCGAACTTCAGCGTGAATCGAACAAGAAGAAGGAAGAGAAGATCAAAGAACTTCAAGCGTTTATCCAGCGTTTCTCGGCGAATGCTTCGAAATCCAAGCAAGCGACTTCCCGTAAGAAACAGCTCGATAAAATTACCTTGGATGATCTTCGTCCTTCGAACCGGAAATATCCGTTCCTTAACTTTAAGCCGGAGCGTGAAGCAGGTAAGCAGCTTTTGACTGTGGATAGCATCACGAAGACAGTTGAAGGTGAGAAGGTACTGGATAACGTTAGCTTTGTCGTAAATAAAGGCGACAAAATTGCTTTTGTTGGACCGAACGGCCTGCCGAAGACTACTTTATTCCAAGTCATTACTGGTGAAACTGAAGCGGAAGCAGGGGAATACAGCTGGGGGGTAACAACTACCCAAGCTTACTTCCCGAAAGACAACTCCGCATACTTCGACGGTGTGGATTTGAACCTTGTGGAATGGCTTCGCCAATACTCCAAAGATCAGGACGAGACGTTCCTACGCGGATTCCTTGGACGTATGTTGTTCTCTGGTGAAGAAGCTCTGAAGAAAGCGAGCGTTCTGTCCGGTGGTGAGAAGGTTCGCTGTATGCTGGCCAAAATGATGCTGAATGGTGCGAACGTGCTTATCTTTGATGAGCCAACGAACCACTTGGACCTCGAGTCCATCACTGCGCTGAATAACGGATTGATCGATTTCGATGGAACAATCCTGTTTACATCGCATGACCATCAGTTCATTCAGACCATTGCGAACCGGATTATCGAGATTACACCAAACGGTATTATTGATCGTTCGATGAGTTATGACGAGTATCTGGAGAGCGAAGAGATCAAAGCCCTTCGTGAAAGCATGTATCCAGCCGAAGCTAAATAGTTTATAAAAAAAGCTGCACCTTCATTTTTGAAGGGCAGCTTTTTTGGTCTGATTGAAGTGACGATTTACACACCTGTACGACGGCGTTGGTTGTTCGGCTTCTTGTTGTTTTGACTCTTCATTTTTTGCGTAGTGGCAGGCTGGAATGAACCTTGCTTCGTAGAAGAATTTTGTTGTTTCTTCTGCTCCAGTTTCTGACGAATCGCATCGGCGAGACTCACCTTGCGTGAATCATTATTTTCCGACATGATAGCTTCCTCCTCGGATTATGAGTTGTCCTCATTTTATTCGTTTTTAAAACCCACGGCAAGGGTAACAATAAATATATTCGGGGAAGACTTGTTTTTTTGCTTGGAGCAACTCTTTTTCGCCAGACTCACAAGGTTTCTCTAGACTCACAAGGTTTCTCTAGACTCACAACGTTTCTCTAGACCCACAAGCCATGCCTTTGCTAGGATAATTAAGAAGTTTGAAAAAAGCCTCTGACAAAGAGGAAAGCAGTAAAGGAGAGAGACATTTCCCGGTGAACGTATATGATGACATCAAAAAGGGAGAGCGCGGAGCATGGATTAGTATTATTGCTTATCTAATCCTTTCGGCTTTTAAATTATTCTGCGGTTACATATTTGCCTCCAGCGCGCTGACTGCCGACGGATTTAATAACCTGACGGATATTGTTGCCTCGGTGGCGGTACTTATTGGTTTGAAGATCTCACGAAAACCACCTGATTCGGATCATGCTTATGGGCATTTTAGAGCAGAGACCATTGCTGCGTTAATCGCCTCATTTATTATGGCAGTGGTTGGTCTTCAAGTGCTCATGGAAGCAATAGGCTCCTTTTTTGAGGGGAGTAAGTCCACACCAGATCTATGGTCGGCTGGAGTAGCCGGACTGTGTGCGGTTGCGATGTATGGCGTTTACCGATATAATGTCAGATTAGCCAAACAGATTAACAACCAGGCATTGATGGCAGCAGCGAAGGATAATCTTTCAGATGCATTAGTGAGTATTGGAGCAGCAGTAGGGATCATTGGTGCCCAGTTTGGTCTACCATGGCTGGATACCGTAGCGGCACTTGCAGTAGGGCTATTGATCTGTAAAACCGCATGGGAAATCTTCCGTGACTGTACACATAGTCTTACGGATGGATTTGATGAAGAACGCCTCCTTGATCTGAGACGAACGATTGCGAAAACTCCAGGTGTAGAAGGAATTAAGGATGTGAAAGCTAGAATTCATGGCAATCATGTGTTGGTTGATGTCGTCATTGAAGTAGATCCAGAGCTAAGTGTTATTCAAGGACATCGGATTAGTGAGGTAATTGAAGAACGAATGGTTAAGTATCATAACATTATGAATGTTCACGTACATGTGGAGCCGAAGGAACAATAATATCTGTTTCTATAGAAAGAAAAAAAGGACTGCAATTATGCGGTCCTTTTGTTTGTTATTAGTTATTAGATATTAGTTATTAGTTATTAGATATTAGATGCTGTCAACATAGATCCAAGCTGTTCCGAGCCATGTGTAAATTTCAACCCACTCACCGTCCAAGACCACTTGAGCGCTGGTGGTAGTCGTGTCAACTTTTTGAGGAGCCAGAGATCCGATGATTTTTCCATTTGGCATATCGTAGAAATACGTTACTTCTGTCAGTTCAATGATTTTAGTAGGGTTATGCACAACCTCATCTGCTTTAATGACAGGCTCATCAGTAATTATTGTTGTAGTTGATGTTGTTGTGTTTGTTGTTACACCTTCAACAACCGGGGTAGTTGATGTAGCTGGCACCACTTGTGTTGCTTCAATTGGATCTGCACCTGCTACAGCTGTCATGGATAGAGCAAGGCCGAGCACCGCGGTTATACTGATTGTTTTTTTCATGTTTCGTCTCCTCCTTGGAATTGGATAAAATATGTAGCGACATTATCGATATAACCACCAAACAGGTAAAATGAACCAATTAAGCAGGTGTGATTTTCAAATTTTAAGAATTCGTTGCTGCAGCTAATCATGATCATTGTAGGTGAACGTGACAAGAGGATAGGATTGGGCTATACTTTGGAACGAGGTTTTAGGCTAAGTTATGTGATCAAATTCCGAGGGGAGGAAGCTATAATGAGTCGCCGAAAGAATAAAGGCGGGCGGATACTGCTTGGATTATTGATATTCATTTTGGTCATTGGAGGGGTTGGAATTTGGTATATTTCGCCGTCAAAAAGCTTGAATCTCCAATATCAGTCCATTGACATAAAAGATAAGATTATGAAAATGTTAGAGGCGCGCCAGCCAGAAATGATATTAAGTAATGATGAGGTTGCTCAGATGAGCAAGAAGAAACTCATTGAGTATATGAATACCCATAAGATTGGCGTGGATATTACAGGTGCTGATTTTGAATTCAATGGTCAGACGGTGACTGCAGATATGAACGGGAAATGGGGAGTTATCCCCTTTGGTGCGACGTTACAGTTTGATATGACGACGAATGGAAGCGCTCTTGTATTGGAACATCAATCGACTAGAATTCGAAGTCTGGATGTTCCGACATCCGTATTCAAACTGGAGCCAATCGAAGTATCTCTCAGGGAACATTTACCGAATATTGTTACGGTTAAAAAAGTTGATTTTCTGGATGAAGGCATGAAACTTACGTTTAAGATTGACTGGTTTTCTATTCCTTCATTATTTTAAAAACATAAATGTCAGCAACAAAAGGGCTATCCCTAAAGATCCTGGATCTTTGGAGATAGCCCTTTTATATATACTAACCTTTTTCATATCTCTTTGTATGTGTAATGCTAACCAGTTACATTGAACGTCTGCGTCCGGTAAAGAGAGAAATCACGAACAGAACCAAGAAGATAAAGAATAGTACTTTGGCGATGCCCGCTGCAGCCTCAACAATTCCGAAGAAACCGAATATCCCTGCGATTAGTGCAACTACAAGTAATATAACCGACCATTTCAACATCGAAATTCACCCAGCTTTCCATATAGTTTTGGATTGGAAGCACTTCTCCTGATTCGTGAATAATCCTAATTACATATATAGAGAAGGGCTTCGAATCATAGGGGCGTAAGTGTTGTTACTTGCCCCCTCGTAGTTCTCTTTAACCGGGACCATTTCTGTTGAAACAAAAGCCGAACTTGTGATCAAATCCCTCTATGGATGCTTTGTTTCGTGCCAGAAAAGAGAGGGTAACTAAGGAATATCGAGACAAACATACTGGAAAGTGAGGTCATGTCTATGCTAACACAAATCAGTGTTGCGGTTATTGCTGTTGCGTTTGCTGTTCTTGTCTTTTTCCTAATAAAGACCCTAAAGGCAGCGACAAGTTCTTTGGATAAGGTGACTCAAACACTTCAGGAGGTTCAGAAGACCATTGATGAACTCAGTTATGAAGTGAAGCAAACGATTCGTAACACGAATGATATTACCGTTGATGTTCAGCACAAAATGAAACAGATTGATCCGGTCATGGATACGGTTAAAAATCTGGGTGAAGCCCTGAGCGAAGTGACCTTTGCAGTGAAACAGGTTTCTTCGGGTGTTGTTAACCGTTTTAAGCAACCAAAAGTTGAGAATAAGAAAAATGAACTTTCACAACCTTCGCTACCGATGACGGCGCAAGAAAGGACTTTCCAGTCTTATGATGCGGTGTACCATGAATCAAAAGCTTCTAATTCTGGGAAATGGTTGAATTATGTTGATGTTGCAGTAGGTCTCTGGAGTAAGTTTCGTCGTCAAAAAGCCCGCTAAGGGTTAGGCATCCGTATGATATGAACCGGTTGTCTGTAAGGAAAAGGAAAGGGTGAAAAATGATGTTAGATGTCGTGCTGCTATTGCTGGGTATGCTTTCGCCCTACAGTGGAGGAGTAAGTACCCCACCTGTATCCGCTGCTGAAATGACTGTGCCTGTAGTCCATGCTTCGATGTCTTGGGATACACCTGCTCAGCAGGTAGAGCCGATCGATAGCTATGAGACTCTTAATGGAATTGCTCTAACGGACCGAACTGAAGATGTGGTTCGGAAGTTGGGTGAGCCGCTTGAAGTGACACATGACCGGTTATTAGGAACTACCGAGTATCACTATAGTGATATGACGGTTGGACTGAATGGCGGATTGACGGAGTATGTTCATGTGGAACCTTCAGCAAAATCTATTCAGGTAAATGATCAGTCAATCTTACTGACAACCGGTCATGTCTCAGCATCTCTTGGGACCCCTTTTTTTAAAGGAGAGGATGGAGATGTTTATGTACAGGATCATCAAGCCATTAAAGTGTTTAAGGATCCTCATAATGGGGAAATAGTCGGTGTCGATTTGTTTATAGATTACAGTGAATAAACTGTTTCAAATCTTTGAAATACGGTTAAATAATCTAGGGCTATAACCTAGAACATTCTATTAGGAGGTTTTTAATATGGAAACTACTAATAAACAAGCCTATGCAAAAATCGTTGAGAATGGGACATTAGCTGTTCAAGAGATACAGAACTTAGCAACTTCAGGATATATGGCTGAGCACATTTATGTACTTGCACACGACTCCGAAAAAACAGAACGGATCGCTCAAGCATCGGAAGCTAAAGAAATTGGAATTAAGGAAGAGGGCGTGTTTGATTCCATCGCCAATTTATTCCGTTCTCGTGGAGATGAACTGCGTGCCAAGATTGTTTCCTTAGGCTTTACAGAGGCTGAAGCGGATTTTTACGAGAAACAGCTGGATCTCGGAAAGGTTCTTGTTATTGCTAAAAAAAATCAGCCTTAAAATAGTTACTCTGCTACTTTACAGGATAACAAATAGGGCTTTAAACATAGATAAGGAATGGGACAATTCTGTCCCATTCCTTATCTATGTTTCTAAATAGGTGATTCTTTCATGGGCAGAGGTGTTCTCATAGCAATCTATTCAGGTAATTCTATAGTATAATAGTTTGAGAGAAGATTTCTTCGCATAGAGAGGATCGTTAAGGAGAGAAATATGAGAATATTAATTGTTGATGACAATCCGACTAACGTCATAATCATCCGAGAAATCTTAAAGAAAGAACAGTATCGTGATATCGTTACAGCATCTTCAGCCCTAGAAATGCTGGAGTACATAGGTATTGGAGACCGCACTGAAGAGATTCGTCCTAAACGTGTGGATATTGATTTAATATTGCTGGATATGATGATGCCTGAAATGGACGGAATTGAAGCGTGCCGAATTGTACAGCAATATGAACATTTAAAGGATATCCCGATCATTATGGTGACCGCCGTTGGTGATTCCAAGAAGTTAGCTGAAGCACTTGATGCGGGAGCTGTCGACTATGTGACCAAGCCAATTAATAAGGTCGAGCTCATGGCTCGGATTCGTCTCGCGCTTCGATTGAAGCATGAGAAAGATTGGCACAAGGAGAGAGAACAACGAATTCAAGATGAATTAACATTGGCAGCGATGGTTCAAAATGCAGTGCTAAGTTCTCCCATTGAAGAGGAATTGTTCGAAGTACATGCTCTATATCAACCATCGGCGGAACTTGCTGGCGACCTATACGCCTGGTATCCGCTGGGAGAAGGTCGGTATGGCATTGTTTTGCTTGATATGATGGGACACGGGATATCTTCATCTTTATTCTGTATGTTTATTGCATCTGTATTGAAAGATACCGTGACAACATATGTGGAACCTGAGAAAGTCATACAGGAATTAAACCGTAGATTTAATCAGCTTCATCTAGAAGATCAATTAATACAATACTATTTTACTGCCATATATTTGGTCGTGGATACGCGGATGAAGCGAGTGGATTACGTGAATGCGGGCCATCCACCAGCTTTGTTCTTTCAAGAGGACGGTACAGTGATGACAATGGATCAGGGCTGTTGTCCTGTAGGGTTGTTTGACCGGATTGATGGTATGGAGCCACGAAGCTTCAATTATGAAGGTAATGCACATATCGCAATGTATACTGATGGGATTTTGGAGCTCGTATCGGGAAGTCATGAGGATAAGCTCGATTACCTGAAACAGCATTTGGCTGGATCATACGAGTGGAGAGAAGATGAAATGAAAGAACGATTTTTTGTTGATAATCCCGCAGAGGAACGCGAAGATGATAAATGCCTCGTTTGGATAACCCTAAAAGGGAGTGAGGAAACAGAATGAAGATTAGAAGTAAGTTAGTTATCGGGTTTACGACACTGCTTGCGATCATGCTTTTTTTAACCTTGATAGGTTACGATCGAATCAGTTTTATGAATGAACAGCTCGATACAATATACACGGATCGTTATATGAAAGTTCGCGATTCTAGTGATGTGCGCGGACAAGTGAACGATATGGCCCGGGCGCTTACCAACATGATGCTGACCAATGATAAAGCGGAATCCAATATAGCAGCAGAGAATATTGAAGCAATGGACAAAAAGGTAGACGCTATGCTGGAGGTACTTAAATCAAGGGGAAATACAGCGGAAGAACAGCAATTAATTAACCGGATCGAAAAGGCCAGAACGGAGTACGGAAGATATCAATCCAGGGCACTGGAACTTCTCTCTGCGGGTAATCTCACCGCGGCTAACTCTTACCGCATCTCAACAGGACAAGGCGTTCAGGAAGAGATGCTAGACAGTTTGAATTCATTGTCGAGCTACCAAAACGCAAAAATCATTGAAGATATTGATAACGCAAAAACTGCTTATGAGCGCTCTATTCAAATTACGACTTTATTTATGGCTGCCGGTCTCTTGGTAGGCTTGGTTGTTATTTTGTGGGTAGTACCAAGCATTACTCGAGGGATAAATATCGTAAACATGATGATCAAAAGCTTTGGTGAGGGCCGTATGAAAGCCATTCAGCAAATCAAGGTGACTTCGAAAGATGAAATCGGGCAGGTAGCTCAGGTATTCAAGCAAATGGCAGAGGATATTGAAGAAAAACAAAGACTCGAGAAGACTTATATGGATGCTCAGCGGGATCAGTCATGGATTAACTCGAACTTGGCCAGAGTAACTGAAATGCTTGAAGGGATTGAGTCACTGGAAGAGGTAGGTCAGCGGTTTATAAGTGAATTCACACCGGTCCTTGGTGCCCAGTATGGGGCTCTGTATATCCGGGAAGCAGATAAGAATCCGAATAAACTTGATGTTAGAGGAGCTTATGCATTTGAAGGCGGGGAGAAACCTAGAGCCTCCTTCACGATCGGGGAAGGACTGGTAGGGCAAGTAGCTCTCGATAAAAAATCGATTGCATTAAACAGTCCTCCGGATGATTATATGAAGGTTCAATCCGGATTTGGTTCATCTAAACCAAAGGCTGTTATGATTTATCCGATTCTGTTTGAAGATGAATTGCTCGGCGTGTTAGAGATGGCTTCATTTGAGGAGTTCACATCTCTACAACAGCAGCTATTATCACAGTTAACTCTGTCTCTCGGTACTATACTTAACAGTATAATGGGCCGTATGCGGGTGGAAGAGCTTCTGCGTGAATCCCAAGCGCTTACGGAAGAGCTCCAGTGTCAATCAGAGGAACTGCAGACCCAGCAGGAGGAGCTTCGTCGTTCTAATGAGAATTTGGAGGAGCAGACAGAGGCGCTTAAACGGTCCGAAGAACTGCTTCAACGCCAGCAAGAAGAACTTGAACATTACAATACAGAACTTGTGGCTAAGACTCGAGCGCTTGAAGAGCAAGTTCAAGAAGTGGAAGAGAAGAATCTGGAGATCGAGAAAGCACGTGAACAGTTGGAGAAGCAAGCGATGCAACTTTCTGTCACGACCAAGTATAAGTCCGAATTTATGGCTAATATGTCGCATGAGCTTAGGACACCACTTAATAGCTTACTCATCTTATCGCAGCTTCTTTCAGAGAATAAAGGCGGTAATTTAACTGCTAAACAGATTGAGTATGCTCAGACGATTTATATGTCGGGTGCTGATCTGCTTAAAATGATTGACGAAATTCTTGATTTATCTAAAGTAGATGCCGGTAAAATGGAAATTAACAACGAACCGGTGCAAATGACGGAGATCGAAGCATTTGTTCAGCAGAACTTTGCTCCTGTCGCATTGAAGAAAGGCGTTGGACTCAAGGTTCATATCGATGAGGATGTGCCTAAGAGCATCGTTACCGATGGCCACAGGGTTAAGCAGGTATTGCGAAATCTGTTGTCCAATGCCTTCAAGTTTACGAGCAAAGGCTCTGTTGAAGTGAAGATTGCACATGGTAAGCCGGACAATATTCCATATTTCATGGATAGTGAACGCAATTATATTGCATTCTCTGTGATCGACTCGGGAATCGGTATTCCGGCGGATAAAACAGATTTGATATTCGAAGCTTTCCAGCAGGTAGATGGTACAACAAGTCGCAAGTATGGTGGTACTGGTCTCGGATTGTCTATAAGCAGAGAGCTTTCTCGCCTTCTAGGCGGTGGTATATTCGTAGAGTCCGAAGAAGGGAAAGGCAGCTGCTTTACATTGTATTTACCTAGTGAACGAACAGTTAATTCTGCGAACCAGGAAGCTGCAGCGACGGTGCAACCGTCCGAAAGAGGACTTATGTTGACCAATAGCTTTGTGGCACCTAAGCAGGCAAAAGAAACGAAAGTGAATCCTGCCGTTCAGATTGAGGATGACCGGGATGCCATCGGCCCAACAGACAAAGTGTTGTTGATTATTGAGGATGATGATAAATTTGCTAAGATTCTGTTGGATATGGCAAGAGGACGTGGCTTTAAAGCGTTAGTTGCCTTGCAGGGGGATGTAGGTCTTCAAATGGCACAGTCCTACAAGCCGGATGCCGTTATTCTTGATATTCAATTACCTGTGATGGATGGTTGGTCTGTGCTCGGAGAACTGAAAAGCTCAGCGGTAACTCGCCATATCCCTGTTCATGTCGTTTCGGTTGTGGATGAAGTGAAACAAGGGCTCATGATGGGAGCGATCGCTTACTTGAAAAAACCTTCTTCACGCGAAGCATTGGAAGGTGCATTCTCTCATATTGAGTCCTATTCAGAGCAGTCGATGAAATATCTGCTCATCGTAGAAGATGATGATATTCAGCGTCATTCGATTATCGAGCTTATCGGTCATGATGATGTCTCGATAACTGCAGTGTCGACAGGGAAGGAAGCTCTTGAAAAGCTGAGAAATCAACGCTATGACTGTATGGTGCTTGACCTGATGCTAACAGACATGACAGGATTTGACTTGCTTGATCAGATCCGTGACGATGAGAATCTCACAGATCTTCCTATTATTATTTATACAGGCAAAGAATTGGACAGCAAGGAAGAGACGCGTCTGCGGAAGTATGCAGAATCGATTATTATTAAGGATGTTAAATCACCGGAACGTCTGCTTGATGAGACGACGCTGTTCCTTCATAGAGTAGAGGCTAATCTACCAGAGGACAAGCGCCAAATACTACAGAAGCTGCATAATAAGGAAGTGCTCTTCGAGGGTAAAAAAATCATGCTTGTGGATGACGACATTCGAAATGTATTTGCACTTTCAAGTGTGCTTGAAGGTTACAATATGGAAGTGACTTTTGCCGAAAACGGGCGTGAAGCTTTAGAACTCTTACAGGCAAATCCAGATTATGATCTAGTCTTAATGGATATGATGATGCCTGAAATGGATGGATATGAGGCGATGCGTAGATTGCGCCAAATGCCTCAATTTGAGAAGATGCCAATCATCGCGCTTACTGCAAAAGCCATGAAAGAAGATCGGGTGAAATGTATCGAGGCAGGTGCCTCGGATTATATGAAGAAGCCAATCCAGACGGAACAACTTCTATCTTTAATGCGCGTTTGGCTTTATTCGTAAGTCATATTTTTGGGTAAACAATATATGGATAACAAATGTAAAGGGAGAAAGTCGGTGTACAACAATGACATTAAATGAGCATACCGAAAATGATATGATGCTGGAGGACCAAAACGACCGGGAACTGGAGCAAATTGAGATTGAGCTTTTGCTCGAGGGCATCCATCGATTCTATGGTTATGATTTTCGCAACTATGCTCTCCCTTCATTGAGGCGAAGAATCTGGCACCATGTTCATGCGGAAGGGGTGTCCTCTATATCCGCTCTACAAGATAAAGTGTTACATGATAGGCCCTGCTTCGAACGCCTTATATATAATCTGTCTATTCCGGTAACGGAAATGTTCCGGGATCCGAACCTGTTCCTGACATTTAGACAAAAGGTAGTGCCTCTTCTGAGAACCTATCCTTATATTCGGATTTGGCATGCTGGGTGTTCTACAGGAGAAGAAGTGTATTCCATGGCTATTCTGCTGCATGAGGAAGGTCTTTATGATAAGGCTCGAATATATGCAACAGATATGAACTCGCGTTCCTTGCAGCAAGCTAAGGAAGGTGTGTTTGATATCAAACGCATGAAACAATACACGAAGAACTATATGGAGGCGGGGGGTACACGCTCGTTTTCAGAATATTATACGGCTAAATATAATTCCGTTATTTTTCAGCCTTTTCTTAAGAAAAATATGATTTTTGCGGAACATAATTTAGCGACAGATCGATCATTTAATGAATTCAATGTCATCTTTTGCAGGAATGTAATGATTTATTTTAACGATGAACTTCGCAATCACGTGCATGGACTATTTCATGAGAGCTTAAGTCATTTCGGTGTGCTTGTATTGGGAGCAAAAGAGTCAATTCATTTTACGAATTACAGTGATTCATACGAAGCGCTAGACCGGGGAGAGAAAATATACCGGAAGATTAAATAGAGGTATTAGGAGGATTCCATGGGGTATCACGATCCGATTCATATTTTGCTGGTAGATGACCGCCCTGAGAATTTGCTCGCGCTGGAAGCGGTGCTCGACAGCGAACAATACACGCTTGTTAAAGCAACCTCCGGGGAAGAAGCATTACGATGTCTCTTGAAATATGACTTCGCTGTGATTGTACTTGATGTTCAGATGCCGGGAATGGACGGAATTGAAACGGCGCGGCTTATAAAAGCGAGAGACAAGACGAAGGACATCCCAATTATATTCATTTCGGCGAACAGCAGAGAGGCAGAACACCTCTTTGCAGGGTACTCCGCCGGAGCGATTGATTATATGGTGAAACCTTTCATCCCTCAGATTCTGAAGTCTAAAATTGAAGGATTCGTCGATATGTACCTGACGAATAAAAGACTTAAAACACAGTCAATGTTGCTTCATCAGAAGACGCAAGAATTAGAGAAAATTAATCATGAGCTTGTTCTGGCAAAGAATGCGGCTGAAATAGCAGCAAAAGCTAAAACTGAGTTTCTAGCTATGATGAGTCACGAAATACGCACCCCCATGAATGGGGTCATTGGCATGATTGATCTCTTGATGGATAGTGATCTTCAAGAAGAGCAGAAAGAATATGCCGATATTATCCGGAATAGTGCAGATGCTCTTGTGTCTATCATTAATGACATTTTGGACTTTACAAAGATGGAATCTGGCAAAATGGAATTGGAAGAGCATCCATTTGAACTGAAATCTTGCGTGCAGGAGGTCTTTGGACTCTTTTCGGCAGAAGCCAATAAAAAGAATCTCGAGCTTCTCTATTTTATTGAGGATCAGATACCCCAAATGGTGTATGGAGATATGGGTCGGCTGCGTCAGGTACTCATGAACCTCGTATCGAATGCGGTAAAGTTTACAAATCAGGGCGGAGTATATCTGACAATTTCCTTGATTGAGAAAGAAAATGAAACTTTGACTCTTGAGTTTAACATTAAAGATACAGGTATCGGTATTTCAAACGATAAAATGGATCGACTCTTTAAGCCGTTCTCTCAGCTGGATTCCTCTATGACTCGTAAATACGGTGGGACCGGTCTTGGGCTTGCAATCTGTAGGTCGCTGGTCCAAATGATGGGTGGAGAAATCCGAGTAGATTCAGAGGAAGAGACGGGTGCAACCTTTATTTTTACAATTAAGGTTCATAAGTATGAAGAGGACGATCAATTACATCGGCGGGAATATCCCGATGATATGTATGACATGAATGAAAAGAAATGTTCACCGAGCGTACTGGTTGTTGATGATCATCCTATTAATCGTAAACTGATGCTTAGCATGCTGGGTAAGTTAGATCTGAATGCTGACATAGCAGAAGATGGGGATCAAGCCGTAAAGTTAGTAAGATCCGGACATCATTATGACATGATATTTATGGATCTTCAGATGCCTGTCCTGGATGGTTTAGAGGCTACCCGTCTTATTCGTGAACAAGAGTCACCTTTTAAGAGATCTGTCATTGTTGCCATGACAGCGAATGTGATGGACGGTATAGAAGCGCGCTGTTTAGAGGCAGGTATGGATGATTACATTAGTAAGCCGGTCAAAATTAACAGTATTAAAGAAGTCTTGAACAAGTATGCACTGCCGACGATTCATAATCATGTCCTTTCTCATGATCGAAAATCCGTTATGTGAAGATGTTATAAAATAACAATCGAAAAATGATTGCTAGGTTGTTTCAACATATGAAATAAAGGGTTATTTGTAATGAATACGAATTTCGGGAGAGAATGTCTATGAATACAAATAAGAATGAGAAGTTCAATGCCAAGACTCACATGAGTGAAAATGCTTGCACTGTGTTTTTAAGTGGAGAACTCGATTTGTCCGTTGCTCCTGACTTTAGACTGGTTATGGAGCCACTTGTGAGTAATTCTGAACTAGATTTGATCGTCAACATGAAAGACATGACATATATTGATAGTACGGGGATCGGAATCTTGTTATCTATTTTGAAAGCAAGACATGGAATGAAAGCACGCTTTGCTGTTGAAGAAGTTCCTCAACAAATTCAGAAGCTGTTTGACATGACTGGAATTGCGAAGTTCTTTGCCTCACAGGAGAATTCCCATTAGGAAAGGAAAGAAAAAAATGAATGCTGATGCACACAAAGTTACCCTAAATTTACCTGCCAGTGCGGAATATGTAGATATTGTTCGATTGAATTTGTACGGAATTGCATCAAAAATGGGCTTTTCCTATGAAGAGATTGAAGATATGAAAGTTGCAGTTTCAGAGGCTTGTAATAACTCGGTATTATATGCTTATGGCCAAGAAGGCGGAGTTGTAGAAGTTGTGTTTGATGTTTCTGTTGATTCGTTGTCTATCACCGTCAGAGACGAAGGGGAGAGTTTCGACAGTGATGATAATGCAGACAGCCCTGGGACCCTTCATGATAAAGAACTGAATGAAGTTCAAATTGGAGGACTTGGTTTCTACTTAATGGAGGCACTCATGGATGAAGTGAGTGTAACGAATCAGACAGGGAAGGGAACACAAGTTATTCTTACAAAGCGGCTTGCGAGAAGTGAGGAGCCGGTATGAGTGAAAAAGTGACTCCCCCAGAGTCAAAAGATGAAGCGATTAGTCTGATCTGGGAATATCAGCAGACCAAGGATAACGATATCGCTACCGTCTTAATAAAAAAATATGAACCGATGGTTAAGATGGCTTCAGGTAAAATTGCCCGCAATCGGCCCGACCTCTATGAAGACTTGTATCAGGTTGGGCAGATGGCTCTGATCCGGTTGCTTCAGCAATATGATATCAGTTTAGGTATACCTTTTGAGCCATACGCGATGAAGAGTATGATCGGTCATATGAAGAACTTCTTACGTGATAAATCTTGGTATATCCAAGTCCCCCGTCGAATTAAAGAAAAGGGTGCCCTCGTACAGCAAGCTATCGATGAGTTGACAGTGAAGCTGGAAAGATCACCCGATGTTAAAGAAATTGCACATTACTTGGATTTGACGGTTGAGGAGACGGTAGAGGTTCTTGCCGGCCGTGAGTGCTATCATTATGTATCATTAGATTCGCCTTTATCGCAGGAGGAGACGGGTGCCACGCTTGGAGAACTGATTAGCTCTGATGTGAATGATTTTGATTCTGTTGAGAAGCGAATGGATCTACAGCAGGCTTTAAGTCAGCTCAAGGAGCAGGAGCAGAAAGTGTTGCTGCTTGCTTTCCAAGAAGGTCAGTCGCAGCGAGCAATCGCTCAGAAGCTCGGTGTATCCCAAATGAGTGTATCTCGTATTCAGAAGAGGGCAACAGAGAAGTTGAAACAGATTATGTCTAATTCATCTTATTGATATGGACAAGTCTTTCTGTATCCAGTGCAGATGTAAAGGTTGTTTTACATAAGGGCACGCTCATTCCAGTCAGGAATAGCGTGCCTTATTTAATTTAACGAATAGGACAAATTAAAAGAGGGTGTGATGGTTCAATGACTACCTTCCAGCTGGAGAAGGAGCAAAATGTATACACCTTTGCAGGTGGTTGGACATGGTATGATCTTCAAATCGATGATTGGGATGCGCCACTAATGGGAGAATTGCGGAAACAATTTCCCTACACAGGAAGATGGTTTGATTATGCATCGACTCTTAGAGGTAAAAACTATTTGTCCGTTCGTTTTCCTGAGGGAATAAATCCAATCATGATTGGCTCTATTCTATATACGGTTACCACAGAGATAGATGATGAGAAGAAAAATGAACAGTTTTATTTTTATATCGATGATCAGGTATTGATGACCTTCAACTTGGATGAACATACGAGAGGGGTTATGAGAGAAACAGGCCGAGTCTCAATGATGCATCAATGTTCAAGGCCGATTGATGGAATGTTTGTTCTTTCAAGAGCTATCCTGCATTATTTCCACGTAGGTATGGACAGATTTGAAGAGAAACTGCGTAGTGTGGAATCTGAAATGGAGAAACAAAATAAACGCTATTTGATGGATAGTATATTGAACTCCAGATTTGAGCTAATTTATTGGAATAATCTATTTATATCTTTCCAAGAATTAATAGCAGCCGCTAAAGAGGGATATCTCGATAGTTTGGAAGATAGTCGGTTTTATAAACAATTGTTTCATCGGGTCGAGCGAATGGAAAAGCTATTTCAGCATTATGAGCGAGAAATCGATACGCTTGTTTCGATCGATGATGCAATTGCCGGTTTCCGTGGGAATGAAATTATGAAGACCCTGACAATCATGACGGTTATCTTCACACCGGCGACTGTGGTAGGAGCAATATGGGGAATGAACTTTGAGAATCTGCCGTTGATTAAGGTGTCTTGGGGGTTTACGGCTTCCATCCTGTTTACCTTGGCTATGACAGTAGGCATGTATATGTGGATGCATGTGAAGGGGTGGACAGGGGATTTGCTGCGAGTGAAATCCAAAAACAAAAACATATAAAGCTGAGCATAAAGAAGTCCGGATTCTTGTCACAATCCGGACTTCTTTATGCTCTTACTTTGATCGATCGATGTATCCTTGTAACTCAGCAATATAATTACCGATAAGAGGCAAATCTACAAAAAGACTCAGAATGTACCCTAAGAGACCGAGAACAACGAAAGTTCCTACAGTCATACCCAATCCTCGGGAAAGGCCTGCGGTAAAGTTCGTAATCATTCGTTTTTTTGGGTTCATATAGTTTTCAACAATGTCTTTAAAGTCGGATCGCTCAAGAGAATCGGCAATTTTATCGAGTCGTGTGTTTAGTCGCTTAACTTCATGTCTTAGCTCAAATGGATGTTCTTCGACCTCGTAGGCATTTCGGCTTTTTCTCTCTTCACCAGAGTTCGTAGTGGACTCTTGGCGTTCTCTTCGGTCTTGATCACGTCTTCGAGAAATCTGATCGTGGTCAGAACGCTCAAAAGGTCTTTCGAGCCGGTTATAGGGGGCTGCTTTACTCATCGTTATCCCTTCTTTCCTTGGTTTTGGAGAAGATGAAATAAAAATAGCCAGCTTTGTCAGCTGGCTAAAACCGCTTTAACGGTTTAGTATCTCGACTTCGTCTCTTGGCTGACGTCAGAGGAAGCATCTTTCGTCACTTGTTTGACGTCTTCAGAAGCAGTCGCAACTTCATCACTCACATCGTTGGAAGCTTGCTTCACGCTCGACATGATATTGCCCCGGCTCTCATTCACTGTCGTCATGACATCAGAAGCTTTAGAGCTTACCGTTTTTGCAATTTCTGTAGCCTTATCGCCTACAACACTTGCAACTTCCTTGGTTTTATCACCAACCAATGTGATCTTGTCGGAGAGATCTCCACGGAGTTCTCGACCTGGTTTTGGGGCAAACAGCAGAGCTGCTGCCGCTCCGACCAAGGCTCCAATGAAAGCACCTTTAAAGAAAGTTGATCCACTTTGTACCGGATATTCTTGTTCTGTGTGATTCATGACATTCACTCCTTTAGATTAATATAATTTAGTATGTTGAAACGAGTAAAATTAGGTTGTGCGACGAACCATCTTAGAGATGAGTCCCAACAAGAATACGAAGATAGCCGTACCAATGATTGCTGGAACAACGGCGAATCCGCCGATTTCTGGACCCCATGAACCTAAAAGCATAGGTCCGAGCCAAGCACCGATGAAGCCCGCAATCATGGATCCGATAATTCCACCAGGCATATCATTACCAACTAGGGCATCACCGATGATTCCGATAATGATTGCCATTACGATGCTTATAATTATTCCCCACATAGGATGGCCTCCTTTTCAGAGTGTCGTGAACTTGTTTAGGCTTGCTTATCTGGTATTTAAACGTTAGCGATATTCATGAAACAACAAACATGAGATATAGAGGAAAACAGAGTTTTATGCTCAATCAGTATGGAAACAATAAGAAAATTGTTGGATTTTCAAGTTTTTGGGGCTTTACAAATTTCTTTATCCTCACGTCTGATTATTTTTGCCTGCTGATATATGTAGATTTTTGTACTATACTAATTAGGCGACTAGGGTCTTGGTAGCCGTTTCGGTATGTCCCGTGCCTTTGTATGATGGACATCATTTTGGATTAAGAACTAGAAGGAGAGAGGCATCATGGAGACTGTACTAGTGAAGGAGTATCGTGCAGATGTTATGGAGTGCGCCCATAGTGGACATATATGTATCGTTAATGAAGAAGGGAAAGTCGAAGCGTATGCAGGTGACCCAAATTATATAACGTTCACACGGTCTTCTGCGAAACCTCTGCAGGCTATTCCTGCCATTCGTGCGCAATTAGCGAATTATTATCATTTAACAGATCAGGAAATTGCAATCATGACGGCTTCCCACCGCGGAGAGCTTGAGCATCAGGAAATACTGGCTGGTTTATTGAATAAAACGGGGATTGGGGAAAGTAGACTCGTATGTGCCTCAAGTTATCCGCTTGATGAAGAAGCAAGATATTCTCTGATCCGCAGTGGAAGTGATAAGCGTAAACTTTATCATAACTGTGCTGGAAAGCATTTGGGCTTGCTTGCCTATAGTCAAATGAAAGGATTCCCTCTTGAAGGGTATGAGAATCCTGAACATCCGGTGCAACAAGAAGTACTGAATACAATTGCGTATATGAGTGGTTTATCTAAGGATGAGATTACTCTAGGAACAGACGGTTGCGGTCTACCGGTATTCGCCCTGCCTATTCATGCCCTGGCTACTGCATATATGAAGCTTGCTTGCCCAGATCGGATTGAGGATGAAGCTACTCGCCACGCGGTAGAAACGATAACGAAGGCGATGAACTCCAATCCCTTTATGGTAGCAGGAAGCGGTAGAGTGGATACTATCCTTCTCCAGGATGAGAACATCGTTGCCAAAGGTGGATTTAAAGGCGTTTACTGTTTTGGTTTAAAGAAAGAGAGACTTGGAGTCACGTTTAAAATCTTGGATGGCTCAGAAGAAGAGTGGGGATATGTGGCAGAGTCCATTCTTGAGCAGATCGGTTATAAGAACAGATCCACGATTGAACGTTTAAGAGAAGCTTATACCAAAGATCTTTATAATGATGAGGGTCAAAAAGTAGGCAGAACCGAAACGGTATTCACTTTAAAATATATTTGATTTTAGCACAATGATTAAATTAAAATCCGCCGGGGTATTAAAGTATAATCCCAATCGGGAGAAAAACTTTATCTCGCTTTCCTATAGGGAAGTGAATATGCGGAGGTGAGCGGGCATGATTAAGATCATGACTGCGGCGGAAAGGCATACATCACAAAAAGAATGGGTTCACAGCGAATATAGTTTCTCTTTTGCGGACTATGATGATCCGCACAATGCGCATTTCGGTTCTTTACTTGCTCATAATGACCATGTATTAAAACCAGGAGGCATGATAGATTCTGAACTTCATCATGACCTGGAAATTGTGAATATCGTCCTGAATGGAAGTATTCATTACGAGGATGATATGGGTAAACAACAGCTCGAACCGGGATCGGTTCAAGTCATCAGTACAGGTCAAGGATTAACACATCATGAGAAGAATGATTCCACAGAGGAAGCTAGATTTATTCAAATGTGGTTTTTACCGGATCGCCCTGATATGTCTTCAACACGGTGCAATGAAGTTTTTTCTCGAGACCAACGTCTTAATTGTTTGCTGCCGATGGTGGGGGGGAGCGGAGATGAAAGGGCGCTTCCAATCGCTCTTGACATCGTTCTTTATGGATCAGTACTGGAGACAGGGGAGCGTATCAGTTATTCTATTGCCGAAGGACGCAGAATGCATGTTTACCTTATACAGGGCAATCTCGAAATCTCCTCTGAGGATGGAACATTTGATTTGTCCTCTGGAGATGCTGCAAGGATCAAGGAATGCACTGAAGTCTCATTTAAGGGTACTTCAAGTGAAGGAGAAGCAGAATTTATCGTGATAGATTTACCATAATCCGTAATCATACAATAAAATATAAAAGCCCCTGCTCGGTTTTCCTTGGAATAGGAAGAATCGAGTGGGGGCTTTTAAACATAAAGTCAACGATTAATTTCCGCGGAGACGACCTAGCTCGGAGACAAGTGCTTCTACCTCTGAAATACTCAGTGTATTCTTACTCATAACCATGTCGTACAGATCGCGTATATCTTCATATTGATCTTTGGAGAAGGCTGACGCCTGCATAGCGGCAGCTGAAGCCATGCGGAGCTTTAATTTGATTTGTTCGATCATATACTCAATATTTTCTTGAGATTGTACATTTAGATCCATGACTGGCACCATTCCTCTCACTCATTTCGTCCCTGTATTGTACCATGTTGCAGTCAGTCGAACCAATGTTTTTGCTACTATCCCTTGGTTAGGGTAAAATCAGAAGAACTGTGAATGGTGCCTAATATGTAGTTCGCAGTAATGTGTACATAGCAAAGGGGGAAGGTAATGGGCAATGACGCGGGATTTGGGAAGGGTGAGTCTGCAGAGAAAATCAAACTATCTGGAGAGCAATTGATAAGTTTTTTTTCAAACATATCTCAGCAGTACTCCTTGGAGCAAATCACATTCATATGTATCGGCACAGACCGTTCGACAGGGGATGCGCTAGGCCCGTTGACAGGAAGCAGATTGCTGGAATATGGCTTTCCAAACGTAATTGGAACGCTTCCCGATCCGTGTGATGCATGTAATCTTGTGACCAAGTTGCAGGATGTTCAGGCAGAGAATATTGTGATTGCGATTGATGCTTGTCTTGGTCAGCCCTCTTCCGTCAATTCCTACTTTGTATCGGAAGGTCCGCTTCATCCTGCACAGTCTGTGGGGAGACAGCTTCCGTCTGTAGGTCACTTTAGTATTGCTGCAGTCGTGAATATACAGGGACCCAAACCTTACTGGACACTGCAAGTTACATCGCTCCACTTGGTTATGAACATGGCTGAAGAAATTGCACATGCTGCAGCATGTGCCTTTGGACTTAATACTTGAAGCAGACGTTTCAATCAGACCAGTTTTTGGTTTAATACTATTACATCTATATAAAACCATAGGTGCTTGTGTAGCACCGAACAATAGAAAGAAGGGTATTGTAATGGATAAAGTACAGTGTAACGGTAATACGATATGTTATCTGGAAATTGGGCAGGGAGAACCTTTAATTTTGCTTCATGGGTACTGCGGAAGCTCTTCTTACTGGGAACAGATATTGCATGATCTGAATGGTTACCGGGTTATTGTACCGGACCTTCGAGGACATGGTCGTTCAGATGCGCCTATGGGTCCTTATACCATTGAACAGATGGCTGATGATGTGCTGCTTCTAATGGACGAGCTGAATGTCGAGAAAGCTACGCTGCTTGGCCATTCTCTTGGGGGATACATAACGTTGTCATTTGTACAACGATACTCTTTTAGGTTAAATGCGTTTGGATTGATCCACTCCACAGGATATCCGGATTCGGATGAGGCCAAGGAGAAGCGAGTGAAGGCGGTGAGTGTCATTCAGGGAGAGGGTATTACTGATTTTATCGACGGGCTTGTTCCTGGCTTGTTCGCTCCCGGAATGGAAGATCGAAATAAGGAATGTATTCAGAAGGCGAAGGAGATTGGTTATCTGACGCCTCCGCAAGGAGCAATTGGTGCAGCGCTTGCTATGCGTGAGCGCCCAGATCGTCGTGATGTGCTATCTTCGACAACTCTTCCTGTTCTCCTCGTTGCAGGTGAAAAGGATAGTCTTATGCCAGTTGAACGTGTCTTTACAACAGATCATGCCAATGTGACTCAGATTGTTATAAAGGAATCTGGTCATATGAGTATGATGGAAAATCCCAAAGATTTGAGTGAAGCTATTCTTTCATTTTTAAATCATGTTCACGAGTCTTAATCCTAACATAAGGGTGGGTGGACAAGTAGAAGCCGGAGGCTAAGGACTCCGGCTTTTTTATGCTTTGAACAGAGAAAATGAAGAAATTCCTGGCGCTGGTAATATGGTTGTAGATCTTTTACAATTTATAGAGATAATGCAGAATTAGACGAGTGCAAGAAATGGAGGAAGCGGGATGTATCGAAAGGATTATCTCCTCCGTCTTGTGGAGGAAATGACGCAGGTCATATCTAAAGTATTCGGTTTGAAGCACCAGAAGAAACATACAGAAGCTCTATGGGAAATCGATGAGATGCTCAGCCGTCAATTTCGTTTGAATTCGAAATTATTAAATTCTTTATCAGCAGAGGGAATTGTTCAGTTATTCCGGAGCGGTGAGATCGTGGAAGCGGACAAACTGCAAAGTGCTGCGAGGTTGCTCGAAGAAGAAGCCGAAATCTATCTGGATATGGATAAGCCTGAGGAAGGGAATACTCTGTTAGAGAAGGTTCTTCACTTATATTTATCTGCTTCTATATTTGGCGGTGATCCGAAATTATTCGAATTGCCGAAACGAATTCTTTCTCTTCAGGAACGTATTCGTCCCTATGGTTTGACAGACGAGACAGAACGTCTTTTATTTACATATACAGAACAGAGAGGGGATTATGCTGCAGCTGAGGATAGCCTCTATCGATTATTAGGTCATGAGGCAGTGGAATATCGGGAAGGGGAACTTTTTTATCAAAGGCTTCTTGCTTTAAATCCGGAACTATTGGAAAAGGGGCGACTTCCACTTGCCGAGGTAGAAGCAGGATTATTGGAACTGAAGCAGCAATATTCACATCAGACGAAGACATAGACTCCTCATGAGACATTCTGAAAACCCGATGTCTTACTTGGGCAACATTGACCGGGGATGTTATCATATTTAATGTGGTTTTATGGGCTGCAAATACAACATGAAAGTGAGATGTACCCTCTTGGATGCACTGCGTAAACTTATTCACCAAATCATTGATGATACATCTTTGATTACAGCCTCCCTTAGCCAGCTACGCAAGCGGGAAGGGATTTCTTATACGAAAGTGACGATCAAACCCGTCGAATTGAAGAACAAACTGCATTATCAGTTTGCCTATTACTCAGGAACCAAGGTAACGCATCAAAATGTACCAGCCGAGGAAGCCGAAGCTGTCATGACCAAGCTGATGGAGGAAACGTTTCGTCAAGCTGTCATCTGTACACCGGAAGCTGATTATCAGGTGCTTATATCTAAGAAGTACAAGGTGTCTATTCTGACCAAATCACCAACCAAGACAAAAACAGACATAGCCCACAATCGTAAAAAGTCATATGTGCTGGAAGAAGGTATACCTGTTCCGTTTCTAATTGAGCTTGGCATTATGAATGATGAAGGAAAGGTTTTTGCTCGGAAATACGATAAATTCAAACAGATCAATCGCTTTTTGGAAATGGTAGAAGATGTGCTCCCTCATTTGCCTGATGATCGTCCACTGACAATTGTCGACTTTGGCTGTGGAAAATCGTACCTGACTTTTGCTCTTTATCATTATTTGGCGGTTACTGCGCGAAGATCGCTGAATATCGTCGGATTAGATCTAAAGGCAGATGTTATCGAACACTGCAGTTTGCTGGCGAAAAAACTGAATTATTCACATTTGCAGTTTCTTGTCGGTGACATTGCGGATTATGATGAATTAGAGCGGGTGGATATGGTCGTAACCCTTCATGCCTGTGATACAGCAACAGATGCTGCGCTCGAAAAGGCAGTTCGGTGGGGGGCATCTGTCATTCTTTCGGTTCCATGCTGTCAGCATGAGTTATTCGCTCAGGTAAAGAGTCCAGTTATGGATCCACTCTTATCTCATGGTATTTTAAAGGAGCGATTCTCAGCACTTGCTACAGATGCGATACGTGCTAAACTGCTCGACATTATGGGATACCGTACTCAATTGCTGGAGTTCATAGACATGGAGCATACGCCGAAAAATATCCTCATTCGAGCGGTTAAAGGAACTGCCGGAGATAAGGATAAGTTGTGGCAGGAGTATGTTGCGTTTAGAGATTTTTTGAGTGCTGCACCGTATTTAGAGAAGGCTTGCCGGGATCTGATTCCGCAAGCAAGAATCGCGGATGAAGAGTAAAGTGACATTGAATTAAATAATCCGATAGTAAAGCGAATCGACTTTTGAAGTTGTTAGACTCCAAAGGTGCGATTCGCTTTTTGCGTTGGCAATCTACAATGAAGGGTAGTTTGGTGGAATACATTGGTAGATGATCGACGACAATAGAAAGAAGGGATTAAGGAAGAGATGGATTCTAACTGTGGAAAGAGGAATTGCAGTGGCGATGATCATCAGGCGGTGGGGAATTGTGATGCTACTCTTTGTTATGGTGAGCGCTAGTTTAAGGACTGGCCTGTTTTTTGACAGAGATGTTTATGTCGTTAGTATCTTCTTGGGATTGACCTGCATACTGATAACTGCAGGATATAAGCTTTCTGGTCGCAAACAATTCTTCATGTTATACAAAAGCCCTGTATTTCCACTGCTTATTTTCGCTGGGATTATCCTTCTTATTTATACATGTCATTGGATGCTCGGACCGCTTTCCACGGAAGGAACAGGAAATGAAATTGTCCGCTGGGGATTGTTCGGTTCGGTCGGTCTTATTGCCTGGATTGTAAGCAGAGAACGAGAAACAGGGAGGTTCCTTCGATTCATATGGCACATAACAGGAATCATTCTATGTGGAAGTGCTCTGTTAACTGTATACGGATTGTGGGACATACCGTATGGGTTATTTCGCACGATGGATCCTGCGCTTAGTGCTACGGGTACGAGACTGGGCGGCCTGATGCAGTACCCGAACACGTTCGGGGCTGTAATGGCTGCTTTCTTGCTCGAGCGGTTGTTTGCGCTGCCCGCCGCGCTTCGCTTGCGGAGGGCATCCTTTGGCGCTGCGGCAGCATTGCTGCCGCTTACGCCATACACCGCCGCGCTGCTCCTTACGGAGTCGCGCGGCGCCTGGCTCGCGGCCGCATTTGCGTGCGCGGCCGGTCTGGCCGCAGATCGGCGCTGGGCGGCGCCGATCTTTGCGGCTGCTGCCGCGCCTGTCCTAGGCGCGGCACTGCTCTATCGCCAGCTGGCTGCTGCCCAGCTGGCTCCAGCGATGGTGCCCGGCCTGCTGTGGCTGGCCGGGCTTTGGGCCGGCGGCGTGCTAGCCGGCCTGATGCTGTGCCGGGCAGCGAAGCGGAGCCGCGCACAGTGCGCCGCCGGCCGCCACCTCGGCAACAGCACCCGCAGCAGCACCCGCCATACCACCGGTAGCACCACCGGTAGCACCACCGGCAGCACCACTGGCAGCAGTACCCGCCATACCATCGGTAGCAGTACCCGCAGCACCACCGGCAGAAGCACCCGCCACACCACCGGCAGCAACTCCGCCAGCATTCCCAGCAGCGCGCCCGCTACCACCCACTGCCCCAGCATCCTCGAGCGATTAAGTCGGATTGCCTTCGGTAGCACTCGCCGTAACAACCTTATCGCTGCAACCATTTTTTACATCATCGCATTTATCGTGATTATTCTGCCTGTAAAGCCAAGGCTTCTAGGCGAGACGGAGACGGTGAGTGCGCGTTATCTTATATATAAGGATGCTTGGGAGTTGTTTTTATCTGCTCCATGGTTTGGACAAGGAGGGGACACGTGGCGCCTTTCTTATCGTGCAATTCAGTCACAAGCTTATGTAGGTGCGGAGGTACATAGTGGTTACATCGACCTGCTGTTGAATACCGGTGTGATTGGCTTTTTGTTTGCGTTGATTTTATTGTTTGTTACGGTGATCCGGCTTAAAGTAAGCTGCGCTCGTTTGATACCTTCTTTTTTAGTTCTGGTTATTCATAGTGCCATTGATTTCGATTGGAGCTTCGGATTGACTTGGCTGCTCATATTTTGGCTTCCTATTATGGGCGGGGAATGCAGTGAGTTCGAAATACCTCAACATCCAAGCGAGAAACGGAAGAGGAAGTTACTAGGCAGCTTCCCTCTCCGGAAACCGACTGCACACTTGAAGCTCTGGAAATATCCAGTCCTAATGATAGGCATTTCATGTATTACAGCATGGACCGTTCTGGGCTTTTCCTATTGGAGGGCGAATCATGACTTTGAACAGGCACTTCATACTGTTAATCTACAGGAGCGTGAACACCAATTAAAATCTGCTTTACGCTGGAACCCTGCTTCGACAGAGTCTGCATTATTATTAGCAGATTTTCTTCCGTCGAAGGCGGCGGTTTGGCTGATGATGAACAGCCTTTCCCATTCTCCAGGGCATCCTGAACTCACTTGGGCGATTGCGGAGCAACATTCGGGTAGTGAGGATCCTAAACAATCAGCGTTATGGTACAGAATCAGCTTAAGTAGAGATAGGCATAATGCCGAGAAACAGACCCAAGCTGTCTATTCATTGGCTGATATGGCCCGAAAACAATGGACAGCGGGAAAAGAAAGAGCGGCTGTGCATACGGCATATTCCGCTCTGGAAGTTTATAAGTCGTACCTGCATACAGTTGAAATGCAATTAAGAAATCCTCACGTTAGAAATGACCGGGATTTCCGAATGACGCTCCAGGCCTTACAAGAAGCAGAAAGACTGAAAAGCTGGATTCAGGCTAAAAACGCTCATTTCGATGCGACGGTTCTGAACAACTCCGTATTTTTTATCCCACTAGTGAAGTAACATATAACCGCTGTCTATCCGCCAAAAGCATCTCTAAAAGCGGAAGCCAGCGGTTTTTCAGGTAGCTGCCACAGCTCGGCTAATTCAGCGCACACCTCTTTTTCCCACCAGTCACATAGAAGTTTTTTATTACTATAATTATCGTGAATCCAGATCAAATTACCGATCACTTTGCGGTAATACAGCTCCTCACCCTGTTTCAACAACTCTGGTGAAATATACTGCTTGAGCCGCTTTGTTGTGCGGTATAACTCCTTGCTGCAGGCTCTTCGAATCCCTCTCGGTGTCGGTGGACGTCCGCCAATCTGCTTGGTGTGTGGTGTTTGCATAGTGCTCACTCCTTTTGTCTCAACATATGTGAAATTCCGGGCGGAAGTCACAAGCGGCCTATCAAATGGGCGGAGTAGAAGGCATGTCCATGGCTTAATTGGAATAGGCTTTATTATAGACACAACGCTATGAAAAGGGGGATCTCGTGGAACTGATTTACGATTGGGTTGGCACTTTGTTTGATTGGATTCAGAGTTTAGGTTATTTTGGTATTATGCTTGGTTTGATGATGGAAGTGATCCCGAGTGAGATTGTCCTTGCATATGGTGGCTTTCTAGTTTCCAGCGGGGAGATCAATTTCATTGGAGCGATGATCTTTGGGACAATTGGGGGAGTTGCTGCACAGCTGTTTGTGTATTGGATCGGACGCTACGGTGGAAGGCCTGTTTTGGAGAGATACGGGAAGTACATCTTGATTAAGAAGAAACATATCGATTATGCTGAGGATTGGTTCAAAAAATACGGAACTGGTGTTATATTTACAGCGCGCTTTGTTCCAGTCGTTCGGCATGCGATTTCTATTCCGGCGGGTATTTCCAAAATGAATATATGGCGCTTTACGCTGCTGACCACACTTGCAGTTATCCCATGGACAGCGTTATTTTTATATATGGGTCTTCTTCTTGGTGATCAATGGGAGCATATTGATCAGAAGGCAGCTCCATTTGTACGGGAGATTCTACTCGGAGCATTAGCAATAATGATTATTTATTTTGTCATCAAATGGATTAGATCCAGAAAAGGGAGGTCTTGAACATGGCAGTTGATTTATCTCACAAGTTAGGTACTGGCATTTCACCGAAGCAGTTTATGGAAGGCATGGAGAAGAACAAGGAAGCTTTTCAAGCAGGCTATGATCAATTTACATGGAGCAGCGACGAGGATCGTGAATTTTTCGAAAGTCTGCAGTTTCGGGACGATATTCGTGTACTTATCCTAGCAGCTGATTGGTGTGGTGATGTCGTTCGTAATATTCCGGTTGTTTTTCGGGCGCTTGAAACAGCAGGAATGGAGACAGAAGTACTTGTGATGGAGCAGCACTTGGATGTGATGGATCAGTTTCTGACCATGGGAGGACGTTCTGTTCCGATTGTTATTTTTGCCGATACTGGAGGCTATGTTCTTGGTCAGTGGGGCCCTAGACCGGCCCATGTGCAGAAATACATGATTGAGTTTAAGAAGGAGAATACTGATCGTGAGGCTCCTGATTATCAGGAGAAGCTGACAGCTGTTCGTCAAGATATTATACAAGCTTATGGGGAAGGAAATGAGGCTAGCGCAGTAATTATTGCTGAACTGCGTGAGCTGATCGAAGGGTTATAATAATATGCTGAAGATAGAAACATTCAACTTAGGACCGTTGCAGACAAATGCATATCTTTTAACTGGCTCGGAAGAAGGCAAGGCGATTATTATCGATCCTGGCATGAATCCCGGACCGCTACTCAAGCGGATAGCTAATCTTGAGATTGAAGCCATTTTACTGACACATGCTCATTTTGACCATATGGGCGGAGTGGAAGAGATCCGGAAGCTTAAGGGCTGTCCGGTTTATCTGCATGACTTGGAAAGTGAATGGCTGGGCAATCCGAAATTAAACGGCTCTTTGAACTGGCCACAAGTAAGTCCTCCGCTATCTACAGATCCGGCAGAGTATGATCTAGCTGCTGGTCAGACATTGAACATGATCGGCCATAGCTTTAAGGTATACCATACACCTGGTCATTCACCGGGAAGCGTAAGCTTTTTGTGTGGGAATGATTTGTTCTCTGGGGATGTATTATTCCGCATGGGGGTTGGCCGGACGGATCTTCCGGGAGGACGTGAACGTGATTTGATCGACTCCATTCAAAATATCCTCTATACGTTCCCTGATGAGGTTACGGTTTATCCGGGGCATGGTCCACGGACAACGATTGGTTATGAAAAGCAGCGTAATCCGTATGTTTCTATGAATAGTTAAAAGGAAATATACGACAAAAAACGAGAATGTTGCTGGACAAATAAAGACAAGATTGTTACAATACGATTAATTGAATTTTAACCATTGCGAAGCACGCAGACTGTGGATTAACTCCCGGTTTGCGTTCTTTTATTTTCTGGGGCATTTTGAAGTATGTTTTCCATTAGGGGGAATAGTATGAAGGATCATGGATTATCGCAGCTTGTTGGATTCAGTTCTTCCAGATATTCTACACATGAAAGCCCAGCTGTAAGTGGTCCTGACATTCAGATGACGAAATCAGTAGTATGGTATAGATTGTTTCGAGGAAATGGATCTGTATTACAGCCTTGGCAGGATCGATTGGACGATTATCGACAGGATCAATAATTACATATGAAGGTATATAGTATAGTACACAGATGAAACCGCTCCTTTATAGATAGTGGCTTAGACACCTCTATTTTAATAAAGAGTGGTTTTTTTTGTGCTGTCTGTCTTTGAGGTGGAGTTGCACGAAGCAGCGGAGGGGACGAAGCGTTTTTTGTTTTTATTTTTTTCTTTTTATGAATTGAACGATTTCACACAGTAAAACGTATTACGATAGGAACGTGAAAGAGGTGATCAATACCCTATGAGAAGTGAAGAAGAGGAAATCATCCGCCGGGCGAAAAAAGGCGACACCACAGCTATGGCACAGCTGTTCCAGCAACATTATTCTTTTTTATACAAATACTTGCTTAAAGTAACTATGAATAAGGCAATTGCTGAAGATATAGCCCAGGACACGATGATTCGTTGCATGGAGAACATAGGACGTTACAACGGCTCATCTTCCTTTTCATCGTGGATGATTACGATTGCGACCCGTATGTATATAGATAAAGTAAGACGAAGAAAACGTGAGCAGAAGTGGATCCTCAATGAACAGATACAAGGTATTCGCAAAATGCGATGGCAGCTTGAAAGCCGTAATGAAGATTGGAGCGATTTCATGGATTCATTATCCCGTTTATCTGACGACCACCGGATAGCTATTCTATTGAAGCATTATTACGGATACAGCTATGAGGAGATTGGCGATATGTTAGGTGTTCCGGCAGGAACAGTGAAATCACGCACAGCTTACGGTATTAAAACACTGCGAAAGGAGATGAGCAACAATGACTAATAGAGCTGATCAAGAAGATGAGCAATTTATAACCGAATTGAAGGCGGAGTTAAATCGTATCGACTCAGCAGTTGATGAACCTGCATATTCATTTGTTGATTTTAAATTACTCGCAGAAACGACACTGGCAAATCAGCGACGGAGATGGAGAAATGAAAATATTATCTTTATGATCGTTGTTGTGTTTATCGTCAGTGGTGTTTTTTTGGCAACATGGACAAATCCAGGCATGCTGCTGCTGATTCACGGAATAAGTATGCTGCTTGGTGCTGTGTTCTTAATCGTATCGTTACGATCGGGAGAGAGTAGGGATTATCATGAAGAATGAGCTGAGTGATACTCCGATCTGGGTTTTGATCTTAGCCGCGGTTCTTGTTATCCTGCAAGGCTCATGGCTTTTTATAAATGCGAGAAGACGAGGATTGGGGAAAATGGCATGGTTTTGGGGCATATGGGGTTCTACGACGATGCCTTTGCCGCTCTTGCTCTATTGGTTGATTGTCATCAGACCATCAGGGCATAAATCCGAATCAAAGTAAGAGATACAGAGGAGGACTCATTATGGATATATGGAAATTAATTTGGCCGCTCGTTGCACTTCAAGTCATTCTTGCAGTGACGGCGCTTATCTCACTGTATAAGGCAGAGCAGGGAACGATCAGAGGAAATAAGCTAATGTGGGTGTTCATTATTTTGTTCATTAATATTATTGGTAGTGTTGCGTACTTTATTGTTGGGAGGAAGGAAACGTGAGCGGAAGTCTCTTGAAAATACAAGATTTAAGAAAAAACTTCGGAAGTGTTTCTCCGGTGAAGGGAATATCGTTTCAGATTGAGCGGGGTTCCTGTACTGCACTTCTTGGTCCGAATGGTGCAGGGAAGACGACAACCCTTCGAATGTTAGCTGGACTAATGGAACCTAGCGGTGGATCTGTGGAGTATTCGGGAAGCCAGACTGGAAACTGGCGTAATCGAATTGGTTATTTACCGCAGTATCCGAAATTTTACGGATGGATGACGGGAACGGAATATATAACTTTCAGCGCGAAAATATCCGGTCTTCGAGGAAAGAAAGTAGCGAAGCGAACGGAGGAGGTCCTTGCTCAAGTCGGTTTGAAGGATGCTGCGAAACGGCGGATATCCGGTTATTCCGGCGGAATGAAGCAGCGGTTAGGATTGGCACAGGCTCTTGTTCATGAACCGGAAATTCTTTTACTCGATGAGCCTGTCTCTGCTCTCGACCCCTTGGGCCGCAGAGAGGTGATGGAGATGATCCGCGAATTACGCGGTGATGAGATAACCGTTCTATTCTCCACTCACGTATTACATGATGCCGAAGAGATATGTGATGAGATGGTATTTATGGTGGATGGCAAGATCGCTGAACAGGGGGCTTTAACAGAATTGCGAGAAAGATACCGGCAACCCATTATTTTTATTTCTATCGAATCCGATGAGAATGGAATGAAGTGGCTGCAATCGCTCGAAACTAGGAGCTTTGTAAAGGAAGCTGTTATGGGAAGAGATTGGGCGAAATTAACTGTGAATGATGTAGGAGTTGTGAGAAATAAATTAATGGAAGAGATAACGTTGAACAGGATACCTCTTGTTCGCTTTGAAGTAGGTAGTTCATCGCTGGAAGATATGTTTATGAAGGTGGTGAGCCAGTGAACGGTCTATGGATCTGTTATAAAAAAGAGATGCTTGATATGATACGCAGTTATAAATTTATTTGGATTCCAGCTGTCTTTCTTATTCTAGGGATCACGCAGCCGATCTCAACCTACTATTTACCTGAGATACTCTCCATGTCCGCCAATCTCCCGGAAGAAGCCTTGGCATTATTTCAGAAGCCTTCTTCTGGGGAAGTAGTGATTCAGACGCTCAATCAATATAGTATGATCGGCCTGCTTGTACTTGTATTGGCAGGAATGAATATCGTTGCTGGTGAACGGCTTTCTGGTACTGGAGAGCTCTTGCTTGCACGAGCTATATCCCCGGCTTCCATCATTGTTGCTAAATGGGGTGCACTGATGACGCTGCTTGTTATCTCTTTTTGGCTTGGACTTGCAGGATCGGCCTACTATACTGCCGAGTTGATTGGTCCGCTGGAATGGAGCCGAGTCGCAGTTTCGGGTGGGATATATACAATATGGCTTGCTTGGATACTTAGCCTCGTTCTTCCTCTTGGCACCGTACTGCGAGGACCTGCAGCGGCGTTTATTAGCTTGGGAATAGCAGCCCTTTCATCAATGTTATCTGGATTCTTTCCCTCCCAGATGAATTGGAGCCCGGGACGTCTTAGCAGTTTAGCGGCCGAATGGATCGCAGTAGGAAGCGGGATAGCTTATCTACCAGTGCTATCTGCCATATTGATAATGATTCTATCGGTAGTAGCAGCCGCTAGCTTGCTTAGAAAAAATACGATTCCGGGATGAAGATAAGTTTTTACAGAGTAAGGCGTTTTTATTGTATGGGCCTAGTACGTCCTCGACTAGGACAATAGAATGATGAATTCTTTATAACACCATGGACATCTCTATTACTTTTTAGTAGACTATTGAGATAAAAAAGAATGACATCTATGGAGGTAGACGATGCTGCGTTTAGGGGAAAAGGTTACAATCGTCGAGGACACCTTTGAGCAGAATCTTCCGCTCGGTCAATATGCTTTTGTCATAGCATATGACAGAAATCCGGACAACGCGTTCGATTACTTGATTCGAGTTCCGTTTCTCAACCGTAATTTTTTCGTTCCAGCGAGTGATATTGAGCTGGAATCTGTCGTGTTGAAACAGGAAGCCGAACGTGTCGAGCGAGAAGCGCTTATCGATTTTGCCCTGTCGACATATAATGAAAAGCTGTTTCGTCAAGTGATGAACGGGGAATTGGAATCCGTTGCCGAGGAAGAAGAGACGAAGGAAACGTTGTCTCAGGCTGACTTCATCAAACAAGTGAATCTTCGAGCATGGATTTAAGAGAGTCGGCCTAAGGCCGGCTCTTTTTTGCGACCCCTTATGATTGAATTGTGCATGTTTCTACAATATAATGAGAAAAGTTATCCGCAGACTTTATCCCTTTAATATGGAAGGGGAACGAAGAGGAGTGAAATTCATGAACATTACACCGAAAGACGTTCAGCATGTGGCCAAGCTAGCCCGTCTGAATTTGACACCGGAGGAAGAGCAAATGTTCACCGGTCAGCTGAACGCGATTTTACAATATGCCGAGAAGTTAAACGAATTGGACACAGAAGGAATTCAGCCAACAACTCATGTACTGCATCTTAGCAATGTGATGCGGGATGACGAGGTTCGTGAGAGCTTGCCGATTGAGAAGGTACTGCTTAATGCTCCGGACGAGGAAGATGGCCAGTTTAAAGTACCAGCGGTACTGGAATAGAAAACGAAGGGAGGATACAGTCTTGAGTCTGTTTGATTATAAATTATCAGAGATACATAACAAGCTCCAAGAGAAGGAGCTATCCGTTACGGATTTGGTGGATCAGGCGTTCAAAAGTATTGGCGAACGGGAAGATCGAGTAAAAGCTTTTATTACACTGAATGAGGATGGAGCTCGTTCTTCAGCTAAGCGGCTTGATGATAAGCTGGCTTCGGGTGAAGCTCGTGGTCTGTTGTTCGGCCTGCCTGTTGGTATTAAGGACAACATCGTGACAGAAGGGCTCCGCACGACATGCGCAAGCCAATTCTTGTCGAACTTTAATCCAGTTTATGATGCTACCGTTACTTCCAAGCTGCGTGCGGCTGATACCGTAACGATTGGTAAGCTGAACATGGATGAATTCGCTATGGGCGGATCTAATGAGAATTCAAGTTTCTATCCAGTTCGTAATCCATGGAATCTGGAGCGTGTGCCTGGAGGTTCGAGCGGTGGATCGGCAGCAGCTGTTGCTGCGGGTGAAGCATACTTCACTCTGGGATCGGATACAGGCGGTTCCATCCGTCAACCTGCTTCTTATTGTGGGGTTGTTGGCTTGAAACCAACTTATGGCCTCGTATCTCGTTTTGGCTTGGTCGCTTTTGCGTCATCGCTGGACCAGATCGGACCTTTGACCAAAAATGTCGAAGATTCCGCTTATGTGCTTCAGGCAATCGCGGGGTATGATCCTATGGACTCGACCTCGGCAAAAGTAGATATTCCTGATTACAATAAGGCGCTTACTGGTGATATTTCTGGCCTCCGTATTGCAGTGCCTAAAGAATACCTGGGTGAAGGTGTAGACGCTGAAGTGAAAGATAGCGTAATGAACGCCCTGAAGGTTCTTGAAGGTTTAGGCGCAGTTTGGGAAGAGGTGTCCTTGCCTCATACCGAATATGCTGTTGCCACTTATTATTTGCTCGCTTCTTCTGAGGCATCTTCGAACCTGGCCCGTTTTGACGGCGTACGCTATGGACAGCGTGCTGATACAGGGAACTTGCTCGATCTCTATCACGAATCCCGCAGTAATGGCTTCGGTGATGAGGTGAAACGCCGGATCATGCTTGGAACATATGCGCTTAGCTCAGGCTATTATGATGCGTATTATCTAAAAGCACAGAAAGTTCGGACTCTGATTAAACAGGACTTCGATAAAGTATTTGAACAATATGACGTTATCATCGGACCTACAGCACCAACGACGGCTTTCAAGCTGGGCGCGCAGGTGGATGATCCGTTGACGATGTATTTGAATGATATCCTGACCATTCCGGTCAGTCTCGCAGGAGTACCTGCGATTAGTGTGCCTTGTGGTTTTGCAGGAGGAATGCCTGTAGGTATGCAGGTTATAGGTAAAGCCTTTGACGAGTCTACCGTACTGCGTGTTGCACACGCGTTTGAACAAAATACAGAACACCACAAGCAGCGGCCTACGCTGTAAAATGCTCGTCAGAGGAGGGAAACGAGACATGTCCACATCTAAATATGAAACGGTAATCGGGCTTGAGGTTCACGTTGAGCTACACACGAAATCCAAAATATTTTGCGGTTGCTCCACCGAATTCGGCGCCCCGCCCAACACACATACGTGTCCGATCTGTCTGGGGCATCCCGGTGTGCTGCCGGTACTGAACCGCCAGGCTGTAGAATATGCGATCAAAGCAGCAATGGCTCTCAATTGTACGATTGGAGACGTCAGCAAGTTTGACCGTAAGAACTATTTCTACCCAGATTCACCAAAGGCATATCAGATCTCGCAATATGATCAGCCAATAGGTTTGAATGGTTGGATTGATATTGAAGTAGATGGCAAAACAAAACGGATTGGCATCACGCGTCTTCACTTGGAAGAGGATGCGGGTAAATTGACGCATGTTGATGGAGGTTATGCATCGCTGGTCGATTTTAACCGGGTTGGTACTCCACTTGTAGAAATCGTCTCTGAACCGGAAATTGCTTCACCGGAAGAAGCTAAAGCTTATCTGGAGAAAATGCGTGCTATTATGCAATACTGCGACGTATCTGATGTGAAGATGGAAGAAGGTTCACTTCGATGTGATGCTAACATCAGTCTTCGTCCATGGGGACAGAAAGAGCTTGGAACGAAGGCCGAACTTAAGAACATGAACTCATTCCGCGGTGTACAGCGCGGCTTAGAATATGAAGAGTACCGTCAAGCTGAAATTCTTGACGAAGGCGGTGTTATCGTTCAGGAAACTCGCCGCTGGGATGAAGCGCAAGGAAAAACCCTTTCCATGAGAGGCAAAGAGCAAGCGCATGACTATCGTTACTTCCCAGATCCGGATTTGGTAACTGTACGAATTAGTGATGAGTGGAAGGAAGCGGTTCGCGCTACCATTCCTGAGCTGCCGGATGCACGTAAAGCTCGCTATACTTCAGAATACGGTTTACCTGATTATGATGCGGGAGTCATTACCTCATCGAAATCACTTGCTGATCTATTTGAGGACAGCCTCAACTATACTCAAGATGCAAAAGCCGTATCCAACTGGATTATGGGTGATCTAATGGGTTACTTGAACGCTAATAACCTTGAACTTGCTGAGGTTAAGATTACCGGTCAGGGTCTTGGTGAGATGATCGGTCTCATTGAGAAAGGTACCATTAGCAGCAAGATAGCTAAGACTGTCTTTAAAGCGATGCTGGAGAGTGGTAAACTTCCTCAAGTGATCGTTGAGGAGCAAGGGCTTGTTCAGATCAGTGATGAGGGTGCAATTAAAGCTATCGTTGAACAAGTAGTCGCTGCGAACCCTCAATCGGTTGAGGATTACAAAGCTGGCAAACAGAAAGCTATTGGCTTCCTCGTTGGTCAGGTTATGAAAGAGAGCAAAGGTAAAGCGAATCCTGCGCTCGTTAATAAATTACTGATTGACGTGCTAAATAGCTAATCGAAAGTATGATAAAGAGCTTGCCTGTAATAACAGGCGAGTTCTTTTTCTGATCACCCAAAAATAGGGGTCGAACTTCTGGTTCTTCCAAGTAACCGGTTTCCATTCCATGTACTTCTTGTTATGATTTGTTCTTATAGGGATTATATATAAGTACTGGCTTACTAAGATATAAGTTGGTATTACAGGAGGTTAGAGGGATGATCCATACTTTATCACTAGATGATCGTGACACGATACAACAAATATGGGCGCTGCAGCACATGGCTTATCCGTTCGAGGCTGAATTGATTGGATTTACGGAAATTCCTCCGCTCATGGACACGTTCGACTCTATTTCTTCAAGCGGTGAAGTTTTTTATGGTGACTTTGATGAAGATGGAGAATTGATCGGTGCTATTGCCATAGAACCTGAAGACAATCAAGTTACGATTTCAAGAATGATGGTTCATCCGGGACATTTTCGAGCAGGGATAGCAGCGAGACTCATACGGCATGTTCTGGAGAGGTATTCAAATTCCTCGCTTTTTACGGTATCGACAGGGAGCAAAAACACCCCCGCTGTTAAATTGTATGAGAAATTTGGTTTTAAACCAAAGGGTGTCTTTGAAGTGGCGCCTGGAGTAGAACTTACCGAGTTTCACCTCACCAAAAGGGCTTAATTATAGAACGGGGTGTTATCATCTGAGGAAGGAGGATTATATTTGAGCAATCCTTGGGTTATTGACAATTTTAATATTTTGGTACGTTTGTTGCTCTCAATGCTAATGGGAGGACTGATTGGTTGGGAGCGGGAACGTTCCAATCATGCAGCAGGACTGAGAACTCATATTTTGGTTTGTTTAGGCTCCACCCTTATCATGTTGCTTTCGATCTATGGTTTTACGGATTTTGTAGCTGAAGTGAATGTCCGAATTGACCCAGCACGTTTGGCGACAGCTGTCATTACGGGAATCGGTTTCCTAGGTGCGGGAACAATTCTTTTTACAGGTAAATCAATTACCGGGCTCACGACCGCGGCGTCGATTTGGGTGGTTGGTGCAGTGGGACTTGCTATTGGAGCGGGTTTTTATTTTGCCGCTATCGTTTCGACGTTGCTGATCCTTCTTAACCTGGTTGTGTTTAACAAGCTTGAGCAGCGTTATATTCGCGGAAGTAAGCTGCATTTGATAACGATTCATGCTGCAAATACTCCTGGTCTTCTAGACGGTATATCTGCGATGCTTAAAGATGAAGATTGTGTAATTAAAAAATTGATCGTTAACGAAAGAAGCGCTATCCCATACGGAGATCTTCAACCGGCTATAGCAGGTGTTGAAATCTCTCTGCAGGTACTTACGGATCGGAAATTCGATCCTGTTAAACTGACTACACAGATCCGTGAAATGGGCGGAGTGACGATGGTGACCGCAGAATAGATCACAAATAGACGCCACTCCCTTACAACAAGGGCAGTGGCGTTTTCTTTGTATCTGTGAGATATCCAGTTAATTTACAGTTACTCTGCTTTTGGTTTGGGGTACTATCAAGACATGAATACTTTCTAATGGACGGGGAGGGGATGTACTCGTGAGTGTACCGGAACATCAGGCAATAGCTCAAAAACAGAAGTCAAAGAGAAGGATGAATCTGAAGAAACATCCGGGCTTGCTCCGGCGAAAACGGAAACTTCCCGCACTCCTGCTAGCGGCTCTCTTTCCAGGAATGGGACATGTTTATTTGGGGTTATACCGCAAGGGAATTACATTTATTATGCTGCTCATGCTTGATGTATCTGCGATGTTATACTTCTCATCCATCGGCATGCAAATCAATGTTCCCCTGCTTATCATACTTGGGCTACTTATTCCGCTCGCTTATTTTTATAACGTATACGATGTGCTCCAAACAGCAGATTTTATACTTTCACGACGTCGACGTGGTGAAGCTTCTGCTGCAGATGCCCTTGATGATGAAGAAGTATCAAAGGGGAGAAATCCTTTTCAAGGGGAACGCGGTCTTTCGTTTGGATTGATGCTTATAGCTGGTGGGGGACTTCTTATTCTGTTTCACCAGAAACCAGTGTGGCTGCAAATCGGAATACGTGATTATGGTGCCGTAATCTGTGCGGTGCTGCTTATTATTGGCAGTATTATAGCTACGATCCGAGAAGCATTGCGGAATCGGGTTGGGTAATTAACTTTAGATAGCCCGGATATGAGTAGGGGGAAGAGTGATGAAGCATAGAATTAGAATCGGACGATACACAGCTGCCGCTCTACTCCTGTTTACAGGAGTTCTTTTACTAATAGATGAATTGAACGGGACGGATCATATTTTTCTGCTTCTAAAATGGTGGCCAGCTCTATTTGTGATGTGGGGGATAGAATACTTAGTACGATTTACGATTTTTTATGTCCGGAGACGGAAGGGTGAATTCCGGTTCCGTGGGGACTTCCGCGGGATTATCATTTCCGTCTGTTTAGCTGGATCTGTTTTTGTCGTGACTCAGCAAGAGCATTTCCTACATCTCTGGAACAGGGTAAGCTTGAATCTGACTGCGGCCGGAGTGGATTATAGTGAAGCTGCGGATAATAGTTTTAAGTTGAAACCACTTGAAATCCCTGTTTCCCTGAACACAAGTAAAATAATTATTGATCATTTGAACGGGGATATTACGGTTTATCGGTCAGATGTCGATAAGATTATTGTGAAAACTGAGGTTTGGGTAGATCAGGAGGAGAAAGGAATCGCAGAAGGGATTGCAGAGCAATCGACGGTTCAAGCAGACGAAGGCAATACGATCATTATTCGGGCTAAGGGGAAGGCATATGGCCAATCTGGAAAAAGACAGCCCCGGATGAATATGAACATTGCAATTCCTGATGATCGTCGTTTTAACCTGGATATTCGAACGATGAATGGAGCTTTGAAATTATTGAGTGTGCAAGCAATTGATACTATCTCTGTGGAGAGCGGTAATGGGCCGATTACGTTAAGTCAAATTTATGGAGATGTGACAGGTAAAACTTTAAATGGCGATCTCAATATACGTAATGTATTGGGTGATGTGAAGTTGTCTACGAATCGTGGACATGTAAAGGCTTATGACGTTTCAGGAAACGGTACATTATCTACACAAGTAGGCAATATTCTAGTTAAAAGATTTTCGAATGATATCGATGTGAAGACAAGAAATGGGAATGTAAAAGTGTATGATGCAGAAAGTAACTTGAATGTTGAATCATTAAATGGAAGTATAGATGTGCGCTCCGGAAGCATTAACGGGGATTGGAATGTATACAGCGGGGTCGGAGAGATGAATGTTCATATCCCAATGGAAGGGGATTATGAATTTGAAGGTGTTATCGGCTATGGGAGCATTCGAACGGAAATTCCAACCTTTACAATAGATCAGAAGAGCATTAATGGAAAACAAGGTACGGGTGAATACAACATCAAGGTTGAGGGCAATAGTGACCTTAACATATATCAGAGCTATCCCAAGTACAAGAATACTACTTCTGAGAGAGGGCAAACTCCCCTTCCTCATTGACAAAATTCAGAAATTAGCCGTACAATGAAAAAAAGCTGCATTGTGGTATTGTAATAAAAATCTAGCTTATATGAAGGCGGTGGACATTCATGTCATCTTCCGTGCAACATGCATTGGAACAACTAAAAACAACTGGTGTCCGCATTACGCCGCAACGTCATGCGATTTTAGCCTATCTGGTGGAATCGATGGGTCATCCGACTGCTGATGATATATATCGCGCTCTAGAACCTAAATTTCCAAGTATGAGCGTAGCTACTGTATATAACAATTTGAAAATGTTTATCGAAGCGGGCATGGTACGTGAACTTACCTACGGCGATAACTCCAGCCGGTTTGATGCCAATGTTTCCGATCATTATCACGTGATTTGCGAAAAGTGCGGAAAAATAGAAGACTTTAGTTATCCTTCTCTGGTGGATGTTGAAATTCAGGCCGAGAAGAGCACGGGTTTTCAGGTCAAAGGGCTTAGAATGGAGTTGTATGGGCTCTGCAAGTCCTGTAAATAAATATCGATTTCCTAAAACGTGCGGAATGACAGATTCCACACGTTTTTATTTTTTTGGAATGAAAGTGAGGTAATATTATTGGCAGCTGGTAGGAGGCGGAGCAGACGCCGCCGAGGACAGAGATCCTTGTTTCTTGGAATTATTCTTATTACAGCAGGGATATGGTGGATCGTCAGTGACCTACTTCCGAATTCAACACATACGGAACCAGACTGGCGTGGTATGAAACAGCCGATTTTTGTAAAAGGAACCATGATGGATTATGCGGCAATTGGCTCAGGAGAGGACTTAAAGCTGCCACTTCCTGTACTACAGGAAGCTGTTGATTCACATATACGGTATGAACAAGAATCAAAATCGGTCATATTGACAACGGCTAAGGCAGTTGTTCGTATGGAGCTGGACAGTAAGGAAGGGAAATGGAACGGTAAAACGGTAGCTTTTTCCGAAGCCCCAGAGCAATTAAATGGAATAGTATATATCCCTGTGGCTCCTTTGAAAAAGACCTATGGCATTTCGGTGCATCAAGATGCGGATACAGGCGCGGTTATACTTATGAATGCTGGTGACCGTATATCGCTTGCCCAAGCACAACCTTCCAAAAAAGGAGAAACCGTTGCTCTTAGGGAGAGTGCTTCCATTAAAGCGCCGATTCTCATGGACATGCCTCAAGGTGAGAGGCTTCGTGTGTGGAGCGAGGAAGAAGAATGGTATTTTGTACAGACAGACAATGGATTTACCGGTTATGTGAAGAAAGATGAGACTGAATCTCTAGGCGAGAAAAAGATTGATGTGCTCGATGTGCCTTCTTCAAGAGCCGAGAAGGAATGGAAAGGGAAGTCTGTTAATCTCGTGTGGGAGGCTGTCTATTCTCGAAAACCAGATCCGAAGTCAATCGGTGATCTTCCTGGAGTTAATGTTGTCAGCCCAACATGGTTTAGTGTTGGCGATGGTGAAGGAACAGTAGATTCAAAAGCTGATCCAGCATATGTTCAATGGGCACACGAGCGGAAGATGGAGGTTTGGGGTCTTTTGAGCAACAGTTTTGATCCGGATATCACGACTTCATTTCTATCCACATATGATCGACGTTCCCGTGTAATTTCGCAAATGCTGCAATATGCTGAGAAGTACAAGCTCGATGGAATCAATATCGATTTTGAAAATGTTTATACTAAAGATAAAGAAAACCTGGTTCAGTTCATGAGAGAATTGAAACCCCTTGCGCTAGAAAGAGGACTCATTATTTCGATTGATGTGACGCCAAAGTCGAACAGCGAGATGTGGTCTGCTTTCCTAGATCGCCGTGAGCTGGCTCTGGCTGTAGATTATATGATTGTCATGTCATATGACGAACACTGGGCTTCGAGCCCTAAAGCGGGTTCAGTATCTTCTTTATCTTGGTCTGAAGGCACGATGAGACGAATTATTGAAGAAGATGATGTTCCAGCCTCTAAGTTGATTCTTGGTATACCGTTATATACCCGTATATGGACAGAACAAGGGGAAGACGGAGGAGGCAAAGTATCTTCGATTGCTGTTGGAATGGACACGGTTCGAAGTCTAATTCGTGAGAAGAAGCTTCAGACTCAGTTTGATGAAGCTGCCGGTCAAAATTACGTCGAATATAAAGAAGAAAAAACATTAAAGAGAATCTGGATTGAGGATGAAACTTCCCTAAAAGCTAGGGTCGAGATGGCGCAATCGTTAGAACTGGGTGGAATAGCCTCATGGACCCGAAATCTTGGCATTTCACAAGCTTGGGAAGTATTGAATGGTATTCATAAGTAATCATATATTCATGCTGATACATTAAACAAAGGACCGGCTCCCAAATGGGAACCGGTCCTTTGTTATGAGTGTACATTGTGAGAATCACCTTAAAGGTGCTAATACTTAGAGTTTTTGTGTAGTGTCATGATGAGTGGATACAGGGGCATTGATCTTCGAATCCGGTGTTTCCGAAGATTCAACCTCAGCCCGCTGAGCTTCGACCTCTTCGGCTGTAATGTTGGCCACGTTAGGATCCAGTGTGAGCATCGTTCTACAAAACATACAGCGGTCGGTTTTTCCGAGCATCTTGGTCTGCTTCGCGCATTCAGGACATTGGATTTGTACAGCACTCGTGGAGAGCATGCCTGCCCAGAAGTAGATACCTAGACTACCCATCATCGTAATCAGACCTAGTACCAGACCAATACCAGCTACGATTTTACCTGCTTGTCCCCAAAAGACGACACCAGCTGTCCCGAGTACCATAAGCCCCATACCGATCATAGTCAGCAATAAGCCCCAGGTACGAAAAGCGTTAATCTTTGCAGTTTTAAAGATCATGGATTAAGTGCTCCTGTCATCAAATAGTTGTTCTATAAAAGAAGGAACTTTCATGGGCATGTAGAATTACATTATAACTGAATTGGCCAAAATTCGCCAAGAAATGTATGGAGGGAATCGTGGAATTAACCAACTTTTCTTTTTATTATCGCAATTCGGTTGATGAGGATGCTGTGGGAGCTATCGCTTACCGTAACTCGGGTAATACTTTTACTGGCTCAATGATCCACGATTTTGATTTGAATATTGTTGTTATATATGAAAGTGAAATCGACGAACCGTCGATCCAACACACGATCGTTAGTGGTGAGCGTTGTCAGGTTTTGAATGTTGGAATCGACAAATTGCAGGAGGCTCTTATGTACTGCAAAGATAGTCTGTTGTTAAAATGCTTTTTAAATGGTGAAATCATAAATGATAATAACGGAAGGTTAGCCGTTTTGCGCCGTGACTTTTTACGCTTTGCTGGTTCACTGCGAGAACAACAGTTATTTGTCGCTTTTGCTCATTTTTTACGTAAATATGTTGATGCTAAAGCACATATGAAAAACGGACGTGTAATGGACGCCAACCAGTCTATTATTGGAGGATTACAACACTGGGCTGAGATTGAGTTAATCGAGAGGGGGATCCATCCTGACGTTGCGGTGTTCGAGCAAATCATAGGACTGAATACTCCTGTTCGAAAATTATATGAACAACTTACGGTTAGCACAGAGACTTTGGGACAACGGATTGAACTCGTACTACTTGCTTGTGAGTTTTCGATGACTTCGAAAATCGCAGAATGCTCTGTATTACTTCTAAGAATCCTTCGGGGTAGAAGAATGCCTTGGACTATTCAAGAGCTGATGCAGCATCCAGAGCTTGAACCGGTTAGTAGTGAGTTGCCACTTGTACTACGTAAATTAGTTTATCGTAAACTGGTGAAAGAAGTTCCAGCTTGGAAAGAAACAGTATCATATCGTGGTGAGCATATTCGTTATTCTATAGACTAATAATTCGAATGAATAAAAGGGCGAAAAAGCCCTTTTTTTGTTTTAATTTGGTTTTTCAATTTTTTTTGTAAAATAGGTTGACGACTAACTAATATCCGTGATATATTATATCTCGCCCCTTCGAGAGGCAAAACAAAATGTTCCCTCAGAAAAATGTCGTTAAAAGAAATTTAAAAAAAGTTCTTGACGAAAACGAGGTAAACATGATATATTATAAAAGTCGCCGCTGACAACAAGATCGGCGATGATGAAGAAAAAGTTGATCTTTGAAAACTGAACAACGAGTGAGTTAAACCGATCTTACTTCGGTAAGATCAAAAATGAGA
>NZ_JBHTFO010000008.1:0-486406 GCF_042666275.1 Paenibacillus sp. GCM10028914
TTAATTACTATACTTTCATCAACCACGGTTCCACTTGTGATCGTGATGACCACGTTTTCCCCATTCGCTTCGGCTACTGCCGTTACACTTGTTGGCAATTCCAGTCCTTGAATCGCTTCATTCGCTGCTGCCACGGTTGTTCCCAAATCGATTTTCCACGACAGATTAAGTCCTTCAATACTAGTCTTCGCTTCTGCAACTTTTTCAGCATCGGATTGTTCTGGTACTTCTGGTTCTTCTTCTGGTGCTTTAATTACTATACTTTCATCAACCACGGTTCCACTTGTAATCGTTATAACGATGTTACCAGCATTCAATTCTGTTCCTTCAACGGCTACAATTTTTACTCCAGTTGGCAATGTTACCTTTGAAATTGCTGTGTTTACTTTTGTAATAGTCGTTGTAAGATCTGTATCCCAAGCGAGATCTAACCCTTGAATAGCTTTCTTAGCTGCAGCTACCTTTTGAGCATCGTTCTCTTGTTGCCCTCCACCGTCAGGATTTGTACCAGTTCCTCCGCCAGTTGATGTACCTCCACCACCTGTGGATCCACTACTGCTATCACTACTACCACCTCCGCTAACAACTGGAGGAGTGCTTACAATAATTTTTTCTTTTAACGGACCTTCTACTGTCGTTGGACGTGTACTGAATTCGGATCCTTCGCCGCCTTCATTAATAACCGCTGATTTGATAGATCCCGACCCTAGTAACTTAGCAATCGCATCCAAAATCAATTTCGTTACACTGGTGCCACTAGACAGATTAATAGACGCATTCTTCGCAGCATCGCTAATATTCAGAGTTTCTATCGAACCACGTTGTAATTGTACCGAGATAGAAGCTGCCGAAATATCCACATCATCAAAAGTACCATTCAGCACGACTTGCGCATTCGCAGGAAGTTCCGCAGCAAGCTCAACATCGGTAAAGCCTACACCGCTAACTCCAGATTCCTCAAGTTTAACGGACGATTGGACTACAACGCTTTCAGCTCTAGTCGAACCTTCGGCTACAATCCGTACAGTTCCATCTTTTTTATTAACAATCACGTTAACCAACACAGAGTCTACGAAATGAATAGAGTTAATTCCGCCCCCCTGAACATTCGTAGTTCCATGAACTTTAACATTTTTAATGGTTACATCGCCTTCTCCAATACCTTCAGCTAAAGTAAGATTACCCTTGATCTCAACATTCTGGAGGACGACGCCAGGTGCACTAATCACGACGTTTCCGTTAATTATCTCTGTACCTTCTGCTGCTCCATAAGTTCCCGCTTTATCGTATGTAGTAGTAGTCAAGATATCTTTTTTGAGGAGAGCCGTATCTATCAATGAAACAGCCTCTGCCCGTGTCAAAGATTTAGTAGGTGAGAATGTTCGATTTGGATAACCCTTCATAACTTCATTCTCAATTGCTACGGTAATACCGGATTTCCCCCAGCTAGCAATTTGCTCAGCATCTGTAAATTGATTCAATATACCACTATCTATAGGATTAACCCCTAGAATTTTTGAAACAATGACAGCTGCTTCCTGTCGAGTGACAGGTGCACCAGGACGAATCGTTTGATTCTCGTATCCTGTTACATAGCCCGCTTTAACCGCCGCCGCTATATCTTTATACGCCCAATTCTGGGTGTTCAAGTCTTTAAAATTAATCTCAGTTGTCTCCGTATAACCAAATAAACGATTAATCATAGCCACAAACTCAGCCCGTGTTATCGTCTGATTAGGTTTAAAACTTCCATCTTGATACCCCTTTAGGTTATCTTCATCAAGCCACTTCTGAATTTTCTGTTCTGCCCAATGTCCTGAAATGTCATTAACGGACTGAGCTTGAACACTGCTAACTGTACTCAAAGCCATACTTACACCCAGTAAGCCTGTTACTGTACTGCGTACTTTTTTTCCCATGTTGTCCTCCTAATATAAGTTCATTTTGTAGAAACAAATAATAAATTAGATCTAAGAACACAAAAAAAATAGTACTATTAGACTTGAATGATATAAAAAGCAGTACTGTAGACCTAATTGTTTAGTCGCATTGTATTCTACCATATTTCGACATGGTTAATCTAGTAAAATAAAAGATATAATTACCATATATATTTTTAGGAGATAAGCGTGGGGATGAGAGACAACAATAAGTTATATACAAATAAAAAAACAACCCGCAAGGAGGTCTGTTCTCTTTCGAAAGCTATCCCTCATACGGGTTATCTATTCAATCATAATCTAATATGTCCTACTCAATTAATCCATGCTGCTATTTCCTCTTATCCATTAATATAGAGTCCATAGCATAATTAGTTTCGTAGGCACTACGCTGTACCTTCGCTGCATCTCGTTGCCGGAGCCAATCTGAAGCTTCCTGCTTGAATGCCCTCATACGGGCTTCTACTAACGCATCATTACGAAGTAAAACCTGGATACGATCTTTCTGATCCTGACGAAGTGACTCTGTGGAAATAATAGTAGACATCTCATCTAGAATTGGTTGGCGAAGATCAACAAACGCAACCAATTCTTCGTATGAAATATGATCAAGTTGTTCCACAACCGACTGACTCAATTTCTCAAGAGCAAGAAGCAGATCATCCATTGCTGGCATTCCCAGCACCCTCAGCAGTCGCCATTTTCGCCGCTTGCGCCCAAGTTTCACGAAGCTCTACTAGATATCCTAGAGCCTCTTCCGCGGGTGCGGCTTCTTTCTTAACATTAGCCTGAATCAATAAATGATTAATATATTCATATAATGATGCAAGACCCTTGGATACTTCAAAACTATGGTCTAGGGTAACAATTAGCTCACTAACAATAGTCTGAGTCTTATTGAGAAATGTATTAGCTTTCTGAAAGTCCTGCTCTTTGAGAGCATCCAGACCACCTTTAACAAAACGAATCGCTCCGTCATACATCATAAGCAACAATTGGCCAGGAGTAGAAGTTTGTACAGACGACTGTCTATATTTATCATAAGGAGATGTAATCAATTACGCTCACCTCTTTTTCTTAATTAACCCGTAAAACTAGATAAGCTAGCTGATTGGGAATTTAGTTTATTAATGGCTGTTTCCATTGCAGTGAATTGCGTGTAGTAGTTATTCTCGATTTGCGTAAGTCTCTTGGTTAATGTCGATATACGGTCATTTAAATCCGTTAATTCTTTTCCGAGTGTACTTTGCTCATTCAATGATATTGTAATATCTGTACTGTACTTCGCTGTTCCCGCTTTGTCAGCCATTCTGGACAACGTTACGTTTAAATTATCATACATTTTATCAAAAATACCCTTACTCGCTCCGTCTGAAGATCCAATGAATAATTCCATGACTTGTTCTGGATTCTCTTCGATTGCATTCATAAGCTTGTCTTCATCAAGATAGAGCTTTCCGTTCTCCGTATAAGTCCCCGTTGTAATACCAATAGAAGCTAACCCAATCGTTTTGTCTCCAAACTTTACAGATGAGGAAGACAATAATGTCCTCATGTTAGAAAGTCCTTCTACCAAGATTTCATCATTTCTAAGCAAACCACTCTTCGCTCTGGATTCCCAATTCTTAATGTCGTCCTCAGTCATCTCTTTCTTCTGTTCAGAGGTTAACGGAGCATAACTTCTGTATTTCTGCTCTGATACTTTACTATTTAATGTTGAAATCAGCGCATTATAATCTGAGATAAAAGCCTTGACGGTTTCGAGCGCTTTCTTGCCATCTGGTTTAGTAGTGATAGTGGCAGGTCCAGCATCTTTGGTCTCCTGCAGTAAAGTGATCTGAACACCGTTTACTGTTAGTTGGTTAGATGAAGGGGTGTACTTGGTACCGTTTATAGTAACCAAAGCGGGTTGTCCATCTTGGGTTGCCTTTTCTGGATCAGTAGTCCCAAAGACATCGGTTAGTAAAGAACCAGCGAATTTTACCGTGTCATTACCATATTCCTTAGATTTGACTACAAACTTCTTTCCAGCTTCGTCAAATGTTGCACTTAGCCCTGCGCTATAGTCTCCATTGATCTTCGTTAGAACATCCTTTATTGTATCATCTTTTGAAAATTTAAATGATTGCGTGTACGAAGAAGAACCATCTCCACGTGAGACGCTAAATTCAAATGGGCCTGCTCCAGAATTAAGACTTCCTAGCTTCGTATACATTGTGGTTCCTTCACCTAAAGATGCTGTCTCCAAGGTGGACTGAGTAGCAAGAGATCCTACTTCTACTTTCATAGACACCTGATTTGCAGAAGTGGTTGCTTTTACACTAATAGCATCCTTATTTCCGGACACCTCAGCACTATAAACATTCATCTCTGAAGTTTTTTTATATTTATCTAGCTTATTTTGTCGGAAATCAACCAATGCACTGTTAATGGTTCTGTAGCTGTCTCTACGCCATTCTAGTATTTGCTTGTTCTGGTTTAACTTATCTAACGGCGCTCGCTTGGCAGTCATCAGTTGCGTGACCAAGGTGTCTATATCCATACCTGATGATAATCCACTTACTCTCATTTGTATTCCTCCTATCCGCGTTCATCAATGATGAGCCCTGCAAATTCCATCATCTTCGCCACAATTTCTAGTGTCTGCTCCGGCGGTATTTCTCTAATAATTTCGCCGGTTTCTTTATTTAGAACCTTGATCATAATGGCCTGCGTCTTCTCGTGCACATTAACCTCAACCATCGTTTCGGGTCCCTGCAGCGCTTTAATAGCTCGATCAATCGAACGCACGAGCTGCTGTTCGCCTAATGTAACGTATTCACCTTGTCTTTCTAAACGTTGAAGCTCTTTCTCTTGATTAACAAGAGGTTTAGGCTCGTTAGCGCTCTTGGATGGCTGAGTGTATGCCGCATTCGAAGCCGCACTATTTCCAGTGATAGAAATTTGCAGATTCATCATTGCACCTTCCTTCGCAATATTACTATTGTTGTATATATCGGTTATTAGAACGAGATGTATTAGAAGAAACAGCCTATGTTGCGCACGTTCAGATCGCCTTTTTATTGTTATCGACATTTGAGTAAGCAAAATTTATACATATACAAAAAGAAGAGACCTTGGAAAAGATCCAAAGTCTCTTAAGTAGAACATTAAATTTAACGAAGCAATTGCAGTACACCTTGTGGTTGTTGGTTCGCTTGAGCCAACATTGCTTGAGCTGCTTGAGTAAGGATGTTGTTCTTAGTGAAAGACATCATTTCTTTCGCCATATCCACGTCACGAATACGGGATTCAGCAGCAGTCAGGTTCTCGGAAGTAGCACCCAAGTTGTTGATTGTGTGCTCAAGACGGTTTTGGTTAGCACCCAGTTTAGATCGTTCTTCGGAAACTTGGTTCAATGCATTGTTGATGGTTGTGATTGCAGTATTAGCTGACTTTTGATTTGAAATGTTGATGCCCGATTCTTCATCAATATCAGTCGCTGTTGCCGCCACTGCATTGACAGTAGTACCTGCTACAGCAACTTTGTCTGTCATAGTTGAAGCTGGATCAGCAATTGCTTCTACGCCAATTTTTTTCAAAGCATCTAGTACATCTTGTTTAGTTGCAGTGATATCGCCAGCAGTAGTTGCAGGAGGACCCCCTGTTGGTGCGCCTTGTGCTAACGTAAGAGTGATATTTCCATCTTTATCAATCGATGCTGTAGTCTCTGTAATCGCTGCTCCATCTTTAGTTTGAGCATCAGCTATTTCAATATCAAGTTTTTCCGTATTTCTATTTGTAACTATTACACCTAAATCACTAAGAGTAGTATCTTTTTTCAGACCATTTACTCCCAGCTCTGTATTGCTCATGTTGTTGATGCTCAGTTTGATACTTTGACCAGAGTTAGCACCAATATGGAATGTTTTATCAGCAAAAGTACCATCCAAAACCTTTTGGTTGTTAAACTCAGTGTCTGTAGAAATACGCTTTATTTCTTTGGACAGCTCATCAACTTCGGATTGAAGTTTTTGACGATCAACGCCTTCGTTAGTGTCGGAAGAAGCTTGAACAGCCAATTCACGCATACGTTGCAAGATGCTGTGAGTTTCAGTCAATGCACCTTCAGCTGTTTGGATCAGGGAGATACCATCTTGCGCGTTCTTTTGAGCCATATCCAGACCGCGGATTTGACCACGCATTTTTTCGGAAATTGCCAGACCAGCGGCGTCATCACCTGCACGGTTGATACGAAGACCAGAAGACAATTTCTCCAGGTTTTTAGAAGAAGCACCTGTATTTGCGCCCAATTGGCGGTGTGTGTTCAATGCAGCAATATTGTGGTTGATAATCATTAGATTCTCCTCCTTGAAATGGTTTGTCCCACATCCTTGTGGTCTCGCTTGCTTTCGTTAAGGTCGACCGCCCCTCCGAAATAGCGTCTACTCTTTATATCGTCAGATGGTTAATTCGACTTTAGAGTCTTTTACACTGTAATAAATGATAAATTATTTTGTATCTATCGCATGGATGCAATCACACTAATGTTTGATTATATGACAAAGTTAAGTCTCGAAAAGAATTTACATAGAGCCATTACTATAAACTTCAGTACAAAGAGACCTTGAAAGAACCAAGGTCTCTTAGGAATATCCATGAAATTAACGAAGCAATTGTAGAACGCCTTGTGGTTGTTGGTTGGCTTGAGCCAACATTGCTTGAGCTGCTTGAGTAAGAATGTTGTTCTTCGTGAAAGACATCATTTCTTTCGCCATATCCACGTCACGAATACGGGATTCAGCAGCAGTCAGGTTCTCGGAAGTAGCACCCAAGTTGTTGATTGTGTGCTCAAGACGATTCTGGTTAGCACCGAGTTTAGACCGCTCTTCGGAAACTGTGTTCAGAGCATTGTTGATCGTAGTAATTGCTGCATCAGCAGATTTTTGACTACTGATATTAACACCAACTTGATCACTTGCTACACCTGCATCAGCCTTAACCATAGTAGGAGCTGTTGCTAACACTGCATCGGTACCAGTTGCACCCTCTTTAAGTTTAACATCAAGTCCTAAACCCTTAAGAGCATTCAACACATCATCAGTTGTAGCAGTGATAACATTTTTATCGTCCTCAGCAAGTGTAATCTGGATCTTACCATCTGCACCAAACTCTGCTTTAGTTTCTTTTCCTTGCGTAATTGTGTCAAATTCAAGAGCTGCATTCGTTCTATTGTTAAGAGTTATAGTATTTGCAATAATATCAGTTTCTTGGGAGTATCCACTTACTCCGAGATCTGTGTTACTCATATTATTGATGCTCAGTTTAATACTTTGCCCGGAGTTAGCACCAATATGGAAGGTTTTGTTATCGAATGTTCCATCCAATACTTTCTGATTGTTGAACTCAGTGTCTGTAGAAATACGTTTGATTTCTTTAGACAACTCATCAACTTCAGATTGTAGCTTTGCACGGTCAACACCTTCGTTAGTGTCGGAAGAAGCTTGAACAGCCAATTCACGCATACGTTGCAAGATGCTGTGAGTTTCAGTCAATGCACCTTCAGCTGTTTGGATCAGGGAGATACCATCTTGCGCGTTCTTTTGAGCCATATCCAGACCGCGGATTTGACCACGCATTTTTTCGGAAATTGCCAGACCAGCGGCGTCATCACCTGCACGGTTGATACGAAGACCAGAAGACAATTTCTCCAGGTTTTTAGAAGAAGCACCTGTATTTGCGCCCAATTGGCGGTGTGTGTTCAATGCAGCAATATTGTGGTTGATAATCATTAGATTTTCCTCCTTGAAATGGTTTGTCCCACATCCTTGTGGTTTCGCTTGCTTTCGTTAAGGTCGGCCGCCCCTCCGAAATAGCGTCTACTCTTTATATCGTCAGATGATTCAGATAAATTTAGAGTTTTCATTAAGGTCTTAAAAAAACATTCGGGGTTCTAGCTTACATTTCTAACAAACTTTTCAATCAGCTAATTATTTATAACGAGGGTTGCAAAGATAGGTGATACTCCAAATTATTCTAAAAAAATGAGACCTCGGAAAGATCCAAGGTCTCTATCTAATATCATAAAATTAACGAAGCAATTGCAGTACGCCTTGTGGTTGTTGGTTTGCTTGAGCCAACATTGCTTGAGCTGCTTGAGTAAGGATGTTGTTCTTAGTGAAAGACATCATTTCTTTTGCCATATCCACGTCACGAATACGGGATTCAGCAGCTGTCAGGTTTTCAGAAGTAGCACCAAGGTTATTGATTGTGTGCTCAAGACGGTTCTGGTTAGCACCCAATTTGGAACGTTCTTCCGAAACTTTGTTCAAAGCGTTGTTCACCGTAGTGATTGCTTTGTCAGCAGCTGTTTGTGTAGAAATATTAACGCCAATTTCATCATTTTTTGTAGTTGCCGCAGCGATAGCTTTATCAGCAATTTTTGTAGTACCATGTGCTGTAAGAGCAGCGTCGGTAGTACCATCTTTTAATTTTGCGTCTAATCCTAACTTTTTAAGGGCATCTGCAACTTCTTGTTTCGTGCCAGTGATTGCTCCTGGAGTAGCAGCAGGTGGTCCAGGAGTATTTTCATTTTGTTTCAAAGTAACAATTATTTTGGTAGGGTCAGTATCATCAAATCTTGCGGTCGTTTCCTTTACCCCAGTCCCTGTATTGTTTTGTGCTGCTGCAAATGTAATTGTGTAACTTTTCTCTGCATCTCGATTAGTTACAATAACATCTGTTCCAGTAATTTCAAATTCATCTTTCAGTCCATTAACACCAAGCTCTGTATTGCTCATATTGTTAATGCTCAGTTGGATGCTTTGGCCGGAGTTAGCACCAATATGGAACGTTTTGTCATCGAATGTTCCATCCAAAACCTTTTGGTTGTTGAACTCAGTGTCAGTAGAGATACGTTTGATTTCTTTAGACAACTCATCAACTTCAGATTGTAGCTTTGCACGGTCAACACCTTCGTTAGTGTCGGAAGAAGCTTGAACAGCCAATTCACGCATACGTTGCAAGATGCTGTGAGTTTCAGTCAATGCACCTTCAGCTGTTTGTATCAGAGAGATACCATCTTGTGCGTTCTTTTGAGCCATATCCAGACCACGGATTTGACCACGCATTTTTTCGGAAATTGCCAGACCAGCAGCGTCATCACCTGCACGGTTGATACGAAGACCGGAAGACAATTTCTCCAAGTTTTTAGAAGAAGCACCTGTATTTGCGCCCAATTGGCGGTGAGTATTCAATGCAGCAATATTGTGGTTGATAATCATTAGAATTTCCTCCTTGAAATGCTTTGTCCCACATCCTTGTGGTTTCGCTTGCTTCCGTTAAGGTCGGCCGCCCCTCCGAAATAGCGTTTAATAAGTATATCGTCAAAAAATCCATTCGATTTTAGAGTTTTTTTGCATATTCATAAAAAAATTCACTTAGGATTCTTTAAATGCTTCATCAGTTCTTCTACTCCAATAGAAGACTGATTCGCAGATTCCCTATTCGCTTCTTGAATCGATAAATAAATTTCTTTACGAAAAATATCCATGTTCTTCGGTGCGCTAATTCCAATTCTCACATTGTCACCATCTACTCCAAGGATCGTAACCTCAATCTCATCCTGGATGACTACAGATTCTCCCTTTTTACGCGACAGTACCAGCATGCTACTCACCCGCCTTTACAGATGGAGTTGTCTCATTGCCGGACCACAACAGATGCCGTGATTGATACTCCGAAGCGTGCAGGATCACTTGTCTTCCACTCTTATTCTCTAAATTGAACACAAGTGGGGCTAGTAGATTGATCGTAGACTTCTCTACATTCTCATTTAAAGTTACGATAGAGCGAATCATAAGATCAGAGTTTAGTTCCATTTCCTCCACGATAGATTCCGGAAGATCAAACTCATAGTTCGGGTAAAAGACGAAAGGATCGGTCATCAACAAGGAAATATGACTATCCTGTAAAGACTGCAAATAGGAGAATGGACCTTCTGCGACATGAATAACCGCAAATTCTGAATGACTTTCAAAACCCGGAATACCTTTAGAAAAGTGATAGATTTGATCTTCCGGCACATCCAATGGTCCAAACTGAGCTGTTTCAACGTTCATTTATATCCACTCCTTAACTAACTGATTCATTAACAAAACAAGCTATAGATGGCAGCATGCCCTCCTATAGCCTGTATCTTGGACTATTACATTGTCATATCGATTTGCGGTGGTGTGATCTCAATCGATGCATATTGCTTCACCCGGATATCTAGAGATCCCGGATGGTACTCAATCTGAGGTGTATAAGCTTGAGCCGAAATTCGCGGTGTTATCGGTTCAATATTAATTTGCGGTTCGTTTCGATTCACATGGATATCCACGTTATCGTAGGAAGCTGGCGCCCGAAACTCAATAAACGGATCACGCTTCCAATCCGAACCGTAAATCTCACCAATGGAGTTACCCGGCAGATGAAATTCGGCCATACGATTCCCTTGCTCTACCCGCTTCGCCAGAGCCTCCAGCATTAAGCTAGGTAACTCTGAATAAATCTGCTGATTCATCTCCAGCGCAGTTCCACCATTATAAGCTCTAAATGCCTGATGCTGATCAATCTCCATATCCGGTCTCGGCGAGGTTATATCCATTTTCGCTCGAGGAGACTCGATCTCCATATCCGGCCGTTGCTGGCTTATCGACAGCTTCGCTTTGCTCGAACTGATTTCTAGTGAAGAGGGCTGTGTAGAAACTTGAAGCTGTGGAATCACTAAAGATCACCACCTATCTCAGGAAATCAACCAATGAAGTTGAAATAATCTTCGCCCCTGCTGAAAGTGAAGCATTATAGATACTCTCCTGAATCTTCGATTGAATGATTAATTTCTCATAATCTGCGTCTTCAGCCTTGGACTGCAAATCTGTTAAGTTAATACCCATGTCTTCGAGCCTGCCCGCCATAAGTTCAACACGGTTGGTCTTGGCTCCAATCTCTGCACGGGCTGTTAATACCTTCTCCATACGGGTGTCTATCTTATCTAGCTGAGCCGAAATCGTAGGGAAGTCACTGCTGCCGAGAGCTCCGATCAAGCGATCCATCATTGTAAATATGTGGTCGTCATCCTTCTCGGACGGACTACCGAATACCGTATTACCTGTTACGTTAATCGGCAGCTGAACATTCTCACCAACAATAAAATTGATGCTCCCCGAATCTGTCAGCAAGTCTTCAACAACACCAAGTGTTTTCGAAAGATTATTCTCGTCTTTTTCAAAATCATACGGCTTCGTATCATATTGTTGACCGTTGAAAATATACTTCCCGTTTAACTTACTGTTGCCGATATCGATTAACTGCTCCTTCAACTGCTCCACTTCTGTCTTAATGGAAGTCAATGCAGAATCTGGGTTAGTCGAACTAGAGGCTTTGACTGTAAGCTCCTTCAAGCGATTAAGAATACTGCCCACTTGATCTAGTGCCGTGTCATTATAGTCCAGCCAAGATAATGCGCTGTCCACATTACTCTGATACTGCGTATTGGCTGATAACTCTGTCCGGTATCGAAGAGAGTAGGTTATGCCTACCGGATCATCCGACGGTCTATTCAGTTTGCGCCCTGTGGAAAGCTGAAGCTGCGTTTCATTCGTTGCGCGACCATTACGGTTCAAGTTCATAAGCAGCTGGGAGTTCATCATATTGGAAGTTACTCTAAGCATGGTTTATCCTCCTTAACGGCCTACCACGCCGGTAGAATTAATCAATTTATCAAGAAGCTCATCGAATGTGGTCATAAACCGGGCAGACGCACTGTAAGCGTGCTGGAATTTAATCATATTGGACATCTCTTCGTCCAGAGATACCCCGCTTACCGATTGACGACGGGATTCGACCTGCGTAACCAATGCATAACTGTTATCTGTCTGCCGGGTAGCCTCCTGTGCTTGTACACCTAGCTGTCCAACCATTGAACTGTAAAATGAAGCAATTGTTCCCTTAGTGCCGGCTGCATCTGTAAACTTCGTTGTGTTTAAGCCTGCAATTAATAATGCTAACGTGTTATTACCCTTGATAACACTCTCATTGCCATCCTTAACGGATGTGCGCATGGAAGTCGCAATCTTACTCGGATCATTTGCAATGACCGAGTTCAACTTAATGTTACCTGCAGTAATGGTTCCACCATTATCCGAAGCTACAAAAAACGGTAATCCCTGTGCAGTCGTGCCATCTGTTGTTAGGCCTAACTGATGAAGGCCGTTCATCCCTCTCACAGTAACGGAAGCGTCTTTGTTTAGCACAGCTCCCGCAGGAACCTGCTGTCCAGCAGGAAGAGTACTAACATTACCATTCACGCTTATTTCGATATCAACATTAAACGATGCACCCTCAGGAATCTTAGATCCGGAAGGTAACGTAACCGGAATCTCCCCGTTCACAATGGTATTCGCTAAATTGTTCAGCTGATTCCTATAGTCCACCACAATCGATCTCTGGGAGATGATCATTCCATGAACTTCTCCGCCTCTGAGATCTCCAGATGCATAGGCTCCTTCAAGGAAAGTTGCATCTACATTCGCCGTTACGGTTGCTCCCTCGACGAGCGCCTGTCCTCCTAAGGAGATATTGTAACCAGCCTCTCCTTCGGTCACCGTAACGTTTACGATTTTGGACAATTGGTCGGTCAGCAAATCCCGCTGATCCCGGAGATCATTCGCATTATCGCCCAAACTCTCTATACGTGTGATTGAACTATTCAAATTGGCTATGGAGGTTAAGTAGTTCTGAATTTCGTCCCCTTTAATGGATATATTCTTACCCAGGTCCGACTCCAGATTATCCAGCTGGCCACTCATGTAATTCAGTGCATCCGTAAAAGATTGAGCGGTCTGAACTACAATCTTGCGAGCTGTTGGATCCTCAGGATTCTTGCTTAAATCTGACCACGAGGAAAAGAACTTATCCATAACTGTCCGTAGTCCCGTGTCCGATGGTTCGGTAAAAATGGACTCTAGTTTATCAAGGGTATCGGCCTGAATGTTCCAGCTACCAAATGCACTGTTCTCTCCACGGAATTGATCGTCAAGAAATTGTTCGCGAATCCGCTCAATACTGGAGAACTCAACACCTGTGCCAAGTTGACCTGCGGCAGTCGAACGATTGAGACCATAAGCCTCCATGGGTAGAGACGCCTGCATTTTCACAACCTGTCTTGAATACCCGGGCGTGTTAACGTTCGCTATATTATGACCTGTCGTTCCGAGTGCTGCTGTTTGTGTAAACAGGCTTCGTTTGGCCGTTTCTAATGAATGAAATGTAGATCGCATTACAATATCCTCCTGTTTACGCTCGGGTATCGAACAGGCCCGGTCGCCCTGTGCTGCCGCCTCTGTCAGACGGGTGATGATATGTGACTTCGTCCTGTGAGGACTTTCCAGTCAGCATATCGAGTGAGAAATCAATGAAATCGAGTGATTGTGCGAGCAATTGCTGATTAATATCGTTCTTCTGCTTCAGTTCATGAAGCGTGCTGGATAGACGTGACTGAACGTCTAGCAGCTTCGCTTTTTCTTCTGGATCGAATACGAGCCTTGCAAGCTCCGTAAGTGTTAATTCCAGTTGTGACTTAACTCCGCGACTCTGTAAAAAAGTATAAGTCGCTTCGATACGCTCCTTCTCGAGCTGCTCGATCATCTTCATACCTTTAGACTCACGGTTTAGCAGCTGAACGACCTTATCTACATCATTATCAATAATGGCCTGCTTCTTGGCGTCCGCCATGGCTAACATGTCGTTATACACCATTTCGAGCCGCTGCAAAGAATCAATTAACGTCTGTACTGACATATTAGTCACCCTTAGCTCTCGGGAAACTGCTTGAAATAAGGCAGCAGCTTCTCCGCAAGTTTATCGGCATCTACATTATATGTTCCTGAGGAGACCTGCTCTTTCAAGGATTGAATCTTCTGTAAACGAGCTGGATCTCCAGCACGTTCCTGCGCTTGAAGCATCTCCATCGCTTCTGTTGAAATTGATACCTCGTCCTTGCGACGAGTTTTATTCTGTTGTTCCTGTCGGTTAGTCTCCATGTTCCGTTGATACGAGTGGACAGCGCCGACGCGTCCGGTTTCGTTAATCTTCATAACGCTCACCTTCCTTTATATAGAAAAGACCTTATAAATACATCTTACAGAAAACTTCGAGTAATGTGAAAAAACCGATAACCTTTACTAAGATTATCGGCCGGGATTGTAACATAGTTAATAGTTCGATTGTAGGGTTTTAGTATTTGCGTAATTTGTCAACAGCCCTGTAAGTAAGGGAGTCCTTCTTATTAGGACCACTATTATCGGATGGGTCATCTGTAACGCTTCTTAATTCTTTGGTCAACCGTGTTCTGCAAGATTCGCACATATTGCTCTCACGTATCAACGTGCCGCAAACCTCGCATGGATAAGACAAATTCGGTGCGTTAGCAATAGAAATGCGGCCTTCACGAATAAACTTGGTGATCTGACGAATCGAGACTCCTGTTGCTTCGGATACTTCGTGGATTGTGGCTCCCTTTTGTTCTCGTAAGAACTGGGCACACTCTTGGTACTCTACCTCAATATCTTTCAAACAGTCAGAACACATATCTCGGAAATTCAGCGCATACAATTTGCCGCACCGAGGACAATTCCCCAAGTTCATACTAACCGCCCTCCATGTCGCATAGATCCTTTGATACCCATAGATTACCGTATATTAGTGCTTACGTCTATCATAAAAAGGAAAAAAATATATGTATTTATTCCTAACTCTATTAAGATCTTGCCCACGTCAGACTAAATATCTCTACCGGAATCCCCTGCGTTTCTCCCGCAATCTTTAACTCCTGAGAGCATGCGTTAATCGTACTGCCTGTCGTATAAATGTCATCGATTAATAATATTCGTAGAGAAAAAGGTGCATCAGCCATAGCGGAATTAATAGATTTAAGAGCCTTGGTTCTGGAATATATGCTAGTAGCAAGCAGCTCTATCACTTCTGCCGCTTCCGGTAGGCTACGAAAAACCCCCTCCATATCTTTCAATCGATCCATTCGACTCTTAAAGCTTTGTTTATGCGTATGCCGATCGCGCTGGAGCAATTCTGCATACGGGAGCTTTACCGCAGCTGCCAAACCACGAGCGAGCACCTCGGCCTGGTTAAATCCCCGCTCTTTGAGCCGCTCCAGACTTACCGGCACGGAAGTGATCATATGAGCCTGCCATTGTACCTCAGCCGCTTGTCCAGTTTTATGAAACGATATCTGTTGCTTCTTAGCTATCTCCTGCTGCAGTTGACGGTATGCCCGCTCTAACATACTTATCAAAAGAGGCGCATATGCCTCGTTTCCACGATACTTATACTGAGCCAGCCACTCCCGCATGTCAGCATTATACGTTGCTGCGCTCCGGTTACACACAAAATGCCACGGCCCCGCTTGTTCACGAGTACAGTCCGGGCATCCGATCTGTCTACCGCAGTAAATACATCTTGGACGTGTAATCCATGGTATCGACATATAACATGTTCGGCATATTCCCAAGTATTCACGTGATAAAGATGTTATTCTCCCACAGGTCAGGCACTTCTGTCCTGAAGATGCCAGCAATCGGTGGAAAGGCTTTAGTATGCGGTCCAGCGTATCCATCAGCATTGTAAGTAACCTCCCCGCTTCGCAATCCGGTTCATCCGCTTGATCTGGTTCATAGCCGATCGCTGACACCTTGTCCACTGAGGTGAGCCGAAAATAACCCGCCCCGCGGGATCATCCTTAGATCTGCCAGCCCGACCAGCCATCTGGATCAGCGCGGCTTCATCGAATAATTCACTATCCGCATCCACAATAAACACATCACTCTTCGGCACGGTGACACCGCGCTCCAGTATGGTCGTCGTCACGAGTAAACGGATGTCACGTTTACGGAATGACATCACTTTCTCCGCCCTTCCCGAGTCAACGGAAGATGTCCCTTCTATGGGGATGTCCTTAAAATATCGGCGTAATAACTGCAAGAATGGTTCAATATGACGAATGCGAGAAACGAATAAGAAGACTTGAGCTCCCCGTTGCAGAGATACCTTCAGTTCACGTACCAGACCAGGAGGAAGACTCTTCTGGGTTAGACAACGCTGGACCGAGGGGACTTTGAGCGGTTTTGGTACAGGCAAAGGATGACCATGAAAACGAGCAGGTACCTTGGCGTGAGGCAACCGACCTGCCGCAGCCTCACGTTGGAGGTTGATTGGTGGAGTTGCAGATAAGTAAATATATTTACCACCCGGCTTACACGCTCCCTTGGCTGCAAAATCTAACATCGGATCGTTATGGTATGGAAACGCATCGATCTCATCGATAACAACCAGATCAAAAGCGTGGCGAAATCGCAGCAGCTGATGAGTTGTCGCGAGTGTTATGCTTCCCCGCTTCCAGCGATCCGGGCTTCCTCCGTAGAGCGTCGCTATGCTGACGCCTGGGAAGGCGGCGGCGAGACGTGGTGCCAGCTCCAGCACCACGTCTCTTCTAGGAGCCGCCACCAGCACCCGCCCGCCAGCATCCAGCACGGACTGAAGCAACGGGAAGATCATCTCCGTCTTCCCGGCGCCCGTCACCGCCCAGATCAGGAAGCGGGCGGCCGCGGAGCCCGCCGCCGGCGGCTCCGCCAAAAACCGCAGCGCGGCGCCTGCGGCGGCGCCTTGCGCTGCGCTTAAACCCCACCGGCCCAAGGCCGCGGTGGGGGAACCCCCGGCCGTGCCACGCACGGCCGAATGCGCTGCGCCCTGCAGCAGCAGCGCACAAGAGCGGCTGCGCCCCATAGCGAGGCAAGCCTCGCAATAGGCGCAAGCCGCCGAGCCGCACGTGGCGCATGCCGTGCGGCTAAGGGCTTCGCTGCCGCAGCGCCGGCAGCGGGGGGCCATGGTCCGGCTGCGGCGCAGCCAGCCGGGCTTCTCCCGCGGGGCGGGCTGTGCCAGCCCCGCTTCCACGCGCAGGCGGCCCAGCAGGCAGCCGAGCTGAGCCGCGGCAAGCCAGCCGGCGGACATGTCGCCGCCGGCTTCCTCTAACAGCAGCTCCACCTCACCGCTCAGCAGTGCCCGCCCTTCCAATAACTGCGCTAACCGCTCCGCTTGTAGCAGAAGCTTGTCCCATGCAGCAGCAGCATTCAACCCTCTATCTAAACCATCCATCTGCTCAGCCGTCCACACAGCCATTTCATCAGCATGTCCTAACAATAAATCACCCTGACCATACGGCTCTTCTGCCACACATACTGCGAGAGAGTTACGAACATATTCGCGCCATTCCTTCAACCCCCAGCGATCCATTACCCGCTCCGAACGAAACCCATCACGCAAGCTAACTGCCCAGCCGAGCGGCATACTCCGAGCTAATAAGACAAATCGGTCCGCTAAAAGCCCTAATGACATATCTAAAGAAGTATCTAACGTCATCCACCACCGCAAATCCACCCGAATATCCAGCGAAACTTCAATCCACCATCGATCTCTTAACTTCACGGCATAAACAGCAACTTGCACGAGCTCCTCCCCCTCTTAAACGCATAACAGCACACAGCCCTCTATAAATCTTGCTAATCACAAAATACCTATCTGTTATCTGTAAATCTGTTATCCGCCATCTCTCTCATCTCTCTTATGTATCTCTCACCTACTATGCCAAAAGAGGCTTTAGCACAGGCTCCCCAACATGTCCTTCTCCACTAAACCCATCGTGCGTTCTGCTCCCTGTACGCACGATGCGTGGTTCGGGACATGCTTGAATGGATGTCCGCCATAATACACAAAAAAGCACCCTCCTCTCCCTATAAAGGTTGGAGTGTGCTTCACACCATCATCGCTCTTGCCCGCTTCACGTTATCAATATAACCAGAACCAATACCACACAGCCTATCCCTGAACATAGGGGATTCGGGCAGCCTCACCAGATATTCGCAGATCAATCTCAATCAATTGTTCATCACTTTCCGAAGTTATTTTGTTCATAACTAGGGTGGTATCTTCACTTGGATTCCAATGACCAACAACCAGCTCAATTCCAGACAGGTTCATCAATCTGTGTACAATGTTCACCGTATCATCATCCGACCGATCATCAAGGACAGTGACGCGCACCCGCGTCCCGCTTAGCAGGGCATACAATGAAAGGGCTCTCAAGTACCATTCCACCTGCCACTCATGGTTGGAAGTAATCAGCACATAATGTAATCCAGGACGCCGTTTAGATGAATCGCCGCGATGCCGGCGGGCATAAAGCATGTGCACCAATGCAACTGCGATCCCGTATATAACCAGTATCCATAGCAAATGGGCAACCATGAGACTCACCTCCTTCTCTTAAAGACAGTATATGCCGATAAGGAAAGCACGGTGACAAGGATGAAATACAAGGCCCACACCCATACTTCAGGTCACGGCATTTATTAAACGGTTATGCTATAACATCCCCCTCAGACAAGCCTCATTAATTCCAATAACTTATCTTTTGTACTCATGGTCACTGTCCTCTGTTCGCAATGTACGTGGTCCGGGGCAGCATCTCTATTTCCCTTCCCTCCTGAAACGGAGCAGTCCTCCACTTGTATAGCTCCTACCTCCCCCTAAATACACAAAAGGAACCGCCAATTCCTGGCGATCCCCTCTCCCATGTGTGCGGCAATATCCGTGCTACGGATTACAGCCTACAGTGTCACCCAGCCATACTTGATGGAGTTGATAACCGCTTGTGTACGGTCGTCGACCTCCATTTTTTGCAAAATGCTGCTGACGTGGTTTTTTACGGTTTTTTCACTAATGAACAGGTATTCCCCGATCATCTTATTGCTCTTACCCTCAGCCATCAGACGAAGAACTTCAGCTTCGCGGCGCGTTAATGGATTGTTCTCTCCAGCCACAAACTTAACACCAGCTTCACGTGTGCCACCTTCGGCCATAGCCCCGGCTTCATTCACGTAAGTCATGCGGCGCAGCTGCTGGATCAATTTACCCGTCACCTTCGGATGAATGAATGCATAGCCCTCATGAACGGAGCGGATCGCATTAATCAGCGACTCAGCCTCCATATCCTTCAATAGATATCCGTTCGCTCCTTTACGGAGTGTTTCGAACACATAACTTTCATCGTCATGAATCGAAAGAATAATAACTTTAATCTCTGGGAATAACTCGCGCAGTTTCTCCGTAGCTTGCACGCCATTCTCAGTAGGCATGTTGATGTCCATTAGAACGATGTCCGGTTTTACCTCATTGCAGAATTCCAGCACTTGAATGCCGTCTCCACATTCACCGATGACGTCAATGTCATCCTCCATGTTCAAAATACGCTTTAATCCTTCACGGAAAAGCTGGTGGTCATCTGCCAATAGCACTTTAATGACCGGGATTTCGTTCTCCAAATGTTCCATCCTGTTACTCCTTTCTCTTCTCTACGTTCGTCGGGATATGGATAATGATCTTGGTACCTTGATTCTCGGCTGATTCAATCTCCATTCTCCCTTCGAGCAGTTCGACCCTCTCCCGCATGCCGATTAACCCAAAGTGGTCCTTGCTCTTCTGTTCCAGTAATTCAACCTTGAATCCTAGTCCGTTGTCTTGTACAACAATTTTAACCATTTGTGCTTGATACGTAAGTTCTACGAGCACATATGTAGGGTAAGCATGTTTGGCCGCATTCGTAAGTGCTTCCTGCACCAACCGGTAGATGGCCGCCTCCATCGCAGAAGAGAGACGATGCTCCTTGCCACGCGTTTCAAACAACATGCGGATTTTGGATTTCTCTTCAAAATCATGCACGTATTTACGGAGTGTGGGAATAAGACCCAGATCATCGAGTGCCATTGGACGCAGATTAAAAATAACTTTGCGCATTTCTTCCAAGCTAGACCGAACCTGCCCCTTCAAATCTACTATTTCGTCTTGGACCATCTTAAATTCCTGCTTAACTAGCATTCTTTCTACAATTTCCGTCCTAAGAACCAGATTTGCGAGCAATTGTGCCGGTCCATCATGAATTTCACGCGCAATACGCTTGCGTTCTTCCTCTTGCGCCAAAATAATCTTCAAACCTATCACTTGTCGATTCTTGGCCGATTCGATAATTCGGGACACTTGCCCCAGTTCTCCTGACAGGTATTCCAAAACCACACCCATCTGCGAACCGATAGATTCTGCTCGTTCTACCGAGTTCTCCACACTACGAACCCTTTTCTGAAGTTCATCGCGTCTTGCCTTCAAGTACATTTCCTTCTCGCGATAAATCATGAGATCAAGCTGAAGCTGCGTTGCCTTTTCGTACGCCTGCTTGATGTCTTCTTCCTTATACCGGACAAAGTCCCGGCTGACTTCCGTCAGCCGGATCCGGGAACGGCGGTAGTTCAGCTCCAACTGGTCTACCTTTTCCAAGGTTTCCGTCGTTTCTTTCAGTACCTGCTTCAGTTCCTGATTGAGAGACACGAGTTCATCACGCGAAGTCTCTAATATTTCAAACATCTGGTATTTGCTGTCTTCCATCACTTGGATGGCGTTCTTTATGACACGGTCGATGGCATCAGCTTGATAATCCACGCACTCTACTCCATTTCTAACGTTTCATACACACATCATACCATATCACGATTCGATGGTAACGGTCTTCGTGTTCTTGTCCCATTTTACTTTAAGGCCCAATTGCTCTGAAACGAGACGAAGAGGGACCAAAGTCCTACCACCACTGATCATCGGTGCAACGGTTGTTGTCATCCGCTTCCCGTTTAAGACAAGTTCCTTCTTGCCAACAGTTAAATCGAGAAGCTTACTGCCACGGAGCACCGTTACACGCTGAGCTGTCTTGTTCCACTGCGCTTGACCGCCAAATGCGTCCAGCACATGTTTAATCGGAACGTAAGTTGTACCATTCTTCAAAATTGGAGCAGAGTCGATTACTACTTTTTTCCCATTCAACATAAGGGACTTCTGGCCGATCGTCATAACAGCCTTACCTGTTGGTAAACCAGCATCACTCGAAAGAGCAGGCATCGTAAACCGGATATCGTCAAAAGATACCGAGCCCGTCAGCGCTCGTTCATCCTGTCCTTCCTCTACGTTTACCACATACACTCTTTTCAGTTGTGCTGGGAAAGCAATGTTATAACCACTCAAATCGATATTAAGGGTCTTCCAGCCTGTCCAATCGATTACTTTTGCGAGATCAATATAGACGGTTTTGCCGTTTTTGTCTTTTAACTCCGCGCGGAGCCAGTTTAGACTATTATCCCCTTCTACGTCAAGGGTCATGGCGGTAGCTACTGCTGGGATCGCTTTACCCGTAGTTCCGTTAAACTGCGCGTAAGCGTACATTTTCTGCCCGATTCCGCCGTTCATATCATAATCGAGTTTCAAAACTTTGGAATTCGAATGCGTACCGCTTCCCTTCACAACCGCTGCATTTCCCGTCACCCCGGATACATTCGTTGTAAAGCTAAGTGGATAGTTCACATTCTCAAAATTCTCCCATGTACTTTCCCCTGCTGCAGAGAGGACAACCACGGTGCTGAAGCCGTCATATCGGGCCACGGCGTAACCAACTTTAGCATTCGCATTCACAGAAGTAACGGTCAGACGTCCGTCTGTCACTTTACCCTTGAACCCGTAAAACTCCCACTTCAGTGCACTGTCTGGCACCTCTATGCTCTGTCCATTGTTAAGTGTAGCCATTACCGGCACAGATACGGTTGTGCCTGCGGCTAACGGAGCCGCTGCTGTACTTGCCTGCAAGGACGTTACATCTTCTGCGCCCAGGACCTTCACCTGCATCGTTGCTTTGGCGCTGCCACTAACCGCTGTCACCGTTGATGTACCTGGTTTTACGGCAGTTACATTCTGACCGCTTACCTTAATATTTCCGTTACTAGACTTCCATGTTGGCGTTACTGTCTGCATATCTACCGGGTTGTAATACGTATCATAGCCCTTCAACTGATAAGAGCCCGTCTGCCCGATTAATAGAGTCGTGTTGCCACTGACCTTAAAACCTTTGAGCGACCCTTTTGGCGCTGTGGAGAATACACCAAGTGAGTTAACGATACTGCGCTGCGCTGTTCCGTACTCCGTGTTAAATGTAAGCCTAGTGTCCATTTCTGCCAGAGGTCGGTTCACCATCGTTGTGGATCCACCGCCATCCAGATTAAGTCCCTTCCATACGCCAACACCGGTCATAAACTTCTGCAGCTGACTTAGTGACATTCCAGCACTGCCGCTGTGCTTCTCTGTAGCGATCAGATAGGCGTAACGACCATCCTTCGAATAACCTACCGCTGTGCGAGCACGGTAACCCCCGATACTGCTCACATCACGCGAGAATGAAGCTGCTTTACCGCCATCTACCAAGATGGTATGCCCACCAATCATGACCTGAAGAGATTCCGGATTCACTTGTTTACCCGTCTTCTTCGAGACTAGTGAATAATCAGCCGTAAGCTTTTGCCCAACTTCAAGATTGTTCTTAACAAATGTCGCTGCCGTCCCATGGGTTCGCAAAATAAAGCTGCCTTTAGGAATCGCCGTCTGGATACTCGCTTTATCCGAGATTTCCGTGATGACGCCATCCGTTACCATGACCTCCGTCGGTGTGGTTGAACTATTCGTTGGACGCTCGACAGCCTTCCACGCACTTGTATAAATATACGCTGCATTCAGGTGACTGAAGTTCGATGAACTACTTTCGGGATTATACGATGATTTGTTCATGCCTGCCAGTTGAAATTGCTCACCATTCTCAGCCGTTACACTACCTGTAAACGTAAACTCATCCACCATCGGTGTACCGTCTTGCGTAACTGCAAAGGCATACATACCCTTCAGATCGGATGGCGTAGACATGAGCAGACCACTGGATACTTGTCCACCCATCGGAGCTCCCTGCGCCCCTGTATTAAAAAAGTCACCGTTAATCGCAGCAACTGCGCCATTTTCTTTCGCCATACCACCCGTGCTTTGTCTTGTTGTAAAATATCCTTCTTTACCTGTCATGACATCCAGCTTCACGTTCTTGTTCTTGAGATCCACGCGAATGACATTCGCAAGTGATTTCTGGGAACCATCTGTGAATTGGTATTTCATCAGAATTGCACCGGATGTAATGATTTCTTCACCCAATTTAGTGACAGAAGATGAAGCTGCCTCTACTATAGAAGTTGAAAATGGACCGCTAACTGCCGGAATGCCATTTCCAAGCACTGGACCAATCCATATCACACCTGCAAGCGTAATAACCAACCATTTTTTCCCCGGATGACTTGTTCTTGACGCTATCAACTCTTCCTTACGTATCATATTAAATGTAACTCTCCCATCTATTCGCTCTACCAGAACGTTTAGTCTCTATTTAATAGACTGAGTTTTAGAGGAAAAGTTACGTTATATCACCAATATATTCTAATAATCTATTGTTTTCGCTTAATTATTCTAATCATCTACGAGTTTTGTATCATATGTTGGAATGATAGGATGACAATTCTAGCAATCATACTTATGTCAACGCAAAAAAAGAAGCCGATATCCGTTACCAGATACCAGCTTCTCATGGTATGAATAATATGGTGATGTCCTAGTCATTACGCTAAGACCATCATCTAACAAGTAGTTGTTAAAACTTAGATGCCAGCTTGAGCTTTCAAAATATCAGCTTTATCCACTTGCTCCCAAGGCAATTCCACATCTGTACGACCAAAGTGGCCGTAAGCTGCAGTCTGCTTGTAAATCGGACGACGCAGATCCAGCATGCGGATAATACCAGCCGGACGCAGGTCGAAGTTGTTACGAACAAGCTCAACCAGCTTCTCTTCGCTTACTTTACCTGTGCCATACGTGTCAACACTGATGGAGACAGGGTTAGCTACACCGATTGCGTAAGCAAGCTGAATCTCACATTTATCAGCGAGGCCTGCTGCAACTAGGTTCTTAGCTACGTAGCGAGCAGCGTATGCTGCAGAACGGTCAACTTTTGTCGGATCCTTACCGGAGAATGCACCGCCGCCATGACGAGCATAACCGCCATAGGTATCAACGATGATCTTACGTCCAGTCAGACCCGCATCCCCTTGAGGTCCGCCGATTACGAAACGGCCTGTTGGGTTAATGAAATATTTCGTTTCTTCATCAAGAAGTTCCGCAGGAACAACCGGAAGAATAACTTGTTCTTTAATATCTTTCTGGATTTGCTCCAGTGTCGCTTCTTCTGCATGTTGTGTCGATACAACGATCGTATCTACACGTACTGGCTTATTGCCATCATATTCAACCGTAACCTGAGTTTTGCCATCCGGACGAAGATAGTCCAGCGTACCGTCTTTACGCACTTCCGACAAGCGGCGAGCAATGCGGTGGGACAATGCGATTGGAAGAGGCATCAATTCAGGAGTCTCATTCGTTGCAAAACCGAACATCAAGCCTTGGTCGCCTGCGCCAATGTTCTCGGTTTCCTGATCCATTTGGGATGGGTCACGATTCTCCAGTGCAGCGTTTACCCCTTGTGCAATATCAGCTGACTGTTCGTTAAGCGAAGTCAATACAGCACAAGTATTGTAGTCAAAACCGTATTTAGCACGGGTATACCCGATTTCTTTCACGGTATTTCTTACGATGGATGGAATGTCCACATATTCGGATTTCGTGCTAATTTCACCAATAACCAATACCAGACCTGTAGCTACAGATACTTCGCATGCAACGCGTGCGTTGGGATCGTTGGCCAAGAAAGCGTCGAGTACCGCGTCGGAAATCTGATCGCAGATTTTATCCGGATGTCCTTCAGTTACGGACTCAGAAGTAAATAAACGTCGCCCTGTTACAGACATGAGATCAACCTCCCATATGGATAGTATGTTATAACATGTGAAACGTATTCCTTCGTCTTCTCAAGTACGATGGCGTTTCAATATCAATATAAGTAAATATAAAGCAAATTTTATACTTCTTATATTTAAGTAGAGGTCCTACACAAAAAATGAACCTTTTCCGATTGGAAAAGGTTTGAATGTACAAATCCTCAACATGCATATTAACGTATTTAAAACCCGGTGTCAATCCAGCTGCCAAGCAGTTTTTCAAGGTTTTTCACCGATTTTCTTCACGATTTCAAACAGAGAAAAATTCATGTAATAAATACCGGGTTATCGTGAAAAAATACTACAGCTGACCAAACATACCTTGCTCAGCTTGTCGAACCAAACGCTTCGTAATTTCTCCGCCCACAGAGCCATTCTCTCGTGAGGTCAAATGCCCCCAGCCTGGGCGACGGGATGATGAATTTGCACTCATGACTCCGAGCTCAGAACCAAATTCGGTATCTGCTCCATACGAGCTGCTACCGTGTCCCACGTTCAATCCAAACTCTGCTGCGATCTCATACTTCATCTGATTCAACATATGACGGCTTTCTGGTACGACCTGACGATTACTACGTTTATTAGCCATGCTGATGCACCTCCTGCAATGTTGGTTTACAGGAGTATTATCTGTGTTTATTTCCTTGCATACACGTATAAAACGTTGTCACATCTGGCAATAATTATTAGTAGGAATTATTACTGATTCTGAAGTGTATAGCCGCCGCGAACCATAACAACAAGGTTGCTATTCACTCCATCCTTAACCTTGATCCCCCGGCCTTCCCGTGGGAATGACAACAGATGGTTAGATGGCGCAACTTGTCCATTAAGCAGATCCACACCAGCTGTCAGATCCGCAACACCATTAGAGTCTTGCGTATAGATGACAGCCTTACCTGAGCGCACGATAAACTCTGCGCCAGCGTTAGCGATTAGGATCTTACCGGGTTTAAGAGTTACGACTTTGATCTCGTCTCCACTTTGGGATGGCGTGCTTGGGTTGCTTGGTTCAGACGAGCTACCGTTACCCAGTGCCTTCTGGATTTGTTGATCTACGTAGCTTTTGGTTACGACAGGGTCGTTGGTTGTGCCGGGAGTAGCTAAGTTACTTGCTCCATCAGCTGTTGTGTTTAGGAGAGAGCCTGCAATTGCTCCTACAACAAGCATACTTATTATAGTTATTACTCTTAGTTTCCTTTCCATCAATTCTCCTCCTTTCATTAAATATTAATTTAACTGTGTTGCCCATACAAGTAAAGAGGAGCCCATTCTTATGAATGGACTCCTCCCATATTATCACAATTGCGCAGGTATTAGTTAATTGCAACTGCGTTAGCAGCATTACCTGCTGTATCTGTCACAAATTTAGCAGAAGCGAAGTTGCTGCTGGAGTAGATTTCAACAGTCTTACCTGCAACAGTAGCAGCTTTGAACGTGATTTCTACTTTCTTGTTATCCCCGCTGTTGCGTTCTACTTTTGTAACATCAACTGGTTCACCATCTACATGTACGACGAACGCAGTTGGGTTGTTAAATACAACCAACGCTTCATCAAATGTTAGTGTTGCAACAGTTGTGTTGTCCTCACCATTTTTAAATGCTACGCTTTTTTCCACATAAGTTGGGCTAATTGCATCGGTAATGTCTTTGCTTCCTCTAGCTTTCAAACCATTATTGTTAACGGTTTGAACTGTATGATTTCCACCTTTAACGCTGAGGGTTACATTATCACCAACTTCTGGAGCAAGTTTATTGTCACCAGCAAGATCAAAAGTGACTACACCGTTATTGTTGCTTACAACAACAACACCATAAGTGGATTCTCCAGCTGTTACAATAAAGTCAGATGCTTGAACGTAAGAAAGCGGTCCTTCGAATTCAGCAACGATTGTGTTGTTGTCAGTAGCTTTAACTGTCTTCAGATCAACATATTGTTGTCCTTTTTCGTTAACAGCTGTAGTTACAACATTGTTTGAAATGTAGTTGCCATTAGCATCAGCAACGTTTACTACACGCAGGCTGATTGCTTGTTTAACCCCATCATCATTAGTTGTTATATATCCACCTTCTTTAGCAGGCAAGGAAATACGTACTGTTTCAGCATTAATTGCAGATACAGATGAATTCACTGGTAATGGGAGGTAAGTTGCAGCGTTTGCAGTCGAAGCATAGTTGTATTTATTAGCTTCAAGCACGTTACCTACGCCATCAAATGCCATTGGCTTACTGTAATGAACAATAATGTCCAATCCAGTAAATGTCGAAGAGTTACCAGGTGTAGTCACTTCGTAGTAAGAAGTGGACAGCACTTTTGGCTTTTCAATGTCGGCAAGGTCAATAGTTGTAGAGTATGGCAACATAGTGTTACCAATCGCTGCTACGTCACGGATGTTGCTGATTTCCAGAGTGTAAACGCCGGAAGCCAACTGACCGATGGAAGTGATCTTAACTTTTTTGTTTTGGGAACCTGTTACAAACTCAGGAGCTTTAACTGGGTTACCTTTAGTTGTGAAGCCTTTACCAGTTACAACTTTACCATCTTTATCCTTAAGAACGTAGTTTGCTGGATTAGTAATATCACCTAAAAGTACAGCTTCACTAAATTCTACGGTAAACTCATGGTTACCTTTATCTACATCAGCTTCTACACCAACAACCGTTGGACGCTCAGTATCAAGTACAGGTGTTACTTTAACTTCGCGGTTAGCAGAGTTATTGCTGTAGTCTGTTACCCCTTCAAGGTAGATTGTTGTTTCTGCCAAGCTAAGCTTGTTAGGATCGGAGAAAGTCGCAATCACTTTGTTGTCAGAGATTGTGTAAGTAGCAGTTTTGCTTGAAGAAGTTTGGTAAACTTTGCTTACTGATTTGATTGTTTCATTGAACTCAATTTCAACTCTTGTCAAATCATTAGTAGTTGCGCCTACAACTTCTGGAGCCGTTTTATCTTCAGCAACAGTGAAGTTGGAGCTAGCAGAAAGGATCGTGAAATCTGCATAGTCCTTCACGTTTCTAACAGTCAGTTCATGAGAACCAACAGCCAAGTCTGTGCTGATGATTGCAATGTTAGGGTATTGGTAAGTAACGTATCCACTAACTGCCTTACCATCTACCATGAAGTTGGAAGTCGATACAACAGAAGACTGTTGTACTGGCTCTGAGAATACAACTTTAAATGCTTTTGTTCCCAATCCAACAACTTCCTTCACTTCTGGAAGAGTTGTATCAACCGGGGAGAACTTAACTGCATCGCTAAAAGTTTTAGTTCTGTCAGCATTTCTAACACCTTTAAGGTTAATTGTGTATTCTTTCTGACGATCCAATTTTCCACTATCTTGAGCGATAGTCAAAGTAACTGTTTTAGCATCTTCACTCAAAGCTGCTGCAGAGAAAGAAAGTCCAGAGATGGAGTAGTTCGAAGGATTTGTTGCAGTAGCTTTATCAACATCACCATCGAATGCTACAACTACTTGTTTGTAGTTGCTAGCAGATACACCTTGAACTTTAGTAGCTGCAGTCACAACCCAAGTTACTTTTTCGCTGTAATCGTAGTTAGCATGTTTAAATGTCACTACAGTTTCTACGTTAGCTTTCAAAGGAGTTTCAGGGGTCACCGGCACAACATCGCCATTAGCGAGTTTGAATTCAACTACTTTACCGTCTTCTTTAACTTCGTAAGAAACTACTGCTGGTTGTTGTTCACTCAACCAAATTGCATATGCAGTTTCAGTCATTTGAGATCTAGTTGCATTTGCTTTTGGAGCAGCACCTTTTTCGATGATGCCAGCATTAATTGCCGCTTGAACATAACCTTTAGCCCATGCAGAAGCATCGTTATCTGTTTCTGTTGGCACTTCAAGTTTAGTTGCGCGTACTAGTACAGCAGCCATTTCTTGAACAGTAATTTTACCGTTGTAGTCGAAGATTTTCTTCGTTGTGTTCTTACCTTCCATCAGACCAGCAGCGTAAACTGCTTCGATGTATTTAACAGACCAGTTCTTAGCTGTGTAACCTTTGTCTTTGAAAGAAAGTTGACCTTCGATTGGCTTAAGACCCATCAGCTTGGATACAACTGTCGCGAATTCTGCGCGAGTCAAGTCTTTCTCAAGACCCATAGATCCATCTTGATATCCAGTTAGAATCTTAGCATCTTTCAATACGTTGAACTTCTCTGCTGTTGTAAGTTTTGCATCGTCACCGAATGCAACAGAAGCAAACATGGAGAATGCCATTGCTGTAGACAGTGCTACGGATAAAATTTTCTTCATAACCTTTTTTTCTCCTCCTTGAATCAAAACCTGATTATTTTCTTTAATTGGATTAGAATGATAGCTCTTGTTACTCATTAGTCGTGCACCTCCTTTCCCGAGTGTGAGCAGAAATCATATAAATGATGTCTGTGACGGGTATCACAGAAACCTGTAAACAAAAAGAACATTACAAACTAGAGTAGTTTCCTATAATCCTACCTAGGTATTATACAATGAGTCCCATATACCGTAAAGAAGAATTTTCTAATTTATAGACAAGTTTCTTTAATAGGTACATACTGGGTGATTCATTGTGTTCTACATCTTAAACGTTCCACAAAGGAAAAAGTTGCGGATGTTACCAATATTTTTTTTATTTTTTTCACAAAAACTTGTTGTACTTGTCATTATAGCATCTAACAATGGATTTATAATATGTTTCGCGACATAGAAACAAAATAAGACGCCTTTCGGCGTCTTTGTAAAATTCTAGCGAATTTTCATAGCGAGCTGAATCACACGAGCACGCATTTCTGGATCTTCATTCAATTTATCATACATCATTTCAATCTCAACTTTATTATCACGGTAAGTCTTCTCATGTTTAATTGTAACGTGGGACCATTTGATCAATTCATTCTCAGCCAGCGTCAAATCGTTAAACGCATCATGAAAGCCTGTTTCGAGGACTAGCCCTTCCATGATCTCTTGTGTAATCTCGCCATGAACACCACGGGCAAGCTCAATTTTCTTCTCCATTACCTTGGCTCTATCTTCGAATTGAGACTTCGCTTTCGTATAATCCAACTGTGCTTTCGATAATAACGGCTTCATAAGTTCTTCTTCACCCTCTAAAAAATAGTATGTGCTTTGGTTATTGTAGCGCATTCTTCATCAAATTACAAAAATTAGATATAGATGAAATAATTCTGTCATAAAGAGAACTACCCTATCCGTCAGAATAGGGTAGTTGTTTAATTTTATTTAGCTTAAGTTCTGAGGGAATAAGTTCGTACTTTTTTTGAGAAGTTCAACCGCTATTTTTCCTGCCTCCGCACGAGTCATATTGCCTTTAGGATTAAAATGATATACCGGTTTCTTCTGACCCGCAATAGTTACAGGGCTACCCTCCATTATTTTTGCTTTAGATACGGCTACAATCGCTGGACGAGAATAATAATTCACTTTTGACGAGTCTGCAAAAGACTTGGCTAATGTGGCCTGAAGCTTGTCATCATTCTTCGCTAGCTTGAGACTCATTGCTCGAGCAATCATTACTGCAGCTTGCTCCCTAGTAATTCTCTGTTCTGCTCCGAAGAAACCTTCACTAAGTCCTTGAACAATACCTGCTCTTGCAGCAGTTTCAATGTGCTCGTAATCCCATGTAGTTGAACGGGCTCCCGGAACAATATCAAAGAAGGTCTGTTTATCATCATAGTTCAATGGAATATTAAGTCCCTTAACGAGAAGTGAAGCAAATTCACCGCGTGTAGTCTGATCATCCGTTCCAAACTCATTGAATCGCAGGTTTTTCATTATTCCTTTCGAGTACAGAGCATTGAGAATGTTCCGTGCCCATGGATGATTCGTAATATCACTGTACCCCTGACGAAGCTTCATTACCTTATAGTAACCGAATTGATCGAATGACACTGTCACCTTATGATTCTTAGAATCCACTTCTCCCCCAACATTCTCCCAATATCCCTTGTCAGTATAACGGAATACGGATATGTTGGAACCTATTCCATCAACAATATTAGCGTCAAAGGAAAGAGTCAGTTCGCCCCGATTGGATGGTGAAATCTTGCGGTCTGCTGTAAATTCAGTGAAGTTTCCCTCTATAGAATACGGTGCAATACCGTTAGTTGCAGGTTTATAACCTGTCTGACCACGATCATTCTGCTCACCAATGCCTCCGCTTATCCAATAGATATCTGACACTCGGGAAAAGTTACTCGTATCTACTGTTGAGTTGAAACGGGTTACAAGATAGTCGGGTATCGTAATCGTGTTCAATCCACCTGGTGTCCTGTCATCTGTCGTTACGTTTATGATGTTTCCATAATCATTCCGGCGCTCAACAACTCCATCACTTGGATCAGCAATGCCAAATAGAAGCTTTGTATCAGGATAAAATTTTGTAAGACCCGATCCATTTCGACTTGCTGATTGTAATATCGTTCCTTTTGGGAATGATAGCTCTACTTTTTTGCCAAACACAGAGTATTTATTAGATGGCTTTGTAGTCATGTACTGAGAATCTATCGTCACAGAACTGGAATAGTAAACATATATAGAATCTTTAATTTTGCTACCTTCTCTGACAACCTCTATGTCGATTTTATTAGATTTATTTTCTTTCAATCCCACGTAATCAAGTACAAAGCGATTTTGAAGGTCTTGACGTTTAACTGCTTGCTCTTTACCGATAATTACTTGAGTTGCTCCCTCCGCCTCAATATCGAAACGCACGAAATTCTTATTAACTACAATCTGGTCTCCAACTGTCGGCTGAGGAGACAAAATGCGATAAGGAGTGACTTCGCGATTGAGCTCTAAACGTTGTGTAGTGCGAGCTCCCGTTCCATTGACCAACTCCAAGTTGTAGACATGACTGCCTGTTACTTCAAAAGGAATATCATTGATACGGAGGATAAAGTCCTTTTCATCACCTGCAAAGCTGTAGTAGTAGTCCTTACCTTCAAATGTGAACACATGAGATTGTATATGTTCAAAAGAATCCCTTTCCTTAATATCTTTCGTGAAAAACAGTTGCGACCCAAAACGTAGATTTAACTTGGATGCCCCGCTTCCACGCAATACTAAATCATACTTTTGCTGACTCGTCTCATATTTATCATTATTGAGGATAAAGTCTGGCGTTATCGAGAAAATCCGATTCATCTTATCAATTGAATAACTCCCTGGATTACCATTATCAAATGGCTCTCTGTTGGTAACTGCAAGTGTTGGCATGAATTTCGAAATTTTAGAGATGTTCTCATCGATAATATAAATTTTAAGTTCTTTACGAATTTCCCTGGTGTTTCCTACTCCATCTGTAGCTGTTCCAGTGAAGACGATTCGATTCTCACCATAAACGAGCGGACCTGCAGCATCAATGATGATATTCAAGTTAAATGTAGCTTTTTTGGGGTTAGTGGTTATATCTAACCATTTGCCAGGGTTGCTCGGATTTGGATCTGCATTAATCCCATTCACAAAGACTTGAGCATTAAAATGGGGGTCACTAATGTTCTCAAAACCGATATACTCTCCCGTTACATTCATTGTATGAGAAGTTTTGGAATCAAACGAGTACGTTTGCCCATCATATAAATTAGCTACATAGATATAGTTCTTCGAAACATATGATATATCTGCCGTGAATATGGAAGTTGAACCGGTATATTGGAAACCTACCTTTTGCTGTCCATTCGAGAAACCATTGATCTTATAAACCAATTCATTGCTTCCAAGGCCGGCAGGCTGTGGATCTACCAGTGTTAAGTTCAAAGAATTTGCACTTAACGGCAAATATTTAGCTACTAATACTAACTGAGGGTCGGACGGCTTCTCTGTTCTGACCACAATATAAAAGTCAGATGAATCCACTTGAGAACCATTTAAAGGAATGCGAGTCACTCCAGAAATATCTTGTGTACCATTATATTCTGGCAATAGATCTACACCCTTGATAACTGTTTCATTCGGAAGATACTTATATTGAACATTATACGCTGTACTAAACGTACCATATGTTAATGTAATATTAACGGATTGGCTGCCAGTAGCTGTTACTGCAAAAGCCTGAGACTTGAAAGTTACCAGTCGATAAGCCGGTGTGACACCGTTAGGTCCAGGAACTATCTTCTCATCTTGTACATCCCCTGCGGGAACTGTTACGTTAGGCTGACCACCTAGACTGTATTGTGCATTACCAGCAAAAGAGTTTGAATCGTATGGTACAAGAACCTGTACTTCCAATTCAGCAGTATTAGCTGTATCTGTTAGTGTAGGCGTAGTTCTCAGAGCAGGAAAATCACTACCTCCATGCTTGATATCTATGCTAGTAAATGGTTCATTACTGTCAAAGTAATACACTCCACGTGAAATACTTATAGAATCCGAGGCGTTCTGAATGGTGAGATCAATGGTGTTCAATCCTGGCTGGAAACTTAAAGATGGTGTAAAGAAAGTCCCATCTTCCAGAAGAGATGCGAATAATGCTGGACCACCGTTAACTTTAACCGTCACTTTAGTAGAATTTTTCGCTAAACCTTGTATAGTTACCGTCTGATTAGGAACAACCACTTGAATGCCTTCGTTCAAATTAATTGGAGTCGGACCTGCGCCCATAAGCTGTAGGTTTTCGATAAAAGGCACTCTATCGTACAACACATAGAATGAGTCGGAACGTTCTACTCCACCCTGCATTCCAAAAAATGTTACTTTGTTAAACCCAGAAAAAAGAGTCATATCACTTGCTGTGAATTTGTTAGTAGCATTCGTATCCGCAACAATGGGACCGGTTGTAAAATGATTGCTATCGGTCTCCCACCGAATTCCTCCCCCTGTTACCGGAACAGAATTTAACTGTTCAATTTTCACTTTGAGAGTATCTTTTGATACATGCGAAAAGGTGCCTGTCGCTGTTAAAGTAGGATTATTTGTCTTATAGACATTTTCTCGATTAATCTGGGATGACCCATGCTCTGTACTTAGCAAAGCTGTATTTCTGAGTTCAACAATATCCGGTATAAAATATGTTGCTGCGGAAGGTGTTGTGGAAGTTGCTGCACTAGCTTTACTTGCAAATCCATTTGGCAACAAGGTAATCAACATGGCCGTTAACATAAGCCAAACAATAGGTCGCTTTAAACGCTGCATTCTTTCAATCTCTCCCTTGTGTTTATTCATCACACTTTACTTTCTTCTTATATCGGCTCCTAAGCCGCCATATTTTAGAAAAAATCATAAAAAAGCCTCACCCTAATTTGGGTGAGGCTGCTTGTACATATACAGTATAACGATATGAATTATATTTACGATAACAGGAAACTTTGCGTTATATAATTTCTAAACGACTTGTTACTTCGTCCGAGACTCTGCATTCGCCTTAACCCGGAACCGGTTAATCAGTCCAAGCAGTGGACGTTTGGTCTTGCCGACCAGTCCAATGATCTCTGCACCGATCTGCAGGACGAACATCATAATACAGATCACAACGAATGTGACCCAGTTCGCTTCATACATCGCAGCTGAAGACTGAATGATAGCCAGGACACCGAAGAATGCAGCAATCCCATAAATCATCAGCACGGTCTGGCGGTGACTGAAGCCCAATTCGCGCAGGCAGTGATGCAAATGCCCTTTATCCGGGGCAAAGATCGGCTTCTTCTGAATCTTCCGGCGGATGATCGCGAAGAATGTATCCGACAGTGGCACACCGATAATGATCAGTGGCGTAATAAAGGACACGATCGCAATCTGCTTAAATCCGAGCAGGGACAGCATGGCCAAACTGAATCCGAGGAACAGTGACCCCGCATCTCCCATAAATATCTTGGCTGGATGGAAGTTAAAGAATAGGAATCCGATAATTCCACCGAGCAAGAGCAGACAGAGCATGGCTACGGTCGTATTCCCCATCAAGAGGGCCATGACCAGAATTGTTCCAATGGCAATACCGGACACACCGGCAGCCAAACCATCAAGCCCATCAATCAGGTTAATGGCATTCGTTACCCCAACAATCCAGAAAATCGTAAGCGGGATAGAGATCCAGCTCTCCAGCATGGAGTAACGATCCTGGAAAGGTATATTAACAAAATCAACTGTAATATTAAATCCAAATACAACAACACAAGCTGCAACAATCTGAGCTAGAAATTTCACCTTAGCCGACAGTTGGAAACGGTCGTCCAAAGCACCGATCAGAACGATCATTGATCCACCGATCAGAAATGCCTTCATAAAGTTCGCGTCGCGCGGTGACAGACTTTCAGGAATAAAAGGGAGCACGGCGATCAAACCGAGGACAAATGCCAGATATATTCCTAATCCGCCCAACCGGGGCATGATTCGTGTATGCACTTTACGGGCGTTCGGGACGTCCACAGCGCCAACCTTTACCGCGAATTTCTTCACGAGCGGTGTCAAGAACAGAGCCAGTAACAACGACACGACAAACCCGATGATGTATATCTTTACCATGTAATCATTCAACCCCCAATATTGTCTACCGTGTTGAATTATACTCCCTTCGCAACCGAAAACCAATACCAATTTCCGGCGAAATCGCGGATTTTATCCACAAAAAACATCAAATTAGCTAGTTTTAGTAACTTTTTCTTTCTCGCGCAGTACTTTAATTGCGAATTTCGGGAGCGCAAGCATTCTTTTGAACCGGGTCGGTTCCCGTAATAAACGGTAAAACCATTCCAAACGGAGCTTTTGAAATGCTTTGGGAGCCCGCTTGGACTTACCCGAAATGATATCAAAGCTGCCGCCAACACCCATCATGACAGGTACACCGAGACGTTCTTTATAGCGCGCAATCCAAGGCTCCTGTGTATCCGCCCCACGGGCAACAAACAGCAAGTCAGGAGATGCCGCTCTGATCTCTTCAATAACCTCATCATCTTGTTCCGGTCCAAAAAAGCCGTCACGATAGCCGGCAATAATAGCTGCCGGATACTGCATTTGTAACCGCTCGGCAGCTGCCTGAATCACTTCAGGCGTTGTACCCAGCAAAAAGAACTTCCATCTGTAGTTTTCTCCGACTTTCATCAGTTCATGTAGCATATCAAAACCCGTAACGCGTTCATTCAGCGGATCGCCGCCGACCCCTGCCGCCCATACAATACCTGTACCGTCAGGAACGATAATATCCGCGCTTTGCATCATTTTCTTGTATTCAGGGTTGTCGAGTGCAGCCATGACCATGATTGGATTCGCTGTAATCACTTGATGCGGTCGGCCTGATTTGACCGCTTCGGTCAAGTAGGCCACCGTATCATCCATACTCAGTTTCGAGAACGGAATATCAAAAATAGAAACGGTCGGAATCTTGGTTGACTGGTTCACAATATCACCTTCTGTTACCTAGATAGTTAGCGATGTGACGGGCCGGAAGCTGAGCCTCCTGCTTGAGCCGTGTAATCTGGGCCTCATGCTCGTCTTTCCAAGCTTCAGGAGCATCCAAGAGTGAGATCATATGTCTTGTCAGATCCCCCGGAACTAGCGAGTCAGTACTTCCAATGGCTGCACTGTCCAGCCTTGTCAGGAAATGATCGATCTTCGGATCATAGGAGATCCCAACAAGCGGTACTCTTTGATTGGCCGCATAAATCAAGCTGTGCAGACGCATGCCAAGAATGAGTTGACACTGGCTTACTTCACGAAGCATGTCCTGAGGCTGCTTCTCTTCGGTGTAAAAACTGATTTTTCCACCGTATGATGTAATATCACCCATCTTGTCCGTAATATACTCAGAAGCTTCCATATCACCACCAGGTTGATAAAACGGCAAGAAGCGAAGATGTACTGGCCGTTTACGCATGAGCACTGCGAGCGCCTCAGCTATCGCATTCAGATCACGGCGCTCTGGATCCCAGAAACGAACCGAAATACCGATCACCGGAAGTTCACTGTCTGACGGATGCTCCACGTTATCTGTTCCGTCAGCCATTTCAGCCATATCTTCAGGTTTCACATCAGGCAGCGGCAGTCCCATAACGGGATCGGGAACAATGTGAATGTCTTCTGAGCGAATGCCCATCGACTCCAGCAGTTGGCCGGATTGAACATCCCTCACCGATATATAGGAACACTTCCGAAACACGGATCGAATCATCGGATTGAACAGCTTTCGGTTCACAGGTCCCACGCCTTGAGCGTAGATAAAGGTTGGCTTCTTCAGCCACTGCGCAATCTTGATAATAGCCAGGTAATACGGAATGGTCTTGGGGCTTGTTGCATCCTGCAGCAAGCTTCCACCCCCGCTGATCAATCCGTCACTTTCCTTAATCGCACGCCGAACCTCGCCAAGCTTCATTCGGTGTACCGAACGGACACCGTATACCTTAGATGTCCATTCAGGATCTATGGAGAGAACAACGGGCTCAATCTTAACGCCCGCTTCCTTCCCCTGTTCTACCAATGCTGCCAAAATCGATGTCAATACGGCTTCATCGCCGCTATTCTTAAATCCGTAATATCCGGAAATGACTATTGTCTTAGTAGATGAGACCATCGTTTCCAGATCCTTTCTCCGACTTGCCATACCAGGATTGCAATCAAACCGATAATCAGCCCAAGAACCAGACCGAGCAATCCACGGATTGTCGAGATATAAATTGGTGAATGAATATGTGTGAATGTGCCCACGATAGATAATTGACCCATCGCACCGAAGATTAACAGATAAGCCGCATGACGATATTTAAATGACAGGAACAGACCTAGCAGCATAATCGGATGTGCGAACAGGAATTCTTTATTCCGTGGGCGTACCCCGAACGTGTTCTCCAGGAATGAACGGAATGCCATTTCAAGTGATGATACCTGGCCTGCATTTCCTGTACGGCTCAAATAATACATTCCTGCCGCGCCTAGAATACCTGCAGCTATAACCATTGCAATATTGATTGGTGACTTGAGCAGAGAAATCACACCCACACGTGACATTTTGCCACCACGGTACAGAAGAACATACACGGCCGTTAACAGCATAGGTGCCATAGCCAGCAGGTTTACCCCGCGGAACTGATCCAGCACAAGCATGTACGTTACATTGTTAAGCAGTGCGATCACGAGCGGTACAGCTGCAAGAGATAGAATCGTTGTCTTCAGGAACAACACAAGAGCGTGTGATAAGCGTCTTCCTGTACTGATGTTCTTATTCGTATTCGTACGGCTAGCCTCGTTAACTTTTCTTACGGCCAAGATCATAGCAACCGTAGGTCCACTAATCGACGTAGCAAGTGCCAGCGCCTGTTCCATCAGCTCTGCGTTCAGCACATACAGACCAGCGCTTCCGATCAATCCAAGCACGAAGGCTGGAATCGTCAGGAACGGAATGAAATAAGAGATCATCAGAGAGATGAGCGCGATCGCACCAATTACAGCACCGATCTTGAAATAGCGCTGCATCGAAGAATCGGTCACTTTAAACGCTTCGGCTTGTCCGATGGTAAAGCCATTCTTCTCAATATCTCTAATCGCATGACCCGGTTCAGTTAAGCTCTCAATGAGGTTATCCAGCGGGCTCGTTATTGATGCTGTTGTTGTATCTCTAAGCGGTTCAGCATTCAAATAGAACATACGGATGTTCCGGTCCTTAGATGCCAGTACGAAGCGGTCGCTAATCACATTCGTCTTCAGCGATGCATCTCTCTCACTAAGGGAGTAAATACGAACCACATTATAGTCGGTAAGGTAAGCGAGCTTTTCAAAGCCTTTTTGCGGCTTCTTAATGTTCTCAATAGCTGTAAGACCAATGTTGTACTTATTCAGCAGTTCTCCAAAGGACTCCAGACTGTCCATTTCCTCATCATCATTAAATCCTTTAACGGATTCACCGTCGAAGAGAAGTCGCTTAACCCCATTGTCAGCAAAATAGGAAATCAGTCGTTCCATATATGCCTGATCGTATGGCAAGCTGTCGGATAAACGAGGGACGATAGTAAAGCCTTTATCACGAAGCATCGCTATCGTAATCGGGTCCGGAGACATCGGCTTCAGTAATGCATCTTGTTTGGCCGTCTCCAGAATCAATCCGTCCGTATCCTTGAACGTCCACGGTTTTACAGGAATGCCGAGTCTTGTGAATGTCTCTTCAATAATCGGCTTAATCTGATTCTTGCTCTCTTCATTTATAAAGGACACATACGTATAGTTCTCATTGGTTGGGGTAACCTTTCCTGTCAGATCGGCCACCTGCTGCCCATCATAAACCGTTATCCTCCGTGACTTAACGAACTCATCAAGCGTACTTTCAAATAGAGCCATACTTCCCACACCGGCTTGCTGTAACCTGGTCAGCTGCTCTTCAATAAAATCCTGTGGATGAGTCTGGTATACCGAAATATCCAGCAAGTCACGATAGTCAAATACAAACTCAACTTTCTTCGCAGTCGATTCTGTTTGTACGCGGTCATAGCCTACAGGCAGGGCGGCCGCAACGCCCAGAACAACTAGAATCCACAGCCACTTACGAGCTGCTACATTCCAGTGTTTCCATTTCTGATGCACGAAAGTTCCTCCTCATTGAACTTACGGGATTCTTCCACCTTCATACATAGCGGAAGAATCCCGATCGTTTGAATCTATTAGCAATAATGTATCGATTAAGCATCCACTCTGGTCATGACAAGACTTGAGAGGGTCTGCATTTTTTGCTGAGCATCTTCAAGCGATTGTCCCCGAACCGCAAAATACACTTTAATCTTCGGCTCTGTACCCGATGGGCGCAGGCAGAACCAAGAGCCATCTGCCAACATGTATTTAAGCACATTTTCCTTAGGCAGTCCATCCAAACCTTCAGCATAATCCAGCACACGCTCAACTGCAATGTTGCCGATCTCTGCAGGAGGAGCGCTCCGCCAGTTGCTCATAATGCCCTGAATTTGCGCAATACCATCTTTGCCCTTCAGTGTACGGGACTCCAAGGATTCCATGAAATAGCCGAATTGTTCATACAATTCTTGCAGCACATCATACAATGTCTTACCTTGACCTTTGTAATAAGCTGCCGCTTCACAGATGAGCATGCTAGCAAGCACAGCATCTTTATCGCGTGCATAATTTCCTGCTAGATAGCCGTAGCTTTCCTCATATCCGAACAGATATGTATACTGACCTGTCTTTTCGAACTGGGTCATCTTCTCCCCGATATATTTAAAGCCTGTCAATGTATTCATGACCGTCGCACCATAATGCTCGGCAATCGTCGCGCCCATCTCACTCGTTACAATGGTTTTAACTACTGCAGCGTTATCAGGCATCTTCCCTGCTTCTTTCAACTGGCTAAGTAAATAATGAACCATAATTGCACCCGACTGATTGCCGGACAGAACAACAAACTCGCCTTGGCTGTTCTTCACGACAGCTCCCATACGGTCTGCATCCGGGTCTGTTCCGATCAGAATATCAGCTCCAACTTCTTCGCCAAGCTTGATCGCAAGCGTGAACGCTTCACGTTCTTCCGGGTTCGGCGACTTCACGGTTGAGAACTCAGCATCCGGCTTCTCTTGTTCAGGAACAATGTATACATTCTTAAAGCCGATATGCTCAAGAACCTGACGAACTGGAACATTCCCTGTGCCATGCAGTGGAGTGTAGACAATCTTGATATCTTCTCCCAGCTTGGAAGCAATAAGATCGCGATTCACACTAACACTGGCTACTGTATCGATAAAGGCCTGATCCTCTGCTTCTCCGAGCCATACCAAAAGGCCCTCAGCTTCTGCTTGTTCCTGTGACAGTCTCTTCACAGCAGCAAAAGAATCTACTTCCTGGATATGTGAAATCACCTGTTCTGCTTCATGTGGTACAAGCTGTCCGCCTTCAGCGTTGTAGACCTTGTATCCATTGTACTCCGGCGGATTGTGACTTGCCGTGATGACAATACCTCCCGTTGCATTCAGATGACGCACACTGAACGACAGTTGTGGAGTGGAGCGCAAAGATGGAAACAACTTCGCTGTTATTCCATTGCCTGCAAGTACCAATGCGGCTTCAAGAGCAAACTCCGGTGAAAAATGACGGGAATCATGCGCAATAACTACAGAAGGCTTGCCTTCTGCGTTGCCGTGAGTCTCCAAAATATAACGAGCAAAACCTTGAGTCGCGCGACCCACTGTATATTTATTGATCCGATTGCTGCCTGCGCCGATAATGCCGCGAAGACCGCCTGTCCCGAATTCCAAATCGCGATAGAACCGTTCCTCCAGCTCTTTCGCATCATTCTCTAACGCACGCAGCTCTTTCTTCGTCTCTTCATCCACATACGGATCGTTTAACCAACGCTCTACAGTATCTACAGTTCTTTGACTCATTTCTGGCATGATAACTTCCCCTTCCATATCCAAAGAATAATGATGAAGATTCTATTTATGCTTTATCTGACAGAGCGAACATAATTTCACCCTCAGCAACCGTACGGCCTTCTACCGTAGCAACGGCTTTACCTTTACCGATCATACCCTTCAAGCGAGTGATTTCCACTTCAAGACGCAGTGTATCTCCCGGTACAACTTGTCCACGGAAACGGAAACCATCAATTCCTGCTAAGAAACCAAGCTTCCCACGATTACCTTCCATGCTCAGGATGGCAACGGCACCAACCTGCGCTAATGCCTCAACGATCAATACACCTGGCATTACGGCGTACTCAGGAAAATGACCAACAAAAAAAGGCTCGTTAATCGTAACATTCTTAATTCCTATAGCTCGCTTACCTTCCTCGATCTCCACGATTTTGTCCACGAGCAGGAACGGTGGGCGATGAGGTATGATCTCTTGAATTTGTCCGATATTCAGCACAAAAAAACTCCTCTCATATGTAAGTACCCGCCAAGCATAGTCTTTGAAAGTTGTAAAACATTCCTCAAAACGTTAGCTTTCATATCAAAACATGCATAAAAGCAGGCGGATAAGGCAAAAACTAAGGATATCCTTCACAGCTGCAGACGTGAAGGTTGAGATAAGGGGCTTTCTCTACAGACATTCCGTCTGGGGAGGAGGCCCTTTTTAATGGAGAATACTTATTCTTCCACAGTCCATCCCATTATACCGTTTTCGCTAAAAAAAAGAAAACTCCCTCAGGGGAGTCTCAAATCGCTAATCTTTGTGTTCTATCCCCTACTCCGGTTAAGGAGCAAAGACCAAATCGTAAACATGCTTCCAAGTACTCCACTTGAATGCTTCTCCGATATCTTGTTTCCCTAAAACAACGTATCCGACTACCATTCCGCCGAAAAGTGCCAGCAGCAGAAAGATCGGAACCATGATTCTGCGCGCAATCTTCCAACCTGAAGTCTTGCGCCGTTTAGGTTCACGTTCACTTGCTTCACTCACGGTTCATTCCACCTATCCTCGCATAGTGTTGGCAAGGTTCATCATGGTGTCGCTGGAGCTCAGCGCGCGTGCAGCCAGCTGATAAGCCCGCTGGACTTCCATCATCTTCGTCATTTCTTCCGAATAGTTCACATTAGACATTTCTAAAAAACCGGATTGAACTTCAGATTTCAGTGGCTCTTGGGCATTAGCTGGCGGTGCTTCGAATACCTGTGCCTCCGTCAGACCCGCAGCAAGCATGTAGAGATTACCGTCCATCTGCACAAGCCCTTCTGGACGCTCCAATTCAGCAAGCTTCAAAACCGCTTCTACAGAGTTCCCACCAGGAGTTTCAATCAAGACCTGTCCCTTGGTATCGATAGCAATTTTGGCATTCTCAGGAATGCTTATCGGATTGTTGGCTCGGTCTAGAACTCGGTACCCTTGATTGTTTACCAGATTCACAAAACCTGGGTTCTGCGTATCCGGTGAAACATGAAAACCACCTTCACGGGTATACGCAATACCGCCATTTCCCTCCACAACAAACATCGCATTGCCTTCGATCGCAAGATCCAGCGGATTCCCAGTTTCTTTATGGGAGCCTTGTGCCAAATTCTCTACAATCGTTGCCATCCTAGAACCAAATCCCATCGTGTATCCCGACGGCGTAGCCCGTCCAGCCAGTGTGAAATCCTTATGATGTCCTTGCACCTGAGTCAGTACATCTTCAAATGATGCATCCTTGCTTTTATATCCAACCGTATCCACGTTCGCAAGATTATCAGCAATCACATCTAGACGCTGTTGAATCGCGTTCATGGACACCATGGCGCTAATCATGGAGTTATTCATTCCCAAACCTCCTGTGGTGTAGACATAAGATCCTTAGACATCTGCTTCCTTAAACTCTGCCGATCTCATTCACTGCCTTGTCGAGAGACTTGTCGTAAAACTGAACGACCTTCTGGTTCGTCTCATATGCGCGAAGTGCAGCCGTTAATTCAACCATGGACTGCGAAGGATCCACATTAGATGCTTCGATATATCCTTGTCTGACGATCGCATTATCACCTGCTGCGAGAACACGGGCACTATTCCCGTCCGTAGCATCCAGACGAAATACACCATTGCCTTCCCGTACCAGCTGATAAGGCTTGTCTACCACAGTAATCCCCAGCGTAACACCTGCTCCATTACCGGCTCCACTCAAGATTTGCCCTTGCTCATTCACTGTAAGGTCACCAGCTTGACCTGTCAATACAATCGGAGCATTATTGTCATCCAATACCTGGTATCCCGTCGAAGTCAGAACATTTCCACTCTCACTCACATGAAATTGACCATTTCTTGTATACCGAACTTCGCCGTTCTCGTCCTGTACTGTAAAGAACGCTTCCGGGCGGTACGTAATATCGCCGTTCTCATTTATATATTTACCCGATGCATCAAAAGGTACGTCCTCCCCGTTCACCGTCAATCCCAGTTCAGAGACGATAGCGAAATCGGTAGCAAGCCCCGTCTCGCGAAGCGCTCCTTGCTTGTACAGCGAGAGGCTCTCTTCAGCAAATACACCTGTATTCAGCTTACCTATTGTACGGCTAGGGTTCTCTGCCCCTCCGCCAATCATCGATACAAGTACTTCAGGGAACGCGCGCTGCACGCTATCCGTCTGCTTGTAGCCTGTCGTATTAACGTTGACGAGATTTTGCGTTACCGTATCATGACGACGCTCCTGCGTAACCATACCTGCAGCTGCGTTATATAGTCCTCTTAACATGAAGGCACTTCCCTTCTCATGGACCCCTTAAAAAGCTCCATTAATTCATTCACTACCATTCTATATCGGTAGATTAGAACTTTTTCTTAACGACTTTATCCAAATTGTCCAGCATGATTCCCGTTCCCTTAACGACACAGTGCATTGGATCCTCTGCGATCAGCACCGGTACACGCAGCTGCTCTGTCAGGAGCTCGTCCACACCATGAAGCAGTGCGCCGCCACCTGTCAGAATAACGCCACGGTCAATAATATCAGCCGATAATTCCGGCGGTGTCCGCTCGAGGACTAATTTTGCTGCCGCTACAATAGATGACATAGGATCCCAAAGCGCTTCCTGCACTTCAGCAGAAGTTACCGTCACTGTCAGTGGAAGACCCGAAACCATGTCCCGACCCCGTATATCCATCTCAGCCTGGCGCCCTCCCGGACGAACGGTACCGATAGCTACCTTAAGATCTTCTGCCGTACGTTCTCCGATCAGTAGTTTATATTTATTCTTAATGTATTTCGTGATCGCCTCGTCGAACTTGTCCCCAGCCATTTTGATAGAAGAGGCCGTCACGACATCGCCCATGGACAGGACGGCTACGTCTGTCGTGCCGCCCCCAATGTCCACGACCATATTGCCGCTAGGCTCGTAAATATCCATACCTGCGCCAATCGCTGCCGCTTTAGGCTCTTCTTCTAGGAACACATCCTTCGCACCACTGCGCTCTGCCGCTTCCCGGATCGACTTCTGCTCTACAGATGTAATGTTCGTAGGTGCGCAAATGAGGATACGGGGACGACTATGCCAGCTTCGCGCTCCAACGCGACCAATAAAATACTTAAGCATCGCTTCCGTAATTTCAAAGTCGGCGATGACTCCGTCCCTCAGCGGACGAATCGCCATGATATTACCTGGTGTACGCCCTATCATGCGCCGAGCATCTTCCCCGACGGCAAGGACTCTTTTGGTGTCGCTCTCAATGGTCACTACAGAAGGTTCGTCTAATACTACCCCCTTCCCTTTGACGTGAATAAGCACGTTTGCTGTCCCGAGATCGATTCCAATATCCTTGCTAAACATCATGAAAAGCCCCCAAAGTGTTATTTTATGGTAAGAGATTATTGGTTCCGAGCATAACTGCCGAGGTTCGACAATACGTAGCAATACATGATGTTAATCGGCACACCAAGGTCTCAATATTCCGCCTTATACCATCTTTTAACATATCATACTTTAGGGGAAGGATACAACGTCAATCTAGCGACCTAAGGCCTATAATTAGGATTTAGCTGTTGTGACAGGTTCACGGTTGCCATTTGTCGTTTTCTTGTATTTGATCTTGGTGGCTTCGCCGCCTCTAAGGTGGCGGATGGACTTGTGGTATTCGAGAATATGCTTAACCTGATCCGCTAAGTCCGGGTTAATCTCCGGCAGACGTTCGGTTAAGTCCTTATGCACCGTGCTTTTCGACACGCCAAATTCTTTGGCAATCGTCCGGACCGTATGCCTTGTTTCCACGATACAGCGTCCGATTTTAATGGTCCGCTCTTTGATGTAATCGTGCACGTTCCCGCCTCCCTACTGTGTGGATAGTTTGGTACATTATATGAGGGGCATGGCGGGATATTCGCGGTTTCACGGGGTGACAAGCTCCTCTTGCCCCATTTATTTTAGGGACATGCTGGCATCAGCATAGGCTTAGGTCCATTTTACTGGACATCTTTTGACCCCTTTATCAGCCACAAAGCCTTAAGGACAAAGAAAAAAGGCAGGATCTATGATCCTGCCCTCTCGGCGCTGTAAGCGCTATTTATAGACTTGAAAAAATTTATTTCTTGGGAAGGTAGTCCAGCGGGTTAGCCAAGCTATCGCCTTCATACACTTCGAAGTGCAGGTGGTTGCCGAGTTCCTTCTCAAGCTCACTGCGTCCAGCAGATGCAATCGTATCGCCCTGCTTCACTTCTGCACCCTGCTCGACTTTTACATCACTCAAGCTTTGATATACGGTCTTCAGATCTCCTGGGTGTGTGATCTCCACCACTGTACCGTTCACCGGATGATCTTCCACACGAGTTACTTGACCATCAAGTGCAGCTTTGACTTCAAATGACTTGTCGTCTTTAGCAGCAAGGTCGATCCCGAGGTTCGGCGTAAAGGTATCATTGTACTGAACCATCGCCTCTTGAGTCTCTTCAATTGGAGCTTCTGCATCATAGAATTGTTTCACAATGCTTACGTCTGCTGCGTCACCTGCTGGCGAAATCATGTTCTGAGCGTTAGCGACGACTTCAACAACTTCCTCTTGCTTGCCTTCCGTACCCGTCTTGGCTTCGCTACCATTCTCGGTAGTTACTACAGCCGGATCTGGGTTGAGCGATTTTTGGTTGGCGCCCTGGTAGACCCACACGAGGGTTAGTATAATTGCCGCTGCTGCCAGATAAGCTGCCGGGAACACCCACCGTTTGGACAACATTTTTTTCCACGAAGATGTAGTTGCTACTGATTCTCCCTGATTGGTTTTAGGAGTCTCTTCGCGGGGTTGACTATTCTTGTTTTGTTCATTCATTTGCAATCACCTCAGTAATCATTGTTACCGGGGTCAACTCTTTTATACGTGGGTCTCTATTATTTTTTTGAAGAGAGAAGTTTTGAAGTTTCCTGAAATGAAATTCCGGTATAGTAGTGTCTTAGAATCTCTTTCGCCTTGTAGCCTTCCCGCGCCATTCCTTCCGCTCCGTACTGGCTCATGCCAACACCGTGGCCGTTGCCGTAAGTGGTTATGACGACTTCTCCATCTTTCATAGTCCAGCTGAATTGACTAGAACGAAGATCTAGCTTCTCTCTTATTTCGCGTCCTGTAAACTTCTTTCCTCCCACTCTCACTTCCTGAATTCGATTCCCTTTGGTATAAGAGATCACTTTCATAAAAGAGTTTCCGCTAGAAGCCGAGACGGGAATAGCCGTATCTGATAGACCTAGACGCTTGACGATTTCAGCTCGTGACATGGTGACACTGGTTTTATATTTAGGAGAGATTTCGGTATCCCATGGACTCTCAACACTTCGTAGATATGGGATCTCGTTCTTCCAATAATCCTCTGAGTTCTCGGTATACCCATTACTGGTGGAGAAAAAAGAAGCGGTAATCGGCTGACCCTTATACGTCATCACAATCCCCTTCGTTTCCTTAACGGCCTGACGCAGCTTTGCAAGCTTGTCTTGCTCTCCTGCTGCTGCCCATTCTTTCTCCAGCTTCTCCTTAGAGATGTAAGCCTGATGATTAATCGTATCGGTTACATCGCCCTTGTCTTCCGGCACACCACTCTTGTCGCCGGACTTCAGCCGCTGCACGATGTATGTCCGTGCAGCAATGGCCTGGGCCTTGAGTGCCTCCAGCTGGAATTCTGCCGGCATTTCGGCGGCTACGACGCCGACAATGTAGGTTTCCAGCGGGAGGGTCTCCACGGTGTCCGTCTTCGTTAAATAGACGGACACCGTGGGCTCTTCCGCCGGCTGCACAGCGGCGGAAGGAGCGGGCGCTGGCCCGGGCGCGGGCGGTGCTGCCTTATGGTCGCCGGGGGCGACCACAAGCAGCGGCAGCGCGAGCGCGAGGGCCAGCAGGCCCGCCGCGGCCCAGGCGGCGGGGTGCAGCCGCACCCGCCGGCCGGGGGCCGCAGGGCGCCGCGCGGCGGAGCCGCGGCGCCCGAAGCGTGAGGGCCGCGCGCGAAAGGCGCGGTGCTCACGCGGGGTTTGGCCCGGCAGCGCGGAGCGCGGGCCGGGCTCCGCGCTGCTGGGGTCCTCTATACTTCCTGCGGCTGTGAAAGAATGTGTTACTTCATCTAATTCTATTGGCGCTTCCTGTGCCGCGAAGGTTGCTTCCTCAATCTCTTTAGTGGCTTGTTCTAGCTCCGCTATAGAATCATGTCGCTTCTTGTTTATATTTGTTCCTGATCGCCTTGCAATCTTCTCGTCCTGCGGAAACTTCCATTCAAGTACTCTCGCAGCTGTTCCCTCGGTTTCCATCCACTCTTCCTTATGATCTTTCGCTTGATCAACTGTCGTATTCTTCTTCTCCGGAGTGATCGGAATTTGTATACGAACCTTGGAATCTTTCATTCGGCTCCCTCCTCTATGCAGCCCTAGATCATTCACAATTTATCCTAGGATCTAGATAAACCGGCTTCTATTCCTTTTTTGCTAGGTACTTATAATTATGAGAGCCTTTAAGTTGATAGAACCTTTTTAAGAGAGAGAGATAGCTTTTCGCTTTACTTCACGACAAAAAAAGAGCTCTGCCATATGGCAGAGCCCTTCGTTTGATATCATTCGGTTGTTTACAGCAATTTAGCAAGTTTTGAACTATACCCAAGTTGGCTGTACTTTAAATACTTTGTTCTCATCTGTCTTCGCAGGCTTCGGTGCTTTTTCAAATTCCTTATCATCTGTCGAAATTCGCCAGATATCCGCACCTAATCCAGAAAGCTTCTCAGCCAAGTGAACATAACCACGATCAATGTGGTGTGTTCCACCCACTTCAGTCGTTCCTTCAGACACAAGTCCTGCCAGAATAAGAGCAGCACCTGCACGCAGGTCCGTCGCAGTTACCTTCGCACCCGTCAAGCGAGAGCCTCCTGTCAAAATCGCAGAACGGCCTTCAACCTTGATCTCCGCGTTCATCAACTGGAATTCATCCACATGCATGAAGCGATTCTCAAATACGGTTTCGGTAATTACACTTGTACCTTCCGAAACAAGCAGAAGAGCCATCATCTGTGACTGCATATCTGTAGGGAATCCTGGGTATGGTAATGTCTTGACATCAACAGCCTTCAGTGGTTTATCCGCAATTACACGAATTCCATTCTCGTCTGGCTGGATCGTCACACCCATCTCTTCCATCTTGGAGATTACAGGTCCCAAATGATCTGCAATCGCGCCTTCCACATACACATCCCCGCCAGTAATCGCTGCAGCAGCCATAAAGGTTCCTGCTTCAATCCGGTCTGGAATAACGTTATGCTTCACACCATGCAGTTTCTCAACACCCTCGATACGAATAACTCCAGTGCCTGCACCGCGAACAATGGCGCCCATTCCGTTAAGGTAGTTCGCTAAATCGACAATTTCCGGCTCTTTCGCCGCATTTTCGATCGTTGTAACACCTTCAGCCAACGTGGCAGCCATCATAATATTTTCGGTAGCTCCTACACTGGCAACATCCAGATAAACCTTCGCGCCGCGTAGTCTGCCATTACTTTTAGCTTCAATATACCCCTGACCAAGGCTGATCTCCGCACCTAATGCTTCAAAACCTTTAAGATGCTGATCGATCGGTCTTGTACCAATCGCGCATCCACCCGGAAGTGAAATACGGGTACGACCGCACCGAGCCAGAAGTGGTCCCATGACCAAAAAAGAGGCGCGCATCTTCCGCACCCATTCATAAGGTGCTTCACATGTGGCTATGTGCTCTGCATTTACACGGATGACTTCGTCTTGATATGTAACGCGTGCACCAAGCGACTCCAACACTTTGCTAATTGTGATTACATCGTCAAGAGGAGGCGCATCGATAATGACACTTTCTCCCACTTCCCCAAGAAGAGAGGCAGCGATGATCGGAAGAACTGAATTTTTTGCTCCGCTGACTTTGACGCTTCCGGTCAATCTTTTGCCACCGCGGACGATAAATTTGCTCATTATGGTTTCCCTCCGCGTCCATAATTTCCTGTAATTGATAATCATTGTTTAATGTACTGCTAATTCTCTAAATGCCATCTTAACATTGTTGATTTCAACGTTACAAGCGATTATTGGACTATTTCTTATATTAGGAAATCATTACCTACAATTGAAGGAACTGTTCCTAGATACTTTTCGTAAATAACATATGGTTATATGCAGTCTTAGTTCTCAGAATAGCCTATGCGAAATATCTGTCTTGGTGACGCAAATTATAATCATGTAAACATTTATAGTCCTGTAGTCATTGGACTTTCGTACAGAATACTTATTCCTCAGTGTTGACATAATAAAAAGCGTTTATTCGACATCTTGCGCTGAGTAACCTAACAGAGATATAACCATTAAAACAATAATTAAAACAACCAAGCAGAAATGACAACATACCCCTAAAAAAAATGATTGCCATTCTGTATGCTCCATAAAATCATTCAATATCAATCAGTTTCATGACTTCTTAAAATTCATTATTCATTATTAAAACACTCTAAAACATATATCGGATCATTTGGCTCCACATCATATAGTCGATTAAGAATTCGGCTACAAAACGTCCAAGTACCACGGCAATTAACAAATGTAGCAGCTTACCTTGAGGGCTTTTGGGATTGCGGATTACCAAATCTAACTTTAAGGTTTGCAATGCCCACCACGCCAGCGCTATGCAGACAAGCGAAATGACAATAGACAACAATCCGCTAACGCCAACCGCACTAGAGACGGTGTTCGAAATTTCTTGATTCATTGCTCCCTCCTCTTTCATCGCGATATATCGCTCCTTAAAAGGACCGACCCTTCTATAATACTTGTCAGAGCAGCAAGAATCCAGTACTTTCTAATGCCATTTCCTCGGAAATAAAAAAATTTGATCGGAATGTCATACAAAAGATCTAATTATCCAATAATCTACTAACTCTCCATATGTAAACATTTCCTCTATTATATTTATTTACTATAAAAAAAGGCAGTCCAGCTTATAACAGCGGGACTGCCTTTCATTCTATTGATTGTTTCCATCGGAAATTTTAATCCGGTTCATAGCCCGTTGCAGAGCTAATTCAGCACGACGGTGGTCAATTTCATCTTGTCGTTTGCTTGCTTTCAAGCGAGCTTCAGCACGTTCTTTCGCGGCTTCAGCACGCTCCAGATCGATCTCTTCAGCTTTCTCAGCACTCTCCGCCAAGATAACAACCTTGTCCTTACGGACTTCAACGAAGCCCCCTTGTACTGCAAACGGGGTTCTTTCGTTTCCGATCTTCACGAACACAGGCGCTACCTGAAGTGGAGTAACAAACGGGATGTGTCCTGGTAAAATACCCAGTTCTCCTTCGACCCCGCGCACCGTAACACTGTTAACCTGCTCTGAAAAAACGAGTCGGTCCGGTGTTACGATCTCCAATAAAAAGGTGCTCACTTCCATCCCTCCTCACCGTTTTCCGCAGAAAACTCGCGTAGCAGGCGTCGTTCGTCATAGTTTCACGGACGACCCGCATATCACGGAGCGTCAGCTTACATAGTTTTTGCTTTTTCCACTGCTTCTTCGATTGTGCCAACGAACAGGAAAGCAGCTTCCGGAAGATGGTCATGCTTACCTTCCAGAATCTCTTTAAAGCTGCGAATGGTTTCTTTAACAGGCACATAAGTACCAGGCATTCCGTTAAACGCCTCCGCAACGTGGAACGGTTGGGAAAGGAAACGTTCGATACGACGAGCACGGTTAACGATAGCTTTATCGTCTTCGCTCAACTCATCCATACCAAGGATCGCGATAATATCTTGAAGCTCATTGTAACGAGCAAGAATTTGCTTAACACCTTGAGCTACATTGTAGTGCTCTTCGCCGACAATTTCAGGAGCCAGAATCCGTGAGCTTGAAGCAAGTGGATCTACCGCAGGATAGATACCTTTCTCGGAAATCTTACGCTCCAGGTTTGTTGTTGCATCCAAGTGAGCAAACGTCGTTGCCGGAGCTGGATCCGTATAGTCATCCGCCGGTACGTAGATTGCTTGAATGGAAGTAACAGAACCTTTTTTAGTGGACGTAATACGCTCTTGCAGACGACCCATTTCGGAAGCCAGCGTTGGCTGGTAACCTACCGCGGAAGGCATCCGGCCTAGAAGGGCGGAAACTTCAGAACCTGCTTGAGTGAAACGGAAGATGTTGTCGACAAACAGAAGAACGTCTTTTCCTTCTTGATCACGGAAATACTCCGCCATCGTCAAACCTGTCAAAGCTACACGAAGACGTGCGCCAGGAGGCTCGTTCATCTGACCGAACACCATCGCTGTTTTGCTGATAACGCCGGAATCTGTCATTTCGTGATAAAGGTCATTACCTTCACGAGTACGCTCACCTACACCGGCAAATACGGAAATACCGCCGTGCTCTTGAGCGATGTTGTTGATAAGTTCTTGAATCGCAACGGTTTTACCTACACCAGCACCACCGAAAAGGCCGATTTTACCACCTTTTTGGTATGGAGCCAGCAAGTCGATAACCTTGATTCCTGTTTCAAGCATTTCTGCTTGTGTGGAGAGTTCATCGTATGCTGGAGCTTCACGGTGAATTGGGTTGCTAATTTCAGAAACGACTGGACCTGCTTTATCGATAGGCTCACCAAGTACGTTAAATACACGACCCAGAGTTGCAGATCCTACAGGTACTGTAATAGGTGCTCCCAAATCTACGGCTTCCAGACCACGAGTTAAGCCGTCAGTTGACGACATCGCGATACAACGAACCAGATTGTCACCCAAATGGTTGGATACTTCCAAAGTCAGATCTATAGAACGGCCGCCTTCCACGGTGCCTTCAATTTTGATAGCGTTGAAGATCTCGGGAAGCTGACCGCGCTGAAATTCAATGTCAACTACAGCGCCTGTAATGCTGACAACGCGTCCTTTGTTCATCTTTTCGTTTTCCCTCCTACCCGTTCGTCTTATATAACGAACGATCATCGTAAAGCGGCACAACGTGCCGCATCTATTAACGGTATCTTATAAAATCAAATTATTGAGCGTCGGCTCCAGCCACAATCTCGGAAATTTCCTGAGTAATGGCGGCTTGACGGGCACGGTTGTACGTTAGAGTCAGATCGCCAATCATCTTGCTTGCGTTCTTCGTCGCAGCTCCCATTGCCGTCATCTTCGCACCTAGCTCACTCGCTTTTGCGTTAAGCATCGCGCTGAAAATAAGCGTCTCAGCGTACTTCGGAAGCAATGCTTCCAGTACGGCTTCTGGAGATGGCTCATATTCGTAGCTCGATACGTTAACGCCTCCACCAATGTTCTCCATTGGTAGCAGCTTAGTCGCTTCCGGATCCTGAGTCAAAGCATTCACGAACTTGTTGTAGCAAATGTACAACTCATCAATCTCACCCAGCTCATATTGACGAACAGCTGCGTTTGCGATGGACTTGATGTCCCCGAATGTAGGGCTGTCAGACAATTCTGTCAGCTCTTCAACAACCGGGAGATCACGACGGCGGAAATAATCACGGCCCTTACGTCCGATCACAAAGATGGAGTACTCATCTTTCGACTGATGGCGTTCTGCAATAATACCCGATACCTTACGCAAAATATTGGAGTTGGACGCTCCAGCAAGACCGCGGTCCGAGGTAATAACCAGGTAACCGGTTTTCTTGACCGCACGCTTCTCCAGCATTGGATGGCTGATTCCTTGGGTTCCAGCCGCGATGCTGCCTACAACTTCTTTCAGCTTCTCCGAGTAAGGAAGGGCAGCAGTTGCCTTTTCCTGTGCTCTTCTCAGCTTCGCTGCAGCAACCATCTCCATTGCTTTGGTGATTTGCTTGGTGTTCTGGATACTTTTGATCTGCCGTTTAATGTCACGTAATCCTCTTGCCATGTTTTCACCACCTCAAAACTTTGGCGGAGCCAAAGTTACTTCGTAAGCATCTACAAAACTTTGACGAAGTCAAAGTTACTTCGAAAGCATCTACAAAACTTTGACGAAGTCAAAGTTACTTCGAAAGCATAAACCTAAACTTTGGCGAAGCCAAAGCTAACTTCATGAACAATAACCTAGCTTTGGCTAGACCAAAGCAATCATCCATATGTTGAAAAAGGATGCCGGGCATGTGTGCCCGGCTCCCCTCCTATTGCACAGCTGAGGAGCTTATACCGAAGCTGCAAAGCCTTTTTTAAATTGATCGATTGCAGCTTTCAATGCTTCTTCATTGTCAGCTACCAAGTCCTTCGTATCGCGGATCGATTGCAGAATTTCAGGCTTGTTGCTCTCAACAAACGACAGGAATTCTTTCTCGAAACGACGAACGTTAGAAACCTCAACATCATCAAGGTATCCTTTTACTGCTGTATACAGGCTGACAACCTGCTGTTCAACAGAAAGCGGTTGGTTAACGCCTTGTTTCAAAATCTCCATCAGCCTCGAACCACGGTTCAAACGAGCCAATGTGGATTTATCCAAGTCGGAACCAAACTGGGAGAATGCTTGAAGTTCACGGTATTGAGCCAGGTCAAGTTTCAAACCGCCCGCAACCTTCTTCATCGCTTTGATCTGTGCGGAACCACCAACACGGGATACGGAAATACCCACGTTAATCGCTGGACGCTGACCGGAGTAGAACAATTCAGACTCCAAGAAGATCTGACCGTCTGTAATCGAGATTACGTTCGTAGGAATATATGCGGATACGTCAGAAGCTTGTGTTTCAATGAATGGCAATGCGGTTAATGAACCACCGCCGAGCTCATCACTAAGCTTCGCAGCACGTTCCAGCAAACGGGAGTGCAGATAGAATACGTCACCTGGATAAGCTTCACGGCCCGGAGGACGACGAAGGAGCAAGGACAATTCGCGGTATGCCGCAGCTTGCTTCGACAAGTCATCATAGATGATCAAGGCGTGCTCACCTTTATACATGAAGTACTCACCCATTGCGCAACCCGCATAAGGTGCGATGTATTGCAACGGAGCTGGCTCAGAAGCTGATGCCGTTACAATGATTGTGTACTCCAGAGCACCGTGACGGCGCAAAGTTTCAACAACCTGTGCTACTGTGGATTGTTTCTGTCCAATGGCAACGTAAATACATTTCACGCCGTTACCTTTTTGGTTCAGAATGGTGTCGATTGCAACCGTCGTTTTACCCGTTTGACGGTCACCGATGATCAACTCACGCTGTCCACGGCCGATTGGAACCATCGCGTCAATCGCTTTGATACCTGTTTGCATTGGCTCATGTACAGATTTACGATCGATAACACCTGGAGCATCGCTTTCAACCGGACGGTATTCAGCAGCCGCAATTGGGCCTTTGCCGTCAACAGGTTGTCCCAGAGGGTTAACAACACGTCCAAGCAACGCTTCACCAACAGGAACCTGCATGATGCGGCCTGTACGTTTAACCTGGTCGCCTTCCTTAATATCGGTGTATGGTCCTAAGATTACGACACCGACGTTGCTCTCCTCAAGGTTGAGCGCCAAACCTACAACGCCGTTAGGAAATTCTAACAATTCCCCGGACATAGCGTTCTCTAGGCCGTATACGCGAGCAATACCGTCACTTACTTGAATAACTGTACCCACTTCAGAGACAGTAATGTCGGATTTATATTCTTCAATCTGACTTTTAATTAAAGTACTAATTTCTTCAGGTCTGATACTCAACGTTTTCACCCCTATCTACTATGCTTGTCTATTAAAAGACTTTTCAAGACGATCCAGCTTGCCGGCCAAAGTGCCGTCATACAGCATATCGCCGATAACTACCTTAAGACCGCCTAGCAGACTCTCATCAACGACATTGTTCACGCGGATCTTCTGCTGTGTCATCTGGCCGAATTCCGAAGCCACTTGTTCTTTCTCCCCATCACTTAACGGGTATGTAGAATATACCGTGGCATCAGCCATTCCGAGGCTCGCTCCCTGAATTTTCACATAACTGTTCAGTAATTCAGTGAAAAGATCCGTGCGTCCTTTTTCGAGAAGCAGCTCAATCGTATTCAGAACAGGCTTCGATATCTTCCCTGCGAGTGCTCTGTTTAAGACATCCATCTTAACGGAACGGGGAATGTTGGGTGTAGAAATGAACTTCTGTGTATCAGCGTCTCCTGCGATAGCTGCTACAACTGCTCTCAGTTCTTGTTCCACTTCCAGCCCCTTCTGCTGCTGAGCCGCTACTTCGAACAGCGCTCGCGCATATCGCTTGGCTGCTACTGTATCCTGGCTCATGGTCTGCCTCCTACCTCTTTCAGGTATTGATCCACCAATTCTTCCTGAACGTTATCATTCTTCACTTCGCGCTCAAGCAATTTGGAAGCAATCTTAACCGATACACTACCCAGCTCGCTGCGAAGTTCAGCAACTGCTTTGTTCTTCTCGCTCTCGATGTCGCGAACGGCTTCTGATTTGATACGGGATGCTTCTTCGCTAGCCAACTCCAGGATCTGCTCAGCCTGCTTGTTGCTTGTTTGTTTTGAACGTTCGATAATTTCGTGAGCTTCTTGACGAGCTTGCTCAAGAGCTTGCTTCTGTTGCTCAACGTAAGTAATCGCTTGCTCCCGGGTTTGCGCAGCTTCATTCATTTGGTTCATAACCAATTCACGACGCTGTTCCATGATCGCGAACAACTTACTGAATGCAAACTTGTGAAGAAGAACATACAGAACACCAAATGCAAGAATTGAGATTACAATAGTTTCCCATACTATAGTCACCTAAGTCACTCCTTTCCGTTAGTACGATGTGCGGTTCCTAACAAAACGAAGGCGCGGATGGCATCGGCCCTCCCCGCCAAACCGTTGTATTGTTATTAAGAAAACATGATCAAGAAAGCAATAACGGTAGCAGCGAGTGGAACTACCTCGACGATACCAACACCGATAAACATTGTTGTTTGCAATGGACCACGTGCTTCTGGCTGACGAGCGATAGATTCTACTGTTCTACTTACGATCATACCGTTACCAAGACCTGCGCCCAACGCGCCCAAACCTACTGCAATAGCTGCTGCTAAAAATTCCATTGTTAAATATCCTCCTCAAAATTGTTTGAAATTTGTGTTTAATATAATATATCTCTGTTGAAATTCTTCACTCGTAAGCGACGAATTTCTCGGAGTTTATTAATGTGCTTCTTCTTCGTGTATCGTCGTCTGTGCAATGTAGACCATCGTCAGTATAGTGAAGATAAAGGCTTGCAATGCACCAATGAATATACTGAAGCCTTGCCACGCAGCCAAGAACGGAATTCCGAAAAATCCCATCTTCAGGATAACCGTGATCAATACTTCACCAGCAAAAATGTTAGCGAACAAACGAATAGCAAGCGCAACCGGTTTTGCCAAGTTCTCAATGATGTTCAGTGGCAAGAACACTGGATACGGCTCAAGATAGTGTTTGAGATAGTGTTTGCGATTCAGTTTCAGACCCAGAATGTTCATGAGCAAGAACACAACAATCGCTAGTCCTGCGGTAACATTAATATCTGCTGTCGGCGACTTCCACCACAATACGTGTGCATAGTGTCCAGCCTCAAGTCCCACAGTTGCCAAGATCGTCTGTCCGAAAACTTTGAAGTCTGCCGGCAAATCAGTAATTACAGCAAATGGCAGCCCCAAAAGGTTGGCTACAAAGATGAACAATATCAATGTCAATCCGAGCGATATGTACGCTTTACCCTTCTTCAAGTCCATCGCACTGGATACGATACCCTGTACGAATTCCACAACCCATTCCATAAAGTTTTGAAGTTTGGAAGGGTTTTCTACAGAAAGATTACGAACAGACAAACGCGCCAAGATAAACACGATAACCCCGGTTACTAAGAGCATTAACACAGCTGACAGATCAATATTCAATCCGCCAAGTTTAATAATTGGTGATTCATGCATGTAATTTTTTTCACCCCTTTCCAATTAGCGTTGATCAGGCCTTATTTCGTAAGCTAACAATAATGCTGACTGGAATGGTCAACAGTTGGGGGATGAACAGTCCCGCAATGGTTGCACCGAGCGATATCTGCTCGAATTTCACAGCAATCATCACAATCAGAAAAGCGATGCAAAGTCTTGTGACAAATCCAAAGCTGAACCGTTTACGTTCTTGACTTATAGCCAAGTCCGCCAACTGCCTCACTTTAACGGAGAGAAAGCGAACATTAATCAAGCCCCCTGCCAGACCCATGATAAGCCCTACAAAAACAGGGCGATGATCGGCATATAAAGCCCATCCTAAAAAGAAGGCGGACAATAAGAGCAGTGTCACTCTCGTTACAGCGTTCACAATGGATGTCGTCAAATCATTCACTTTGCGCCCCCAGAAATTTTTTAATGAGAAGAGCAATATTCAAAATCCCTACAAAGAGCCCTGTAACGGTTCCAATCGCGATCCAGTATCTGGGCCCGTCCATTAAATCGGCAAGCCACTTTCCACCGAAAAAACCGATCAGAATGTAAGCCGCCAGTAATCCTCCGGCACCACTAATATAAAGTGCAATCAACCAAGGGTGATCTTGACTATTTGGATTTTTCATATTAAACCTCTAATCCCAACTCATTTTACTGAATATAACAATGCTTTGTCAATGAATCGATAGCATGGTTTGAGTGTATACAACAAAGCATTTCGCGCAGTTTGAGCTGCGCAAAATGCCGCTAGAACCGTACAGTACAACTGTATGCTGTGATGTTCGTCACCATAAACGATATTTTTATGCTTTTGTGAACATTGTGTGAAATTCTTCAGGACGTTCATTTTTGATACCGAAATGGTGCAAAATCGCATTGACAATGCGTTCGGAAGCGTGCCCGTCACCGTAAGGATTCGCTGCCTGACTCATGGAATCATACAGCTCTTTATCGGTTAGCAGAGCTTTAGTACGTGTGTAAACATCCTCTTCATGGGTACCTACCAATTCGAGTGTTCCTGCATCGATTCCTTCCGGACGCTCCGTTGTATCCCGAAGTACCAATACCGGTACACCGAATGATGGAGCTTCTTCCTGCATACCGCCGGAATCCGTTAAGATCAAATGCGTATGAGCATAGATGTTATGTGTTTCTACGACATCCAACGGATCAATCAGCTTGATACGCGGATGGTTGCCCAGAATCTCATGTGCCGGCTCTTTAACCGCAGGGCTTAGATGAACCGGATACACTATGGCGATATCCTCGAACTCGTCAGCAATCCGTTTAATGGCACGGAATATATTCCGGTGCGGTTCACCCTGAGATTCACGGCGATGCGCCGTCATCAGGATCAATCGCTTTCCAGCCGCCCAGTCTAGAACAGGGTGTGTGTAATCAGGCTGTACTGTGTATTTAAACACATCTGTAACCGTGTTGCCTGTGACGTAAATGGTTGACTCATTCTTATTCTCTTTACGAAGGTTGTCCGCAGACCAATTCGTTGGAGAGAAGTGAACATCTGCGAGTACCCCAGTCAGTTGGCGATTCATCTCCTCAGGATAAGGGGAGAGTTTATTCCATGTGCGAAGACCCGCTTCCACATGACCAACCTGAATTTTCTGCAAGAAAGCCGCATAGCTCGCAAGGAATGTTGTGAGCGTGTCACCATGAACAAGTACGATATCCGGTTTCGCTTCCCGCAAGACGGGTTCCAGACCTTCCAGAACTCGCACCGTAATCTCATTCAGGGTCTGCTGGTCTTTCATGACATCAAGGTCATAATCTGGAACAATCTTAAACACATCCAGTACCTGATCAAGCATTTGGCGGTGCTGTGCGGTAACGCAGACTACAGACTCGATATGCTCAGGATGACGCTGTAATTCCAAGATGAGCGGCGCCATTTTGATAGCTTCTGGTCGAACGCCAAAAATGGTCATCACTTTAACTTTAGACAAACTCGGTACCCCCTATTCACTAGCACTCTATATATTTGTTACAAGTTATTACTTCGTTCCGTAGAGACGGTCTCCTGCATCACCAAGTCCAGGAATGATATAACCGTGGTCATCCAGTCCTTCATCCAGAGCAGCTACATAAATATCAACATCCGGATGCGCTTCTTGAACAGCCTTAACTCCTTCAGGTGCTGCAACCAAGTTCATCATCTTAATCTGGGTGCAACCGCGTTTCTTCAACACGTCAATCGCTGCGATAGCAGATCCACCTGTTGCAAGCATAGGGTCGATAACGATCAACTCACGCTCGGTTACATCTGTAGGCAGTTTGGTGTAATATTCTACCGGTTGCAGTGTCTCTGGATCACGGAATAGTCCCACATGACCTACCTTTGCCGCAGGAAGCAGCTTAACTACACCATCCAGCATCCCAAGACCGGCACGCAAAATCGGGATAAGACCCAGCATACGTCCCGAGATCACTTTACCTTCTGTCTCAGCGACTGGAGTCTGTACTGCAATGGATTCCAGCGGTATATCACGAGTAATTTCATAAGCCATCAGTGTTGCAACTTCGTCAACAAGTTCGCGAAAGTCTTTCGTGTTAGTCCGCATGTCGCGGATAAATGTCAGTTTGTGTTGAATCAATGGGTGATCACAAATCACCAATTTTCCCATGTCAGGTCCCTCCGGTAAGTACGAATATGTTCTTCAATATGGATATGAATTCTAGTGATCTCCATAAATCCTAACTATTATATCACTCTCCGCTTTGATTTTACACCTGCAAGCGTCATGATTCCTTTTGTCTAATAATGGGCACGAAATCATGAATACACCCTAGCATACTATGTTTTCCATTTTGTCAAAAAAAGATGCCCATTCTTTCAATTTCGCAAAAAAAAGTCCCCGCCTTCAACGAAGACGAGGACTCGGACAAGGCTAAAGCCTTAAGTCTGCCAAATTATCTATTTAATTAATATTTCATTTCTGGGTACAAAGGATACTTCTCTGTCAGTTCAGCCACCATGCGGCTTGCTTTAGCAAGTGTTTCCTCGTCATTTGGCTGACGCAGGGTAAGAGCAATGATCTTACCGATCTGAACCATCGCTTCTTCATCCATACCGCGGGAAGTTACAGCCGGCGTACCAATGCGGATACCGCTTGTTACGAAAGGACTTGTAGGATCGAACGGAATCGCATTCTTGTTCACTGTGATTCCGATGGAATCAAGAACCTTCTCCGCATCTTTACCGGTAATGTCGAGGTTACGCGTATCAACCAGCATCAGGTGATTGTCGGTTCCGCCGGACACGATGTTAAGTCCTTCGGAAATTAACGTTTCCGCCAATACTTTAGCGTTCTTCACAACTTGCTGCGCATGCTCCTTGAAGGATGGTTCGAGCGCTTCACCCAGAGCAACTGCTTTGGATGCGATCACGTGCATAAGTGGTCCACCTTGGGAACCTGGGAATACAGCTTTATCGATCGCTGCTGCCCATGGCTGCTTACAAAGAATCATACCGCCACGTGGTCCGCGCAGTGTTTTGTGTGTTGTTGTCGTTACAAAATGTGCATGCGGTACTGGGTTAGGATGCAGACCTGCAGCAACAAGACCCGCAATATGAGCCATATCAACCATGAACAACGCACCTACGTCGTTCGCGATAGAAGCCAGTGCTTCGAAATCGATTGTACGCGGATATGCACTTGCGCCTGCAACGATCAGACGTGGACGGTGCTTGAAAGCCGCTTTGCGTACTTCGTTGTAGTCGATAAGGAACGTATCTTCCTGAACACCATAAGCAACAAAGTTATACAAAAGACCAGATGCATTAACAGGACTTCCGTGGGTCAAGTGCCCGCCGTGTGCCAAATTCATACCAAGTACAGTGTCACCAGGCTTCAATGCAGCCAAATATACAGCCATGTTCGCCTGTGCTCCAGAGTGAGGCTGAACGTTGACATGTTCTGCACCGAACAATTCTTTTGCACGGTCACGAGCCAGATCTTCCACAATATCAACACGTTCACAACCGCCGTAGTAACGTTTGCCTGGGTATCCTTCAGCATATTTATTAGTCAGTACGGAACCCATCGCTTCCATAACTGCTTCACTCACGATATTCTCGGAAGCGATAAGCTCAATATTGCTGCGTTGACGTTTCAGTTCCAAATTCATAGCTTCCAGGACAGCCGGGTCTTGCTTACGCAAATTCTCCATCATTAAAGGTTCCTCCCCAAAATTAAATAATTATATGGTACATCATCAATCACAGCCCAAACTTAATCACATGCTGATGAATCGTTCTCCTGCTCCAACCGATACTTGGCCCTCTCCCCGCCGATTAGCTTCGGTCTCGTGAAAGCCGCAGTCACACGCGCCTCTCCGATATACCGGATACTTGGGCGAAAAGGTACCGCAACACGGCGCAGATGCATTCCAATCATCGTCTCACCGATATCTACGCCAGCATGAGCTAAGATACTCTCTGCAAGACACGGGTCTTTAAAACGGCGATAAGCCGCAGAAGCCATGGAACCGCCCGCATGCGGAACCGGTACAGCAGCAACTTCTGTTAGTCCCAAGTGTTCAAGCAATTCGCGCTCCACCACAAGTGCACGGTTCAAATGCTCGCAACACTGAAAAGCGGTGTAAAAACCATACGCTGTTTGTACTTCCATAATGGCATCCAGCACTTGATTAGCTGTTTCGAGCGCTCCACCGGTACCAATCCGGCGACCCACAATTTCACTAGTGCTCGTTCCAACAACCAGCACCTTGCCTGGTCCAAGACTTGCAGCCTCGGCTAACTCTTTCACAACTGTCACGGTTTGCTCTTTCAACGCATGATCAATCGGGTAATCTGTCATGTCACAGCCCTCCATGGAGTTCGTCTGAATGCAACTGCTTTATGCAAAGTTACCGTCATTCCTGGAATGAACTTACTTCTTCAAGTAACGTTCCTCGATCGCTTTAATCTTGTTCACTCTGCCCACATGCCGCTCACCTTGACTAAACTCCGTTTCAAGCCAAGCGGTTACGATTTCTGCTGCGAGTCCAGGTCCTACCACTCGTTCACCGAGAGCAAGCACGTTGCTGTCATTATGCTCACGGGTAGCTTTTGCCGAAAACACATCATGCGTCAGCGCACAGCGGATGCCCGGCACCTTGTTCGCTGCAATACTCATACCGATTCCCGTTCCGCAGATTAGAATTCCACGATCAGCCTCTCCGGAAACAACCTTCTCGCATACCGGAAGCGCGTAATCAGGATAATCTACCGAATCAGAACAACCACAGCCCAAATCTTCAACCTCATGTCCAAGGCTACGAATGACCTGTGAAATTTCTTCTCTCAAACGAATACCGGCATGATCTGTGCCCAATGCGATTTTCATATGAAAAACCCCCTAATAAGTTTCATCTTTTGTCTTTCGCATTTTTGCAGAATATCGCAAAACGCGCGTACAACAACTTGTATCATTATAACCCAAATTGTCATCAAAAGACGAAAAAAAGAGCAGTCCGCGCACGTGAAATGTGCACCAAATGCTCTTTGCCCAGGCGACCGGCCGTATGTTTCCGGTGCTCCATCGTGGTTTCATCCACTTCGTCGCCAGTTACACCGGAATCCGTGTTTTTCCCCTTCATCTTAAATCAAACGCTGAGGAAAAGCAACGGATAATTTGCGTATATGTGATCCAATTCCTATTTATTCTCAAGATCCAGTTTGTCCAGTAAGCGAAACAACGCTGAACGGATTTCCGCTGCCGTTGCCTCATAATCCTCGAGAGAGCCGCCGAATGGATCGGAAATATCAAAGCTCGGAATCCGCTGTCTGAGTTCAATAAGTCTTACTTTATCCTGCTCCAGCAACTCGCCGCCAAGAGATCTCGTCATCTCCATCGACGCGAGAAGACTGTCCTGTTCTTGCAAATCACGAAGCACCCGCTCATCATTCTCAACGTATTCCTTTAACGTGTGAACTTTGTCCGCAGCATAGGGGAACTGACGAATCGCGTACTGCTTATGGGATAATGTCAATGTCAGAATAAGATCTGCCCATTCCACCAAATCTATGCTTAAAGGTTTAGATGTCAATCCATCCTCGATTTGCTGATCCCGAAGCACCGACTCCGCATGTGATGAAATCGGCATTCCTTCAATAGCTGCAACACCAGCAGAACGTACCTCAAGGGCGATTCCTCTCCCCTTGGCAAGTTTACGCAGCATACCTTCAGCCATCGGACTGCGACAGGTGTTGCCGGTACAAACGAACAATATGTTTTTCACGGTCTCCACCTCCCCTAAATTGTATACTTTACTGCCGTTATTGTATCAAAATATAAACATCAAACCAAATGCAAGCAGAATGACGCCGCCTAACATTTCTCCGTATTCACCAAGTTTGCTAGCTGCCTGCCGACCAATTGTCAGCCCTAAGATGGACATAAGCCCGCCAATAACACCAAATGAAATGACAATCGGCAGCATATCTTTCACAAACATCCCCAGCGAGACACCTACTGAGAAGGAGTCGATACTGACGCTGAGTGAAAACAGTAGCATGCCGAGCAGCGTTGTGGGATTTACAAACCCTCCCTCTTCTTTTCGAAAAGAGTTCCAGATCATATGTCCACCAAGAAGCACAAGGAGACCTCCTGCGGCAAACCCCGTAACTTGTCCGAGCAAAGCTCCAACATATCGGCCGGCAACCAGCCCGATCAACGGCATGATCATATGAAAAAAGGCGATCAGTAAACTGATCATCAGGATATGTCTCAGCCGGATACCTCTCATGCCAACGCCAATTCCTAATGAAAATGCATCAAGCCCGAGCGCCACAGCCATAATTAAGATGGTCGCGAGCTGCCCTGATTGGATTGAAGTTTCCAACATCTGAATTTCCCCCAAGTCCCTATGGTCTTGTACACCATATGCGGACAAGGGGCGATTCATACCTGATTTTGCATCGAGGGGGTCAGAGAGAAACCCGTCCTAATCATGCGGCCTCACCTAATTTATCGTGGCAGCAACCTCATTAATCCATTTCATCTGCTAGTAAAATATGATGGCCTGCCGCCTTAAGCAGCCGGTTCATCACTGCGGCGCCAAGGCCTTTCTCCGGGCAGGATTCAGCCAGGAGAAAGGTCGCGCCCTCTTCATCGAATTGGCGCAGCCCGGCGTAAAGCCGCTTAGCCGCTTCCTCAGGTGCGGCCAAGCTGCCGAGCGAGACGACGACGTCTGCGCGGTAGTGACCGATGTGCTCGTCGAACGACAGCACACCGGTCTTTTCTCCGCGCGCCTTCGCGGCGTCAAGCTCGGCCTGGATCTTGGCGGACACAGCGTCTGCCGTCCGCCCTTGTACGATGCACAGCGCACCTTTGGGTGCGTAGTGCGTGTACTTCATGCCCGGCGAGCGAGGCGCCGGGCTGTCAGTGCCACCGGCGCGCGTAAGCGCCGGGTCGCGCTGCACGCTTGCCGCAATGGCGGCAAGCTGCTCTTCCGTGACGCCGCCGGGGCGAAGCACCGTCACGGCACCGTCCTGGCCTACCTGCACGACCGTCGACTCGACACCGACCCCGGCGGGGCCGCCGTCGAGAATGCCGTCGATGCTGCCGGCCAGGTCCTCAAACACATGGCTGGCCAGCGTTGGGCTCGGCCGGCCAGAACGGTTCGCGCTCGGTGCCGCGAGCGGACAGCCTGCGGCGCTGATCAGTGCCAGCGCCACCTTATGATCCGGCATGCGGATCGCAACCGTATCCAGCCCAGCTGTCACGCGCGGGGATACCGCGCTTGGCTTCACAGGTAAGACCAGTGTCAGCGGTCCCGGCCAGTAAGCTTCCATCAAACGCCGCTCTGTATCATTCACACCAAGAACAAGATCCTCGAGCTGTGACAGATCGGAAATATGCACGATAAGAGGGTTGTCCGACGGACGCCCTTTGGCCGCAAATATTTGTTCCACCGCAGCAGTATTTCCAGCATCCGCGCCAAGGCCATACACCGTTTCGGTCGGAAAAGCTACCGTTCCGCCTGCAGCAAGCACTTCGCCCGCTTCCTTCAATACACGAGCATCCTCATCTGCGTTGCCCACCTTGAAAGAGTCCATATTGCTGGTTGGCATACTGTCGTTATCATTCAGGCATATCCGCCACATGGTTGTGACTGTCTTCCGTTCCTGAAGTTCTTGTCCGTGAATTCCGTTCTCTTCCCGTTCTCGTTCTCGTTCCATCGTCATCCCAAACTTTCTATATAGTAGATCATCCTGCAAGCAATCTGTTCAGCGTGCCAACAGAATGGATTGTGAATGTCTTCTGTCAGTTATCCCAAAAGAAAAAGCGCTTGTATCCTCCAGCCACGGGTAACCTGCAACAGGTCCTGCGCTAAAGAGAAAGCACTCTTCTACTTAAAATTGTATCATATTCCACCACGAATGACGACAATCATCTCTTCTTGGTCTATCACCCGCACTTAGCCATGGCTCTTGTTAGGTGAAGGATGCACTCATACATGTCTATTCTACTTAAGCAAACAGCCCTGTCATCCAATCCCAAATACCTGCGAACAGATCCCACAGGAAGAACCGCACTTCTGGTTCACTGGAAGCCGCGCTTTCTCTTTCTTCTGTCGCTTTATTGCCATCAGCTTTCGCCGAAACGGTACGCACTTCGCTTTCTGCCGGTTGAGCTGCTGCATCACCACTCCCTGCATCAATGAAGCATAGCGGAGGGAACAGCACACACCACCAGTTCTGCCCTTTCCCTTCACCTAGTGTAATCCGTACAGCTTCATATTCACCCGCCGGATATACGGTGCCACCATAAAGCTTGGTTGGAAACGGAACCATGCCCAGATCGACATCATAGTCATATGTAATCCCGCGCTTGGACAGCTCTTGCCCGACCAGCTGGCGAATTTCCGGCAGATGATTACGAGTTAATGCCCTGGCTTCTTCCAAGCTTTGCGGATCATTCAATTCCAACACCCACTCTTGCATTTGAGCAACAACAGCATCCCTTATTTCACGCTTTACAAGCTGATCGGATGGATTGTCCGAGTTAGCCAATATACGAAGGCGGATCGATTGCTCCGGAATCGGCCCTCCTGTTACTGCTGCGTCAATTCGTTGTCCTTCCCAAACCATTACGATCATAAATAATATGGATAAGAGCATGATCATTTGTTTCACAATAATACGGAGTGTCTCGCTATGCTTTCTCATTAGGCCAGCCGCCTCTCCTGATAATCTATGATGTCTATCAGTATGTCCGGCTGATGAGAGAGTTAAACGTGTGATTCTAGTATTTTGTAAAAAAGATAGACTAGTAAAAAAAAGCCCCGAAGGGCTTCTCTCACCTAACTTATATACTTATGGATCACCCAGGAATCTCCCCAGAATGACTCGGCTTCGCGACCGTTCTATATGTGTTTAGCTCGGGTAGATCTTCGTCGATCTCTTGTCCATACAGCTTCACACTCATCACCACGCCCATACAAGCCATATTGATAATGAGCGAGGTTCCACCAAAGCTAATGAACGGTAATGTAATGCCCGTCAGTGGCATCAGCCCGATGAACATACCAATGTTCTCAAAGATCTGGTACAAGAACATCGATACGATGCCAACGATCAGAAATGGACCCGCACGCTCCCGGCACTCCAAAGCGATCAGTACCATCCGGTGGATGAGAATAAAATAGAGCAGCAGTAGCACGGAAGAACCAATAAAACCGAACTCCTCAGCAATTTGTACAAAAATAGAGTCAGAATAGGTGTAAGGTACACGGCCAGTTTGCACGGAGGTCCCCTGCATATAGCCTTCTCCACTCATACCGCCTGAGGCAATCGCCAGCTTGGCATTTGCCGTGTGATAGCTGTCGTCTTTTGACGCCTTTTCCGGTACAAGCCACGGATCAATCCGAGCCATCCAGTGTGTGCGGATGTCCTTCTCCTCCATAAACGCCTTAATGTCATCATGATAATGTATATAGGCCTGAATACCACCAAAGACGGATCCTGCCACAAGCACTACACCAATCAGCATATGTGTTATTTTAACGTGACCAATCCAAAGTAAGCCGAGTAAAATGATGACATAACTGAGCGCATTTCCGAGGTCATTGATTGCCATGACGAGCACGAACGGGATAAATGCTAAGAGTCCAATGGGTATAACATCCCGAATAAAGGACAACTGCGGTTTATTTTTACGAAATAAAATGAAGGTTAGAAAAATGATCAGAACAAGCTTAAATACCTCGGCCGGCTGCAAACTGAATGAACTTAGTCGAATCCATCCCTTTGAACCATTTAGGGTCGCACCGAAGAACATGACATACGCAAGCAGCGCTAAACCGCCCAAATAAATATATACGGCATATTTTATTAACAAGCGGTAATCCAGCAGACTCATGCCAAAAAAAGCGATAAAACCGAGGATGTAGAACTTCAGCATTTTCGTATGAGAACCTTGAAGTTCAGGATCCCCGATAGTGACGCTGTATATCGATGAAATGCTTATAATCATCATGACAGCTAGTACAGCAACCACAACGTAATCCATTTTTTTAATGTTTTGAAGCATAGTTACTCCTCCTGCACCGAAAGAAGCTTCGATGCCATTCGCTATATAAAGGAAAAATTTAACACCTGTTTCCTATTGTACGGAAATATAGAACGAATAACAACGTATCCTATGCTGCTTCATCAGATTATGCATCACTACGAATGCGGATCATTCTTCCGATCACTGTTGCCCCCGAATTTCTTCTGATTGTATAATTTATGTAGAATTTCGGAGGCAAAGGCGACCGCTTCGCTTCTCCAGAATGATTCCGCCTTCTCCGTTGTAGATTTAGTCCTCTTGAACCTACAAGCTGATTCCTGTATTCAACAGGAGTCAGCTTGTCATTTTTCTCCAGGTTCTCCTATTACCTCTAACTTAAGAATCCCTGGATAATGCTTAAACTCCTTCTAGCCTTTTTTCTTTAACATAAAAAAGCACCCCCTAGAATCACACTGGATTCACCCAAGGGTTCTCCAATGTCTATTCTAAGGGGTGCAATTCATTTAGCTTACAATGCTTTTAGCTTTTCTGTGTTGCTGTCCGGTACGTATTTGGTTCCGGCAGATCTTCATCGATCTCCCGTCCATGCAGCCTTACGCTCATGGCTACACCCAAACTTGCCATACTGATAACGAGCGACGTTCCGCCGAAACTGATAAACGGCAGCGTAATTCCCGTCAGCGGCATCAGACCAATGAACATCCCAATGTTCTCAAAAATCTGGTACAAGAACATCGATACGATACCAACGATTAAGAATGGACCCGCACGTTCTCTGCACTCCAGTGCAATCAGAATCATCCGGTGAATCAGAATAAAATACAACAACAGCAGTACCGAAGAACCAATAAACCCGTATTCCTCGGCGATCTGTACGAAAATGGAATCTGAATAGGTGTACGGTACCCGGCCTGATTGTACCGAAGTCCCCTGCATATACCCTTCTCCACTCATGCCGCCGGATGCTATTGCGAGCTTGGCATTATTCGTATGCCAACTTGCTTTTGCTGTAGCTTTATCCGGTACGAGCCAAGGATCAAGACGTTCCATCCAGTGTGCGCGTGAACCACTGCCGAGGGTTTCTTTCAACTCATCATGGTAATGAATATAGGCCATAGCACCACCAACGGCTAGGCTCCCCACAAGCACCAGGCCAATCAAAGCGTGTGAAAATTTCACATTTCCGATCCAGAGAAGTCCAAGCAAAATAATGACATAACTGAGTGCATTCCCAAGGTCGTTTATCCCCATGACAAGCACAAACGGTATGAACGCAAGCAGACCGACCGGGATCACATCCCGGGTAAAAGACAACTGTCGCTTGTTTTTCTTCACCAATACGTACGTCAGAAAAATAATCAAAATAAGCTTGAACATTTCAGCTGGCTGCAAACTGGCAAAGCCGAGACTGATCCAGCCCTGCGATCCGTTTATCGTGGCCCCGAAAAACATAACAAACACCAGCAATGCTAAACCAACCAAATAGATGTACAATGCATTTTTTATGAGAAGACGATAATCGAGCAGGCTTATTCCAAAAAAGGCAATAAAACCTACTATATAATATGCAATCATTCTTAAATGGGAGCCATCAAACTTCGGATCTCCCTTAGTAGCACTGTATATCGACGTAATGCTAATAATCATCAACATGACCAGCACGGTCACAATAATGAAATCAATCTTTTTAAACTTTTGAAGCATATTCGGTCCCCCTGTGCCTGAGATGAGCTTCTATGCTCCTTATGTCTAGATGGCAGTATAACATCTGTACTTACTATTGTAAGAAAAAATGGGCCGAATGACAATTACAGCGAAATTCCCAATACATGTCTATCAATACCGGCAAGGTCCGGTATGGTAATGATCTGTTCCCAATGACCTGCTGATCGCAGCAGCTCTGCCACATCTCCGGCCTGCCCCATGCCAAGTTCAAACGCAATGACACGCGGAGGCTTTGCGAGCAGCGGCAACTGCTCCATCATGATCCGGTAGGGATTCAACCCGTCCGCCCCGCCATCAAGTGCAGTGCGCGGCTCATGATCCCGAACCTCTGGCTGCAGGTCTTCAATATCCTCCGCCGGAATGTAAGGCGGGTTAGATACGATAATGTCAGGTGCCAGGCCCGCAAACGGCTCCAATAGATTGCCCAAACGGAATTCCACATTTGCGCCTAAGCGTTTCGCGTTACGCTGGGCCACTTTGAGCGCTTCTGGAGAAATATCGCTGGCTAACACGTGCCAGCTCGGAGACTTCAGCGCCAAAGTCACGCCGATAGCACCGCTCCCCGTGCCAATGTCCAAAGTCGTGAGTCCAGCTAACGAGCCCGCTTGTTTCAGCACTTCCTCTACCAATAGTTCTGTTTCAGGACGAGGAATGAGCACATCCGGGGTCACTTCAAAGGAAAGACCATAAAACTCTTGTTCACCAATAATATATTGAGCCGGCACACCGCTTCCCTTAAGGTTTACCGCCTCTTCCCATGCCGTACGGCGATCCGCCGGGAAAGGATCTGGCAACGCCATATAGTAAGCTGTGCCGCTTAAATCAAGTACATACTCAAGCAGCAGCTTTGCATTGTGCTGTGCTTCCATCACTCCGCAGTTCTCTAAAAAAGAAGAAGCCTCTATGTAGGCTTCTCTTATACTGCGCTCCGGCGTCGATACAAATGATTTCCGCTCCAAAGCGTTATTCTCCTTTATCCATCATTTCGGCTTGCTCTGCAAGAGTCAATGCTGAAACGATTTCCTCAATTTCTCCGTTCATGACCTGATCCAACTTGTGTAGTGTCAGACCAATACGGTGATCCGTTACCCGGCTTTGTGGGAAATTGTAAGTCCGAATACGCTCACTGCGGTCACCGGTACCTACTTTGCTCTTACGTTCGCCGGAATACTTCGCTTCTTCTTCCTGACGCATCATGTCATAGATACGGGTACGAAGCACTTGCAGCGCCTTCTCCTTGTTGGAGTTCTGCGATTTCCCGTCCTGACATGTTGCCACGATACCTGTTGGTACGTGGGTAACCCGTACGGCTGACTTCGTCGTGTTAACGGACTGTCCGCCCGCGCCGCTGGAGCAGAATGTGTCGACACGAATATCCTTATCATGGATCTCGATATCCACTTCTTCCGCTTCCGGCATCACAGCTACCGTTGAGGTAGATGTGTGAATCCGGCCACCTGATTCTGTAGCTGGAATACGCTGCACACGGTGTGCTCCACTTTCGAATTTCATTTTGCTGTACGCACCGCGGCCGTTGATCAGGAAGATAACCTCTTTGAATCCACCAAGATCATTCGAATTGACGTCCATAAGCTCGACCTTCCAGCCTTGGCTGTCTGCATAACGAGTGTACATCCGGTATAGATCTGCTGCAAATAGTGCCGCTTCATCTCCACCAGCTGCACCGCGAATTTCCACGATAACGTTCTTGTCATCATTCGGATCCTTAGGCAATAACAGAACTCGGATTGTCTCCTCCAGCGACTGCTGGCGTGAGCTCAATTCATCGATTTCCATCTTCACCATCTCGCGCATTTCATCATCCAGCTTCTCATTCTGCATGGTCTTGGCAGCTTCGAGCTCTTCAATCACGTTCTTATATTCAACAAAGGCCTCGTAAGCAGGCTGCAAATCGGATTGTTCTTTGGAATAATCCCTCAACTTCTTCGAGTCGCTTGCAACGTCGGGATCGCAGAGTAACTCGCTTAATTTTTCATAACGGTCCGCAAGGGATTGCAATCGGTCCAACAAGGGTATTCACCTCTCTACATATATATTTCCTGAGTATGTTAAAACAAAAGATTATCATTTATTCACTTTAAACGACTTTTTATTTTACCATGAATCCGCTGATTTGACTAGGAGAGCAATCCCCAGTTTAGCATATTGATGGAAATAAACTTTTTCCCTAATAACAGGTTACAACAAACTGTCGACACCAAAAACGGCAGGACTCCATAAAAAGAGCTCCTGCCGCTAACAAAGACATAACTATATCAGCTTACACATTGAAACGGAAATGCATAACATCGCCGTCTTTAACCGTGTAATCCTTACCTTCCAGACGCAATTGACCACGCTCTTTCGCACCGTTCATCGAACCAGCTGCCAAAAGATCATCATAGGAAACAACTTCCGCACGGATAAAGCCGCGCTCGAAGTCACTGTGAATCACACCTGCCGCTTGTGGAGCTTTCATTCCTTTACGGATTGTCCATGCACGAACTTCCTGAACACCAGCTGTAAAGTAAGTGTACAATCCAAGCAAGCTGTATGCAGCCTTAATCAGACGGTTCAGTCCGGATTCCTCTAGACCAAGTTCCTCCAGGAACATCGCTTTATCTTCACCTTCAAGCTCAGCGATTTCAGCTTCTACTTTAGCGCTGATCGGTACAACAATCGCATTCTCAGCTGCAGCAAATTCTCTAACCTGCTGAACGTATGGGTTGCTGTCTGCACCAGCTACGCCATCCTCGCTCAGATTCGCCGCATACAATACCGGCTTCAGGGTCAACAAATGCAGATCACGGATGAGCAGCTTCTCATCATCACTGAGTTCCACACTACGAGCAGGTTGATCGTTATAAAGAGCTTCCTTCACGCGCTCCAGCAACTCAACTTCCTGAGCGTAGGTTTTGTTGCCACCCTTCATGTTCTTCTTAGTACGTTCAATCCGTTTCTCAACGCTATCGAGGTCAGCCAAAATCAGCTCCAGGTTAATCGTCTGGATGTCGCTGACCGGATTCACCTTACCATCGACATGCGTGATGTTCTCATCTTCAAAGCATCTTACCACATGCACGATCGCATCCACTTCACGGATATGGGCAAGGAACTTATTCCCAAGACCCTCTCCTTTACTTGCGCCGCGAACCAAACCTGCAATATCAACGAATTCAAATGCGGTCGGTACCGTTTTGTTCGGCTGAACCAGTTCAGTCAACTTGTCCAATCGCTCGTCCGGCACTTCCACAACTCCGACGTTAGGGTCAATCGTACAAAACGGATAGTTAGCTGATTCAGCCCCCGCTTGTGTAATTGCATTAAACAATGTGGATTTGCCGACGTTCGGCAGACCGACGATCCCTGCTTTTAAAGCCATTTATGTGACAACTCCTTATGGGTTTCTCTAAACAATCCTACTAATTATATCAGAACATCCTTATTGTTCAAACCAAGAATATCGCTTATGCAAACGGGTACCAAAAATCGTCCAGTCCGCTGCTTCTCAGCCAAATTCCAATACCCAGAGCGACCAGTGCCAATCCAATAACCACCCAATCTGCAGCTGTCATATCTCCTCCGCTGTACCAGGTTCTTTTCTTCCCTGCTCCGAATCCCCGAAGTTCCATCGCATTCGTAACGGAATCGATCCGGTGAAGCGCCGACTGCAGGACAGGTACAACAACAGCTGAAAGGTTAGAAAGACGTTTCATGATGCTCCCGTCTTCTTTAGTAATCCCCATCCCCCTGGCTTCCATCGAATGAAGCGTGCTTCTAAACTCTGCAATCAGATCAGGAATATAACGCAGTGCTATACTAACGGCATAAGCGATTTTGTATGGAACACCAACCCGGTTTAGACTAGCCGCAAAGGCACTCGGCATCGTTGTAAACAAGCACAGCAGTGTCATCGGAAGCAGCGTTAAATATTTGGCCGATAAAGTCAGTACATAGAATAATGTCTCCTTATTAATCACGGCATACCCAATTGAAATTACCGGCGTATCCGTTCCAGTCAGTCTCGTCCCAAAGGTTGGAGTAATGAGAAGAATAAACAATCCATTCATTATAGAAAAAAGGAGGATCAATCCGAAAAGAAAGGCCATTTTACGAAAAGGCACACCCGAATAAATCAGCATCGCAGCGCCAACGGCTAACATTACAACAAATACACGAAGGTCCATAAACATGAATGCGAGCACGGTCCAGACAACAAAAAGGACTAATTTAACGGCTCCATCCATTCGGTGGAAAAGAGAATGCCCGGGCACATACAAACTTCCTGCTCTACTCACGAGACATCCCTCTTTTCTCACGCGACACAAAGGCCTCTACGAAATGTTCGGGGTGTAATAACCCATTGTTCCGAGCAAATACGGACAATGAGGTTTCCCTCAGGTGAGCGGCTTCTGTTACCTTATCATCACTCAATATGGCAGCTGGTGTGGCACAAGCCATCATCCGTCCACCGCATAACACGGCTGCTCGATCCGCATATTCCAGCGCAAGGTACATGTCGTGCGTTATAAACAGAAATGCGGTGCCCTGCTCGGCAAGCTGTGCGATAAAATCCATGAATTCTTTATAATGACGGTAATCCTGGCCTGCCGTCGGCTCATCCAATATTATAAGTTTTGGACGTAATACCAGAATGGATGCGATCGTCAGACGTTTCTTCTGTCCGTAGCTGAGAGCTGAAACCGGCCAGTTGCGATACGGATAAAGACCGCACACCTGAAGCACCCGTTCCACTCGCTCCTCTATTTCAGCAGGAGCTACCTTTCGGGCTTTCAGCCCTAGTCCTACCTCTTCCATAATAAGATGCTGGCTAATCATTCGATTCGGATTCTGCATAACATACCCAATCTCTTCACCACGGCGACGAATCGACCATTTGGCGATATTATCGCCCCGAAGCCATATTTCTCCCGAACGCGGTTTCAGCAGACCTGTAATAATATTAGATAAGGTTGACTTGCCAGCGCCATTCGCTCCCAGCAGAGCGACCGTCTCCCCAGCACCAATCTCAAGACTTACATCCTCCAGAACAGGCCTTCCGGCTTCATATCCGAATCCTACGTGACGAACGCTAAGCAAAACCTCCCGATTCGTTTTCTCATAACGAGCCTCGGCGCCCTTAGCGAAGTTCTCCAGCTTCTCTTGAGTATCCGCGCGCTCTAACTTACGCGGAACTGCCAGCTCTGTCATACCTTCAAGAGAGATTCCTGCGTACTCCATCGCGTCCACATACAGTGGCGGGCGGAGTCCATACTGCCGGAACGTGCCAGCCTTAAGCAGTTCATCCGGCGTACCTGTGGCGACAATGCCACCTTCGTGCAATATGACAATGCGGTCCACAGGCTCAAGCAGTACATCCTCCACACGGTGCTCAATAATAATCACCGTCTTACCGCTATCCTTACGAATGTCTTCGATCAGCTTCATTGCGCGTTTCCCTGCAGCCGGATCGAGATTCGCCAGCGGCTCATCAAAGAGCAGCACATCAGCATCTGTAGACAGTACTCCGGCGAGTGATACGCTCTGCTTCTGTCCTCCAGACAGATCATGCGGGCTGTCTTCAATACGGTCCAGCATGTCCACCATTTGCAGCGATGAGATGACCGCGCTTTTCATCTGTGGACGAGACATTTCCCGATTTTCCATCACAAATGCGGTATCCTCACCAACAGTAAGCCCCACGAACTGTGCATCGGAATCCTGCAAAATCGTTCCTACCGTACGGCTGCGTCCAAAAACGCCGCCTTCCTTATAATCGGTTCCGCCCACCGAAAGACTTCCGGTCACCTCGCCGTCGTACATAAAAGGAATTAGCCCATTTAGACAATGGGCTAAAGTTGATTTTCCCGAACCGCTGGGCCCGGCGATCCATATTTTTTCTCCCGGGTAAATGTCGAGAGTAATATTTCGAAGAGTCGGCTCACTTTGATTTTTATAGCGAAAGCTGAATTCTTGAAATGAGATGATGGGTTGCATGATGTTCTGCACTCCTCAGTTTATTCGTTAATCGTTAAATTTCCGGATTTTGCACTCCGTTTGGAATAGCCTAGCACAGCCGGAAGGCCAAGAACTACAAATACAGCAATGTTCGCAATGGAAGCCACACTAACTTGAAGAATCAATTTGTCGGTCGGCTCTCCCATAAAGACAGCATCGAACCATCCCGAGAATAGCAGCGACAGTACAATACCCAGAACACCATAAACTGTAAGCATTCCAATCTGTTTTCCTGTTACTGATCCGCTGTGAGGATCGAATTTCTTATGTAGGTAGATCAAGCCCATGAATGCACCCGTAATACCCGAACCAAGTGCCCAGCCCCACCATACCATACCACTGCTCATCAAATCGGTCAGAACATGTCCGATAAATCCTGCAGCGAAAGCAACCATCGGACCAAATAATGCTCCAAAAATAGCTAACAACGCAATAGCCGGCTTCAAAAACGTATCCGGTCCTGCAGGAATACCGATCATAAAGGTTGCTCCGTATAGAGCCGAACAAATTCCGATCGTCACTACGGTTTTTGTACTCAACTGAAATGCAGGTCTTTTCAAATTACTTCACCCTCTCCAATATCCTTCACTTCATCACAAAAAACGAACAATCATTGTTATATGTACTCTTAATATAAGGTTATTAGTATGAATTGGCAAAAGTTTTTTGAAGAATTAAACAAATTATGATTAAAACCAGATTCAGATGAGACAATTCTGGGTATACACCCACCAAAAAAAGCAATTTCTTTGCACAATAAATAGAAAAGCCCTTAATCCTTTCTCGGAATAAGGGCTCTTTATGTGATTTAAAACCGCTTCACCAAACGATCCGTCTGCTTCAGCGCAGCTATACTTTCAGCACCTATGCCGAACATCGCCGTTCGAAGTTCCAGCTCAACTTGAGCCAGCTTGTGGTCGAGTGCTTCCTCAGAAGTTACGGCTGAGCCAAGTAGACCACGTCCGAATCCAGCCAAATCTGCACCGAGTGCAATCGCCTTGGCTGCATCCACACCATTCGTTAACCCACCGCTACCGATCAACGCAGCTGAAGGAACTGCCTCTCGAACCTCAACAATACAATCTGCCGTAGGGTTTCCCCAATCTGCGAAGGCATCTGCCGCCGACCGGCGAACCGGATCCATATTTCGAAATTTCTCGACTTGGCTCCAGGAAGTCCCCCCTGCACCTGCCACATCAATAAATGCAGCTCCAACATTCAGCAAGCTTCGGGCGGTGGATCCGTCAATTCCCCAGCCTACTTCCTTAATTCCAACTGGAACACCGAGCACCTTGCACAGCTCTTCGATCTTGGAGAGCAGTCCTCCAAAGCGGGTATTGCCTTCTGGTTGAAACACTTCCTGGAGTCCATTCAGGTGTAGCACAAGCATGTCCGCACCAGCAATATCCACTGCACGGCGGCAATCATCTATGCCAAAACCATAGTTCAGTTGCACGGCTCCTAGATTCGCAATAACCGGAATACTCGGCGCTTTTTCACGTACCCGGAATGTTGGGGCAAGCTCTTCGCGCTCCACTGCTGCACGAACTGAGCCCACACCCAGCGCCCAGCCTCGCTCCTCAGCCGCAGCTGCAAGACGCATGTTAATCTCGCCCGTTGACTTGCTGCCGCCGGTCATCGAGCTGATCAAAAGCGGGGTTCGAAGTGTGAATCCGAGAAAAGAAGTCAGCAGACTCACATCATCAAAATCCACCTCTGGCAGCGCCGCATGGCGGAACCGATAATTCTCAAAGCCTGTCGTTACACCCTGACCGTTCACTTCCTCGTCAAGGCATAAACGAACATGCTCCATTTTCCGCTCGCCTGTCGGCTTCTCCGGCATAAGCATCCCGCTATTCTCCGATTTGTCTCCGTTCGTTGAAGAACTATACTGTCCGCTGGCAAACCTGTCTTCCCATCTCCGATTATCCATACTTCCTCCCGCTAAACATTTTTTATATGTTCTTGTTCGATAAAACGCTCCAACCATTCTTGCCATTTCTCCGGTTGTTCCCATAAAACAAAATCAGGATAAGCGGTTTTGTTCTCTCCACCATATCCCTGGCCTCCAAGCAAAAATTTCACTTTCGGATAATGAGAAGAGATTAAACGAACGACCTCGTCCGCTTTCGGGACAGACCTCTGATCCGTAATAGACAGACATACGATACCGATTCCCTGTTCATTTATGATTTCTAATATTCCATCGACCGGTGTATTTGCACCCAGAAAAATCACGTTAATACCATTCCGGCGAAGTAGCAGAGAGAAGAGCATCAGACCTACTTGATGATACTCTCCCTCCGGGCAAAACGAAATTGCTTTCGGTAAATAAGAATGGACCGGAAAGATGTGAAAAAATTGCAGGAAACGCCGAGTTATAAGCTCAGTCATAAAATGTTCCTGTGCAACGGAGGCCTGTCCACTTTCCCATGCGTCCCCTACCCGTACTAAAACCGGAACCAATATGTTGTAGAACATCGCATCATAGCCATAAATAGAAAACCCGAAATCTATTAATTTATTCGCTTCTTCTGTCTGGAACTTAAACAATGCCTCAAATATTTTTCCGCTCATTTGTTCAAAAGCATCTTCGGAGCCTTGGGATGCCAAATGAGGAAAAGAATCGATCTTGGCAAAAACACTTTTGTCCATCTTTAGCTCCCGGACAGCTTGTGAAATGCTCGTACCCTTTAGCTCGACTTGCTCCTTCAGCCAGCGTAAATCCTCCACGTCCTCTGGTGTGTACATACGGTAGCCCGATTCCGTACGCAGCGGACTCACGGCACCGTAACGATTCTCCCAAGCTCGAATCGTTACTGCTGGCATACCTAACATAGCGGACACCTGCTTGATGGAATACACGTATTCCCCTGCCTTTCGGTATGTCTAAGGGGTACTTCCCCTTGTGTTATCGAAACAATCTATTCGGTTCTATCAAATTAAATTGATTATACATTTCCCCCAAACTTATGTCGACCAAGCTAAGCTCCCCACCATCACTGACGGCAAGGTGTGTGAAGGTGCTTCAAAAGCTCCCACTTGTTGTTAAATAGGTCATATCTCCTCTAGAAAGAAGGTTACTTATGCCATTCAGTGACTTATTCCGTAATCAGCAAAGTGCTACAGATCCTGAACATAATAAAAAAGTTCTGCCTAACGCCAGAAGCACCTCACTTATAGCAGTTTCGCGAAAAAAATCCAGGTTACATAAAGCTGTTATCGCAGCACTATTACTTACACTTTGGCTCATTGCCGTGATGTTATACCATATGCTGAAACCTCTGCCTCCCGGAATTTCTTATGAAAGTCCCCTCTATCATACCGATGAGGTGAAGTTCTGGACCGATCTAACATATACAGGGGAGGATGGACAGCCCGTTCACGAGCAGCAGATCTATAAGCGAATTGGACAGATCATCGATGAATCCAGACAATTTCTCGTCATCGATATGTTTCTGTTCAACGATTACACACATAAGGATCAGAAATTCCCAACGGTTAGTCGTGATATAACCAAGCAGCTGATTCAGCATAAAAAATCCAATCCGCATATGGAGATCGTGTTCATTACCGATGAGGTAAATACCAATTATGGTTCAGCTCCGAATCCGCTTCTCGAAAGCATGAAAGCCGCAGGCATTACAGTGGTCATGACGGATGTAGATAAGCTGCGGGATTCGACCCCGCTTTATTCAGCTGTATGGCGCACCTTCTTCCAGTGGTTCGGTCAATCTGGAACAGGTACCCTACCAAATCTGATGGCTAACAATGGCCCATCTATTACCGTGCGATCTTATTTGAAGCTGCTTAATGTAAAAGCAAACCACCGAAAAGTTGTGGTCAGTGAAAAGACAGCCCTCATAACCTCCGCCAATATACATGACGCCAGCGCCTATCATTCCAACATTGCAATCGAAGCAGGTGGAGATATCATCAAGGATGTCCTTGCTGCCGAGCAGGCAGCTGTGGACTTATCCGAAGGTTTTAAACTCCCTGAATACAGGCCTCAGACGACAGCATATGCAGGCGCGTCACAGAAATCGATTGGTATCCGGTATCTCACAGAAGGCAAGGTCTATAAGTATGTGCTGGAGAGTATTCAGCAAGCCGAACCGGGTGATGTGCTCTGGATGGGTATGTTCTATCTGGCAGAGGGAAAAGTAATGGACGAATTGACCCTCGCCGCTGCTCGGGGCGTCGATGTCCGCCTTATCCTTGATCCGAATCAAAATGCATTCGGACGCGATAAAATCGGCATTCCAAACCGCCCTGCTGCCGCAGATCTGCTCCAATCGTCGAACCATTCCATTGCGATCCGCTGGTATAATACGGGTGAAGAACAGTATCATACGAAGCTATTATATATCGCGAAACCGAACGGTAAGTCGATCATCATTGGAGGTTCAACCAATTTTACTCCTCGAAATCTGAAAGATTATAACCTGGAGAACAACATGTGGGTGGAAGTGCCGCAGGATCATCTGCTAAAGAGACAGCTCGATGATTATTTCGACAGACTGTGGACTAATCGTGATGCAGAATTCACACTTGATTTCAGCGCATATGACGAGAAATCAACATGGATCAAGGACATCGTCTTTAGGTTGCAGAAGATTCTTGGCTTCACAACCTTTTAATCAGAGATCCGGGACTTTGCGGCCCGTTTCTAATGAATAACATAAAGAACCACCGGGGCAGCAAAGGCACTATTCGCATCCTTAGCTGCCACATACCGGTGGTTCTTGTTTATATTACAGAAGCGGCGACATGAGCCGCGCTCCAGATTCCAGAACACGGACGATGATCCGTTTATTCATAAATGTATCCTGGTCAATCAATCGTGTATATTGCAAATCACGTTCAAAATCGTTCACCATCTGCTGCACACTCTCCGTCTGAACAAGCAGTGCGTTCACTTCAAAGTTCAGATGGAAGCTTCGCATGTCCATATTCGCTGTTCCGATTGTCGCAATTACACCATCCACAATCAACAACTTGGAGTGCAGAAACCCTTTTTCATACTCGTAAATACGAACTCCTGCATCAAGCAGTGTTGAAAAATAGGAATGGGACGCCAAGAACGGGAGCCACTTGTCCGGTTTAGCCGGAAATAAAATACGCACATCCAGCCCAGACAGGGCAGCCACGCGTAGAGCCGTTAAAATATCATCATCCGGAATGAAATAAGGCGTAGCAAGCCATACCGATTTACGGGCCGATACAATCATGGAGAAAAATATATTTTTAAGTGCTCTGCGTTCATTATCGGGACCACTGGCAATGATCTGTACCGCCCCGTTCCGGTTCTCCAGCAAATCTGGGGAATAATACTCCTGCTCAGCCAGTTCTTCACCCATGACATACTTCCAGTCCTGCATAAAAATAACCTGCAGTGTTCGCACCGCTTCACCGCGCACAAGCATATGCGTATCGCGCCAGAAGCCATAGGTTTTGTTACGGCTTAAATATTCATCTCCGATATTCAATCCACCCATAAAGCCCACGTTGCCATCAACAACGACGATCTTTCGGTGATTGCGATAGTTCACCCGGCTGGTGAAGAATATCGTCCTAGGGCTTCCGAACACAGCGACCTGCACACCAGCTTCCTTCATCTCATTTAAAAATGAAGAAGACAGCTGCAGGCTGCCGACAGCGTCGACCATAAATCGTACGGATACGCCCTCTCTAGCCTTTTTCATCAAAATCTGCTGTATTTGCGTCCCGATCTCATCTGCCCGGTATATGTAATATTCCATATGAATATGATGCCTGGCCTTCTGTAATTCCGGTAGGAGTGCGGAGAAGGTTTCCTCGCCGTTCGTGAGCACTCTGGTTTCTGTAGAAAAAGAAATTGGTGTTCGCGCGAGTCGCTGCGACAGCTGCAGCAGCTGCTGATGCTCCAGACGGAAAGAGGTCAAGTCCGGCGTACTACGCTGAAGCACTTCACTTTCGTAAGCTAAAATATCCCGCTGTGCTTTTTTATCATATTTTCTTCGTTTGAAATAGTTCTGTCCAAACAATAAATAGAATAGAAGCCCTACAATCGGAATCAACGCCAATAATAAAATCCAAGCCATCGTTGCCGAAGGCTGACGGTTCTCCATAAATATCATCACACTGATGGAAATAACGGTCAACGTAGAGAACACACTGACAACTGTACCAGCCGTTTTACCAAAATAACCGAAACCGAAATAATAAAACGCGATTAAAATCGCCGTTATTAAGACAGCCTGTATTCCCTTTCTCATTTCTAGTAACCCCGCTCTCTTTATATCAGAAATTCAGATCATAGCTGCCCTGAACCTCTGTCCAACATATTCTACATGAACTCTTACGTACTTCCTACGTTCTAGAATCAAAATCATCGATTAAGACAAAGTTGTAACTTTTGTTTGACCTGTAAACGCTCTCTATTTGGAAGCACCATCTTTCCGAATTTCACTTGACAATCAGCTTCAAATTTGAAAAAATACAACATGAACTAACGAACGTTAGGTAGGTGAAAGTAATATGAGTTCTTCGACGATCATGCAGGCAGCTCTTGTCCATTTTGCCAGAGACGGGTATGAAGGAGCCTCGTTGAAAAATATCGCTGATGATTGCGGTATTAAAAAGCCCTCTATATATGCTCACTTTGCTAGCAAAGAGGATTTATTCTTGCAGTTGCTAAAGACGGTCTTTCAAAGACAAGAGGAGAAGATTCAGCAGTATTTCACAGACAATAAAGCACGCCCCCTTGAAGAGCTGCTGAAAGGATTCTTAATGCATAGACAGAGGGAATATCACGAAGATCAAGAGACGAAGTTCTTCTTGCGAATGTCATTCTTCCCGCCAAACTCGCTATATGACGAGGTAATGGGTATGGTGTATCCTTTCCTCGATCAACAGGAAGAAAATCTAGCTGTTCTACTAGCTAAAGGCTGTCCCGTACAAGGAGACATTATTCAGAATCCACAGCAAGCAGCACTCGCCTTCATCACGCTGATGGACGGTATTGATGTTGAAATCCTTTATGGTGGTGAAGAGCGTTCAACTCGGCGGTTGGAGCAGGTATGGCCTGTGTATTGGTCAGGTGTGACCAAGGAAAGATAACATCACGAATCTATATATAGGGAGCAGGTAGTATCTATTATGAATCGAAATTGGCTTTACGTTTTACTCGCTGGATTGGTTGAAATCATCTGGGTTATAGGTTTGAGCCATTCCAATACTATATGGGAGTGGCTCGGTACCGCAATTGCTATTATTTTAAGTTTCTATCTCATTATAGAATCAGCTAAGCGACTTCCAGTCGGAACCGTTTACGCTGTCTTCACAGGTATCGGTACTGCAGGGACAGTGACTACAGAAATGCTTCTGTTTGGAGAACCATTTAAACTTACTAAAATCATTCTGATCGCCATTCTATTGTCAGGCGTTATAGGACTTAAGCTCGTAACGGATGACTCTGATGGTCAAGATCAGGAGGTGACAAACTAATGGCTTGGATCGCATTGATATTAGCCGGAAGTTTCGAGATTACAGGTGTCATAGGGATTAAAGGCGTTTCTCAGCACAAAGGTTTGGCCTACTTTATCCTAATGCTTGTGTCCTTTGCTGGCAGCTTTTCTCTCTTGTCCTACGCAATGACAGCAATCCCGATGGGTACCGCTTATGCAATCTGGACAGGTATCGGGACAGTCGGCAGTGCCTTAACCGGCATGTTTCTATTCGGGGAACCGAAAGAATGGCGTAGAGTACTGTTTATTTCCATGATTTTATGTGCTGCTGTAGGTTTGAAAATTATAGCTTAGCAGTTCCAATAAAACAACTGTTACGGAAATTTGTAACAGTCGTTTTTTTTATATATAATTAATTCTGACCAACTGGTCAGTAGGAGAACTACATAGTTCTGAAGCGAGGTGAAGAACAGATTGTCGGATAAGACAGCAGAGAAGCGCACGCAGATCATGGTGACCGCCATGCAGCTTTTTTCAAAAAAAGGATCCGCAGCAACCTCCATGCAAGAAATTGCAGAAGTGTGCGGAATATCGAAGGGTAGCCTCTACCTTCATTTTAAATCAAAAGAGGATCTGGAAAAAAGTATCTACGAATATATCGTGCTTCGAATCCGGGATGAAGTGGTTCAGGTCGATCAAGAGTCTAATCTTACCCCTAAAGAGCAGCTTTGCAAACAGGTTGAAGTCCTGCTTGTGCATTTCCTGGAAGTTCGGGAGTTTCTGTTGAGGCAAATCCATGAGAACCCGGGGGCAGGGAAACCTCCTTTCGATCATGAATGTGCAAATGAGGAAATGAACAAAGCGCTGCTATGGTTTAAGAATAAGCTTCGCTCGGTATACGGGGCAGATATTGAACCCTATACGATGGAAATTGCCATGTTGGTTGGTGGTATGCTGGGCTCCTATATTCGCTTCTTATTCCTCCCGGGCTTGCCGCTGAATGTAGGTATTCTAACGAACCACCTGACCACGATGCTGGATGACATCACAGATAGTCTGCTTCGCAGAAGACCCGCCCCTCTCATCCCTATCGAAACTTGGGAGCGGCTTTCAGGTATTCGTCCGGAGGAGACACGCTTTTCACGTCACCCCTTGATTGTGATCAAGTCACTGAAGCTGCAGCTAAAGGAGCTTTCTCTTGATCCAGAGGTGCTGCGTGATGCATTGGATTCACTGAGTCTGATGGAGAAGGAACTGCTTGGAATGCATCCAAGACGCGTAATCTTAAGTGGCATGCTTCGAAATCTTGAAGGGATCGCGGGTATCGATGAGCTGTATGGGGAATTAAGAACAACGATCCACAGCATTATGGACCTCTTCTATCTTTCTTCGGATGGAAGGACCCAGGAAAAGCTGTAGATTTATAGACAAAAAGGTAATTGGGAGAGGAGAAACAACCGTCTTATGAAATGGATTATCGACTTCTCGCTTCGCAACAAGTTTGCGATATGGCTGTTGACCATCATTGTTGTTTTTGGTGGATTATACAGCGGTGTGACCATGAAACAAGAAACCATTCCGGACATTAACGTCCCGTTTCTAAGTGTCACAACGATCTATCCGGGGGCTGCACCTGAGGGTGTCGTACAGGATGTCACGAAACCACTGGAAACTAGACTACGGAACGTGGATGGCGTCAAAACCGTAACTTCCACGTCCATGGAGAACGCATCGAATCTGTTCATTGAATTCAATTATGGTGCAGATCTCGATAACGCCACTGCTGCAGTACGGGAGGCTCTTAATGAGGTAAAGCTTCCTGAAGATGTACAGAAGCCTCAAATTTCCAAGTTCAGCCTTAACTCGATGCCTGTCGTATCACTTAGTATTGCGAACAAGGAAGGCACCGAGCTTGATGAGCTGACACGCATAACCGAGAACGATATCGTGCCAGCGCTCGAGGATCTGGAAGGTGTCGCTTCCCTACAGGTTTCCGGCCAATTCGTTAATGAAGTGAGCATAAAGTTCAACCAGAAGAAAATGGAGGAACTCGGCCTCACTGAGGATACCGTTAAGGGAATCGTTCAGGGCTCAGCCTTGTATGCTCCACTCGGATTGTTCGAGATGGAAGAATCACAAAAAGCCGTTGCCGTCGATGGCGGCATTATCGGTATCGATGATCTGAAGAATATCGCGATTCCAGTTATCCCAAGCGGAAGCGGTTCAGGTGCTAACGCAGGTGCTGGTGGAGCAGCTGGTGGAGCAGCTGGTGCTGATGCAAGTGCAGGCGCTGCCGGTGCCGCTGGACAAAATGGTGCAGCTGCGAGCGCTCCTAACGGAGCAGCTTCCTTCGGTATTCCAACTGTGAAGCTGAGTGACATTGCTGATATCCAAGTCATTGGTAAAGCAGAATCCATCTCCCGTACCAACGGTAAAGAATCCATAGGTGTACAGGTTGTCAAAGCGAATGATGCCAATACCGTGGATGTCGTAAACCTGGTGAAAGACAAGACGGAAGAACTGAAAGAACTGTATCCAGGTATGGACTTAACGATCATGCTTGATCAGGGTAAACCAATCGAAGACTCTGTTCATACCATGTTGTTCAAAGCCTTGTACGGAGCATTATTCGCCGTCATTATTATTATGCTCTTCCTGCGTAACATCCGTTCTACAATTATTTCAATCATTTCCATCCCATTGTCGCTGCTCATTGCTGTGCTGTGTCTGCAGCAGATGGACATTACACTGAACATGATGTCACTGGGTGCGATGACGGTTGCCATTGGGCGGGTAGTCGATGACTCCATCGTCGTTATTGAGAATATATATCGAAGAATGACTTTATCCAGCGAGAAATTGCGTGGTCGTGAGCTGATTAGTGCAGCTACACGTGAAATGTTCACACCAATCATGTCCTCAACGATTGTAACGATCGCGGTATTCCTGCCGCTCGTCCTCGTAAGCGGTATGGTCGGTGAGCTGTTCATTCCATTTGCAATGACAATGGTATTCGCTCTTCTCGCATCACTTGTCGTAGCCATTACATTGGTTCCTGCACTTGCGCATACTCTATTCCGTAAAGGGCTTAAGAATAAGCAGAACCATGACGAAAGACCAGGCACACTCGCTCGCGGCTATCAATCCGCGCTAAGATGGACGCTGAATCACAAGCTAATCACTTTCGGTGTTGCCATATTGCTTCTTGTCGGCAGCCTGTTTCTCACGAAATTCGTGGGCGTCAGCTTTATGCCAGATCAAGAAGACAAGTACGCTATGGTTACCTACTCCCCTCAACCGGGCGACCGTCTGGAAGATGTTGAGGAGCGTGCATTGAAAGCGGAGAAATACATTCTTGCACAAGATGGAGTCCAAAGCATGCAGTTCTCCATCGGTGGCAGCAACCCACTTGGTATGGGTTCAGCCAATTCAGGACTGTTCTATGTCATGTATGATCCGGATACAAAGAACTTCGAAGATGTGAAGAAAGAGTTGGTCGAAGGACTTGAGAAAGAAGTTCCGGAAGGCGTATGGTCTAGCATGGACATGGGCGGTATGGGCGGCAACCAGCTAACCGTTAATGTCTTTGGTGATTCACTAGATCAGATTAAACCGGTAGCTGATGAGATTTTGGAACTGGCGAAGAAGGATACCGCCAGCTTCGAAAATGCAGAAACCAGCTTGTCCGAAGCGTATGAGCAATACACACTCGTAGCAGATCAAGAGAAGCTTAGCTCTCTGGGCTTAACAGCAGGTCAACTTGCTATGGAGCTTAGCCCAATGCGTGAACGCCCAGTATTAACTGAGATTGCAATCGAGAATAAATCCTATAAGGTGTATATCGAAGCTGACAGTCAGACGTATAAGAGTATTGAGGATATCCAAAATAAGACAGTAACTTCACCACTTGGTATGGAAGTGCCAATCAAGGATGTCGCTAAAGTAGAGAAAGGCACCTCGCCTGACTCGATCACACGCATCGATGGCAAAATGGTCGTTACTGTCAATGCAGACATCATTACAACAGACGTAGGTAGTGCTTCCTCGAATCTGCAAGCTGAAATCGATAAGATGGAGCTTCCTGAAGGGATTTCCGTATCCTTTGGCGGTGTTACCGAGCAGATTAACGAAACCTTTGGCCAGCTTGGTCTTGCCATGTTGGCTGCAATTGCTATCGTTTATTTTGTTCTTGTTGTTACCTTCGGTGGTGCACTTGCACCGTTTGCAATCCTGTTCTCACTTCCGTTCATCGTTATCGGAGCGATTGTGGCACTCCTGATCACGGGTGAAACACTAAACGTATCCGCTCTGATGGGTGTACTGATGCTGATCGGTATCGTTGTGACTAACGCGATTGTATTGATTGACCGCGTTATTCATAAGGAACGTGAGGGAATGTCAACACGAGATGCGCTTCTTGAGGCCGGTGCGACACGTCTTCGTCCTATCCTGATGACAGCTCTGGCAACGATCGGTGCATTGCTTCCACTGGTCTTCGGATGGGAGAACAGTGCAGGGATCATCTCACGCGGACTCGGTATCACAGTTATCGGCGGCTTGATCAGTTCAACCTTACTGACCCTCGTCGTTGTTCCTGTAGTGTATGAATTCCTAATGAAATTCCGCAAAAAACAAATCGAAGATTAATTCATAAAAAAGGCACACCTCCCGATCTGGGAAGTGTGCCTCTTTATCATTTGTTCTTATGTGAAGGAGCTTATACCAGTACTACCTCACGAACCGGCTCAACAATAGACTGACATGATTTTCTCCAAGTGCGCAACATTGCTAAATCATACTCTAGGAATTCTGCCAACAGACATGAAACTGCTGAGTAAAGCGGACTTATTGTTGAAGCATTCAATTCTCTACATAATGCCGGAATCCAGGTGAGCAGATGCTCATCGAGGAACCTCTCTTGTATTTCCATCAACTCCAGCATACTATCCTCGGAGTAAACACTATTCAGCATGCGATCATGCAGGATGGTCATGAATTCAAGTTCTATCGCAAGATGATCGTCAGGCTCCCCGTTAACTTTCTTAAAAGCGACTCCAACCGAAGCATAAAAATCAGATAAATCCTGTGAACTGGGCGAATAAGGAGAGTAGCGTGACTCTGCAAGCGGTCGTTGCTTCGAAAAAAGCAATAACCTGCGATATTCCGCACTTTCCTGTTCGCAAATTCTCACGAGTTCCTCTGGTGAACGACCGCTCAAGTATTGCATCAATTCACGGCCTCCGCGGGTTAATTCCGCGGCTTTTGCGATTTCGCTACTACGACTCCAATGTGCAACTAAAGACAGTGTAGGCCAGTTGCCAAGAAATTCAGTGAGCAGCTGATATATCGCTCCGCGATTCTCCAGCCACCTGTGACAGACGTCAGGTACCTCCAATGTTTGAACAGACGATATCGCCATATCGAACCTCCTAATGGTGACCTCTTGTTGGATGTGATATCCTTCACAGTATATCTCATATGCTTCGATCATGGGGAGAATAATGAAAAATGGTTAACGGTAGTTAAGGGGCATTTTGGGAATTACTGTGAAAAATAGTTGCCATCCTTGCAGGGATGGAGCATTCTTTTCCTAAGCGCATATTTCCTAAAGGGGGAATTATATTCCTCTAACCACAGTATAGTGAAATTTGAAAACGTTTCCTGTGATACAATTCACACCATTTCATTTTATCCACGAATTTTACTGTTTAAATTTTATTTATTTATGATCGTATTCAATATCCTCTAATTGTTCTGCCCACCGACAAGCAATCTCATAGTCCTCAGGTCGATTCATGTTAAATAAATCCCTATCAGCCGATCTTCCCGTCAGACGAGATAGTTCCTCTACCGAAATATAGAGGATATTTAAGTCACCTAACCATTCCTTCATACGCAGTTCATTTCGTTTCAAGCGGTTCTCCAGACTTGCTAGAACATCTCGGTGATAAAGAGCGAGCAAAGGTTGTATTTGTCCATCCATTACAGGGATCACTGCGTTCAGAGGAGTTTCATCAGATTTAGCTTCACCTGTTGAACCTGATTTGGAAACCTTACCCCCAGATGAGGATACTTCGCGCAACAGTCCATGAATAATTGCTGTACTAACAAAAGGCATATCACAGGCTGCTACCACATTCCACTCGGTTCTAGACGCCCTAAGGCAAGCGTGCAGCCCGGCCATCGGTCCTTTCCCCGTATACATATCCTCAACGGTCCTTAATCCAGTAAAGTCATATGGATTCGAAGTATTTACAGATATAAGTACCTCATCACATACTTCCTCAAGACATCGTTGCGCCCGCTTTATTGATGACACGCCGCCCACTGGCAGCATCGCTTTGTCACATCCCATCCGTCGTGAAGATCCTCCAGCTAGAATAATACCCGTTAGTATCGGAAATTCCATAAACCGTGACTGGACTCTCTGTGAATCTCCCATTCTTCGTCTCCTTTCATTAACATTCTCATTGTCACTACCTGTCATAAATATATCGTCAGAACCATTATCCTCCGCTTTTATTACACTTGTATTACTTTTCAAAAAAATGGATAAACACATAGAAGATGGTTTGTATCCCTTTTCAATGCGTGATACATTGAAAGTAGATATTCGGCTACTCAGGCCATTTTCTGTATTGCACTCGGTTTGAAAGGAATGACCTATTTGCAGGATATGAACGCTCAATCATCTTTAAAGTCTCTGAAACTTTATAACTTTTTCATTTATGGAACCATGGTTATATTCACCGGGTTCTTTCAACTATATCTTCAGGATATCGGCATGAACAAGGTGGAGATCGGCAGCCTCATGGCCATTGCCCCATTCGTCTCTGTGTTTGCCAATCCATTCTGGGGATATTGGAGTGACCGAGCAGAGAACATCAAACGCGTTATTCTTATTATGATGACGGGGACGCTGCTGCTTGTCCAATTTGTTTTTCAGGCGAACACATACGCAATGATTTATGCAACAATGATTGTATTCTATTTCTTTCAGACACCTATGTTCTCACAGACGAATACACTTATTCTTGGATACATTGAAGGCACACAGCATAAATTCGGTTCTTTCCGGCTGTGGGGCTCGCTTGGATGGGCACTGACAGCTATTGCAGCTGGACCTGTAATTGAAATGCTAGGATCTGGTCGCATCTCTATCGTCTTTTCTATTATGCTGGTTATTGCCGCTATGTTTATGCTGTCTCTTCCGAATATCCAGAAGACGACAGGCTCTGCCACAGTCAGCATACGGGGCTTCAGCAAGTTATTTCTCAATCCATACTTTATATGGTTCATCTTCCTAGGAATTATTGTATCCATACCAAATACGATGAATAATACGTTTATGTCTCTGTATATTCTGGATCTTGGAGGCACCAAACAAATGGTTGGACTGGCTATCTTCTTCTCTTCCATCTTTGAAGTGGCCATCTTCCTGCTCTGTGATCGTTATCTCAAACGAAAAATCAATGTCATGATTGGTTGTTTAACCGTTGTAAGTCTACTCTTCTCACTGCGCTGGCTGCTCATGGCCGAAGCTTCCACACCACTGGAAGTTGCCTTTATTCAGATCCTGCACTGCGTCACCTTTGGTGGGTATTTCTATGTTGGAACTCAGCTAACGATGCTATTTGTTCCAAGCCAATACCGCGCGTCAGGTCAAGCCATTTACACATTATCCTGGAGCGGTATATCCGGTGTCATCGGCGGTATCGCCGGCGGCTGGATGTTCCAGAATTTCGGCGCACAAACGATGTATCAAATCGGTATGATGCTTGCCTTAGTGGGTGCCATTGGCTTTGGATCGATGTGGTATATGCTGCGTAAGCAGGAATACAATCTGACGCCTATCGATGAAACCGACGAAGACTATGAAGAAGAACCCTACTCCAGCAATTAGATAACATGCATATATGACAAGGCCCGGAAGCATCCCCCTCTAAGGGATCTTCCGGGCCTTGTTTCATCAATTCTATATACCGATTACCGATTTTAAGAGTTCTTCGGTAACTGGAACGAGCTTTTCAGGGATACGACACGGTTAAATACCGGACGACCTGGCTCTGAATATTTAGAGTCTACGTTAAAGTATCCATGACGGAAGAACTGGAACTTGTCCTGTGGCTTAGCATCCATCATATTCCGTTCTACAAATCCATGCACAATCTGCAGGGAGTTCGGATTCACAAAATCCAGGAACGTCTTTTCTGCGGTTTCGACCTCTTCTTCGGATGAAGCAACATCTCCCGCTACTTCTTGTTTGATCTCTTCTTCTGACTCCTCATCCTTGATGAGCGGCTCGAACAAACGGAATTCAGCAGGAACTGCCTGTGTTGCCTCTACCCAGTGAATCGTCCCCTTCACCTTACGGCCTGTAAATCCAGTTCCACTCTTCGTCTCAGGATCATACGTACAGTGAATCTCAATTACCTTGCCATTCTCATCCTTAATAAAGTCATTGCACTTAATGAAATAAGCATGCTTCAGGCGAACCTCATTACCTGGGAACAAGCGGAAATACTTGTTCGGAGGATTCTCCATAAAGTCTTCCTGTTCAATATAAATTTCACGTGAGAATGGAATTTGACGAATGCCCATCTCCGGATTCTCTGTATTGTTCTCTGCATCAAGCCATTCCACTTGTCCTTCTGGATAGTTGGTAATGACCACTTTGAGTGGATCAAGCACAGCCATTGTCCGCGGTGCTTTAAGCTTGAGATCTTCGCGAATAAAGTGCTCTAGCACTTGACGGTCCACTTGGCCATATGCTTTTGAAATACCTGTCTCGAAGACAAAGTTACGAATGGCATCCGGTGTATATCCCAGACGACGAAGACCGGAGATGGTTGGCATACGTGGGTCATCCCATCCATCCACATATTTCTCATCCACAAGCTGCTTAAGCTTACGCTTGCTCGTAACCGTCTGAGCTACATTCAAGCGACCAAATTCATACTGATGCGGTGTAGACGGCATTTCACATTCAGCGATAACCCAGTCATAGAACGGACGCTGATCCTCGAACTCAAGCGAACAGAGTGAGTGTGTAACACCTTCAATAGCATCCTCAATCGGATGAGCAAAAGCATACATCGGATAGATGCACCATTTGTCCCCTGTATTATGGTGATGCGCATGGGAAATTCGATAGATGACTGGATCACGCAGGTTGATGTTCGGAGAGGACATGTCGATCTTCGCACGAAGAACACGTTCCCCGTTAGCGAATTCGCCTGCACGCATTCTTTCAAATAGATCCAGGTTCTCTTCCACACTGCGATCACGATATGGGCTGTTCTGTCCAGGCTCAGTCAGTGTCCCGCGGTTCGCACGAATTTCATCTGCTGATTGATCATCAACATACGCTTTACCTTTCTTGATCAGAAGCACCGCACGGTTATACATTTCTTCAAAATAATCAGAAGCAAAGCGAAGTTGATCCCAGTCGTAACCGAGCCACTTTACGTCTTCCTTGATCGAATTAACATATTCCACATCTTCTTTAACCGGGTTCGTATCATCAAAACGTAAATTCGTTTTGCCGCCGAACTCAGCTGCTAATGTGAAGTTAATCCAGATTGCCTTCGCATGACCGATATGAAGATATCCATTCGGTTCCGGAGGAAATCGAGTTACGATTTCTTTGACTTTACCGGACTTCAGGTCTTCGGTAATGATGTTTTTTATGAAATTGGAGGGTGTTTCAGGATGGTTCTCCACGTTAATCAACCTTTCGTCCTGTTTTTTCTCTCTTTTCCTGTATAAACGAGTTTCCTTTAAATATACCTGTAACGCCCGGATTGTTCAAGGAATCTGCGAGGATTGAAGCGCTATGAAGCATGCAATACGTTATCCATTTCTGGAAACTAGTCAAAAAGGAAAAATCATGTACTTCCATTCGACAAAACAGCTTTGACGAAGGCTTTTTTATAGGTTAGCATGGAAGAAAATAACGAAAAAGGAGGTCCGTTCAACCGATGAAACCAATGAAATTTCCGAAAGAGCAACGTGAGCTTCTGATCGAGCAGATTCAGGAATATTTTGAAGTAGAGCGCGGAGAAACGCTTGGACATTTGGCAGCGGACAGCATACTCGAGTTCTTCATAGAGAAAATTCGTCCGCATGTGTACAATCAAGCTCTGGATGACTGCCGACAATTGGTCACCCAACGGATGGTATCCTTAGAGGAGGACATCTACGCTCTCGAGCAAAAAGTGAAACCCACACGTTAATCATATCAAACATAATAAGGAGTTGAATCATGTTTACATATGTATTAGATGATCATGTGGAACTGCGTCCGCTTGCACCCGAGCACGCACGCGCTCTTTTTGAACTTACCGACCGGTCTCGTGACCGTCTCCGACAGTGGCTTCCTTGGGTGGATTCCGTTACGGAGGTAGAACATAGTGCTAACTATATCAAAGGAGCCATGAAACAAGCGTCCGAAAATGGAGGATTCTCAGCGGGAATCTGGGTACGTGAAGAGCTGGCCGGAACCATTTCGTTTCATGAAATCGACTGGAATAACCGGTCAGTAGGCATTGGATATTGGCTTGACAAGCAGTTTCAGGGGCAGGGCCTGATGACAAGTGCTTGCCGGGCTTTCACGGACCATGCGCTCATGCGGATGGGCCTGAATCGTGTGGAAATTCGCTGCGCTACCACCAATCGCCGGAGCCGTGCCATCCCGGAACGTCTTGGATTCGTATTGGAGGGTATTATCCGCGAAGCCGAGAAACTCCCGCAGGGGTTCGTCAATCATGCTGTTTATGGCATGATTCAAAGCGAATGGAAACGGATGAGATAACCATAGCCGAACAGATGAACCGTTCACAGTCCCTAAAAAGATAACGTTAGAGCACTCATCAGGAGTGTATTTAGGACACTCTAATCAATATTCATAACCACCCTTCTTCCGTGTATGGTAGAAGGGTGGTTATTATTACTTCATACCTTATCCTCTAATCGATAGAATATGTATGCTATCCGAGTAAATCTCAGCGCTACTGCAGCTTTTCGATCCAACTTTGAAACTTATGACGCACGGATTCTGCCAGCGCCTCAATCTCTACCATCCTCCGCAGTCCTGCCTCATCCTGTCTTCCATTCGTAAGCAGATTAAGAACATCAAGGACTGTTACCTTTGCTGGATGAGACTCAAGCTGTACGAGTTGCGAATCCGGAGATACATGGCCCTGCTCCAACACTCGCAAATAAAATCCGCTGTACCCTGTTGCTAAAACCCGCGCTGGCATATCCTTTACACCATGCTTTTGGGATAACTTAAAGCAGGGATAACGAGGCTGACTCACCTGAACGACTGCTTCACCCACTTGATATACATCACCGATGTACACAGCATGCTCAAGCAATCCTCTTACGGTCATATTTTCACCGAACGCTGCATATTCCAGCTTCTTCTCCAACACCTGCTCCCAGTAAGCATAGTGTTCAAAAGGATACACACAAACCGCCTTATCCGGGCCTCCATGATTCACCAAGTCGGCCTGTCCATCTCCTACAAACTGTTCAGAGCCCAAATAAAGAGGACCCTCAACCGGTTGCTTATAAATTCCTGTCGACAAGGATTTGCCGAGGTAATCAACCGTGATGGGCTTACCCACATTCAGGGATACAATGCTTGCAGCCATATATACCATACCTCCGTCTTTATGCTTGCTTAAAGCATAGTTCAGACACAGAGACATTGTCCAGAGATACGGAGCGGAATGGACATCGTCACGAAAAGGCCCGGCATCTGCCGGGCCCCCTCATTCAAGTAAAAGTCTTATAAGAAATAACTCATTTGTATATCATCCACATAACGTCCATCCACAAAAAACTCCCGCACGAGCCGACCTTCCTCATGAAATCCACATGCCTTATAAAATGCGATTGCACCTGGATTACTGGAAAGCACCCTCAACCTGAGCTTAGTCTTATCCTCAAGACTCGCCATTTCCTTTACCGCCTGTAAAAGACGGTAGCCAAGCCCATTCCGCTGATGAGAAGGGTGAATCGCGATACTTAACTCGTACACATGGCTGTTACTTTCAAGCCCTGTCGGTTCACGAAATCCGACATATCCGCATACTTCCTCTCCGCTGACAGCTACAAGCTGGGAGCCTGGAGGACAATGCAGCAGGTAGTTATCCCTTGAAGTCCAATGCAGCGGCTCGGGTGCCGTGTACTTGTCCCACACCAGTTCATCCAGTTCCATGAGCTGAGCGGCGTCCTTCATTTCGGAAAATCGGATCGTCAAGATTTGTTGACTTGTACTCATCGCTGCATCCCTCTTTTTCGATAACATTCATATTTATAAGTATACCATCAGCTTATTCTTAACGTTCAGATTTTGTAAAAAAGCAGGAGGCCGAATATTCAGCCTCCTGCTTATCGATATGCCTGTCCCTTTAAGCACTGATATTCTCGTGCAGTGGAATGCTCTTGCTAAGCCTTGCATGGATAATGAATGATATGAACGACATGACAGCCGTGCCAACAGCAAGCCAAGCTACTGGCGTCAAACCGCCACCATCATATAACGTTCCCATGGCGTATGGACCGATAACCCGGCCAGCTGCGCCCATACCTCCTGCCACTCCAATGTAGAACGGAGCGGAATTCCCAGCACGGTCCGCAATAAATGCGGGGATGGCTGGTGAAATTAACATTTCACCAAGTGTCGCAAGCACCATAGCCAAGACAAAGCCTGGATAGTTGTTCATTAGAACAATGACCATGTAAGCAGCCATATAGAAAATCGCACTGGTCGTCAACTGAGCGGTATCCGTACGAGCAAACCACCGTTTGATCAGCGTAGTCAACGGCTGAGCTACAAAAATCAGAATTCCGTTAATCGTCCACAAATAACTGAAGGCTGTCTTGGACATTCCCTCTGAAATAATAAAAGGTGATACCCCCGTATTCCACACCGAAACACCGAACCACATAAAGAGTGATCCAAAGCCCATGAATAAATAGATCCGGATATTACCGAGAAGTGCCCATGCGCCAGGTCCAGCAGGTGAAGGACCCTTCACTTTCGGATGATGATCTTCCTGTTCTTGGCTTTCTGATTCGTTGATTCGTGTCAGATAGATCAGAAAGAAAAACGCAAATCCTAATGATGTTATACCGTTCGCCACAAAGCTGAGGTGATATGAGATTTCGGCCAAGAAGCCACTCATCGCTGTCCCGAGCGCAATTCCGATATTGTTAGCAACATAAATGACATTAAACAATTCTCCGCGCCGATCTGCAAAGCGGAAGCCAATAAAAGCCTGAATTGCCGGTAAAGATACCGCATTACAAAATCCGATAAATAACATCATTGGGAGCAAAATGGGCCAAAAGCCATTGATAAACGGTAGTGAGAACAGTCCCAGTGCATTCAGCACCAGTGAACCGACAATCAATCTTTTCACTCCGATACGGTGATACATCGCTCCACCGAGCAGCTGTCCGGCTATGCCCCCCATTGACTGGAGCAGTATAACCAGTCCTGCATCCTGCATATTCCGGCCAAGCTCTTCGAACACATACATCGTTGTCAGCGGCCACATAAGTGCTCCGCCGGCGGAATTCACAAGGCTCGCTACGAGAAAACCCCTTACTTCCTTAGGATACTGTTGTAAAAATTTCATCTGTCTCTCCCGTATTCTCGTAAAAATTAAGAAAAAACGGTCTCCACCCCTAACCGGGATGTTAATCCGTTTCTACTAAAAACCTTATATCCATCATTTTAGAAAAATACGCACAAGAAAGTAGAAACGGCATCTTCATCCACCTCAACATGGCGAAAGAGCGTTTCTACTTGTTCGCATATGAAAAATGTGGCCATAGTCTCGACATACAGTATTACTCAATTCAGCTTCTCAAGCAAGCACATTCAGTGACGCTTCACCTTAATAATGGAAAAATCACAAGCAATCCTACACTCTGACTCTTATACTCTACTATTTCGTGTGGTTAACTTTCTCTCTCTTGCAGGTATACGAATTTGAACAGAGGTACCAATCCCGACTCGACTAAAAATAGATACACCGTACTCGTTTCCGTAATGCAGCTTGACCCGTTGATCAATATTTCGAATACCGCAGCCCATATGCGTATTGTCTTGAGGATCGAATATCTCTTGAATTCGTTCCTGCTTCATACCCAAACCATCATCAATGATCCGATATATAATATCGTCGCCTATCTTTTTAACTACAACTCGAATATGAATGCGATCCCCACTCCAAGCATGTTTAAGCACATTCTCAATAAAAGGCTGCAAAATAAGCTTTACTGTTTCATAAGGCCAGATATCCACGTCAATGTCATAGGTTACTTCCATCCGCTGGCCATACTTCACCTTTTGGATTTCCAAATACGCATCCGCTTGCTCGATCTCTGCCGCAATTGGAATCATCGTTCTGCCTGAATTCAAGGTAAGACGATAAAACTGTGCCAGCTGTACAACCATATCCTGCAGCTTCTCGGTCTCACCAAATTTAGCGAGCTGGTTAATCGATGATAATGTATTGTATAAAAAATGAGGATTGATCTGAGACTGCAGCATTTCAAGCTCTGCTTCCTTTTTTTGAAGCTGGGTCAAGTATACCTCTTTAATTAAAGCTTCGATATCCTCCCCCATCGCATTTAATGCATTGGCGATTTGAGGGAATTCCCCTTTTCCACGATAAGCAATTCGTTTATGCAAATCTCCTTCTCGAAAAGCATTAAGCACTCCAACAATCTTCAAGATTCGCTTGGATAAAGATTGAGAGATCAGATATCCCGCATAAGCAAACATGATTACGCAAATTATACAGATAATAATAAAAGCAGTTCGAACTCGCTGTGCTTCTTGGTCAATAATATTCATTGGAACTTGTGCGACAATCTTCCAATTCTTCTGCGGTAAATCTTCCTCGATGGTTAAATAATTCAGTTTGTCGTATTCTGATGAGCCATATTTATTCACCTTGGCTTGTTTCTCAATATTGTCTTCAGTCATTTGCCCCGAAGTAAACACGACATTCCCAAAGGGATCCAGAACCGATAACACACTTCCATTGCCAAGCTTCGTGTAATCAACACTATCAAATAATTCAGATAAACGAACACTGAACCGCATAATTCCTAGTTCTTTGATTTCAACCGGGTTTTCCATGTCGACAATTCGTCGAATCATTGAGATCCGCCCATCCCGCTCGTCCTCTTCTACCTGCCTCCAAACCATGGTCTCATTATACTTTTCTTCCGGTAACGTAAAATACCAAAACTTATTAGAAATATGTTTCATATAATAAATGTCAGAGGTTTGTTCATTGAACTCCTGGCTGTTTTCTCCGCGCCAATTCTTATATCTCTCATGCAATGTTTGATTATGAAAATAGACAGATAACCTCAAATTAAGTCCTACAGCTTTTACCGCACTGTCCAATTTCGGAAAAATAACTTTATTCATACGATCTTGATTATCGAAGGCTGACAAATTCCTGCGGACACTCTGAACTAATGTAGCATCATCATACAATGTCGCAGACGTCTGAACGATATCATCCACTTTATAAGCTACATTATCTCTGATCTGTTTCAAGGTTCCCTGGATATTTACCTGAGTCTGTTTCCGCATCGTGTCATCGTACATGGAGTGCGATATATAGAAGTTAACAGAAACCAAGAGTATTATAAATACCATAAAGGTTAGCATCAGCTTGTACCCGATTGGTATATACCCCAGTTTCTTGTGATTTCCTCTCATCGATGGAATCCAGCGTGTGTTCATTCTAACTCTCTCTTTCGAAATTCCATAGGTGTCATACCGAATTTCTCTTTGAATTGCCTACTGAAATATGGAAGATAACGATATCCTACCTGATCGGCTACTTCATAAATTTTTATACCTGGCTGCTTTAATAGCTCACAGGCTTTTTCCATGCGAAGTTGTACAAGCAGCTCGTTAAATGTACTCCCCGACTTCTCTTTGATCAAAAAACCTATATGGCTAGGTGAGAAGGAAAAATGTTGAGCAATATCTTTTATCGTTATATTCTCACTCATTCTCTCTTTCATCGTTTGGATGACATTTCGAATAAACTTTCCATCCTTTGAATTGGACTTCTCATATAATCTTTCAGAAATTTCGAATATTCGGTAAATAAACCAAGAGCGAATATCACTTACCGTTTCAAATTGCATCAAAATATCCAGATGATGAATTTCCATCCCTAGCAATTCAAACAAATCTTCGTTTCTACTGTTTAAATATTGATCCAGCTTCCAAATGATATAGTTGGACATATTATGAACGGTAAACCGAGAACGCAAACTTCGAATCGAACCGAATAAGTTCTCCAATTCATCACAGATTTGGACGAGTTGGTATTCCTCTATCGCTTTTATAAGTATATTCATCCGTTCATCCAGCATTCTCGCATCAAGCATCCCGGGCTCAGTACTCACATCCTCGAACCGGATAATACTTCCCTTGCCAAGAAACATCTTACCCTCAACAGCTTCTACTGCCTGTCTATAAGATAATTGAAGCTCACCTAACGAATGTACAGGCTCACCAATTCCTGTCGTAAACGAGGATGATGTCATTCGTTTCTGGACTGCGCTCGTTAATAGATTCACAGTCTGGTTGGTAACGCTGTCCTCTAGAAGCATCGCAATACGATGCGGAGACAGCTTGCAATAAGGAACCGGCCCGTGTGAGGAGATTGCTTCATGGATATACTGCAAAAACATTCCTGTCATTTCCCGTTGCGAAGAAAGTCCCCCCGCTTGTCTCCATGACAAATTATCGAGCTCCATAACAACGACGCGAATCGGCCAATTCATCTGCTCGAATTCATAAGAAATACTCATTATGGACAGGGTTTCTTCTGTCTCCTCTTGTTCAAGCAAGCGTATAAGAAAATCACTTTTGACGATGGGAATCATCTCATGATAGGCGGTCTCCACCTCACGCTGCTTTCTTTCTTCATCTAAATCACGTTTCACCTTAAGTAAGGACGATATCAGTTCTTTATCATTCATCGGTTTCAGTACGTAGCTGTACGCCTTCAAGGACAACGCTTCCTGCACGTAACTAAACTCTTGGTATCCACTGACGAATATGATCCGGATGTTAGGTTTACGTTCTAATGCAATACGCGCTAGCTCAAGTCCTGACATATAGGGCATGTTAACATCACTGACTAAAATATCAATAGATTCAGCCTCTAGAACCTCACAAGCTGTCACTGCATTGTTAACACTCCCTTTAACTTCCATGCCGAGCTCAGACCACGGAATGAACCGTTTCATTCCTTCCAGATCAAGCTCTTCATCATCAACCAGTAGCACCTTGTACATGGAATTCCCCCTAGGCGTTTGTAAAAATTACCCTTATCAAGACATTATTATCATACTATACAAATGGCTCTATCAGATACAATGTCAGAAAGATTTATGATGAAACAGAACCATCCCAAAGATCCAGAGGACTCTTTGGGATGGTTCATTCCTATTATTCGATTGGATAAATTATTTCATTTTCGCGAGATTTGCCTGCCATTTCTCAGTACGATAGTCAAGAAGATCTTGATACCCGAGGCTCATCAAATCCTTGTTACCTTGATCAAGAATTTTGTCAACCTCTTCATCACTCTTCGCCATTACGGACTTCGCATAGATTTCAAGGAAAAGTTCGTTTACAGATGTTTTAACAACTCCCAGATCTGATTCTGGATCTGGATCGATGTTATTGAACTCTGTAACATTCAATTGGCTCGGCCAAGTGATCGTCTGCTGATAACGTACTGTCCAGTCTTGCTCTTCAAACGGAAGTTGTGCCATGTATTTGTATTTCGAAGGGTCAATGTAGCTGGTATTACCTACAATCTGAACTGCGGTATTATCAGCTGCAATTTTCGCTACTTCTTCAGGATTATAATTCTCTGTGAAGTTCGGCTGACCGTTCTCATCAAATCCTTGCCAGTTACCACCCTCAGGACCGAAGAATTGTACGTTCATACCTTCTGGACCTGTCATCCAGTCAAGGAATGCGAAGACTGCTTCAGGGTCTTCGGCAGCTGTTGTGATATATGCAGCATTCCATCCAAAGCTTGTGTAAGTACCTGGATAAACCTTACTTTGATCCAGACCAGGCTTATGAATAGGCTTAATTACGAAGTAACCAGAGTTCGGATCTTCTTTGATCATTTCGCGATGTGCTGGATCTGCCATTTCCAATGGACTAGATGATGCATGGACAGCCACTCTACCAGCCATTACTTTTTCAAGAACCATGTCCTTCGTTTGGCTGAATGTATCTTGAGAGATAAGCTTCTCTCTGTAAAGTTTAGCAATATATTTCTGAGCTTCACGGAATACTGGATCCATAAGCAGTGATGTCAACTTTCCATCCTTTGGAACTGAAAGCAAGTTGGCATTAAGGTTCGTGTAGCTTGCTCCCTCTCCAAATGCAGTGTATAACACACCAAGACCTTGTCTTTCTTCTCCACGAGCTGGCTCAAATGGAATGATTGAATCGCCATACTTTTCTTTAACTTTTACAAGATATGCGTACAAATCATCTGTTGTTTCAAGCTTAGGAGAACCTAGCTCTTCATAGATTTTCTTATTCACAACATAACCTGCATTACCGAAAGGATTGGATGAATACCAGTTAGGGAACATGTAGATCTTTCCGTCATCATGGCGAAGGAGGTCCAAATCTGTCATCCATGTCTTCAGGTTAGGATACTTATCTAAGTAAGGATCGAAAGCTACCAATTTTCCTTCTTTATAAAGTCTTTCAACATCCGGGTCATTACGCCCACCCCAAATTACGTCTGGCAGACTGTCTGAAGCCATCATGGAACTAAGTTTCTGTTGAGCCGCTCCATTAGCCGCAATCACTTCAAGCGTTACTTGCTTCTCAGCCAAATATTTACCGAGTGGAGTGCTTTCCCACTTAGGGAAGTCGATATCGTTGTAGTGAGAATAAATGGAGAAGTTGAGTGGCTTTTCACCAAGTACCCATTTACCGTCGTTCTCCTCTGCTGGAGGAGGATCTGTCTTCTCAGCACCCTCACTCGCTGGTGGTGTTGGTGTTGGAGCTGGAGTCTCAGCACTTTTGCTGCCTCCACATCCTGCTAGAACTGTAGCCAGTATCATAATTAAAGATACGAGTAACAGCAAAGACTTTCTTGTCTTTCTCATTCCCTTAACCCCTCTCATTCTAAAAATATATATGTTCAAAGCTATTCGCCCTAAACCGTTGTTAAACTACTCTTTCAGCGAGCCTACTAGCACGCCTTTCACGAAATACTTCTGCACGAAAGGATATACGAGAACGATCGGTAATGTTACCACGATCATCATCGCCATGGTAAGCGACTTGGATGTAATCTGTTTTTTACTCTCCATGAGTGAAACAGAAGCACTATCAAGTACTGCAGCTTGACTTGTTACAATATTCGCATTCAAGGTTTGTCTCAGGATCGTCTGGATTGGCATCAAACTACTATCATTAATATAGATACTTGCTAAAAACCACTCGTTCCAGTGACCAACGGCTGTAAACAAAGATAGTGTTGCAATAACCGGACCGGACAAAGGAAGTATGATCCGGAAGAATATGCCCCAGTTGCTACAGCCATCAATGCTTGCTGATTCCTCTAAGCCAGCTGGCAATCCTTTAAAAAATGTTCGGAAGATAATCATATTCCATACACTGATCAAAGCTGGAATAATAAATACTAGAAAGCTATCCATCAGTCCGAGTGAACGGTTCAAGAGATACGTCGGAATCAATCCTCCGCTAAAGTACATGGTGAAGACGAAAAATACCATATAAAAATTGCGTCCGATCAAGTAAGTTCTAGTCATTCCGAATGCCAAAATCGCAGTCATGAAGATCGAAGTTATCGTTCCGACTACCACACGGCTAATCGAGATGAAGAATCCTGTAAGCAACCGATCGTCCTGCAAAATGATACTGTAGTTTTCAAGCGTAAATTCTCTCGGCCAGAAGGTGATACCCCCTTTAGCAGTATCAACTCCTACGTTGAGAGATACTGCCACCGCATTCCAGAACGGATAGAGCGCAGAAAAGGAAAGTAAAGCAAGGAATACATATATACAAATAAGCATGACTTTGTCAGTAGCACTAATTCTCTTTAACATGCTGAACCTCCTGAATACTACAGATTCTTACCATAAGCTATTACCAGATCTTCTTGCCAGATAGTTCGCAATGGTCAGAAGCATTACACTAATAACCGCTTTAAACAATCCGATTGCAACCCCATAAGAGTATCGATGTGAGCCTAAACCTACTCGGTAGACGTAAACATCAACAACATCGGATACCGGCCTTAAAACAGGATTTGATGCTAACAGCAAGATGTCCTCGAATCCAGCATTAAGCAAGTTACCGATCGCAAGAATCATGAAGATAATAACAACAGGCATAATCGAAGGCAGCGTAATTAAATAGATTTGTTTCGTCTTACTGGCTCCATCAATATCTGCGGCCTCATAAAGAGCCGGGTCTATGCTGGCAATTGCAGCCAAGTATACGATAGAGTTAAACCCAATTTCCTTCCATACGTTAGCCGAAATCAAGATTGTCCAGAAGTATTCCTTCATAGAAAGGAAGTTGATCGGTTCATCAATGGCTCCAACACTCTGCAGCAGCATATTAATACTACCGTTTTCAGTAGAGAGCATCGCGGTTGTGAACCCAGCAACGATTACCCAAGACAAGAAGTGAGGCAAATAGGTAAGCGTCTGAACAGCTCTCTTAAAGAACATATGGCGAACTTCATTTAATAAAAGTGCCAGAATGATTGGCGCTGGAAATCCGATGCAAAATTTCAACAAACTAATTACAATGGTATTGCGTAAAATCCTTTCGAACTCTGGAGCGTTAAAAAAGGCTTCGAAGTGTTTAAAACCAACCCAAGGATTGTCAAAGATTCTTGAACCTGTAAAAAGGTTGTAATCCATAAATCCGGTTATTACACCGTACATCGGCAAATACGCAAAGATGAAAATTAAGATAACTCCTGGAATTACCATGAGTTGAACATCCCATTGCTTCATTAAACGCCTAAAGAAACTTTCGCTATGTACCTTTGGCTGCCGGGAAATCGGTGGTTGTTGCTGTTCCGCTGTAGCTCGTGGCATCTTCTTCCTCCCGTGAAAAATGATATTATACGCATCGGTTCTCTGAATACGCTTCCTCACACGTTTCGTAACCGCTTGCAATTGACTTATTATCATTCTACCTTTGGGAAATTATTGAAACTATATAATAAAACGCCGATTTTTTATACTTCGGCGGGAAAAAGTTATAATTATTGAATTTTTTAAATATCAAAAGGCTGCCCTTAGGTCTTTTCGACCTTTTTAGGACAGCCTTTTGATCTATTACAACAATACTCAACAAGTTTCTACTTCAACCACCGTCGAAAAGAAGGTTGCGCCCTCTCCGAGATCAGACAATCGGTCGGAGGTTAGCGCATTTGCACGTTGCTTTCGCCCCTCACCTTCCCACCATAAACCTTGGCTTACCACGGTACCTGGCAGCATTTTATCGGTTACCTTAGCACGCACCTCGTATGTACCGCGATCATTATATACAGTTACCCACATTCCGTCTTCAATACTTCGCTCTGCTGCATCCTCCGGATGAATTTGTAGTAAAGGCTCTTTCTCCAGCTTCTGATGCTTCGCCACGTTAGCGAAGGTAGAGTTAAGGAAGTTATGATTCGGCGGTGAAATAAACATCAGCGGGTATTTATTTCCTCGACCGCGCCGGATGCCGTCATATCCTTCGATTAATGGCACATACGTAGGCAGAGGGGGAAGCCCTGCTCTTTCTAACGCAGCTGAATACAATTCAATTCGTCCCGATGGCGTTGGCAAGTTATCTAAAAAAGTAAGATACGGCGACATATCCAGCTTCACATGGCGCTGCTCCTTCAAAGCGCTTAGTGTCACTCCATTTAAATATGGATTATCAGGATAGTCCAGCGCCCGGGCGATCATATCCTCTTCACTTTCTCCGAATGCCGCCTCATTAAAACCCATAGCTTGTCCGAGAAGAGAGAACAACTCCACATTGCTCTTACTCTCGCCAATGGCGGGAATAACCGGCTCTTGCAATTGAATATATTGATGCCAATACGATGCGAATACATCGGTATTCTCAAAAGAAGATGTTGCAGGCAGCACGATATCTGCATATTTAGCCGTATCTGTCATAAACAAATCATGAACGACGGTAAAGAGGTCTTCCCGTTCAAATCCGGCACGCACACGCTCCGTATCCGGCGCCACCACGAGCGGGTTACTGCAGTACACAAACAACCCTTTAATTGGTTTATCTACCATAGCCAGTGCTTCGCCAATCCGGTTCATATTAATTGTGCGGGCATCAGGATTTGGACGCAAATCAGGACGCTCTAACGCTTCGCCATTCATGCTGTTATATCCGCCATTCGATTTGGATGCGCCGCCGCCTGATTTTAGCCAATGACCCGTAAGTGCCGGAAGACAGGCAATGCTTCGCACAGACATGCCCCCATTATCATGATGCTGTAGTCCGTTTCCGATATGAATATACGCAGCTTCCGCATGCCCATACATATGGGCTAGTGTTTCAATCTCCTCTACCGGAATACCCGTAACAGTCGATACATATTCAGGAGTATACTCTTTTACATGCTCCCTTAATTCTTCATACCCCACCGTATATTGCTTCATAAAAGACTCGTTCACTAAACCATCACGGAACAAAATATGCATCAAACCAACTGCAAGCGCTGCATCCGTTCCTGGATGAAGCGGTATGAACCAATCCGCCCATTGTCCGGTCTGGTTACGGTGTACATCAATAACAACTACCTTAGCGCCATTTTTCCGGGCTTTCTCCGCCAGGACCACTTGGTGCATATTCGTACTGACGATGTTGGCACCCCATACGATGATCAAATCGGCTTGGATCGTCTCTTCCGGGATAGTCCCTCCATTAAAGCCCATCACCGATGTCCAGCCTTTCGTGCCCGCTGAGTTGCAGATGCTCTGCTTCAGCTTGCTTGAGCCGAGTGCGTTGAAGAAACGCCGATCCATTCCGTCTACACTAAGCACACCCATGTTTCCATAGAAGCTATATGGCAAAATACTTTCAGACCCGTATTCATGGGTCAAAGCCTTAAACCGTTCTGTAATCTCACGAATCGCTTCGTCCCAGCTAATCCGTTCAAAAGCAACTTCACCCTTCGGACCAATCCGTCGCAGAGGATACAACAGACGTTCTGGATGGTATACCCTCTCAGCCATATTCCGTACCTTGTTACAAATTGCTCCTTTCGTAACAGGATGCTCTGGATTTCCGGCCACCTTTACAATTTTCCCGTTCTCTTTATGCAGCAGAAGGCCGCAAGTATCTGGGCAATCCAGCGGACATACCGCCGGGAATACGCCATTCTCCTCATGTATCATTCCGTTTTCCCTCCTTGAACTTGGCTGCAACGATTTCTTAATCTTAAAGCGGGAACGGTTTTCAGTAAAGTTAATTTATAGATGATTATTTTCACCTAAACAAATTCATCGCTAATATGTTTCAACCTACAGGAAGCCGGGTAAGTTCGTAATAAGAGCAACGAGGAGGAACCCAGACCCTTTCTCTTCTTGCCGTATCATGGACCACTCCCATAAAATTAGCCATGCCGCGTTTCTTCCCCCGAAACCTGGCATGGCTAATTTGTTGATTTAATATTCTATTGTAAATATCGTGGGTTAAGCGTGCTTCTTCGTCATTTCGGAGGCATAAGTTCCCCCTGTATTAGGCGTATAAGCAGGTGCTTCAGCCAGCTGAGTTTTCGCCTCAGATTTCCCATCCTTCAAATAAACAGCCCAGTAAGCCAGCGCTACGAATACCGCTCCACCGGTCATATTACCAAGCCAGACGGGAATAAAGTTCATGAAATATTCTCCCCAACTGAAATATCCTTCAAAAATAGCTGCAGGAATTAAGAACATGTTCGCCACAACGTGCTGAAATCCAATCGCAACAAAAGCCATTGTTGGGAACCAAATTCCAAGGATTTTGCCGCTCATGGAGTCAGATCCATATGAAAGCCACACAGCTAATGCAACAAGCCAGTTGCACCCAATCCCCGAGACAAACGCTTGCAGAAAGCTGTCATCAATCTTATGTGCTGCCATATCCACCACTTTGTCGAGATACACACCACTACTCGTCAAACCTACCACATGACCAAAAAAATAGGCAACAAATATCGCACCGACAAAGTTGCTCAAGGTAATAAGTGTCAGATTCTTAAAGGCTTCTCCCCATGTAATACGTTTAGCCACTTTAGCGAGTGATACGGCCATCATATTGCCTGTTAACAGCTCACCACCGGCCAGCAGCACTAGAATAAGTCCAACCGGAAACACAGCAGCTCCAATAAAACCGGCAATCCCCCCCCACTCTTGGGGTGCACCCGCTATAACACGTATATCAAGCAAAAACCCGAGCGCAATAAATGCTCCTGCTAAAAATCCAAGGATCAGTACAGTCATCAGTGGATTGTGTGCCTTTTTGACGCCATTCTCCACCGTAATTTCTGCAATCTGCTGAGGCTTATAAAATGCCATGCCCTTCTCCCCTTTAATCCATTCATTGTAGTTACTAGCGCAAAAATATGTTTAACATTCGCTTCTTATCAATTGTAACGCAGACACTAACTTTGGAACGTAAACTATGTCACTTTTATGTTGTTTAGTGCATCCCCTCTTTACCATATCAAAACATAAAAGGACCATTCCACATGCACAAATTCGTGCTGGAATGGTCCATTGATAAACAATTTATATCTATCTTATATAGAGCATCTTTATTCAATCGTCCAAACTGCTTCTCCTTCCATCAGCGGAATCGAGAAGGTCAGTTTCAGATCTTTAGCATTCTTACTCACTTCATAAGGGATTTCTCCCTGAAGCACCTGGTTCGGTGCAACCATACCATCAAGGCTCTGCTTAATATCTGAAGTCACTACAGGCATATGTGCCTCACCACTGTCATCAGACAGACTAAACGAGAGAGCTGATGATACGACCAGCTCCTTATCACCCGTGTTCACCACCGTAATATCAAGCACCTTCAGGACATTCCCTTCCTGCGGTTTTAAATAATCATCACCCTCTGAATCCCGGACAGAATTGACCTTAACAATCATCCCGTGATAGTTCAGCCATTCACCAATCGCTGCCGGTTGATCCGAAGGGGCTTGTACTGTTGTTGAGGTAACTTCACTTATGATAGCATCTGTCTCGTCGGACTTATTCTCATCATTCTGATCATCCTGTCCTAGTGTCGTAGACTCTACCACAACCTCAGGCTGTTCCACAGTCGCAGGCGCAGCCTCCTTAGCAGGTTCTTGTTCTTTATCGTTCGAACATGCCGCTGTTAATACTAATCCGCATATTGCGGCAGTTATAATGATCATTTTACGTATAGTCATCGCCACACATCCCTCCATCTCAGTTTTTATCTATAGTCTAGATAAATTCGCCATATCCTTCCATATTCCTGCCAAAAAACAAAAAAAGCCCCCCTTCAGGGAGGCTTGAATGGAACATGATGACATCTTATGATGAATAACAACTTTATATGTCAATACTTAAGTGTGACTGGGTTGTTGTATCGCGATTTCAGGCAATGCTGCAAGTCCAGCCGAGTTGAGGAAGTTCCAAGGCTTGTTGTAATGCGGCTGGAAGAAGAAATCAACAAATGCCAGCTGATCGATGGTCATGCGATTTTGAATACAAACCGAAATGGTATTCATCGATTGAGTTAAGTCTGCTTCTGAGATGATTTGAGCCCCCACCATGCGGCGGCTAGCTTTTTCAAATACAACCTTCAAGGTTACGGATTCAGAAGTCGGCATGAATTCAGGACGGTAATGATCGGTAATCGTGACCGTATCCACGTCTAAATTCTCATCCACACATGCCCCTTCCGTTAGTCCTGTTGAAGCAATGTTCAAATTGTATATTTTCAGACCTGAGGTCCCTTGGGTTCCCAAATACTCTGTAGTCGGCCGCACAAGGTTCCGAGCCACGAGAGTTCCCATGCGAACTGCATTGGTGGCAAGCGGAATATACGTATTCTTCCCTGTTGGGTTATAGTGCACTGAACAGCTGTCTCCAGCGGCGTACACATCTTTCTTGCTAGTCTGCATATATTTGTCTACGATAATAGCTCCGTTCGGAAGCATATCGACCTGATCTTTCAGCAGCTCTGTATTCGGGCGGAAACCGATACACAGAATCACCAGATCGGTTTCGATCTCTCCTTTATCTGTGATCACACGGCTGACTTTTCCATCTTGACCTTGGAATGATTTCACCGTCTGACCCAGTGCAAGCTCAATACCTTTTTCCCGGAATGCTTCTTCAATCTTATCGCTGAACTCTCCATCCAGATACTTATTAAGAATTCGATCCTCACTATCGATCAGGGTCACCTGCTTGCCGTTCTCCTGAAAAGCTTCCACTAATTCAACACCGATATAACCAGCACCTACGACGGTAATATGCTTAGCGTGCTGTGCTTTTTCAATGATTGTATTGGAATGGTTGTAGTTCTTGGAGAGCAAGATATTGTCTAGATCAATTCCATCCAGCTTAGGTACAATCGGCCAAGAACCGGTCGTCACAATTAATTTATCAAATGTATCCTCGAAAATTTCACCCGTCTCGATATTCCGGACCTGTAACGTCTTCTGTTCCGTATCTACCGATACAACTTCATGAAGCATCTTGGTGTTTACTCCAAGCTCAGCTAGCTTCTCCGGCGACGAATAGAACAATCCGTCTGAATCCTTCACAACGCCACCTACATAAAGAGCAATACCGCAGGATAAAAAGGAAATATTATCATTACGTTCATACACGGTTATCTCTGCGTCAGGATAAAGATTCGCTGTGTTTACAATGGCTGCCGTTCCTGCATGGGTACATCCGATGACTGCTACTTTCATGATGGTTCCTCCTCGGGGTGGGACTGTATTTGTTTAATATGATCGTTTTGCTACAGAATCATGCTTGTTGAACGCATGAATGTGAAAACATTCACTTATTTGTTTCATGTTCTTATTATATTGTGATAAATATCACATTGCAAGGGGAAGTAGCCAATGTTGATACTTTGTTCACATTTTCACAATTATATTGTGATTAATGTTCTTGAGATGGTGGAGAAAAGCTTTTTGAACATACATGTACAGGGTAATGAAATTGAGGAGGTGTTTCATATGAAGACCGTATTTGTTGCTGGAGCTAATGGACGGACAGGGCATAAGATCGTTAAGCTTCTAGTCCAGAATGGCTATGAAGTGATAGGTCTCGTCCGGCAAGACGAGCATAAGAAAATATTAGAGGATGTAGGAGCCAGTGGCGTGCTTGGAGATTTGACGGAATCTTTCTCTGAGGGACTCCGCAGAGTTGATGCGGTCATCTGTGCAGCAGGCGCCGGTATAGACCATGATCCTGAAGAAGTGGACCATGTGGGAACTGTCCGCCTCATCGAGCAATGTGTGCTGGAAGGTATTGATCGCTTCATCATGATTAGTTCCATGGGGACGAATAACCCTGACAGCATGCCGCATATCAAGCCTTATCTAATAGCTAAACGTCAAGCGGAAATGGTCTTAGAGGAAAGCACGCTGACTCATACGATCATTAGACCTGGAGGACTAACAGATGATGAACCGACCGGCTTCGTTGAAGCTGCACCTCGACTGGAGCAATCCGGTCATATCTCCCGCGGTGATGTGGCGCAAGCGGCTGTACTTGCGCTATCAATCCCTCACACGGAGAACCAATCCTTCGATCTTGTACGGGGGAACACCCCGATTGAACAGGCATTGGCTAGCTTAATTGTGAAGCATAATGATGCCCCGTAGAGACAATGCTAAACATCTGCATGTACAAAAATAACCACCGAAAAAGGCATGAAGCCTACATTCGGTGGTTATTCTATGGGAGATGAGTTGTCCAATGAAAATGCGTTTACCCAAGTAACGATTCAATCGACTGCTTCATTGTCTCCGGCGCTTCTTTTGGTTCAAATCGCTTAACTACCTTACCATCACGATCAACAAGAAACTTCGTAAAATTCCATACAATGTCTCCATCTGGTGTATCACCTGGTTGCTCTTTCTTCAGGTATTTAAACAGCGAGTGAGCATTGTCACCATTAACATCTATTTTAGCGAATACCGGAAAGGTCACTCCGTAATTAATCTGGCAAAATGAAGCGGCCTCCTCACTTGTCCCTGGCTCTTGTGCACCAAACTGATTACAAGGAAATCCAAGGATTTCAAGTCCCTGATCTTTATATTGGTCATAAAGCTTCTGTAGTTCTCCGTATTGAGGAGTTAAACCGCATTTGCTCGCCGTGTTAGCAATAAGTAAAACCTTACCTTTGTACTTCTCTAAAGAAACATTATTGTCTGCCGAATCTGCTGCTTTCATTTCATAAATGGTCATAATGATATCCTCCTTTTAATGTAGTAGTTATGTAAGATACAAGGAAGTAATTCCTAAAAAAACCTCCTCCGAAACCGAGTCGGAGAAGGCTTGGTAAACGCATCTCTTACTGTGCAGTTCCACTTTGAGCCAACTTGACAAGCATATGAGCAAGCTTATGCTGCTCCTCCTGTGTGCCGACTTTCCACAGCTCCTGCAATAACTTCTCTTCACTGTTGCGAGGTTCTTCATTCGCTGCCAGATAACCTGCCACCTTCTCGGCAGTTTGTGCCAGCTGTTCCTCATTCAATCCAATGCTTTGAGCAAGTTGAATACGTTGATGTAAATATGATTTGAAAGAATCGAAATTACTTAAGATTCGATCCCTTTCCCCTTCGTCAATTCGGCTTATTGCGTCATCCACTTTGCTCATATCCAAATCGCCATTTTTCTTCACTACATGATTATGTTCAGACATGATAACGCCTCCTAATTATTGACTATGGTAACGTATTGTACTTAACCTGCCCCAATAAGCTTGAATCAATGAAATTTTCTGTATCCCGCTATGGATTAACGGTTCCGCCCACGTCTTCCGCCGCTTTGCCGTTTATCAGAACCACCCTGTCTTGGCCCACTCGTTCCACGTCCGCCAGAAGCTCTACCTTTGCCTGACCCATCTTGTGCCTTACGACCTGATCCTGTTCCGCCTTGGCTCCAGCTGTTCTGGCCGCCTTGACCGCGAGTTCCGCCAGTACCTTGATTCATGCCACCAGATCTAGCATTCTGGCGGGTGTCCTGTCTACGGCTATCTTTGCTCTTTCGTGCGCTTCCAGTACCAGCCGATCCTTCACTCCGGCCGCTCCATCCTTCTTGTGAACGGCCCGCATTTCCACCGCGCCCTCCAGATTCCGGACGTCTCCGTCCTTCTCTCCGGTCCTGATCGCGCTGTGCGGAAATATCTCGATTACGCCCATTACGGCTGCCGCTCCGTTCTGATGTTGAACGGTCTCGATCACGTGACGATCCAGATGCTGTTCTACGCGATCTTCCCTCACCTAAATTGCTAGGGCCCGATGATTCGCGCAATTCACCAGCTGGACCATCCCATTTCGTACGTTTCAGACGCAAGGATATGCCATGTTCGATCCGCTCCAGTTCACCGCGATCTCTTGGTGAAGCAAACGTCACAGCAACCCCGTTGCCTCCAGCACGGCCCGTCCGTCCGATTCGGTGAATATAACTTTCCACATCATGTGGGATATCATAGTTAAATACATGAGTGACTCCTTCAACATCCAATCCCCGTGCAGCGACGTCGGTTGCAACGAGAAGCTGAAGCTTCGCTTCGCGGAATCGTTTCATGACTGCTTCCCGTTTCGCCTGAGACAAATCGCCGTGGAGCTCGTCCGATTGATAACCGTGGGCCAGCAATGCTTCATTTAAAGTTGAGGCTCGGCGTTTCGTACGGCAGAATATAATCGCCAAATATGGACGATGCTGTTCAATCATACTACGCAGTGCATCCTGCTTCGATCGATCGGTGCACTCAACAACAATTTGTTTAATCTGTTCCAGTGGTATCGGGGAAGAGCCTTTAATAACGATGTCTTCCGGCTGATTCATATAGTTACCTGCGAGCTGTTTAACACCCGTAGGCATCGTCGCTGAGAAGAGCATCGTCTGGCGGCGATATGGAAGTGCTGCAATTACAGCCTCCACTTCATCCAGAAATCCCATATGAAGCATTTGGTCAGCCTCATCCAGGACCAATTGTTTTACGCCACCCAGCTCAAGTGTACCACGGCGCAGGTGATCCAGAAGTCTTCCTGGCGTACCAATGATCAGATGGCGTCCACCCTCCAGCTTCCGGAGTTGTTTCTCTACATCCTGACCACCATATACAGCCAATATTTTCACTTCTGTATTGGAAGTAAGCTTTCTTGCTTCCTCCGTTATTTGTATAGCAAGTTCACGCGTCGGAGCCACAATCAATGCTTGTGGATATGCGCGTTTCGGGTCAATGCGCTGCAAAATCGGCAGCAAAAAAGCAAGTGTTTTGCCTGTCCCGGTGCGTGCACGGGCAATGACGTCCTTTCCATCCAGCAACAGCGGTATGCTCTCCTGCTGTACCGGTGTCGGCACGGTAATTCCTTGTTCTTTTAACGTCCGTACCCATTGTTCGTCAATGCCCAGTTCTTGAAAGTTCGGCAAACGTTCCACCTCATTTAAATTATTTCCCGGAATAATCCGGATTCCTTAGTACGACATTCCAAAAGTAACTGACAAATAATGCTCCCTCTGGTAATGTCAGAGTATAATTCTTAGTAGCATTAAGTTTAGGAGGTACTTGTATGAATGCAATTCAGCTTATACTAGCCTTCTTCGTGTTGATATTTTTGTTCGGGATCTTAAACCTGATCCTCAATTATATATCCCATCGAGACGGTGAGAAACCCGTGCCCATGCGAATGAAACTTTGGCTCATCCCAGCCCTGTCCACACTTATTATTGTGCCCATTGCTCTATTCTCTGTTCTGTATGCCCTCTTCTTAGACCAGAACCTGCTTAGCTTCTCTCTCGCTGTGCTGATTGGCTTTCTCTTGTTCGAGAGCCTGGTGCATCCCTTAAGCATTGCTCTACTGCGGTTATGGCTGCGGCGGGACGCGTCTGTGTACACCAAGCAATTCATCACTGTAATAGCCGATACATGCATCCTATACTTTATCTCTTTGGTCATTCCTGGCATGCCTATTCATGGACTACTTGTAGCCCTGTCTATCGCTGTATTATATCATCTCATTGAATGGTTTCTCATGGGGGTCCAAACCTGGATTCAGCACCGCAAGCGGACACGTTCTTCCATGTGAACTCCTGCTGCGCTAGAACCTTCCCGATTTAAAAATAGAATATAATAGCCACACGACCATCAGCAAGGCAACAATAAAACCGATCTCAATCGCCGGAAAATCCCATAACATGGTCGGCTGGCGGCTTAAGGATGAGCCAATAATCAAGCCAACCATGATGATGCTAAACGCCAAGAGTACAATGCTGAATGACAGACGATTGCTGATCTGGTCCATCTTTCGCATCAGTGACTGCAGTTCAGGAACGCTCATCTCCACCTTCACCTTGCCTTTGCTAACGATTGCCGACAACTGTCTGGCCTGGCTTGGCAGATCAAGCAAACCTTCTACAAGACTCGTCACACTATCAAACACCTTTCGTCCAATACGACGGGAATTGTATCTTTCCTTAAGCAATTTCCGTCCGAAAGGTTCCGCTACATCCACGATGCTGATCTTTGGATCCAGTTGCTCCATAACACCTTCAAGTGTCAACAGTGCCTTCCCAAGAAGAGTTAGATCAGAAGGCAGAGCAATCTGGTGACGCTGAGCTACCCCAAACAGATCACTAAGCGCTTTACCTACCTTCACTTGTTCAAAAGGCATATCCAAATATTCATTCCGGAGACGCTCGATATCGGATCTCAGAAGTTCGAGATCACACTCTTCCGGTACAAGCCCCATACGCATTATGTAGCGAATCATGCCCTCCGTACTTCTCCGCATAAGTGAGATAATAAGTCCAGACAGATGATCCCTCATATCCTCACTCAGTTGACCGACAAGACCAAAATCCAAGAAAACCAGCTTTCCATCTTTCTTCACCAGCAAATTGCCGGGATGAGGGTCCGCATGAAAAAAGCCTTCTATAAATATTTGATGCAGCATGCCCTCAATTAAATGTTCGGCAACTGCTTTCAAGTCATAATTCTTGTCTTTCAGTTCCTTACCTCGGCTAAGCGTGATACCCTCCACGTATTCCATCATTAATACACGAGAGCTTGTATAGTCCCAGTATATAGAAGGGATCTCAATATCATTGCTGTCGATAAATTGAGCTGCGATCTTCTCTGCATTCCGAGCCTCATGACTGTAATCCATCTCGGTTAAAACCGCACGGGCAAATTCATCCACGATCCGATCTACCCTGTATTGCTTCACCCAATCCCAATGCCGCTCAGCTAAAGAAACCATATCTTTCAGAATTTCAAGGTCCCTGCCAATCATTCTCTCAACGCCAGGACGCTGAACCTTAATCGCAACGGTCTCTCCACTCTTTAAAACCCCGGCATGCACCTGACCGATTGAAGCTGCAGCCAGTGGCTGATCCTCAAATGAACGAAGCACCTGCTCAATGGGTACACCCCATTCCTGTTCAATTAACGCTCGCGCGCTCTCGGAAGAGAACGGCGGTACACGCTCCTGTAACTTCACCAATTCCTGGATAATGTGATCAGGAAGCAAATCCGAACGGGTACTGGCCAATTGACCGAATTTAACGAAGGCTGGGCCCAAATCTTCGAGCACTCTTCTTATTCTCTCCCCGAGCGAAATGCTCTCTGGCTCCTCTTCAGATATCCATCGAACCGGGAGCGAGAGAATATGAAACAGACCCATCTCCTCCACCATATAGCCAAAGCCATGACGCATAAGCGCCATGGCGATTTCCCGGTACCTTCCGGCATGCCTGATGCGAACAGCCATTTATTCGGACCGCTGCCCTTCCAGCTCTTGAACCCGCAACTCCAGAGCTGCAATGCGTTGTTCCAGGGCAGCGACATCGTTCTCTGAAGGGACATTCAGTTCCGATAGAACACGTTTTACTTGATCATAAATAAGCGTTTTGATCTGAGTCTGCTCTTCTTCGCCGCGCTCAATAAGACGACCCACAAGCGCCTTGGATTCACTCGGAGCGAGTTCTCCCCGCTTCACCAAATCATCCACGACTTTTTCTACTTTTTCCTTGCTGACTACGGTAAGGCCCAATCCTAACGAGATTGCTTTTTTAAAAAGATCACTCATGGCTTTTCCCTCCCGATTCTTGTCTATGTACATTATAACCTGAATACATGCAAGAAAAAAACGACATAGCTTACATTAACCAGAAAAGTCCATTTGTGTGGTCTTACCCTGGAAAACGAGACGCCCATTTTGCAGCCTGTACGATCATCGATCTCACTTGAGGCTGCAGGAATGTAGGCTCATGGTGGCCCGGCATCAAGAAGACAACTCTTCCGATTCCATACTTATGGCACCAAGCTGCCGGCCAGAATTGACCTTCATGTTCATATTGAAGAAGTACGGTTTTATCCGTAAACGGATCAAATACGAAGCGATAGGCTTCTTCTTCAATTTCAAATGGTTCAATGCCTTGCATAATAGCATGTGCTGGTGCGGCAGGTGTAAAAGACAGCTTTTGTATAGGTGGGTGACCGTCAAATCGGCCTCCGATTAACTGAGCCAGCTCATACCGATTCGCAAGTGTGATACCGTTATGCAGAACTAACAATCCGCCTCCTCCGCTTACGTAAGAGAGTAGACCTGCTGTTTGCTGTGGTGATACCTTCTCATCCCACAAATCACTGTAGGCAATACAAAGATCGTACGGATACAGATTGCTTTCTTTCAGCATTTTATGATTTTCGGTACATTGCACCGTAAACATCTCGTTCAGTAAATGAGAGACTTGTGTATCAATCCCTTGCAATGGGTGAAATTTAGGGTGCGTGTAGCTCCCCAGTAAAAGTGCTTTTTTTCTATCCATATATTGAATCCTCCTTGCTTTATTAAGCCACTGTACCACGATATTTATGGCACAATTTGATTATACATGCTTAAAGTCATAATGATTTTGGCAGTATTATCAATTTCCCCGTTATTCACCTAACATAATCATAACGATCAGGAAGAAATCGCTGTGTGTGCAAAATATCTTCCCAGTTCAACCATCATTGCGCCCATCCGTTCTTCTTCCGGCACGACTTTGGCTTCGACTCCCTCTTCACGAAGACCTTGAGCTGTCACTTTACCAACAGCTGCAGCAATCACATTGCCCTTGAAAGCTTGGATCAGTTCATCGAGCTTGCCTTGGCTACGAGCAAATTCAGATAGAAACCGGAACTGTGGCGCACTGGTGAATGCTACCGCATCAACTTCCCCCTGAATAATCTCTTGCAACAGTAACTCCAAATCCTGCTCTGCTGGCGCAATATGCTTATACGGAAGGATGGTGATGACCTCCGCTCCTCTTTCATGGAGCCAATTTACAAGCTTCGGCGCTGATTCGCCATGAAGCTGAAGCATGACACGTTTGCCTCTTAAATCATGGGGTTCAAAGGAACGAATTAAACCATCCGTACTACCATCGTCGTCTCTCACAACAGGTATAAGCCCGCGCTTTTTCAAAGAGTTTGCTGTCTTATAACCTCTTGCCGCGATCGATGTATGCTCCAAAATTTCAAGCAGCTTGTCCAGCATTCCCATCTGTTCAGCTGTCTCGAGTATCGCTTCCAAGCCAATCCCCGTGGTAAACACATTCCAGGCTGGGGGCTCGTTCACCCATGCTCTGATGGACTCTTTAAGCGTCTCATCATCCAAAAACACGGTGCCTTGCGCTGGCCGCAGCAACGGTGTTCCGCCCATTTTTTCGACCAGTTTAGCCATGTCCGTTGCCTTGCGGGGGCCAGCTAATGCAATAACCTTCCCCTTCATATGTTGAGCCATTCTATCGCCTCCGTTCGTATCTTCCCAGATACTGCTCTGTTTTGTTATTTAATACAGTATACTTGCCCTGCCGTTATATATAAAGCCACTTTGGTCTTATTTACAGTTGAATCTATTCGACTTTATTCTCCTTGCATCTCAATTCGCTTTCTCTGAGACGCTACGGATACGAATCATTCCTCCAATCGCTGTTGCCCCCAAATTTCCTGAACAGGTTTAGTCAATAGTAGAAATCGGAATTTATATGCTTCCGAAGTGAGCTTTCCTTGGAAAGCTTTTAGGCGACCGCTGCCGCTTTTCCAGAAACGCTTCGTCTCCTCCGCTACTTTGTGCATCCCCATCTCAAAAAACAAAAAAGGTGCAAGACAAGACCACGTAGGCCTGCCCTCCACCTTTTTTTTATGAAAATAAATGAAGAAGCCGTCCCTTAGTAGAAAATCCACTGGGACAGCTCCGCTTCTATATATTATGAACTAGTTACCTGCCAGCATTGGTTCAGCCCAACTCTACTGGCTAAGCAACCAGGAGCTTTACGAGTTACATCTGTGCTCCACCTGGCATAAACGCACTTACATCCACACCAAGACCAGCCGCAAGACGACCGCCAAGCTCAGTATCTGCTCGGAAGAAGTTACACAATGCACGCATCTGGATATCCTGTTTCACCTGACTCAGGTCAGATACTAAATTACTTAACAAACGATCTTTCTGCTCTGCTGTAAAGGAACGATACAGCTCACCCGCTTGCGAGAAGTCATCTGTCTTCTCAATTTTCTGGCGTGTTACATAGCCAGTCAAAGGAGCTTCACTTTCACGGAACGAAGGATCTTCAACCGGCCCGTTTGTATAACTGTTCGGCTCATAGTTCACCGGAGATGGGTCCTGATTCACGTTCATAAGCCCGTCACGCTGATGATTCCGGACTGGTGCATAAGGACAGTTAATCGGAATTTGTAAGTAGTTCGCCCCGAGACGATGACGCTGAGTATCTGGGTAAGAGAACAATCTTCCTTGCAGCAATTTATCCTCTGATGGCTCAATACCTGGAACTAGAGCACTTGGTGAAAAAGCAGCCTGCTCAACTTCGGCAAAGAAGTTCTGTGGGTTGCGGTTCAGTGTCATTGTGCCAACAGTTACGAATGGAAAACGATCTTCCGGCCAAGTCTTTGTTGGATCCAGTGGATCAAAGGACAAGTCATCCATCTCGTCTGGAGACATCATCTGAACGACCAAGCGCCATTTCGGGAAGTTTCCTTCCGCAATATTGTCACGCAAATCACGTGTAGCATGGTTAAAGTCGTTACCCTGAACTTCTCGAACCTCATCTGTAGTCAGCGTTTTTACACCCTGCAGAGATTCCCACTTATATTTAATGTAAGTGACTTTCCCCTCTGCATTTACCCACTTAAAGGAGTGTACGCTGAAGCCGTCCATTTGACGGTAGTTCGCTGGCGTACCATGGTCCGAGAACAACCATGTCATCATATGTGTGGATTCAGGAGATAAGGTCATGAAATCCCAGTAACGTCCTGGCTCCTGAATATTTGTCTCCGGCGATGGCTTCAAGGAGTGAACCATATCAGGGAATTTGATTGCATCGCGGATAAAGAATACAGGAAGGTGGTTACCTACGATATCGTAGTTGCCTTCTTCTGTGTAAAACTTAACCGCAAATCCTCTAGGATCACGAGCCGTTTCTGGTGAACCCGTCCCGTGAATTACAGTCGAAAAACGAACAAACACTGGTGTTTCTTGACCAGCTTCTTGTAAGAATGCTGCCCGTGTATAAGCCTTCATGCTGTTCTCAACAACGAAAACGCCATGTGCACCCGCACCGCGAGCGTGAACGACGCGCTCCGGAATACGTTCCCGGTCAAAGTGTGCGATCTTCTCAATTAAATGGTAATCCTCCAGAAGTGCCGGGCCGCGGCGCCCTGCTGTCTTGGAATTCTGATTGTCGGCTACTGGAGCCCCTTGGTTTGTAGTCATGCGCTGATTCATATGTGTACCTCCAAAAAAGTATTTTATAATAATGTATTAATCTATAATTGATTTTAGACTGAATCTAAATTTATAAATTTATTGTATCATCGATTTAGCAGTTAATCATGATTAGAAGATGATCCTTAAATGAAGATCAGATGAACAGCGTTTCATCAAAACAGAAAAAAAGAGGAGTCAATCCGCCAAGCGGTATCCGACTCCTCTAACTGTTGCAATATAACGCGGTGAGCTCGCATTGTCCTTGAGCTTTTTCCGCAAACTTTTAATATGAACATCGACCACATTGCTGCCTCCAAGAAAATCTGTATCCCAGATTTCACTCATCAGCTCTTCACGTGTACGAACGGCTCCCTCACTATCCAGAAGAAGAATGAGCAAGCTGTACTCCGTCTTCGTTAGATGAATTGGAATAGAACCCCGTTGCACGGTCATCTTGTCCCGATCAATACACAAATCTTTATATACATACTTTGCACCCTTCGGCATGTCTTCAGAAGGCAACGCCTTTAAAGAATGTAGGCGAATAACACGATGAATCTGATACATCATGGTTTCCTTAGATCGAGGCGGCCACACCATGAGTTCCTCCTGCAGAAGCTTTTCGCTTTCGCTTACCCGGCTCATTAACTCTTCATTTACCAAATACATAACGGGAACGCTCATACGATCTGAGGATGGCATCAAAAGATTCCGTTCCGTATCAAACTGTTCGACATCTGTGCAAGCTGTCATATCCGCTAAGACCAATCCAGTATCCAACGCGGTATGCAGCCGAGATTCCCACTGCCGCATTACCATCACATCAAAGCAATTCTCGGACAAAGTCAGAACCAGCTCGTGAACCCTGCCCGGATTTCTACTGATCATCGCTGCCCTGAAGACAGACACAGGACATTTATCTTCTGCCGGCTCTTCAGGCACAGGACGTCCATACGAACTGCCCACATGCCGCCCCTTCATTGGATATACACTGTTTAATCTTTCAATTATTTGTTCCGTTTGATTTGGCATTCTGGGCACACACCCCCAAACACAACATGTGCATGATTAATAGCATATCCCGTCTCAGATGCGACGGTATCTGTCCAGTCACTAGGAACCTCCGTCATAACCTCGTCCACCTTACCGCAAACTTCACACATAATATGTTGATGCTCGTCGGTACGGGCATCATAGCGGCTCGCACTTTCACCAAGCTTCAGTTCACGGATTAGTTGCTTGTCTGTTAGATAGCGAAGCGAGTTGTAAACCGTACCGTACGCCAGATTATATCCTTTCTCCACCAGTCGGTTCATAATGTCTGACGCCGTGGGATGGTCCTCTGAGTGCCGGACTACATCGTAAACCGCCTGTCTTTGAGTTGTTAAATTTAATGATTTCAAGGTATTCACCCTTTTAATTTATTTTTAGATCAAGTATAAATCTTATTCTACTCAAGGTCAATCGATCTGCTCAATATAATCCTGACTAATCTTTAACATTTCTTAAGAATCGATTAATAATTACTTTAATTCGAATGGCTAGACTGATGATATTACAATATCGGAGGAGATCATTCGTGCTGGAAACCATATCAAAACAAGTAACGCTAGCTCATCCTATTAAGACGAAGAAATCACCTGAGCCTCGGAAGAAGTTCCTGACAAGAGGTCGGAGGAAAAAGCCCCCGCTCTCCATCGTGATGCTCACGCTCGGTGTTATTATCATTTCAATATACATAATGAAAATGTTCATTCCGCCGCAAATGAAGGTGCAAGCCGCTGTACTTATTAATGCAGACACGGGTAATGTGCTCTATTCCTATAATGCTGATCAAGCGCTTCCTCCTGCAAGCATGTCCAAGATGATGACTGAGCTCCTTGTTCTGGAGGCTGTCGCTTCGAAACAGCACACGTGGGATGAGAACGTAACGATCAGTCGTTATGCTGCAGAGGTCCCGGGATCACAGATTGGTATGAATGAAGGCGAACACTACAGTCTGAAACAATTGTTCGATTCTCTTATCATCCACTCTGCAAATGATGCTGCAGTTGCGATTGCCGAACATATAAGCGGATCTGAGACCGAATTTGTTCAGCTAATGAATGCGAAAGCCAAGAATATTGGATTGTCTGCTAAAACGGTATACGCCAATGCATCGGGTCTTACATCAGGAGATCTGCTTGAATTTCCCGAAGCCGCTTCTTTCTCGGACACAATGATGACCGCCCGAGATGCTGCAAAACTTACAAGATGGCTTCTGCAAAATTATCCTGATGTACTCAAAGTGTCCAGTCAAAAGAATATTTCCATCCCCCAAAGGCAAATTTCCTATCATACAACCAACCTTATGCTCCCCGGAGAAACTCACGCCTACAGAGGTAACGATGGGTTCAAAACCGGTTATACCTATGAGGCGGGTTATTGTTTTACCGGAACAGCTGAACGAGGTGGAAGCCGCCTGATCTCTGTTGTCATGGGGGCGAGTGATTCTGACGAAAGATTTACTGAAACACGAAAATTGATGGATTATGGGTTCCGTAGACATAGTGAGTTGTGGGATACCTTAACATCCTTTTTAGGGTAAAATGAACGTATTGAAATCATATTGGATTTGTTCTAGATATTGGGGGATATTTCATGCGAAGTATATTAGTTGTAGATGATGATAAAGAAATAGCTGGACTGATCTCGATCTACTTAGAGAACGAGGGGTATCAAGTTATTCAAGCACATGATGGTGAAGAAGCACTTCTACAGTTGAAGTTAAGAGAAGGAGCTATCAATCTAGTCATCTTGGACGTAATGATGCCTAAATTAAACGGAATGGATGCTTGCCGAAAAATCAGGGAAACCTCGTCCATTCCGATATTAATGCTGAGTGCCAAGAGCGAGGACATGGACAAGATACTCGGACTTATGACTGGTGCCGATGATTATATGATCAAACCGTTCAATCCACTGGAGTTAACGACTCGTGTAAAATCGCTTTTAAGACGATCACTACAGTATAATACCGAGCCCCAACAATCCGCTCCCGTTAGCCTGCATTTGGACGGGCTCGAAATTAACCGCTCAACCCATGAAGTGATGGCAAACGGACATGAAGTGGCTCTCACGGCCAGAGAATTCGATATTCTATATCTGCTTGCCCGGCAGCCAGGCCGGATCTTCAGCGCGGAGGATATTTTTCAACAGGTGTGGAAAGAGAAATATTATGTCTCCAACAATACGGTAATGGTTCATATCAGCAATTTAAGGGACAAACTTGAAAAGGAACTCGGTTATAAGCTTATTCAGACCGTGTGGGGCGTCGGGTATAAGATCAATGCGTAAATTCCAATGGAAAATCATCTCGCTGTTCTTTCTTAGCGGAGCACTGACCTTTCTTATATTGTTCGTCACGCTGCTCTTGGTGAGATATCTAGGACGAGTTTATTGGTCGGAGCCATGGGTTGATATGTTATTTTATATCAATCGCGTGCTGGCTGATACGTTTGGATTCCCCATTCTCGCCACACTCGTTGGCATCTTGCTGTTCGTGGTCATTGTGCTGTTGCTCAGCCGGAGAACGATCGTCACGATGAATCAGCTGATGGAAGGAACGAACCGTCTTGCCCAAGGGGAGCTGGATCAAGAAATTAAAGTGAAATCTGATGATGAGTTCGGATTGATGGCGGATCACATTAACCGAATGGCGAAACAGCTCAAGCTGTCTATGGAAGAGGAACGGATGGCTGTCCAAGCTAAGAATGAGCTGATTAGCAACGTATCTCACGATCTGCGCACACCTCTGACTTCCATCATCGGTTATTTACGACTCGTTAACGAAGACCGTTATAAAGACGAGGTTGAGCTTCGGTACTACACCGATATCGCTTTTGAGAAGTCGCTGCGCCTTGGCAGATTGGTGAACGACCTCTTTGACTACACTCGTATGGGTTACTCGCCGCTGAACCGTGTAAATATTAATCTCGTGGAGCTGCTTGGCCAGCTTGCGGCTGACTTTTCCCTAGCAGGACATACCAGGCAAGAAGATGTGCGAGTTGTATTTGCACCTGCACAAGAGAAGATCATGATACAAGCAGACGGGGACAAACTGATGCGAACTTTCGAGAACCTTCTCTCTAATGCCATCCGACACGGAAAAGAAGCAGGAAGAGTCGATCTGACGATTAGTCATGATGCAAAGCATGCCATTGTTCAAATCATAAACTATGGGCCACCCATCCCGTCTCAGGCTGTAGACCATATTTTTGAGCGGTTTTACCGCGCAGACGCTTCCCGTACAGACGAAACCGGCGGCGCAGGCCTCGGGCTTGCGATCGTCAAGAGTATTGTCGACGCGCATGGTGGAACGATCAGCGTAAGCAGCACACCCGAGCGAACCATATTTGAGGTTCGTCTGCCGTTTGCGATACCTTCTAATTAATTTTTCGTTAAGATGCTGTAAAACTTCGACATACAATTCCATTTTCCGATAAAATAGGAAGTAACGTATTCTTTTTACGTACCTATCGAATCGATACCGAAGGGTATCGGTGTGTGAGAGGAATGGAATGTTCCCTATATGTTAAATATCCTGTTTGCTAACTTCTGTATGTTCGTAACTTTCTTATATATCTCGGGATTGCTGTCTCAAAGATATGTTCATGGCGTCCAGTCCCCTTCCATGATCTTAAAAGTAAATGCTGGACTGCTCTTTGGAATTTACGGCATCATTCTTATGTATTACTCCTTCCCTGTGGACACATTGGTGTTTGCTGATTTAAGGCATTTGGCGATTGTTGTTATCGCAAGTTATATGGGCTGGCTGCCTTCACTTATTGCAGGTGTTCTGATCGGAGCTGGACGTATGCTGCTGTTTGGTCTGACTTCTTCTTCTGTCAGTGCGGCCGCAGGAACTTGCCTCATTGGAATGCTGTGCGGACTCATTTCCTTATATCAAAGCCGGCGACTAACCAAGATGTTGATCATGAACTTTACAGCTATGATTGTCATTCTGCTAACCATGCTCATTAACTTGAAGCAAAGAGGCGATCTGCTTGAACTATTCACGATCCAGTTGGTCATTTCCGTACTCGGCACACTGATCATTTACACCCTGACGGAGCATATCAACACAAGTAACAAGCTGTTTCTACAAATGAAAAAGAACTCGGAGACCGATCATCTAACAAGTCTGAACAACTTACGTCAGTTCGAACAACTGCTAGCAGAACGCTTCGTGGAAGCTTATCATTTCGATGAAAGACTCGGTGTGCTTGCCGTCGATATCGATCATTTCAAAAAAATAAACGACACCTTCGGCCATGAAGCAGGAGACGTAGTGTTGCAGCAGCTCGGCAGGGTGCTGAAAGGCCATTCCCGTTCCCTGGATGAAGTATCACGTAACGGCGGAGAAGAATTCTCGGTTATCGTTCCAGATGCCTCCCCGGCTGAAGTATTAGCACTGGCCGAAAAAATTCGAACCGCAGTTGAACGTCATTCTTTTGAACTGAGAGACGGAACCACAATAAAAATCACCGTATCTGTAGGTGCTGCAATCCATCCGGATACAATCCAAGCTGCCGATGCTCGTGACTTACTTCAACAAGCTGACCAGGAATTGTATAGAGCAAAGCATAGTGGACGAAACCAAGTCTGCTTGGCTCCGCCTCTAAAACGATTCTCTGAAGGTTATATCAAATAAAAAGACGGATCCGCCATAGTGTGCGGATCCGTCTGTGTATTATTGTAGTATTTCTTCAATCGCTGTAAGTATTTCAGGAGACAACTTGATCCCAGAGGCTTTAACATTCTCTTCTACCTGCTCCGGTCTGCTCGCACCGACAAGAGCACTGGATACATTGTTCTGACGTAATATCCAAGCAAGTGCCAACTGGCCAACACTGATGCCGAGATCATCAGCGATACCGCCAAGCGCTTGTACTTGTTTCAGTCGCTCATCACTGATCTTCAGCCGATCTGAGCCTAGCTTGGAAGCGCGGCTATTCTTAGGCACATTCTCCTTGGAGGCATATTTACCCGTTAGAACTCCCTGTGCAAGCGGAGAGTAGACAACTTGACCAATCCCCTTCTTCTCACCCAGCGGGATAATCTCATCTTCAATGCTGCGTTCAAACATGTTATATAGTGGTTGGTTGACTACGATCCGATCCAGCAAGTAACGATCAGCTACCGCCAAAGCTTCTTCCATCTGAGCCGCCGTCCACATACTGACACCAACATACAGCACTTTACCTTGACGAACGAGGTCATCAAGAGCACGAAGTGTTTCTTCAATCGGGGTCTCTGCATGGAAACGGTGGCAGTAATAAACATCTACATAATCGGTACCAAGACGCTTCAAGCTGGCATGACATTGTTCCATGATATGTTTGCGGGAAAGTCCCTGATCGTTAGGGCCATCGCCCATTTTCCCGAATACTTTTGTCGCAAGTACATATGATTCCCGAGGAAATGCCTTCAGTGTTTCTCCTACAACAACTTCCGCTGCCCCTTGTTCATATACATTCGCTGTATCAAAGAAATTAACGCCCAGGCCGTAAGCCGTCTGAATGGATTTCACTGCATTCTCCCGCTCTACGTAACCCCCATAAGTTAACCAGCTGCCAAGACTGATCTCACTTACCTTTAATCCACTCTTGCCTAATCTTCTAAATTCCATATGCTAACCTCCTTGTGCAAGATAGACGCTTATTCAATATTTTAACATCTTCCTGAACAATTAATAGTTCCATTCCCCTTACAGTCCAGCTGTACTTGCCTCATTATCACCAATCGGTTTCTTTTTTCTGGCAGGTGGTAATACTAAGAGACAGCTATAGGAACTTAAAGGACGAAATTCCTTATTTGTGAGGAGGTAATGTAATAAATGACTCAACCTAAACAAACACAGCAAAATCTTCCGCAATACCCAGAGTCACTTTGGAGAGCAACAACAAACCTGCCTTCCTTTCCACGCCTCGCTGAGGATATAGAAACAGATGTCGCTGTAGTAGGTGCTGGCATTACTGGCATTACTACGGCCTACTTGCTGGCCAAGAAAGGTAAGAAGGTTGTCCTACTGGATGCTGGAAAGATCTTGGATGGAACGACCGGATTTACGACGGCCAAGGTAACCGCTCAGCATGGCATGATCTATTACGAGCTGATGCAGCATTTTGGCGAGGAGAAGGCGCGGAGCTATTATTATGCCAATGATAAAGCGAAGAACTTTATTAAGCAGCAAATCAAGGAATGGGACATAGATTGCGGGTTAGAGCAGGAAGATGCGTACATATACACGCAGGATGACGAGATGCGGTCGAAGCTGGAGGATGAATTCAAAGCCTATGAGAAGCTCGGCATTCCGGGTGAATGGCTGGAGTCGATTCCCCTACCGATACCGGTCCGAGGTGCGATTAAAATGCCGGGACAATACCGATTCCATCCTCTCGCTTACTTGAAACGGATGGTTGAAGAGTTCCTTCAATTAGGTGGCCTCATCTACGAGAATACAACAATCGCGGAAGAAGCGGAAACCGAAGGACCCATCACGATTAAAACACAACGGGGTAGTCATAGTATTTCTTGTCAGTTCGCGGTGTCTGCCTCACATTTCCCGTTCTATGACGGGAAAGGGTTTTATTTTACGAGACTGCATGTGGAGCGCTCCTATGCTATTGCGGTGAAACCAGAAACAGGATACCCGGGCGGTATGTACATCAATGTTGATGACCCTTCCCGATCGCTGCGCTCCGTCTCTTATAACGGCGAAGAGTTGGTCATTGTTGGCGGTGAAAACCATCCTACCGGTAAAAGTGAATGCACACATCGCCATTACGAGAACCTCGAAAAATACGCCGGTGAGCTGCTCGGTGCTCGCACCATTCCATTCCGCTGGTCTGCTCAGGATCTGATTACATTGGATAAGCTGCCCTACATCGGCCCCCTTGCGTCTAAACAGGACCGAATTCTGGTGGCAACTGGCTACCGGAAATGGGGCATGACCAATGGAACCGCGGCAGCACATATTATTACGGATCAAATTATGGGCAAGGACAATCCATACTCTGATCTGTTTGAACCATCCCGTCGGTTTCAGGCTGACCCTGCACTGAAGACCTTTGTCGTACAAAATGCCGGAGTCGCTAAGGAGTTTATTTCCGGTAAATTCGATATGGCACATGGAAATATCGAAGAACTAAAGGCAGGTGAAGGCATCGTCGTCCGCCATAACGGCCAGCGCGCCGGGGCGTACAAAGATGATAAAGGCAATCTTTATCTCGTAGACACGACTTGTACCCACCTCGGCTGTGAGACCGAATGGAATGAAGGCGAGCGGTCATGGGACTGCCCTTGCCATGGATCGAGATTCAATTATGACGGTGAGGTGCTTGAGGGGCCTGCCATCGAACCGCTGAAAAAACTGGATTTTAACACCTAACAACGATCAATAAACAGGCTCAAGTTCGGACTATCCATCTGCTATTGGGCCTGCTTTTTTAACGAAATTCACCCAACAAAAAAAGAGAGCTTTCGCTCTCTTCAAGTAATTGAACGTCTTACCCCTTAAGCAGTTACCGGCGCTAGTTCTTCACGGTACGCTTCCAGAGACTGGTCTACAATAATGCTGATCATTGCAGGATCAATATCCATGATCCACGACATGGCGTTATTCCAAGCGTTTTCCTCGATTTGCAGCGCGATCTCTTTCCGTTTCGCGTCATCTGCACAGGAATCTAGTTCATCACACAGCTTTGGCAGATTTGTATCCGCCGCATGCCCAAGCTCGTGAGCGAACACCACCGCAAAATACTCATTCACAAGATCAAGAGACCCAAATAACTGCAAACATTGTTGCTTAATGACTTCGGTATACATGGTCACGCTGTGTGTATTCATCACATATTTCCCGCCGATTAAACGGCCCCCTGGAAAATAGGACTGGAACTTCACCGTGACTTCACTACCCGACCGACGAAGCAATTCTGAAACCGTTCGGTTCAGTACGGATTTGTTCAATTCATCATGGCTCCCTTAGTGAAGATTCTTCATCATTATAAGAGGTTGTTGTGAAAATATGCAACGAAAATGAATGATTTGTTACAGAAAATGTGATCATTTCGCGTAGCTTGCCGACTTTCTAAGCGACCATCATGTCTTCCAATCACAGAATAAGTAAAATAAGTGTAACTAGGATAAATTTACTCTGCCACGATCTTGAACAGCACTTGCATCATCCACTTCAGCTGGAGCTTTACCCGGCCAAAAAGCAGCTTTACCAAGCAGCGTCGTAATCGCTGGCACGAGGAATGGTCGTACAACAAAGGTATCCAGCAAGACACCGATGGCCGTAATGACACCAAACTGTACAAGAACTTGAATAGGCAGCGTAGCCAGCACCGCAAAAGTACCTGCCAGAATTAGTCCTGCGGACGTAATGACTGGCCCCGTCTCATGCACACCTTCACGGATAGCCTGTTTAAGCGGCATGATCCGGCTCTTCTTCCAAATGCTTGAGATCATAAAGATGTTGTAATCCTCACCGAGCGCAACCAGGAATACGAACGAATACAGCGGAATGGCTCCTTGGATCGCTTCAGCCCCCATGCCATAATGGAGAACGATCCAGCCAAGACCAAGTGCTGAGAAGTAAGACAAGATAACCGTAAGCACCAAGTAGATGGTAGCAACAACTGAGCGTAAATACAGCAGTAGCAGCAAGGTGATCATCCCGATTACAATCGGAATTATGATAATGGTGTCACGTTCTCCAATCTGCTCTGTGTCATATTGAGTGGCCGTTTGACCGGAAATCCACACCTTAGACTCTGGTGATGAAATGCCTGCATTCACAAGCGCCTTCTCCGTGGTGGCACGCAGATCAGGGATATGATCCATCGCCTCCAGTTCGTAAGGATTCATCGTGAACTCTAGTTCATAGGCCGTAATATTCGGATTTTCTGAACCCTGTACCGGATCTCCAATTTTATTGATATAAGGTAGAGCACTTAAGTCATCCTTCAACTGCTCTACATTCTTACCTTCCGTATCCACTATCACTTTCACAGGTGCCAATTGGCCCGGTGAGAACTGCTTGCCGATGATGTCAAAGCCTTGACGGGAAGCCATATCTTTCGGGAAGGACGACATAATGTCATACGTAAATTTAACCTGCGTTGCAAAGGCAGCTAGCCCTCCCAGCACAACGAGTCCGATCAGAACGACCATCCACGGCTTGCCTGTAACCATCCGTCCAATCCAGCCGTCCTTTTTCTCTTTGTGGATCTTCGCTTTCTTTCCTTTGATTCGGGCGCGTTCCTCTTCCATCTCAGGTGTACGTGGCACAAATGGATAGAAGGAAACCCGGCCAAAAATAGCAAGCAATGCTGGTACGAGCGTAAGGCTTGCAATGAACATAATTAGAATCGAAAAACTGAAAGGTACCGCAAAACGGTGGTATGCACCATACTGTGCGAACAGTAATGCAAGCATCGCAATGACCACGGTAATTCCGCTCATGGCGATAGCACCAGATGACTGCGTAATAGCTTTAAATAAAGCTTTCGTCTTACTCTTCTCTTCACGAAGATCGTGACGGAAACGGGAGATGATAAACAGGCAATAGTCTGTTCCCGCTCCGAACAACAGCACTGTCATGATGGAGATGGCCTGACCATCCACCGTAATCCATTCTTTGTCGGCCATAAAGCCGAGCACAGGACTGATTACTCCATAAGCGAAACCAACCGCAACCAGCGGGATGAGTGCAAGAACTGGAGAACGGTAAATAAGTAATAAAATAACGAGCACAAGAAGAACCGTAGCGATTAACAGAGAAACGTCTGCATTTTTGAACAATCCCGTTGCATCGACGGATATACCAGCCGGACCGGTTACACGCGCAACAAGCTCGGTGTTATTCAAGTCAGCCGAGAACGGATCAACACCAAAGATCTCTTTGACCTGAGCTTGCATTGCCGTAATTCCTTCTTCCAGTTGTTCCGCTCCGGCTGTTTTATCAAAAAACACAGGAGTAACAATAGAGCTTCCATCCTCGGATAATTGGGCTTTCAGCGCAGGAAGAGGCATCTTATCAAACGGGACGAGCCCCACTTGATGAGCTACCGGCTGCTCATCAAGCTTCGCGAATAGTTCCTGAATATGGCCTAAATCCTCATCAGTCATCCCCTCGGTTCTCTGCCAGACTACTAGAGCTGGAATTCCTTCGCCGCTTGGAAATTCACGAGCAACTACAGCATCGGCCTGTACGGACATACTGCTGTCCGGCAAGTTTGGTGCATTATTCTTTTCTTTTTCGTTCACCATAGGCCAGATGAGATTGAGAACGATGACGAGCGCAATCCATACAATCACCGTTACCCATTTGGTCTTCGGGCCGGCCACCCATCGGCCGTATCCAGTTTGTTCCTTCATCGTAATAATCCTCCTTCTCTTTGCTTAACTTGGACTTGAAAAAATGATGGTTGGCTGTCAGAATCAAAAGCATAAGCCTTTTAAAAAACTTAAACACTATGTGTCTGTAACATTGATCACATACCATATAGTAATTATATATACCGTTCGGTTAATTAATCAATTGTTATTTTTATAATTTAAGAAAAGAGGGTCTCTCAATGAAACCAACTACACCTCGAACACCGGGCCGGCCCAAGCGGAAAGAGCAGGAGATACCTGTTTATGAAACTGTGTTGTTCACCGCCTCCAGACTATTCATGGAGTTGGGCTATGAAGCCGTGTCCCTGCAACAGATCGCTAAAGCCTGTGGCATAACCAAAGCCTCGATCTATTATTACTTTGATGGAAAGCCACAATTGTTTACCGCCTCCGTCTCAGCAGTTCTAGAACGCGCAAGAGCCGCCACTGAACAATTATTAGATCAGCAGTTACCGCTTCGGGAACGTCTAATACAAGTGTCCGAAGTTAAGCTCGCTCGGTCTCACGGTGACTTTGAGACGATTATGCGGGAAGCTCGCTCTTCCCTCAGTCAAGAACAGCTAGACGAAATAACAAGCAAAGAAGAAAGCATTCATTATTGTCTCGCTGAACATTTAACGAACTCGATGGAATCGGGAGAAATACGCAAGATCGATCCACTGCTGACCGCACATGCTTTTTCAGCTGTACTGATGCTCGGAATCCGCGAAATCGCCAAAGGAACCCCAGCTGACAAGCTCGCCAGAGATATTGTCGATTTGTTCTGGGATGGACTGTCCATCTAGAGTAGCCCTTCCCTGCTACATGCATATGCGACATGAATATTGTATGGAGCTGAAAAAAAAGAAGACCACCTAAAGGTGGTCTTCTTTGTATATTGTTTAACCCGCTTCCTGCGTTCCGCTAAACTGGCTGTTGTACAGATCTGCGTAGAAACCATTCTGTTCAAGCAGTTCATCGTGCGTACCCTGCTCAATGATACTGCCTTGATTCATAACAAGAATCAAATCCGCATCCCGGATCGTGGACAAGCGGTGAGCGATAACAAAGCTCGTTCTGCCCTCCATCAATCGATTCATCGCCTTCTGGATATATAGCTCTGTACGTGTATCTACACTGCTTGTTGCCTCATCCAGAATAAGAATCGCTGGGTCAGCAAGAATAGCCCGGGCAATCGTCAGAAGCTGCTTCTGACCCTGTGAAATATTCGATGCTTCTTCATTCAATATCGTGTCATAGCCTTCCGGCAAAGTACGGATGAAGTGATCCGCATGCGCCGCCTCGGCAGCCTGCACAATCTCCTTCTCTGTAGCTCCTGCTCTACCATAACCGATGTTATCGCGAATGGTGCCGTTAAATAACCATGTATCCTGAAGCACCATACCAAACATGCTGCGCAGGTCGCTTCTCTTCATCTGCTTAATGTCAACATTATCAATCGTAATTCGGCCGCCGCTAAGCTCGTAGAAACGCATCAGCAGGTTCACAAGCGTTGTTTTACCAGCGCCTGTAGGACCAACAATGGCTACGGTCTGACCTTGCTTCACATCAATGTTCATATCTTCGATCAAGTTCTTCTCCGGTGTATAACCGAAGCTTACATGTTCAAAGCTTACTTCCCCGCGTGCATTCGAAAGTTGTTTCGGTGCGGAAGCTTCCGGCACTTCTTCTTCCTCATCCAGCACCTCAAACACCCGCTCTGCGGAAGCGATTGTTGATTGGATGACGTTTGCGATATTCGCAAGCTGCGTAATCGGCTGAGTGAACTGACGGGAATACTGGATAAACGCTTGAATATCCCCGATCTCGATTGATTTCTTGGTTACCAAGATACCGCCCAAGACAGCAACGATAACATAACCAATATTACCGATAAAACTCATAAGCGGCATAATCGAACCAGAAATAAATTGGGCGCGCCAGCCCGCATTATAAAGCTTATCATTCACCTTATCGAACTCTTGAATCGATTGATTCTCACGTCCAAATGCCTTTACGACTTTATGACCTGTATACATTTCTTCCACATGACCGTTCAAATGTCCAAGATGCTCTTGTTGAGCGGCAAAATGCTTCTGCGAACGTTTGGCTACCATCATGGTGACAATCACGCTAAGAGGTAATGTTAGAATGACAACCAATGTTAACCACGGACTGATCGACAGCATCATGATAATAACCCCAACCAAAGTGACCAATGACGTAATCATCTGCGCCAAGCTTTGCTGAAGTGTGCTGCTGATGTTGTCCATATCGTTCGTTACTCGGCTAAGTGTTTCTCCGTGCGTTCTAGCGTCAAAATATTTAAGAGGAAGCCGATTCAGCTTCTCATTCACTTCTTTGCGCAGATCATATACGGTTCGCTGTGCGACACCCGCCATGACATATTGCTGAAGATAAGCGAACAGGGAACTGAGCAGATACAATCCTACAAGCCATAGCATAATATTCCGAATGGCAATAAAATCAATTCCACTGCCAGACATGATGCCTTTAAACAAGAGGGTTGTCGCTTCACCTAATATTTTCGGGCTGACAATACTAAAAATCGTACTTAAAATAGCCGCGATAAGCACCGTAATCAGCTTACCGGAGTGAGGTTTAAGATATCTTGTTAACCGGCGAAATGTGCCTTTAAAATCTTTCGCTTTCTGAACAGGCATCCCCGGTCCATGAGGACCGCCGAAAGGGCCACCGCCGCGTGGATGTCCGCCGCTTTTTTTCTGTCGACTCATGCGATCTCCTCCTCTGACAGCTGGGATGATACAATCTCACGGTACACTTCACTATTCTCCATCAGTTCTTCATGTGTGCCCATGCCTGCAATACGGCCTTGGTCGAGTACGATGATCCGATCTGCGTCCATCACCGTGGTAACCCGCTGGGCTACGATCAAGACTGTTGACTCTGTTGTCTCTTCTTTCAGAGCTGCACGCAGCTTCGCATCGGTCTTGAAATCGAGAGCAGAGAAGCTATCGTCAAATACATATATTTCAGGACGCCGAACGAGTGCGCGAGCAATCGAAAGACGCTGCTTCTGTCCACCCGACACATTGCCGCCTCCCTGGGATATTTCAGCGTTATATCCGCCTTCCATCGCCGAGATGAAATCCGCCGCTTGAGCAACCTCTGCCGCATGTTTAACTTCTTCATCGGTCGCATCCTCTTTACCATAGCGGATATTGTCTGCAATCGATCCGGTGAAAAGCAGTGCTTTTTGCGGAACAAATCCAATTTTGGCACGAAGGTCTTCCTGTTTCATATCCCGAATATCGGTACCATTGACCAAAATTCGGCCCGAGGTAACTTCATAAAATCTAGGGATCAGACTAATCAAGGTCGATTTACCTGATCCGGTACCGCCAATCACGGCTGTAATCTCACCAGGACTTGCCTGGAAGGAAATATTCGAAATCGCAGGCTCCTCAGCCCCTGGATAGTAGAATGTAACATCCTCAAATTCAATGTAACCTTTTCTAGAAGAAGCAGGTTTGGCTTCTTTAGGGTCATGAATTTCTGGCTTCATATCCAGCACTTCGTTAATACGTACCGCAGAAGCTTGCGCACGCGGAATCATAACAAACATGACAGATACCATGATAAGAGAGAACATGATCATCATCGCATATTGCAGGAAAGCCATCAGGTCACCTACCATCATGTGCCCTTCGTCAATGCGATGTCCCCCAAACCATACGATAGCCAAAGTGGCGAAGTTCATGACCAGCATCATAACGGGCATCATTGCGCCCATAATTTTATTCACTTTAATTGCCGTTTGGGTTAAATCTTCATTGGCATCATTAAATCTTACTTTCTCATGCTCCGTACGGTTGAAGGAACGGATAACCCGGATCCCAGTCAATCCTTCGCGCATAACACGGCTGAGGTTGTCGATTTTCAGCTGAATGGCTTTAAAGAGTGGAATCCCTTTTTTGGCAATGATAAAAATAGACAGCGCAAGCACCGGAAGTGCTGCAATCAGTACCGTTGTGAGACCCGGATCCCGGGAAACCGCCATAATGATACCCCCGATACACATCATCGGTGCAAGTGCCATCATACGAAGGATCATAATTGTCACTTGCTGCACTTGGGTAATATCATTCGTCGTACGCGTAATAAGTGATGCTGTACCGACCTTATCAAATTCCTGGAGCGTGAAATTCTCAACATGGGAGAATATACGACCACGAAGCAGCCTACCAAAGCCGGACGCTGATTTAGATGCTAAGTAGCTTGCTGCAATCGAACAGATCATACCTCCCGCCGCGATCGCTAGCATAAAGCCGCCCATACGCCATATATAAGTTGTATCCCCTTTAACGATACCGACGTTAACGATATCTGCCATTAATGTTGGCAAATAAAGCTCGGATAACGCTTGAAAAAAGGTGAATAACAGTACAAGCAAGACCGCCGACCGATACGGTCTCATATACCGGAATAACTTCAGCATGGTTTCATCTCCCTACTTTGTCTCTGATGAGTTTAGATTAATCTCAGTCTTATTCGTATACTCATAAACCTTGGTTAACAATCTAGCTAATTGGTCGCTATCTTCTTCACCCAAATAAGCTACCAGCCCTCTGAAATTCGCCTTAAAGGCCTCATGCGCTTGGTGAACGACTCCCTCTCCTTCGGCCGTCAGACGAACACGAACAGCGCGCCGATCATTCTGATCCATAATTCGTTCGACAAGCCCCTTACTCTCCAAACCGTTAATGAATTGGGAAATCGTTGGTGAAGTCACTCGCATCTTAGAACTAATCTCTGATACTTTCAGCCCCTGATCATCTTTCGAGCGAGCCTCAAAACCTTGCGCCCCCTCAGATCTTTCTTTATATTTCAGCGTCATCAAGATTTTAATCTCGCCCGCTGTGTAACCCGAAATAGTAATCTGATCCCAATCTTTCTTACGGAACAGACTAAAGCTGCGTAAGAGCCGTCCTGCCGCATCGCCGCCGAATGCTTCCTCTTTACGAAGCTCTTCGGAAGAATCCCTATCGCCAGCGTAGCTACAGCCTGGCCAGTTGTCTCGATTTGACATGTTACTCCCCTCCTTCAGCAAAATAGATAGGTATCCAATTAATTAGGTAACCTAACTATATACCCTGAGAAAATATAATGTCAAATCTCTGGAAAGTAACTTTTTCTTCCAAAAACTCATTCCATTAGTCAAGTAAATTAATCATAGTCGTATCCATTTTTTGAAGAGGAATTAGCTGTATTTCTGTCTCGCCGGGACTTGTAAGAATGAGCCCGAGCGTTCTCCTTTTGTCGTCTGGCAGTGGACCTTTCCTTCCGGGCAATATATGCAAGCTCTCTCTCCGTTTTCTTATAATTAGCAAAACGCCCTTGATCGAGCGCCCCCTCCCGAAGCGCTTGCTGCACAGCACAACCTGTTTCGGATTCATGACGGCAATCATGGAACCGGCAATCGCATGCAAGCTCTTCAACATCGGAGAATGTCTCCTCCCATCCCCCTGCTGAATCCCATAGCTGCAGCTCTCGCATCCCGGGTGTATCTATCATGATCGCGCCTTCCGGCAATAGAAACATCTCTCGGTGTGTCGTCGTATGACGCCCTCTCGCATCCTCTTCCCGGATTCCCTGCACTCGCTGTACCTCATTTCCCGCGAGCCAGTTCAGAAGCGTCGATTTGCCTGCACCGGAGGAACCGGTAACCGCTACTGCTCGGCCTGGAACAAGGTAAGGGGTAATCGCCTCTTTCCCCTGATCCTGGACGGAACTCACCACATGCACCGGCACTCCCGGTGCGGAAGAACTGACCTTGGAGACATAGTCTTCCGGCTCATCACACAAATCCGCCTTGGTAAGCAGGACAACAGGCTGTGCACCGCTTTCCCATATGGATATCAAGTATCGCTCGATTTTTCTCACGTTAAAATCTTGATTCAATGCACTAACAATAAAGATCGTGTCTGTGTTTGCAGCAATGACCTGCTCATCCGGTATACTTCCTGCTTCCCTTCGTGTCATGGCTGAAAGCCGGGGAAGCAGACGGTGAATGACGGCCCTTGGTTCACCCTGCAGCAACTCCACCAGCACCCAGTCTCCGACAGCAGGAAAGTCTGCTCGGCTTGTCGCTTCGAATTCATACTTCCCCGTGACCGCAGCCGTTCGCTCTCCCGTTTCCGTTATGATCCGGTATTGCTTCGAGAACTGCGCCGTCACACGGGCAGGCACAAGCGGTTTATGCTGATCCTGTATTTTGTCCATATGACCCTGCCAATGCTCATTCCAACCATATTTCGTTAAACTCATTTGTTTAGGTTTCATTCCAGTTACCCCTTTATTATGTTGTATTGTGAACACAAAAAAACCGCAGAACATCTTCTGCGGTTTACTAATCACCTAACAAGCATCCCTCCTTCATCAGTTCCGATGAGAAAGGGATGCCTACAAAATGAAAAAACCGCAGGAAACCAAAAGTACGGTCTCCTGCGGTTTATCAGTCCAATCCAAGCGCTCATTAAAAAGAGCCCTGAATTAGAACGATCTTACCTCATCCGTAGAGACCAACGCCAACGTGAACTTGCTCATCATAAAGTTTGTCATTTGACATCAGCCTCCTTTTTGTAAAAGTATATCCGTATTATAGTGCCGGTCTTTCCATGTGTCAACATTTACCAGCTGCATGGACGTTATCTAGCATTATATCCGCCTATAATGCCGCCATTCCTCTGGCAGCAGTGCATTATACTGACGGGTCTGAAACCGGTCATCCACGAGTACGAGTGTCCCCCGGTCCTCTTCAGACCGGATCAGACGGCCCCCGGCTTGAAGTACCTTGTTCATACCAGGGTACACATAGGCGTAATCATACCCATTTTTCTCATTGCGATCGAAATATTCTTTAATGATATCGTTCTCGAACGAAAGCTGAGGAAGCCCAACCCCAACAACGACCACGCTTTCGAGCCGCTCCCCTTTCAGGTCAATTCCTTCAGAGAAAATACCGCCCATCACGGCAAAGCCAATCAACGGCTCTTTGCGATCCACCTGATAAGAGCTTAGAAACTGCTCCCGCTCCTCCTCACGCATCGCATGACCCTGAACTTGGGTTTCGAGATCCGGGTTAAGCAACTTAAAAGCATTGTACACATCCTGCATATATGGATAGGAAGGTAAGAATATCAGAGTGTTAACCGGCTTTTCCTTAACTAGCTTGTCCAGCATATTTACAATCGCATCCTTGCTGCGATCCCTATCCTTGTAGCGAGTAGAGACCGGCATCAGCCGGACATCCAGCTGTTCATGGGAGAATGGAGAAGGAATCGAGAGACTGTAATCCTCCTCCTCAGCCCCCAGCATGTCTCGGTAATACATCAGCGGAGTTAACGTTGCGGAGAACAATATGGTGCTCCGGTAATTCTTCCCGGCCTGCTGCAGCAAATAGGACGGATCGAGACAAAACAACTTCAGGAACACCTCGCTGCCGTCTATTTCCGCATAAGTAACGAATCGATCATCGTACAGCTTGGATATCCTCAGGTAAGCTTGTGCCGCAAAATAGCACTCCAGCAGCTGATCAAGCTCTTCCGCGGATTTTCCGGTTACCAGCTCCGCCTCAGCATGCATGACGAACTCTTCCAGCAGCTCATCAAGCAGCTCCGGCTGGTGGCTTCCCACCATCCGCTCTTCCTCTCCACTAACTTTACGGAATACGATGAAACGGGTATTCACCTTCTTCACTGCCTGATACAGCCCAGGATTGATCTCTTTATAGGCTCGTTGAATCTCTAAAAACATCGATTTTCTAAGTTCTGCCGAGAACATAGAGCGTGCCCGATCAACTAGATTGTGAGCCTCATCCACCAGAATAACGCTTCGTTTCTTCACTTCTTCAGGCATTCGTTTAAACGAAACACGTGGGTCAAACACATAATTATAGTCACAGATCACGGCATCTGCAGCATAAGCAGCATCCAGCGAGAATTCAAAGGGACAAACCTTATGCTTGCGGGCATAAGCTTCAATAACAGGGCGAGAGATCGTCGTCTCATTCTGTAAGAGATCGAGAATCGCTCCATTGATCCGGTCATAATAACCCTCGGAAAAAACACATGAGTCCTTCCCGCAGCCTTCTTCCTCACCAAAACAGATTTTGTCCTTCGCCGTTAGTGTCACGGTATGCATATGGAGACCACCAGCCTCCATAAGTGCCACTGCTTCCTCCGCTGCTGTTCGCGTGATCGTTTTGGCGGTCAGATAAAAGATTCGCTGTACCGTCCCTTCGCCCATCGCTTTAATGGATGGGAACAGCGTAGAGATGGTCTTACCTATGCCCGTAGGTGCTTTGGCAAACAATCGGCGGCCTTCTCCAATCGTCTTATATACGGCGCCCATCAGTTTACGCTGACCCGCTCTATACCCTGGAAATGGAAAAGAAAGTCCTCGGATACTTTCATCCCTACGTATCGCATGATCACGAAGCAAGTAAGCATATGGCGCATAAGCTGCTACCACTTCAAGCACAAATTGCTCTAGCTCTTCCGTACGGAATGTTCGCCGGAATCTTTTCATATCTCCTGCTGGTATTTGAAAATACGTCAACTGAACAGCCATTTCATCTGTACTGTGCAATTTTGCGTACATATATGCATACATCTTAGCCTGCGCCCAGTGGACAGGATAAGTGTCTTCAGTAATATCGTCCAGATTACCGGAGGTGGACTTGATCTCATCAATCATAACCGGACCATTCCCGTCTCCGATGATCAAGCCATCACATCGTCCCTCGACAGCAAATACAAGATCCTCATAAGGAATTTCAGCTTCCAGATGAACCTCTTTCTGATCCTGTTCACCGTATTCACGCTGAACCTGCTGGTGCGCTCTTGTCCCTTCGGTCAGCGTTGTCGCCGTCCGAAAGCCGGAGGTAATGCTCCCGCTGCGAAAGACATACTCCACTAGCGGCCTTACGGATATTTGAATGGTATGAGGCATAAGCGGTCTCCTTTTTTAACACAATCATCTGGTCCGTATTATACCAAACATCCATAGGGAGGGTTTAAATAGTAGATGGCTTTCACTTGTCCTTAATCTACATAAATCAAAAAGGCCGAAGTCAAGAACTCTGTTAGAGTCTGCCATCGACCTATTTACTATGAGAAAAGATGAAGGAGCTGTCCTTTAGTAGAAAAATCTGCTCGAGACAGCTCCGTTCTTAATTTTCACTCACACACTATGGCGCCTTAGTCCCCATCTCGTCCAAACTCTTGAACTCATAGCCCTGCTTCCGAGCTTCATCAATAATTCGGCCAAGCGCTTCCGCATTATCACTCGAGATCGAGTGAAGCAGCATGACGGCCCCAGGGTGAAGCTGAGCTGTCACTTTCTCGAAAGCATACTGCGACCCGCGCTGAGCGTTCACATCCCAATCTTTATAAGCCAGCGACCAGAACACATTCGTATACCCAAGCTCCTTGCTGACAGCCAAAGAACGCTCGTTGAATATACCGCGTGGTGTCCGGAGATACTTCATCTCCTTCTGGCCAGTTACGTTAGCAACCTCAGTCTTCACCCGTTCCAGTTCTTCCTTTAACTTTTCCCCAGAAATAGAGGATACATCCGGGTGGCTCCAAGAATGGTTGCCAATGATATGTCCTTCTGCTGTCATTCGTTTAAGCAGCTCTGCCTGTGTCTTCACATAATGACCGGTCACAAAAAAAGTCGCAGGTACCTGCTTCGCTTTCAGCGTATCCAGAATCCCTGCGGTAAATCCATTCTCATATCCGTTATCAAACGTCATATACAGCTCTTTCTTCGTGGAATCACCCATGAAGACGGCACCATGCTTCTTAAGCAGCTCCTTAAAACCTTCCTCATCAATAGATGGGAGATTACCGTTCACACTTCTCTTAAAGCCAAAATGGAAGGGACCGCTGCCCGAAGCCCATGCTGAGATGGAACATGACAGTACCACTGCCAGACATAACGAAATCATAGACGTCACTCGAAGGACGCTGCGTTTATTCATGCTTGTATTCTCCTTCTCCGTGGATTATTCGCTCGCCAAGCAAGCTTATAACAGGGCTGTTATACCTTACTTCGCTTACTATCCCACGAAGAGAAGAAACTTATGTGTAGTTGTGTATTAATCGGTCACCGTGATTGTACTGCCTGTTCGATGGCTCTCCATTGCATACTCGATCATACGAATGGTATCACGCGCATCCTCTGGTTTCACCGGAACCGATGCTCCTTCCAGTATCGCTTCAGCTAGTCCTTGGTAGAAGGCCTGATATCTACCTGGCAAAGTTTCGATCTCTCCCTGAACAGCCAATCCGCTAAGTTCCGTAGCCAGTTCGCCATATTGCTCCGGCTGGTCCTCTCCCCAACCGATATCACCAGGACGTAACCCTTGCTTCAGCTGAGCTTCCTGCGGGTCGAGGCCATACTTCAGAAAGCTGCCTTTATCCCCGTGAAGCTCAAACCGAGGTCCCGCCTGGCGCACAAGAGAACCGGCATGCAGAATGACTCGGTGCTTCTCATATCCGAATATCAGATGAAAGTAGTCGATAACCTCTGAACCCTCTCGCTCCGCACGCAGATCGGCCCATACCGTCTTCGGTTTTCCAAACAGGAACAAAGCCTGATCAATCAGGTGTGAACCCAAATTGTATAATTCGCCTGCCCCCGGACCCTGCTGCTCTTTCCAACGCTTTTGAACGATAGGACGATAACGATTAAAATGCACTTGATACACCGAGAGTTTACCGAGAGCACCTGTTTCCAATAAATTGCGCACAGTCAAAAAATCATTATCCCAGCGGCGATTGTGATAAACGGTCAACAAGACCCCTTTGTCCTGTGCAAGCTGGATCAGTATATCCGCTTCCTCAGAGGTTACCGTAAAAGGCTTCTCTACAACGACGTGTTTACCGGCCTCAATGGCCTTTTTGGCATATTCAAAATGAGTTGCATTCGGACTTGTCACTACCACTACCGCAATCTCGTCATCCTGCAGCATCTCGTCCACATCACTCACAACCTGTGCGCGTGGAAAATCCTTCTTCACTTTGTCCGGATTGGAGGATACAACCGTGTGTACCTGATAGTCCGGAATACTTGAAAGAAGAGGTGCATGGAAAATAGAGCCCGATAACCCGTAACCGATCATGCCCACCTGAATCGTCATCTTAGATCACCACTTTCTTATATATAACATGAACAAAATCCAATAAGGCTCTAATAAAAGTTACCATCCGTAGGTTCCTTACAATATATTAGCATTTTGAATCCACTCTCAGCAAAAAATATGCTGACCGTTTTATTCTAGTATATGTAAAATTTCAGAAAATAACTGTAAACATTCACACTTTCTATTGCCTACCCTTGCCATCCACTGTTAATATAGCCAAAGCGCTAAATTACTAGGTTAGCCATGCAATTCATCCAGATAGACTATAAGGAGAGAAATCATGCCCGCAATAAATAATCCTAAAGGACCGCTGCTCTTATTGATGGTCAATATGTTCATCGCTATGCTAGGTATTGGCCTTATTATTCCGATTTTACCAGACTTTTTAAAAGAGTTCGGTGCCGGTGGTCAAACAGCAGGTTACTTAATCGCAGCAACCGGTCTTACCCAATTTATCTTCTCGCCAATCGTCGGAGAGCTCTCTGACAAATATGGCCGGAAAATTCTGATCGTTACAGGTCTCGCACTATTTACTCTATCACAGCTTCTATTCGCTATCGCAGGTGATGTATGGCTGCTCTATGTATCCCGTCTTCTCGGCGGCATAGGTGCTGCAGCGATGATCCCGCCTATGATGGCATTTGTCGCTGATATCACAACAGAAGACAATCGTGGTAAAGGTATGGGGATGATTGGTGCCGCCATGTCATTAGGTTTTGTTGTTGGACCAGGTGTCGGAGGCTTTCTTGCTGAAGTCAGTCTGCGGATGCCGATGTACGTTTCGGCGGGCGTTGCAGGCGCAGCACTGATTCTGTCCCTGATTGTCCTTCCAGAAACATTGTCCAAAGAGAAGCAACTGGCTGCTCGCAGCCAAGTTGTCAAAAGAGATAGCATTATCAAGCAGCTCATTCACTCAACCAAAGCTCCTTATTTTGTACCCTTGATCCTCGTATTCGCTTTAACACTTGGATTAATCAGTTTCGAGACGGTCTTCCCACTCTACGCTAAATATAGTTATCAATTTACAACGAAAGAAATTTCCGTCGTTATTACAGTAGGCGCACTGGCGGGTACAATCATTCAGGCTCTTCTCATTGACAAGGTACTTCGCAAATTCGGTGAAACGAAACTAATTTCCTTAAGCTTTTTTGCCGCCGCCCTCTGTATGGTGTTCATGTTGATCTCCGGAAACTTCTGGTATGTGCTCGGTGTATCGCTCTTGTTCTTCGTCTTTACAGCGATTATGCGACCAGCAATCAACACGTTATTGTCCAAGATGGCCGGTGAAGAGCAAGGCTTTGTAGCCGGGATGAATAACGCTTATATGAGCGTCGGCAATATTGTCGGTCCTGCTATTGCAGGCAATCTGTTTGACATCCATGTAAACATTCCTTATTTGTTTGGCGCTATGATTCTGGTTGTGGGTGTATTCATCTGTTCGACATGGGCATCTCGTCGTCATTTAACTGACCAAAAAGTCGCTATTCAAGATTAGTACTCGACCGATGGCCCCATATACAAAAGCCTTCCAGCCGATTCTAGGCGGAAGGCTTTTTGTGTTATAGCGCCCCTATCTATGCTCCCCAAGCAAGGAACGTGTAAATGCTATCCATTCTCTAGCAGCAAAGGATAAATAGCGATCCTTACGCCAAATCATCCCGAGCTGCCACGGAATGGACGGATTATCAAGCGGAAGGATCGTTACTCGCGAGGCATCGATCTCTCTGCATATGGTCTCCGGTAGAAGAGCGATACCCAGATTGGCCGCAACCATTCCGCTGATCAAATCCCACTGCGAGCTCTCGTATACGACATGAGGTTCAAACCCGGCGCTAATGCATTCCCGAATAATACGATCGTGCAGCGTAAAGTCTTCACGAAACAACACAAAGGATTCCTCAGACAATTCCATGAGTGAAACCGATTCTCGTCCGGCAAGCCGATGGGAGGGATGAAGCAGCAGTCTTAAATTCTCTTCCACGAATGAATAATAATGAAATACTTCGTCGTTTACAGGCAATACAGCCACACCAATGTCAGTCTGTCCGCTCTCTACATCTGCCTCTACTTTCTTCGCTCCATCCTCGAACAACTGGATCGTAATCTGTGGATATTTACGATGGAACTGTCCGATTACTTCCGGAAAAAAACTCGATCCGATCATGGGAGGAAGTCCGATTCTTAGATGCCCCCGCTTCAAGTTCATCAAATCCTCCAACTCATCCGACACCCGCTGAAAAGACTCAACCATTTGCTGGGCCTGTTGATACATAATTCTGCCCGCATCTGTCAGTTCTGTTCGCTTACCCTGGCGATGGAAGAGCGATACGCCCCACTCATCCTCCATATTCTTGATTGTCTTGCTAATTGTCGGCTGGGTAATGTACAACGAATCGGCAGCCTTCGTAAAGCTTCGAAGTCTTGCTACCTCCAAAAAATACTGCAAATGCCGAATGTCCACGTATCGTGGCCTCCTTGAAAATCCAACTATAGCTTTTTGGAATGATGTTGATTCTATATATGCATTTTACCTATGAAAGTAATTGTTGTAAAATTTTCATTGTTAATGAAAGGAGAGACCGGTCATGAAACAATTGATAAAGGGAAGTCTCCAGGTGGCCGGTTTCATGCTGATATCTAAACTGATGGATCTTTTAGCCGAACTGCTTCACTTGAGCATACCCGGAAGCATCTTAGGCATTGTACTCGTATTTATCTTGCTTGAAACCAAAATACTGCGTCTGGAATGGGTAGAGCTCGGAGCGAATTGGCTTCTAGCTGAACTTTTGCTATTCTTCATTCCCGCTGCTGTCGGCGTTATGAAATACTTTCCGATATTCGAAAGCGACGGAATTCAAATACTTGTTGTTGTATTATTTAGTACCATCACCGTGATGGTCAGCTCAGGACTGATGGCCACGCTTATATCCAAACGAAAGGAGCGGAAGACCTCATGACATTATCCTGGCTTGCATTGTTTGGCCTCCCTCTCACAGCTTTGATCTATTGGGCTGCCAAAAAACTGTATCAACGAAAATCTAAAGTCTATCTGTCACCGCTCCTGATTACTCCCGCCGTCATTATTATCATTCTGACACAGACCGGAGTATCGTATGAGGCCTATAACGAGGGAGCCAGCTGGTTAAGTGATCTGTTGCAACCCGCAACCGTCGCTTTTGCTATACCTCTGTACAAAAATTTTCAAACACTAAAAAAACACGCTGCTGAAATCATGGTCAGCGTCGTATCCGGATCGATTATGGCAATTATCTCGTCCGCCTTTCTTGCGAAATGGCTTCACTTAAGCAGTTCACTTACAACGAGTCTTGTTCCAAGATCGATCACGACCCCGATCGCTATGAACGTATCTCAAGTCATTGGCGGCGTGCCCAACATAACGGCGGTATTCGTCATTATGACAGGAATACTCGGCTCGATGATCGGTCCTCTCGTCATGAAAGTGTTTAGGATCAAGGGTGATATCGCCCGCGGTATTCTGTTTGGAACGAGCGCCCATGGTACCGGAACCTCTAAAGCGTTCGAATTCAGTTCTCTTTCAGGTACCATTTCAAGTATCTCGATGATCGTCGCAGCACTTTTCACACTATGTGCAGCGCCGATTCTAATGTCCTTTATTTTCTAATAACAGGGTTTCCTCCACCGGCTATTCATTTAGTCGGTTCTTTTTTTGTTATAATCTCCTTGTTAGATGAATTATTCGGTCGATATCCCGTCTCTTTGACAACTATAGCCCGTTGGATGCATAATTACTTTGTTCATCCTTTTTGTAAAAAATAAATTAAATACAGAACGCAGGGCTGTGCTCCATTATCCACCCTAGCGACTTGAAAGGAAGGCGGTACCGGTGTTTGCAGCAAACCGGTTTCGATTAACCATTACGAAACCCTTTATTTTTTTCTCCGTCATTTTGTTGCTCAAAAGCTACCTTGCTTGGATGGTTATCTTCGATGATGTGATGCCTTGGCGTCCGCTTATTACCGAAATACCCTTCATTTGGCTCGTATTCAGCTTGATTGAATGGTTCGCCTCCAAACGAAAAATGGCGCTTTATATGACCGTTAACTTACTGCTTACCGCAATTTTTTTCGCAGCTATTATGTACTATAAATATTACGGTGTTATGGTTAACTATCATGCACTGGAACAAGTTAATCAGGTCACCGCCGTCAGCAACAGCGTCTTTTCACTTATGGACCCTTACTATCTGTTAATCTTTATGGATATTATTATCCTATTCGTGCTGCTATGGAGAAGCGACCGGATCAAGACCTGGAAGCAGAAACATTCCAAAAAAGAAAAACGTGCTCTCGTATCCAGTATTTTCGTCATTTCATTCATGCTCTGTCTAATTCAGATTCTGCCTAACCGGACGATTATGAACGAAATTGTGAGGGCGCAGGAAATGGGCATTCTTAATTACGAAGCCTATACCATCTTCCAAAAGGAAGATACGGAGCTTACAGATGCAAAATCCATTAATCAGGAAGAAATCAATAAATTAAAAGGTATTACCCCTGTAGCTTCTCCTGCATATCAGGGTGTTGCCAAAGGAAAGAATGTCATCCTCATTCAGATGGAATCATTCCAGCAATTCTTGATCGATTTGAAGCTGGATGGACAAGAAGTTACACCGGTGTTAAATAAACTGGTCCATGAAAGCCTGTATTTCCCGAACTTCTTTCAAAATGTCGGACAGGGAAATACATCAGATGCTGAATTTGTTGTAAATACCTCCTTCTACGTCCCGCCACGCGGAGCAGCTACACAGCACTATGCAGATAAACAGCTGCCAAGCTTGTCTAAGCTCTTGAAGAAGGATGGTTATGAATCCGCCACGTTCCACACCAATGTCGTAGAGTTTTGGAACCGCGGAGAACTCTATAAAGGGCTTGGTTTCGATCACTATTACGATAAGTCCTTTTTCGGGGAAACAGATAAAGTGTTTTTTGGCGCTTCCGATGAGGTGCTGTACAAGAAAACAGCTGAACAACTGAAGAAGATGAACGAATCGGGCAACCCGTTTTATGCCCATGTGCTCTCCATGACTGCTCATCATCCATATACAATTCCGGAGTCCAAGTACAAGATGACATTACCGGAACGGTATGAAGGAACCTTTGTAGGCGACTATATAAGATCCCAGAACTATGCCGACTATGCACTTGGCCAATTCATCGATCAGTTGAAGAAAGATGGAATCTGGGAGAACAGTCTCGTTCTCATATATGGAGACCATCAAGGTCTGCCGATTTACTCGCTAGACAATGATGATAAAGAGCTCATGCAAGAAATATACGGACGTGAATATACGTCTGCTGACATGATCAATGTCCCTCTTATCATTCATGGTGAAAATTACATCGAGCCGGATGTTATGGAGCAAATCGGAGGACAGGTGGATATTTTACCTACCATCGCTAACCTGACTGGCGTATCCATGAGCGATCAGCTGCATTTTGGACAGGATTTGTTGAATCAAAAAGACAAGAACTTGCTTCCTGAACGATACTATCTTCCTTCGGGTTCATTCATCAACAATACAACCTTGTTCGTCCCGGGGAACGATTTTGAGGACGGTACAAGTCAACCATTGCCGGGCAAAACAGAGGCACAAACAGAAGCCTCCAGAGATGAATTCGACCGGGCACTGGAACTGCTTCATTTATCCGACAGCTACTTACAACAGTTACCTAAACATTCGGAATAAAATTAAAAGGAACTGTCCCAAAAGATCATTAGATCTTGCAGGGCAGTTCTTCTTTACGTAGTAAGACGCTACGGGTACGAATCATTCCTCCCATCGCTGTTGTGCTCTAATTTCCTGACTTAGTATTAGTTAATTGTAGAAATTAGATCACAAAGGTTACTCTTCCGATGTGAGCTTTTCTTTGAAAAGCTTTTAGGCGATCGCTGCCGCTTGTCCGGAAACGCTTCGTCCCCTTCGCTGCTTTGTGCTTATCCATCAAAATAACAGACACCAGAAAGAAACCGCCCTTCAAAAAGGGCGAGAACAGGAACTCATGTAAATTCTTCCTTTAGACTTTATGATAAAAATATATGTAAGAGCTGCCCCTCGGTAGAAAAAATCTACTTATAGGGACAGCTCCTTTTCTTATCTAGCTCGTGTGAAATCCACACTGCTATTATTCCTTTACGACACCAATCGATTTCCGCTTGTGAAACACTCCTGAAACATGATGAAAATGATCAGCATAGGTATGGCCGCAACGCATACAAAAAGGCACCTCAAGGGACTAATCATCCTTTATAATTGCGGATAAATCTCGGCCCAGACTGCATCCATAATATCCTGCATTCGACCTTCGTTACTATTCACCGCAATCACCGCATCCCGTTCTGGGATTACGATGCAGAGCTGCCCCATTGCACCATCCGCACGGTAAGCATTATGGGTGCACATCCAGAACTGACATCCATAACCCTGTTCCCAATCCGCGCTGCCGCTTGAATCAATTTGTTTGCTAGTCACAAATTCAATCCATGATGAAGGGACAAGCTGCTGTCCATCCCACTGTCCTTTCTGCAGCAGAAATTGACCAAAACGACTTAGTTCCTCATTGCTGATGGATAAGCCAGCGCAGCCAAGCGTCACTCCCAGAGGAGACGTTTCCCAGGTAACGTCCTTTATGCCGAGTGGATCAAACAGTCGCGGTGTCAGATAATCCTTTACGGTTTGTCCCGTAGCGGCCTGAAGCATCGCCGAGATCATAAATGTATCCCCGCTGCTGTATGTAAATACCTCGCCCGGCTTACGGTCAAGCGGAAGTGACATATAGTACTTCGCCCAATCTTTTTCCTCTAGAGAGGCTCTTTCATCTGCCCATAATGGCGGGGAATCATGTCCGGTTGACATGCGAAGCAAATTATATAACGTAATATTTCTGGGATGAAACTCCCCCTCTTGGCTCCTCTGACTTGATGCTTCACCAGGGAAGAATTGTCCGAGCCTGCTATCGAGCGTCAACTTCCCTTCCTCGATTGCCAATCCAACAGCCATGCATGTAAAAGATTTACTAACGGAATGCTGCAGACGCCGCTGATCTCCAGCTGCATCCCACGCCCCCCATAACCTCCCGTTCTGACGCACACGAACCGAGACAACACCTAATCCGAAATGAGTAATTCGTTTAACAAAACCATCTAATGACGGAGTCATGGATTGTTCCTTCTTTCCGTTAATAATTAAAAATAGAATAACATGTTTCAAACCTAATAGAAACGTTTCAATACATTATATAAGAAATTCGTACCAAACCACTCCTAATGTCGACACCCCTCATATTAAACTGAAAACGGTTACTGCTGGAAACATTAACATTAAAGTGGAAAAATAAAGGATTAAATGCTGTAAAAACGACATATTCGGACATTCCCCTCCATTATTTTGAAAAAGATTATTGACATCTGATGTGAGGTGGATTTATGATGTTATCGAAACGATTCGATAAATCGCTTTCATGAATTTAACGCTACTGATTTGACAAGCTTCATCATAGCAAACTGCTTCAAAGTATTCTCAAACCATCACGCATTGAAAGGGGTTACACGTTGGCACATATCACGATAGAAACGGGATCGCCTACCCTATGCATGACAACCAATATCCATGTCGTCTCTCCGGTTGACACCGGACGGCAACCGGGAAGCACACTCTACTTGCTTCACGGGGCTGGTGATAATGCGAGCACCTGGCAACGGCTGACCACCATTGAACAGTATGCACAACAATATAATTGCACGGTCATTATGCCAGAGGCGAATCGAAGCTACTACACAGACATGACTTATGGATTGAACTACTTCTACTACATTACCCAGGAATTGCCCGAACTTTGCAGTCGGCTGTTCAAATTAAATACGGATCCTAACCAGACATACGTCGCAGGGCTATCTATGGGTGGTTATGGTGCACTGAAATGTGCGCTAACCTATCCGGATCGCTACGCCAAGGTTGTTTCTTTATCCGGAGTAACAGATATCAGACAACGGCTTCATGCTATGGACATGCCTCAGGGGATGGTGAAAGAAATGCAAGCTGTATTCGGCCCCGAACTGCAAGTTCAACCGGATCAGGACATTTATGCTTTAGCAGCACAGCGGCTGGAACATTCCAGTAAGCTGCCGCCTGTACTCTGCTGTTGCGGTACCGAAGACCCCTTCATCAAGATGAACCGGGAATTTGCGGCATATATGCAAGAAACCAAATTCGACTTCCGCTATGTAGAGGGACCAGGAACACATGACTGGCGCTTCTGGGAGGAGCATTTGAGCACAACATTTGATTTTCTTTTTAATGACAAGAACCAAGAAGAGTGAGGAGATGCCACTTGAAATCTGTTGCCTTAGGGCCTGACAAAAAAGTAATGAAGCGCTCAAAGTTCAAAACGCTGCTATCTGAAATCAAGAAACACCGAATGATTTACACCCTGTTAATCCCTGGAGTCGTATGGCTGTTCTTGTTCGCTTACATGCCGATGGGAGGACTCTCCCTTGCATTTAAGCATTACAAGGCCAACCTGGGAATTTGGGGAAGCCCATGGGTCGGCTTCGAGAACTTTAAATATGTGTTCCGTGATCCAACTTTCATCGAATCTGTATGGCGAACGCTGTACATCAATATCATCAAACTTGCCATCACTTTCCCAGCTCCAATCCTACTGGCGCTCATGCTGAATGAACTACGGATGAGCAAGATGAAAAAAGCATTTCAGACCGTGCTTACATTCCCGCATTTCCTATCCTGGATTATTGTAGCCGGTATTGTTATTAATGTTCTGTCTTACGACGGTCTGGTGAACAGCACCCTTGCCCTGCTTGGACTGCCAACGATTAACTTCCTGGGCTCGGAGAAATCCTTCATCCCGATGCTCCTCATGACAGATATATGGAAATCCACGGGATGGGGCGCTATTGTCTACCTGGCTGCAATATCCGGTATCGATCAGGATCAGTACGAATCGTCCCAGATTGATGGCGCCACAAGATTACAACAAATGTTCCGTATTACACTGCCAAACATTCTTCCGACCGTAACCATCATGTTCATTCTGTCGGTTGGCGGACTGATGTCCTCCGGTTTTGACCAGATATTCAACTTGGCCAATGCTGCAACCAAGAATGTGTCGGAAGTGCTAGACGTTTATATCTACCGAATTACTTTCCAATCGTCAACTGACTTCTCATTCTCCACCGCAGTCAGCTTGTTCCGATCACTTGTCAATATGGCGCTGCTGCTATCCGCTGACAGAATCGCCAAGAAAATTGGCGGAGACGGATTATTCCGCTAAGAAAGGAGGGAAAAAAGATGAGTTCAATCGCTTCAACATCCAAGAAACGCAAAACACATAAACTCAAGAAAAGTATGACTCTGCTCGACTATTTCCTGTTTGCTGTGTTGCTCGTACTGGCCTTACTCATATTAATACCGTTCTGGAACGTCATTATGATCTCATTCGCAACACCTAAAGAGTATGCAGACAATCCGCTCTTGATGTTCCCTAAAAATCCTACGCTGGATAACTATAGAGCACTGTTTTCAGACGGAAGCATCCTAACAGGTTACTGGAATACTTTCAAGCTTCTCATTATTGGATTGCCGCTCAGCTTGTTTCTGACGATTACGATGGCTTATGCGCTGAGCAGAAACAAATTCCCTGGCAAGAAATTAATCTTCATGCTGGTACTGTTCACGATGATCTTTAACGGTGGTATCGTTCCGCTGTATCTCGTCATGAAATCCCTGCATCTGACCGGATCGCTCTGGTCCGTCATTCTGGCGGGAAGCTTCAGTGCTTTCAATATGATTCTGATGATGAACTACTTCCAGGGGCTGCCTGAGTCTCTAATGGAGTCAGCGCGTCTGGATGGTGCCGGAGAGTGGAAGATTCTGTTCTCTGTCGTGCTTCCGCTGGCTGCCCCAATTATTGCTACGATCACCCTGTTCTACGGGGTTGGCATCTGGAACAGCTGGTATGATGCGATGATTTTCCTGAGGAAGGCGGATCAGCTGCCGCTGCAGAACGTACTTCGAACCATTATTGTCGAGTCGCAGACCAACGCGTCTAACGCATCCAGTGTAGATTCCATAGGCAAGGCCAATTTCTCGACAGGCATGAAGATGGCGGCCGTATTCGTCACCATGGTGCCAATCATGTGTTTCTTCCCGATGCTGCAGAAGCATTTCGCCAAAGGGGTATTGACAGGTGCAATCAAGACCTGATTAATGCATAGATTTTATTTAAAAAATCTTATTATTCATGGGGGTAAAACATGAAAACGAACAAAAGGTTTTCCGCAAAGTCAATCCTGATGATGCTGCTGTGCCTGAGCATGGTTATGGTCACAGCCTGCTCAAGCAAAGAGTCTTCCGGCGGCAACGAGAAAGACGAGAGTGGCAATTACAAAGAAAAGCTGAAAATTTCAGTGGCCAGTACGGTTACCGTTAATGACGGCGACATGGATAATGAATTCCATAAGTTCTGGATGGACAAGTACAACATCGAATGGGACTACAACTTCGTTGAATGGGGTTCCTGGGGCGAGAAGCTTCGCCTGTGGATCAACTCCGGCGATTTGCCTGATGTAGCTGTATGGGACTATGTTCATGGCGACGCGATGAACTATATTGACCAAGGTCTCCTGTACAAGTTCCCAGATGATTGGAAGGAACGTTGGCCGAATGTGGCTGCAGCTTACAAGCTGACTGGACTTGGAGAGCAGCTGGAAGAACTGACAGGCGGCACTTACGTTTTACCAAGACCCGTCTATTACGAGAACAAGCCTGCTGATCCGCTCACCAACCAAATTGGTGTTATCGCAATCCGCAAAGACTGGGCTGAAGCTGTAAATTTTGAAATTAAAGATGTTTATACAACAAGCGAACTTATGGAATACGCTCGTCTGGTTAAAGAGAAAGATCCAGGCAAAGTTGGTTCCAAGCTCGTACCAATCTCTTATGACGCCGGCTCTGTTCTGACTAATATCATGATGCCAAACAGCGAACACTCCCGTGTGGAATCCGCCTTCTACAAAGGTGAAGATGGTCAGTACCACTGGGGACCTGCTGATCAAGAGACACTGACTGGACTTAAATTGATGCAGCAAGCATACAAAGAAGGTCTTCTGAACCCTGAGTTTTACACTTGGAAGAACAGCGAAGGCAGCAACAACTTCCGTATCAACGGAACTGCAGCTGTAATGAGCCTTGGCGGTCTGGCTTCCTACCGTCAGGACGTCGATAAGGACATGAAGAATAACCTGAACCTCGACAGTAAAGAAGTCGTTCACACAGCAATCGTTCTTGGTGACGACGGTAAATACCGCAACCTGGAGCAAGTGAACTTCTGGTCTTCTCTCATCTTCTCCCCTAACATCAGCGATGAGAAGTTTGAGCGCATCATGGATATGCTCGATTACACGACAACTAAAGAAGGACAAATGCTGCTGAACATGGGCTTTGAAGGAACAGACTGGAAATACGGTGACAATGGCGAATTGATCAATCTGCTTCCTGAAGGAACTACAGTTGGCACGAAATATCCAGGACGTTTCGAAGGCCTTTACCTGCTTGGCGATGACTTCAGCATGATTAACCCGGCTATCGATCAAGAATTCCGCGACACTGCAGTTAAGCATTATCAAAACAAAGCTAAACTGGGCAAAGAAGGCGGAAAATTAGCAACTTATGACTGGGATGAAAAGTTGTACGACTCCAAAGCCAAGAGCCAAGCTACTTTCGCCTACGAAAGTGAATATGTCAACCTGATTCTTCAAGACGGAGATCTTGAAGCGAACTGGAAGAAATGGGTTGAAAGCAAGCAATCTCTTGTACAACCTGTATTGGACGAGCTTAACAGCTTAAAGAAATAAGATGATTTACAGCTCCAAATGATCCTTGAATAAATCATCAAACAGCTTCCTAATAGAGTTGGCCTGAGGCATTCGCCAGCGGTACAAGTCATTGAACCCGGTGTGCAGGATTCTAGATGCATCCGGGTTCTTCACTTCTATTCGCACTCATTCTTCTGAATGAGGAGTTTGTACAAACGTCGCTTTTCCATCTTTGTACAAGCTCCTGAGAAAGGAGAAGGATATATACGCTTGTTCCATCTTCAACCAACTATTCTCTGGTACAGAAAAAAGTGGAGGTAATTATACATGGACCAGAAACAAATGACTGACCTTATACAACAGATGACACTGGAGGAAAAAATAGCGCAGTTGCTTCAGCTTACTGCAAATCTTCATGAAGGCACTGACGATCAGAGTCAAATCACAGGACCGATGGAGGAAATGGGGATTACAGAAGAGATGGTCCGTGCCAGCGGATCCGTTCTAGGTCTATCCGGGGCCTCCTCCGTTATAGCATTGCAGCAAGAATATATGAAAAAAAGCCGTCTTGGCATCCCCCTTCTATTCATGGCGGATGTCGTTCACGGATTTAAAACGATCTTTCCGATTCCGCTCGCAATTGGCTGCTCCTGGGATCTTAGACTGGCTGAGAAAAGCGCAGAAATCGCTGCTCGTGAATCCTCCGTATCGGGTATACACGTCACCTTCGCACCCATGGTGGATCTAGTACGTGACCCTCGCTGGGGGCGCGTTATGGAAACGACAGGTGAAGACCCTTACCTAAATAGCTTGTTTGCTCGGGCATTTGTCCGCGGTTACCAAGGAAGCAATCTTCAAGAGGATAAAGAACGCCTTGCTGCTTGTGTAAAGCACTTTGCTGCTTATGGTGCTGCAGAAGGCGGACGCGATTACAATACCGTCGATATGTCAGAGCGACAACTTCGCGAATATTACCTGCCAGCCTATAAAGCCGCATTGGATGAAGGCTGCGAAATGATTATGGCCTCCTTCAATACCGTTGATGGAATTCCGGCTTCCGGTAATGAAAAGCTTATGCGCGGCATTTTACGTGATGAATGGGGTTTTGACGGTGTGCTTATTTCTGACTGGGCCTCCATTCGGGAGATGATCGCTCACGGTGCGGCTGAAGATGACTGCGACGCTGCTTACCGTGCCATTCGGGCAGGCGTTGATATCGAGATGATGACACCTTGCTATGTTCAGCACCTGCCGCAGCTAATTAAGAGCGGGCGTGTCAGCGAAGCATGGATTGACGAAGCTGTCCTTCGTATTCTGCAGTTAAAAAACAAGTTGGGCTTGTTCGAGAATCCACTTCGGGGTGCAGACCCAGAAGCGGAGAGCGAGGTGCTTTTCAGCGCCGAACACCGTCAGGCTGCATACGACCTGGCTGTAAAATCCAGCATACTGCTTAAGAACAATGATGTGCTTCCGCTGAAGCCCGAATCAAACGTAGCATTAATCGGTCCATTCGCAGGCCAAGAAGACATTCTTGGATGGTGGTCTTGTGTCGGCGTCAAGGAAGATGCTGTACAGCTTGGAGCCGCACTTCAGGAGCGATTAAACCATAAGCTTACAATCGCTGAAGGCTGCGGAATCGACACCATGACACCGCAGCAACTTGCTCAAGCCATGGACACGGCTCGCAGTGCGGATGTCATTGTTCTCGCCCTCGGTGAATCAGCTGCCATGAGCGGAGAAGGCGGTTCCCGAACCGACATCAAGCTGCCTAAAGCTCAGCTTGAACTTGTGAAAGAACTGAAGAAACTTGGCAAGCCGATGGCTGCCGTACTCTTTAACGGTCGCCCTCTAGATTTACATGGTGTACTGGGTGAAGCGGATGCCGTTCTGGAAGCTTGGTTCCCGGGCAGTGAAGGCGGTGCAGCCATTGCAGATCTTCTCGTAGGCAAAGCCAATCCTTCCGGTAGACTTACGATGTCATTCCCGCAAACTGTGGGTCAAGTTCCGGTCTACTACAACGGCTTTAATACAGGAAGACCGATGGACCCTTCCAAGACAGGAGAACGTTATGTATCTAAATATATAGACAGTCCTAACGAACCCCTGCTGCCCTTCGGCTTCGGCCTCTCCTATTCAACATTCGAATACGGGCAGTTGTCCATCTCAAGTCATGAAATGTCAGCGGAGAAACCACTTGAGGTTAGCATTAGTGTCACCAATACGAGCGCTAGAGCAGGAATCGAAACCGTTCAGCTGTATATCCGCGATGTATGCGGTGAGGTCGTTCGCCCGCTTCGCGAGCTTAAAGGCTTCGAGCAGATTGAGCTTGAGCCAGGTGAGAGCAAGACAGTCAAGTTTACGATCACAGAGGAGCTGCTGCGTTATCACCACAGCGACCTCAGCTTCACAAGTGATCCCGGAAGCTTCCACATATTCGTGGGTCCGAACAGCCGGGATACACTTCAAGCCTCATTTACATTGATATAACCTGATTTAGCATAATCCGAATTGTAGAAAAAGATAAATTCATCAAAGCTTCCTTGGCAATAGCTGATTTATATAAAACGGTTATTGCCGGGATAGGAGGAGTGAGAAACCCCATGACAAAGAACACAAATGAAAAAATAAATATTCAGGCGGGCGACCTCCGCTTTACTTTTTGGCAAAGCGGCGATTTGTTTCAAGCTGTGAGCGGCAACACAATGATTAATCAGTTAATTTCGAACCCGCTAGATGGTTCTTTGAACAATCTTTATCTACGGATTCACCATGATTCAGGCATCCGTTATTATCCGATGATTGGCATTCAGTCTGACAGCAAGGTAAGTGCCTTAGACGGTATCATCATGTGGGAAGGATCTGCCGAGAGCATCAGTTACACGGTTACATTCACCGCGAATCCCGACGGCATCTGGTTCTGGGATGTAAAGACCCGAGGTGAAGGAGCCTTAATTGATATTATTTACGGCCAAGATATCGGCATTGCAGATATTGGTGCTGTCCGCAGTAATGAGTCCTATCTTTCTCAATATATTGATCACAGGGTGTTCCGAGATGAGAAGCTCGGTTATGTGGTATGCTCTCGTCAGAACCAGCCACAAGGAGGAAACTTCCCTTACCTACAACAAGGTGCGATCACAGGTACTACGGGTTTTGCTACCGATGGATTCCAGTTCTTTGGATTGTCATATAAAGCTACAAATACACCGGAATGCTTAAGCGAAGAACACCTTCCTTCTGAAGTATACCAATATGAGTTTGCTTACACAGGCCTCCAATCCGAACGGGTAGAATTAAACGGCGAAGCACGATTTGTATTCTATGGTCTGTTTAAAAACGATCATCCTGTAGCTATTACTGAGCTTGAATATATAGAAGAGGTACAGAAGGCATGGCAGGCTTATGAGGACCATGCCCCGTCAAACCACCTGGAGGCCCTCCCTTCGATTCGTCTGAAATCGATCATTGGAAAACCACTTCAAACCCTAGATCTGTCTGAAGAAGAAATTAACGCTCGCTTCCCTGCAAACCGCAGACATCAGGAAGAGCATAAAGACGGCAGCTTACTCGCTTTCTTTACCGATACTTATGAACACATCGTCATGAAAGAAAAAGAGATGCTCGTTGAACGACCTCATGGACATATCCTGATGAACGGAAATAATGTAAAATTTGGAGCTAAAGTAATTGCAACAACTTCCTTCATGTATGGTATCTTTAATTCCCACCTGGTCGTCGGCAACACGAACATGAACAAGATGATGAGCAACGCCCGCAGCGCGCTCAATATTCCGAAGACAGCTGGACAACGTATATATGTAGAGAAAGATGGGACATATCATCTGCTCACGATGCCCTCGATGTTCGAAATCGGCTTCAACTATGTCCGGTGGTACTACAAAACCGAAGATGACATGCTGATCATCACGAACTTTACCCTACTAGATACACCTGAAGTGCGTCTCCACGTGCATTCAGAAAGCGGTAAAGCTTATAACTATATGGTAACCACTCAAGTGACCATGAACGTAAATGAATATGAGACGCCTGTACACATGACAGAGGAATCCGGTGTGTTAACATTCCATGCAGACACCAATCCAATGGCGGCTAATGCATATCCCGAGCTAAAATACCGTATGTGGGTAGAGGGTGCGAACGTTTCCGTAAGTGATGAAACGATGCTCGCGGACTGCGTAACCCCAGGCTCTGCCTCCCTTGTCACGTTGCAGCTAGAGAAGACAAGCGATTGGACACTCACACTACAGGGACTGCTCGAAGGCGAAGAAATCCCGAACAAGCCTGTACGCGCCGAAGATGAAATCGAGCGTTACCGCGAGTTTTACAGGGGGGTTATGAATGGATTTAACCTCTCGCACCCTGCCGGTGCAAACGAAGATCTGTTCAAGGTAAATGCACTGGCTTGGTGGTATACCCATAATATGTTCGTCCACTATTCCTCCCCACACGGTCTGGAGCAATATGGCGGCGCAGCTTGGGGAACACGGGATGTCTGCCAAGGACCTGTCGAATACTTCATGGCGACGCAAAAGTATGAACAGGTCAGAGATATTCTCACCATGGTATACACTCACCAGTACGAGGATGATGGAAACTGGCCGCAGTGGTTCATGTTTGACCAATATTTTGCTGTACAGCAAGAGGAAAGTCACGGCGACATTATTGTCTGGCCGCTGAAAGTGCTTAGTGACTACCTGATGGTGACGCAGGACTACAGCATTCTGGATGAAGAAGTTCCTTATACCTTAAAGCATACCTTCCAGTTAACGGAGACTAAAGCATCCATTCTGGAACATGCTAAAAAAGAAATCCAATATATAAATGAGCATTTCCTGCACGATACGTATCTATCCTCCTATGGTGATGGAGACTGGGATGACACGCTTCAACCGGCCAATGCACAGCTGAAGCAATTCATGGCGAGCAGCTGGACGGTGGCTCTTACCTATCAAACTATTCGCCAACTTTCTTCTGCGCTGCACTCCTATGACAAGGGGCTTGCGGAAGAACTACGTGAACTCGCTGGAAATATCGAGCAGGATTTCAAGCATTACATGCTGAACAATGATATAATCCCTGGATTCCTTTATTTGGAGGATCCAAATCAAGCGAAGCTCATGCTCCATCCTGAGGATCAGGAAACAGGCATCCAGTATCGATTGCTTCCGATGACACGCAGCATGATTGCGGAATTGCTCAGCCCTGAAGAGGCTAAGACTCATTATGACCTGATTCAGAACCTACTCCTCTTCCCGGACGGTGTGCGCCTAATGAACCGCCCAGCCTCGTATGAGGGCGGTGTCAGCAAGCATTTCAAACGTGCGGAGCAAGCCTCGAACTTCGGACGTGAGGTGGGACTGCAATATGTTCATGCTCACATTCGCTATATCGAAGCTATGGCGAAGCTTGGACATGCCGAAGATGTGTGGAAAGGGCTTGAAACGATTAATCCCGTCGGCATTCAAAAGGTTGTTCCCAATGCAGCCCTCCGTCAGAGCAATACCTATTTCAGCAGCTCCGACGGCAACTTTAAGACCCGTTATGATGCACAGGAGCATTTTGAAGACTTACGTACTGGAGACGTTCAGGTTAAGGGTGGTTGGAGGATTTATTCCAGCGGCCCGGGAATCTATATGAATCAGCTCATTTCCAGTTCACTGGGTATACGACAGGCACAGGGTGATCTCGTACTCGATCCTGTTATCCCTGTAAGCATGGATGGTCTTCAATTCGAATATGAATTTGCCAAAACCAAGGTGACTTTTGTCTACCACATTACGGGTTCACCTATCCACCGTGTCGTCATGAACGGTGCAGAGCTTGCGGCAGAGCGTATGACGAACCCTTACCGCGAAGGCGGACTACGAATTTCCAAACATAATTTCGAGCAGATGGCACAGGAACGAAATGTGATTGAGATTTTCATGTAATTAGCATGGCAATCTCTTCTCAATGGACATATACCACTACTAATCATTTCAACATAAGAATGCATCATAGAGATTTAGAATTGGTTTATGAGTGGAGGAGCGAACAATATTGGTAAGTATTAAGGATATCGCTAAAAAAGCAGGCGTGTCGATATCGACGGTTTCCTATGCACTGAATGGTAGCAGCAAAGTGACGGACGAAACAAGCTCTCGAATCTTGGCTATAGCTCAAGAGATGAATTACATCCCCAATGCGGCAGCGAGAACTTTAAAAAAGAGAGAGTCTAAAATCTTAGGTGTATTTCTAACCGATTTTAAAGGCGATGTTTACGGAGATCTTCTCGATGGCATGAAGGAAGTATCCAACGCTCAAGGATACGATCTGATCGTATGCAGCGGTAAACAGTCTCACCGAATGCTTCCGGAACGGATGATCGACGGCGCCGTCGTACTGGATCAGGCTTTTGCAAGCGAGGAATTGCTTGAATATGCAGACCGTAATCATAAAATCGTCGTATTGGACCGTGAACTTACGCATAAGAATATCAATCAGGTGCTACTGGATAACAAGGCCGGCGCAACGCTTGCAACAGAGTATTTAATTGATCGGGGACATAAGAAGATCTATATTGTTACCGGCCCTTCCGGCTCCTTTGACTCTATTCAACGGATGAAAGCTGTGAAACAAATTCAGGACCGGGTACCCGATATTGAGTGGATTGAGATTGAAGGGGATTTCAAAAAAAGCGGCGGTGAAAAAGCAGCCGATCAGATTCTAAAGGAATATACGGAGCCTGTAGCTGTCTTTTGCCTCAATGATGAAATGGCGATCGGACTGTTCAACCAATTGGCTGATACACACCTTGTGATCGGCGAACATGTTCATCTCATTGGCTTCGATAACATCGAGCTTGCACGTTATATGCAGCCTCGATTAGCAACAATCGACTACTCCAAGCGAAAATGGGGAGCGCTCGCCGCCGAGCAGCTAATCAAGCTGATTGCAGGTGAGACGGTTGAGAATGAACGCATCTACGTTACCCTGATAGAAGGAGATTCGGTCAGGTAAGATTTGGTCAGGTAAGATTACAGCAATGGCCCTTTAAAAGATGAACTCTTTTAAAGGGCCGTTTATTTAGAGAGTGAAGAGGTTGTCTCGCACAAATCACTTGAATTACGACCTGAATTCATACCAATCCGTAGAATTAACCCGGCTCTCAAGCTCTGCGTTTGACATTAGCACTTACTTTTTCTTATTATAGATAACATATACCTAAATTTGAATTGTGATTTTTCCTTAAATAAATATTTTCAAATCATTTAGTCAAACGGCAATCATTAGGTTTAATACTTGGTATTACCCATTATGTTTTATAGGAGTGAGAATCTCGAATTGGACCCCATACGAAGGATAAGCAGATTCATGTACTTAGCACTTGGATTGAGTGTTCTGGCCTCCGCCACATCCATTACAGGGGATGATCGGACCGATTCCGCTGTTCCATCACAGGAATTAGCACTCGCTAAGAGTTATCGCGCTGCACCCGTTCCCATCCCAACAGGTCCCGTACCAGAAAGGATGATGATTGCGGCACCGCGTAAAATGTATCTGATATCCAAACGCATGAACGAATTCAGTCTACAAACTGCTCACATTTTTCTGATTTTAAAGCACATGCTTCTTGAACCTTTAAAATTCAGGTCGAATTATGTAGATGGCCATGCATATTTGCGTCTTGCTTTGCAGTAAGCTATTGAAAAACAATTCGGACCAGAAAAGAAAAGGATGTGTTTTGATTGGATGGTAGTATAGGTCTAAATCTATTTTTAGTCGTATTACTGATTGCTTTTACCGCTTTTTTCGTTATGACAGAGTTTGCTATTGTAAAAATCCGTACAAGTCGAATTGATCAGCTCGTATTAGAAGGACGTAAAAATTCCCTAGCAGCCAAAAAAGTAGTCTCAAATCTGGACGGATACTTGTCCGCATGTCAGCTTGGTATTACGATTACGGCGCTTGGTCTAGGTTACTTAGGTGAAAGCACGTTCGAGGCTATATTCCATCCTATCTTCGATAAAATGGGATTACCTGTTGAATTGTCTGGAGCCATGTCATTTATTTTTGCGTTCCTTTTCATGACATATATCCACGTTGTAATCGGTGAACTTGCACCAAAAACGCTTGCTATTCAAAAAGCGGAAATGATTACGTTGATGACAGCTAAGCCGATTATCTGGTTCTACCGCGTGATGTACCCATTTATTTGGGTCCTGAACGGTTCAGCTAACGGCCTTGTCCGCATTTTCGGTCTTCATCCGGCAAGTGAGCACGAAGAAGCCCACTCCGAGGAAGAACTGCGCATGATTCTCAGCGACAGCTACGAGAGCGGAAAGATCAACCAGAGTGAATACGGTTATGTTAGCCGTATATTCGCCTTTGACGATTTGCTTGCAAAAGAGATTATGGTACCTCGTACCGATATGGTATGCCTTTATGTAGATAAGCCTCTTGCAACTAACTTGCAAATTATTAAAAGAGAACAATATACTCGTTTCCCTGTTGTCCGCGGCGATAAAGATCAGGTTGTCGGCATGGTGAACACGAAACAGTTCTTCCTTGAGTTCGATGATAACTCTAACATTGATCTTTCTAAGCTGATTCATCCAGCTATGACTGTATCTGAAGCGATTCCGATTAAGAAATTGCTCAAGAAAATGCAGCAGGAAGGAACACATATGGCGGTACTCATTGATGAGTACGGCGGTACTTCCGGTATGATTACGATCGAAGATATTTTGGAGGAAATCGTCGGTGAAATCCGCGACGAATTCGATGATGACGAAGAGCGCGATCTTCTTCAACCAGAACCTAACCGTCTTATTGTAAACGGAAAGGTTTCGATCAATCGTGTAAACGATCTGCTGCACTGCGATCTGAACACAGATGACCTCGATACAATCGGAGGATGGCTTTACGGTCATAATTCCGAGCTCGTTAAAGGGGACACTTGGATCTACAGAGATCTCCAGTTTACCGTTCTTGAGAAGAAGACACACCGCTACACCAAACTGGAAATTGTCAAAGACGCAACAGACGAGCAAGAAGCTGAAGCTAATGTTGCAGCGGCTGAAGAAAGAGAATAACCTTTCAATAAGAACCATTAGATGTCCTGCAGAGACCGATCTCTGCAGGACATCTTTTTATATCTTCCTAATCTAAATGAGAATTTGTGTTTTAGTACTTTAACAGAGTGAAACAGTGATGTACTATAGGATAAAGTGGTCATTTGGAATGGGGGACAAGCAAGAATGAATCGACAAATCGCAATTATAGGAAGTAGTGGCGGTAACCTGTATAATTTGGGTGGCAAAGAACCACAGAAGTTGCTTGATGAAATATTACTGCAGATGGAAAGTGCCGGGCTAACTTGTGTAGCACTCCAATTTATCGCCGCCCAGTCTTCAATGGATTCTGCTAAGGAAACGACTCTCGCAGCGCTATATAGTTGGAGTATATCTCAAGGAGCACCGGTTATCATTAGCGAAGGCTCGCTTAAAGAAGTTAATGAAGCAGCGCGGCTCTTAGACCGGGAAATCGCCGAACAGATCGAGCTTGGAGAGATTGAAGGTATCATCTCGATGAGTGCCGATCCGGTAAATACGAACCGTCATGCCTTTGAAGCCGCTGCAAAACATAAGCTGCCTCTAACAGGTACCGGAGGAACCTCTATGGCTATGCTTCAATCCAAGGGTGTCCACGTTATTGCTGCATCTGGCACAACGGGTACTACAAACCGAACACGTGCCGTGGCTTTTGTTACCTCTCTCAGTAAGCATTGGGGATTATCTTATCGACCGGTTATCGGCGGCGGCGCGGCTGCTGCTATCCATGCTGCATCGAGCACTTCACCCTGGAAACGGATCAATATTCGCGGAATCATGATGGCGTCGCTCCCCGGTTTTATCGGCATGGCATTAATCCTTGCTGCTAGCAAAATCCCAGGCCTATCGGCGCTTACTTCCGTATTTGACCTAATGATAAAAGCATTACCTGTAATCATTGCTGTCATTGCCGCGAAACAAATTTCAGAACTTGATGAGGTATCCATTGTTGCTGGTATTGTGGCAGGTGTGCTTTCCGTTGAAGGCGGCATTATCGGTGGTATGATTGGCGGTATCGGTGCAGGTTTGATCGTCCACTATGTATTCCGTAAATGTGTGGAATGGCGATTTCCTGCTACGACGGTCAATATCGTTGCCGGGGGAATATCCGGTCTCATCGCCGGCCTCATAGTATACTTCTTAATCGCTCCGATTGCACTTTCCGCAGGGGAGTTAATCCGGTTTCTCATCGAAACACTTGTATCGTGGAGTCCTGCTCTCGCAGGTCTTATTGCCGGGCTTCTGATCTGGCCAGCAATTATCGGCGGCGTTTACCATGCTGCTATTCTGCCAATCGTACTGCTGGAGATGGAACTAACGAGCAACAGCTTCCTTGGGGCAGTCGATATGGTCGGACTAGTCATGGTATCAGCTGGCATTACACTAGCGAACATTATTGCTCCCCGTGATAAGGGAGAAGCGGCTGTAGCCGCACCTGGCTTTGCGATCAATATGGGTTTCGGCACTTTTGTTGAAGCAGCCTACCCGTTTATGTTCTCGAATAAGCTTGTATTTGCCGGTGCAGTAGCCTCTGCAGGTCTCGGCGGCTTGCTTGTGGGCATCTTCGAGGTAAGAGGCACTGCCTATGTCCCCTCCTTCCTCGGCCCTGTAACTTCGAATAATACGATAGGGTTTCTGATCTCCATGGCAGCCAGCCTGCTCTGTTCGTTCTTGATTACGTTCTTCGTTAATAAAATGTCGGTGTATCGAAACTCTAAACCGGCAGTAAGCATGTAGTCCTTACTGATAAAGAACAGCTACAAATCATAAGAAATCGCTCTTCAAGAAAGAGCGATTTCTTTGTGTATTAATACCTCTTATAATTATCGTGTTGAAATACTCACCGTTCTTGTCCCAGCATCCCACGTGAGGTCAGCATCAAAAGAAGCGATAATCATTATTCCGAAACCCGCTCCCGAAATTCAATCTCATTGACCGATGTAATCTTCGAAATATCCTCGATTCTTAAAGTGTAAGTCTGCTTTTCCCAGTTCCTATCGTCGTCAAAGGAGGAAAAGTCTTTGTTGATTTTTTTTACATTTCTAGGTGTGTTCAGATCTGAAGGGTAATAAGCAATCTCAATACTCGTCTCACCTTCGGCTATCCTTTCTGGCAACCGTTGAATCAGTTCCATTACACACTCCTGTTCAGCGTATAGATTATCTGAGGTAAGATCCTTAAATACGATCAGGCTAACATGCTGACTACTGACCTTTGTTCCATTCTCAGCACTAAGGTTATTATAATCTTTTTCAACGATATCACTATCTTTGGCGTTCACGTATGTATAAATGAATGCATTCTTTGAATAGAGATCATCTACCAAGGGTGCCACATTCTCTTTAAGTTGAACGGACCATAGCTCATTCAAGTACGTATCATTTGATATTTTTGGAGGATTGTTATTATTACTTTCCAACCTGAATTCCAAGTCAGGGTTCCGCTCTGGGTGAGCCTCTATAGAATAAGAACTGATCGCCCAGATGTATCTTACATTCGAAATCTGAAAAGGTTCATTATATTTGTTTTCCAAATAGGTCTCTGCCGCTTCCCGAACGATCTTTTTCTCCGCACCTGATTTGGAGAAAGGTGACATCCCATCTGTGTATCCCTTATAGATCGCCACTATGAAGATGGCCAGGCCGATTAGAGTCCGCAATGCAATTTTCCATGATGATGAAAGCTGCCGCTCTCGCTTCTGAGCTTTATGTGGATTCTTGGGCTTTTTATGACTTAAATATATGAGTGGTATAATGATTCCTACACAATGAACGACAAGGGCAACCGGTAGGACCAGCCCTCCTAAAAAACCCATCGTCATGAAGAAAACGTACACACTTATGCCCTGCAGCGCCATAAGAAGCAACGCGCCCAGAATCATTCCCGGCGTGCCGATATAAAACATACCGAGTCCGGTAAATACCAGAGAGAGCAGAGAAGCTATCCACTGATGTTTCTTCAATGTATCATCCGTCCTTTATATAAGATAATTAGTGAAGCGCTCCTAACTTGAATCCATATTATACCGGAAGTTCGCGTGACAAATAAAGAACCCATTACACTATAGTGAAATGGGTTCCTGATGAGAATGTTGATGATCATTGTTCACATATAGCGAAATTCTTCTATTCCTTCGGCTGTATCATCTCTTCAGGCCGGACGATTCGATCAAAATCCTCCGCCGTCAACAGACCACTCTGCAGTGCTGCCTCTCGTAATGTCAGCCCTTCCTTATGCGCCTTCTTAGCGATGGCTGCTGCATTCTCATAGCCTATATGAGGGTTCAGTGCGGTCACAAGCATCAGCGAACGCTCCATGTTACCACGAATAACGTCCAGATTTGCCTCAATGCCGATCGCACAGTTTCGGTCGAACGAATCCATCGCATCCCCCAGCAAACATGCTGACTGAAGGAAATTATAAATGATCACAGGTTTAAAGACATTCAGCTCAAAATTACCCTGACTGGCTGCAAAGCCAATCGTGGCATCATTCCCCATCACCTGGCAGACAACCATCGTCAGCGCTTCACTCTGGGTTGGGTTCACCTTACCTGGCATAATAGAGCTGCCTGGCTCGTTCGCCGGTATGGTGAGTTCACCAATGCCTGAACGGGGGCCACTGGCAAGCCAGCGTACATCGTTCGCAATCTTCATCAAGTCCGCCGCGAGAGCCTTCAGCGCTCCATGGGCAAACACTAACTCGTCGTGGCTGGTCAGCGCGTGAAACTTGTTACTGGCACTCGTAAAGCTTTTTCCCGTTTCAATGCTAATCTGGGATGCCGTCATTTCTCCAAATTTCGGATGGGCGTTAATTCCGGTTCCGACCGCTGTACCACCTATGGCCAATTCCCGCAGCGGTTCCATCGCGGAAGCAATCATAAGCTCACATTTCTCCAGCATCCGGTGCCAGCCGCTAATTTCTTGTCCGAGCGTCAGCGGTGTAGCATCCTGCAGGTGGGTGCGGCCAATCTTGATTAATTCTTTATATTCATCACGCTTATTCCCCAATGTATATTTCAATCTCTGCAATGCAGGCAGTACCTGCTCCTCAACAGCTACCAATGCTGCCATATGCATCGCAGTTGGAAAGGTATCATTAGAGCTTTGTGATTTATTAACATCGTCATTCGGGTGAATCGATTGCTGGATGCCTTTCTCCTGTAATATCTGGTTGCCCCGACTTGCAATCACTTCATTTGCATTCATATTGGACTGGGTACCACTGCCCGTCTGCCATACAACCAATGGGAAGTGGTCATCCCATTTCCCCGCCAGAATTTCATCCGCTGCCGCCGCAATGGCATCAGCTTTCTCTTGTTCCAGCTTACCAAGCTTGGCGTTGACTATGGCTGCACTCTTTTTAAGAATAGCAAAAGCTCGGACAATCTCGAGTGGCATCCGCTCCGTGCCAATCCGGAAATTCTCAAGACTGCGCTGGGTTTGAGCAGCCCATAGCTTATCTGCAGGCACCTTGACCTCGCCCAGAGTATCTTTTTCAATACGGTAGTCCATTTCATCGTCCTCCTCCAGCCTTCTTGGCATGATTACAGCACTGTGTGATCGTGTACAGCATTGTCATACTTTATATTCCATTTACCCTATTATGGCATAGTCTTAATCTAGAGAGAAATTATGGACTTTATTCTGTGTATATGTAGATAAAAATAAATTATTGCATCACTGCGATTTGAGGATGACTTCTTTATCTGTTGTTAGACGCTACGGGTACGAATCATTCCTCCCATCGCTGTTGCCCCCAAATTTCCTGAAATATATCTTAACGATAGATATTCGGGGACAAAGGCGACCGCTGCCGCTTGTACGGAATCGCTTCGTCCCCTCCGCTGCTACGTGCATATCCATCAAAATAACAGAAAACCGCCCTTTTGAGAATGGAAGTGTTTAAGCCACCATCAAAAAGGAGCGGTTCTATTTGTACAATCAATCTTATGTTGCTCTGAGCGTATGCAACGCTGCATAGTACTCCACTACACAAGCGGACGATCCAGCTCGTACAGATGACGATAGCGTGGATAATGCTGAAGTAATTCAGCATGTGTGCCGCGCATCACGATGCGGCCATCTTCCATAAAGACGATCTCATCCATCTGTTCCACACCAACCAGATGATGTGTTACCCAGATGAGCGTTTTGCCTTCGAGACTTGCAAACATCGTGGATAACAGCTCTCGCTCAGTCTTTGGATCCAGTCCCACCGTTGGTTCATCAAGTATGACGACCGGTGTATCCTGAAGCAAGATACGGGCGAGCGCTACCCTCTGCCGTTCACCACCAGAGAAGCGTTGTCCGGTTTCCTGCATTCGAGTCTCAAGTCCATCTGGCAACGATGCTACAAGGTCATGAAGCCGGGCTCTCTTAACGGCGTCCTGAAGTTCCTCGTCAGACGCATTCGGTCTGCCCAACCGAAGATTGTTCGCAAGCGTCGTATCAAACAGATGCGGGCTTTGATTCAGTACAGATATTACCGAAGCGATACGATCTCCAAACCGGTAAGCATCTGTGCCATTTAACGTTATGCTTCCCTCCGATGGAGAGAGCACCCCTTGGATCAGATTCAGAAGCGTCGACTTGCCAGCACCCGAGCGGCCAATCACAGCTACCTTCGAACCTTGCGGAATATCGAGCGATATCTTGTTCACCGTTGGCTGATCGTCCCCCATATGTTGTCCCTCATATTGAAAAGAGACATTGACTACCTTTACATGTACGCCATTACTAGCTATAGCTGCGGCTTCATCTCTAGTCATGCCACTCTGCATGCTTGTAACAGGAGCATTACCCGGTACTTCTTCCTGGATTGCATTTAACCGGCTGATCGATTGTTCATATTGCGGAATTCGTTCAATCGCTTCAGAGATTGGCAGGAACGCATCCATAAGTGGAAACACAACGAGTACAAACGCTGCAATGAGTGTAACGTCGATACGGCCGTCAGCATACTGCTGGCTGGACCAAATGATCATAGACAACACGACTGCTGCCACTACACATTGGCTGATAAATCCACGAATTCGCCCCCAGCGCTTTAAAGATCGATCCGTACGATCAACGCTGGCCTCATCTTGCTCATAACCCGTTAGAAAATCCTTTTGCCGACCGCTGATGAACCATTCCCCCATGCCGAGTACCGCATCCGTCAGCTTCTGATACAATGCAGCGCGCTCCTGCTTAATTTCACGATTCTTCCGCTTCGTAAGAAGCAAGGAAACAATCGGCAATACAAATATAAGCAGGAACACATAAGCCGCCATCAGCAGCGCAAACCATGGATCGAATATTCCGATGGCAATCACAACACCACCGTAAAGTACTAAGGCCACAATGGCAGGGAATACAGTTCGGATGTATACATCCTGCAGGTATTCAATATCATCAGCTAACACGCCGAGAAGATCGCCAGTCTTAAATCGAGAGGAAAAACGGAGCGCCTGAGGCTCCAACAGCTGATACAGCCGAACCCGCATTTTAGACAAGATCCTCAGGATTGTATTATGCCCCACCAGCCGCTCCACGTAGTGGAAGACAGCTCTGCTAATCCCAAAGGTTCGTACACCGACAACGGGTACATACACCATCAAAATATTCTCCGGCCGAAGTGCAGACTTCGAAATAAGATATCCCGAAGTAAACATGAGCATGGACGCAGATAGAATGGTCAGCACTCCTAGGATTACAATCAGCAGAAACCGCCAGAAATTAGCCGTTACATACGGACGAAACCACTGCTCCTGCTTCAATGTACTCCCTCCATTTGCGATGTAATAAGGCCGTAATACACACCTTTACGCGCCATTAACTGTTCATGTGTGCCGGATTCAGCAAGTCGTCCCTGATCCATCACCAGAATATAATCCATTTCCGTCATCCAGTGCAGGCGATGGGTCGCAAGGAACACCCATTTATTCTTAAAGAGCGAGACAAGCGTCTCCTTCAATTCATATTCGGTTTCGATATCCAAGTGCGCGGTAGGCTCATCAAGTAGCAGAACAGGACGCTGACTCAAAAATGCTCTAGCAATCGCAACCCGCTGCGCCTGTCCGCCACTCAAACTCCGCCCTCCTCCGCCGATCATTTCATCTAAACCGTTTGGCAACGAATCGACCAAGCGAGACAACCCGGCAGCTTCCACTGCGCTCTTCACCTCGTCATTTGTTGCTTCCGGAGCGTAGAATCGAATATTATCCGCAAGAGAGCAGCCGAACAAGTATGGATGCTGCGGAATATAAGTTACATTGCTGCGCCATGTTCTTGATGCCGTGCTATGCAGTTTTACTCCATCCAGCACAACCTCACCGCTGCTCGGTGCAAGGAATCCACCCAGAATATCAATGAGCGTCGATTTACCCGCACCGCTTTCACCCACGATGCCGATCCGGCCTCTGCCTTTCAAATGAAAGCTTACATCAGCTAAAGAAGCTGGTCCGTTCTCATCATGACGCATCGAGATACCAGATAAATTCAACACGCTATTGTCCTTCCAAGTTAACACGGGCACAGGCTCATTACTTTCTCCAGCTGCCTGACCTTCTTTCGGCTCATCCTTGATCATCTCTTGGATAGCTTCACCGGCCTGTTTTCCGTCCAGGGTAGCATGGAAATCAGCCCCTACCATACGAACAGGCAAGAAGTACTCAGGAGCGAGAATAAGAATTGTCAGTGCAGGCAGCAGCTCCAGACTGCCGTTAATTAGTCGCAGACCTAAATTGACCGCCACCACAGCAACAGACAACATTGTGAAAAAGTCCAGTGCAAAGGAAGACAGAAACGCAACCCGAAGTGTTCGCATCGTCGCTTTCCGGTAGCTTTCGCTGACTTGCGCGATGCTCTCGCCGTGTCTAGCACTTTGCCCTAGAAACTTCAGTGTTATAAGTCCCCGGAGTGAGTCAACGAAATGGTTCGACAGCATACGGTATGTATGCAGCTGGCTTTCTGTCTGCTTTCGTGCCGCCAAACCGACCAAAATCAGAAATATAATCAAGATCGGCATCGTTATAAGCAAAATCACCGCAGAAATACGATCAATATAAAATACATAGAGCCACACCAACGCAGGAGTGAAAGCCATGCCCATCATGCGCGGTATAGTCAGCCCCACATACTTGCGGAACTTGGTGATACCCTCCAGCACAAGCGTGACCACATTGCCTGTTCCTTCGGACCGGACAAATCTTGGGCCCATATGGAACAGCTTATCCATCAGCTGCTTTCTCAGGTCCGTGCCCGTTTCCTCGGCAAATCGCTCAGCCACACCTTGCTGCAGCAGCCCTATGCCGTGACGTGCCAGAAAAGCAAGCAGGAACAATACCATTGTGCTGTATTGTTCCTGTAAAGAGGATCCGGCAAATAGGGCGGAGATAACCTCCGCCAGCCATTTTGCCTGTAATATGATGGTCATACTTTGTGCCAGGGTACAGATGGCAACGACGAGAAAAACCGTCTTAATTCCTTTGTATCCTAGCAGATCTTTACCCATCAGTACTCTAAATGCTCCTTCTCATGTACCCGTTTATGGAAAACGAAGTAGCTCCAAATTTGGTAACCCAATACGAAAGGCAGTAATGTTAATGCCACTATTGTCATCACTTTCAGAGAGTACTGTCCAGAAGCAGCGTTCTGGATCGTTAGATCAAATGCGCTGTTGATCGAGCTGATCATCACGCGTGGGAATAGTCCAATAAACACGGACATAACCGACAGAGCAATAACGGCTCCAGTCATACCAAATGCCCAGCTGTCTTTTTTAACTTTGATAAAGTAACCGGCTGCCAAAAAGGCAATCACACCAATAACCAGTACAATGGATAATAACCCACCACGAACTTCAAATACATCGGTCATGAAATACGTCATGGCTCCGAATATAAGCAGCAGCGCAGCAACCGGAATCAACAAGCGGCGTGCCATAACGCGAGCACGTTCCTGAAGATCACCTATCGTTCTAAGTGTCGTGAACATGAGTCCATGCAGTAAGCATAGCATAACTACTGTCACTCCGCCTACAACAGTGTAAAGATTTACAACATCGAAAAATCCGGCGTGAAGCTGCATTTGTTCATCAATCGGCAGCCCTTGAATCAAGCAGGCAAATACAACACCAAGTAAGAATGGAGGCAGAATGCTACCGATGAAGATCGCTGCATCCCACACCTTTTTCCAGCGTGCATTCCCGACCTTACCGCGGAATTCAAATGCAACTCCACGGCCGATCAAGGCAAGCAACAGGAACACAAGCGGAATGTAAAATCCGCTAAACAGCGTCGCATACCAGTTCGGGAAGGCGGCGAACATCGCGCCACCTGCCGTCAGCAGCCATACTTCGTTCGCATCCCAGAACGGACCGATAGAGTTGATGAGCACCCGGCGCTGACTATCATTTTTGGCTAAGAATTGGGTAGACATACCTACCCCGAAATCAAAGCCTTCCAAGAAGAAAAATCCGATAAACAGAACGGCAACCAGTACAAACCATAACTCATTTAGAGACATTGCCGTATCCCTCCTTATTGAATGGGTCAGCTGCGTTGTGATCGTCTTCTTCCACCGCATATGGCCCTTTCTTGATTACTTTAACGAACAGATAAGCCATTACCGCAGCGAGTACAGCGTAAATCGTACTAAATGCAATGAGTGAGAACAGGATTGAACCTGCACTTACATTTGGAGAAACACTATCTGCGGTTGTAATCAATCCGAATACCGTCCAAGGCTGACGACCGATTTCTGTCATGATCCATCCGGCTGTATTTGCAATGAACGGAAGTGAAATACTAAACAACAAAGCGTACCAGAACCATTTTCCTGCTTTCTCCACTTTCTTGCGCCATGTAAGCCATGCACCGTAAAGAGCAAGTAGAATCATAGCAGAACCCGCAGCAACCATGATGCGGAAGCTCCAGAATGTTGTGCGAACCGGAGGAATATAGTCTCCAGGCCCGTATTCTGCCTCATACTGTGCCTGCAGTTCTTTCATCCCGATAACCTCACCGGAAAATTTGCTGTAGGACAGGAAGCTAAGCAGATAAGGAACCTTAAATTCTGATGTATTCTTCTGATTTTCAGGATCAATGCTAGCTATAACCGTCCAAGGTGCAGGGTCATCACTTGTTTCCCACAAGGCTTCCGCTGCAGCCATTTTCATAGGCTGTGTATCAACCAAGTATTGTGCTTGTTGGTGACCATAGACAGCAACGAGCACGGAAGAGAGAAGCGCGACAATGATCGCAATGTTGAATGACTTTTTGAAAAATTCAATATCTTTCTTCTTAAGCAGCTTGTATGCGCTGACCCCTGTAACAAGGAATGCGCCTGTAGCGAGTGCCCCGAAGATCGTATGCGGGAACTCAACCAAGAGCTGACCATTTGTAATAATAGCTAGGAAATCATTCATCTCCGCACGTCCATTATTGATCTCAAATCCTACCGGACGTTGCATGAATGAGTTAGCCGCCAAGATCCAGAATGCAGACATGAGCGTACCGAAAGATACGAGCCATATGCTAAGTAAGTGAACTTTCTTGGATACACGGTCCCATCCGAAAATCCAAAGCCCAATAAAAGTAGATTCCAAGAAAAATGCGAGAAGTGCTTCAATCGCAAGTGGTGCTCCAAACACATCACCGACAAAACGAGAATAATCCGACCAGTTCATACCAAACTGGAATTCTTGCAATATGCCTGTAACGACCCCAACAGCAAAGTTAATGAGGAACAGTTTCCCCCAGAATTTTGCCATCTTCTTGTATATTTCTTTGCCCTTGACGACATACATCGTCTCCATAATGGCGATCAGAAATGCCAAGCCGATGGACAGCGGAACAAAGATGAAATGAAAAATGGTTGTCGATGCGAACTGTATTCGCGCGAGCATAACCGGATCCATAATATACCCCTTCCTTTTGGTCACGTAATAATGCTTTAAAATTTATCTTTCATTATTTTCGCAGACCGCAGTTAGAAGAATTGTGATTTTTGTCACATTGAAATGGTGTGAAAGGGGTTAAATAGTTGTGAATTTGTGACGAAAATCACGTTCTTGGCAAAAAAGGAAAGAGCCCACTCACAACTTGGGCTCTTTTGGCAATGATAAATGTCAGATTTCTGTTTCAATTAACTTAAATTCGGTCACATCAGCCAAACCACGGTTCGTGATCCGAATGTCCGGGATTACCGGCAGTGCGATGAGCGAGAAAGTCATGAATGGAGCATTCATCTCGCAGCCAAGCTCTTTCCACGCTTCCTCCATCGCGGCTACCTCAGCAGCAACCGTCTCAAGCGGTCGATCTGCCATAAGTCCCGCTACAGGCATTTCTACCTTCGCCAGCACCTTACCATCCTGTACCACGATCATCCCCCCACCACAAGCTGCAAGCTCATTGGCGGCAAACGCCATATCTTCAGGATTTGTCCCCATGACAAGCAAGTTATGGCTATCGTGAGCAACGGTGGATGCTACCGCACCTGATTTCAATTGGAATCCACTTGCAAAACCAAGCGAGATTTGACCCGTTCCTTTATGACGCTCAATGCAAGCAAGCCTTATAATATCCTCCGCTGGATCCGGCTGGATGATTCCGTCTACGACCGGCAGAGATGCTGTCATTTTGGCTGTACGGGCACTATTCTCAATAACACGGATCACGTTCACTTGTGTATTCTGTGTTTGTCCTTTGCTGCGGAGCAAGAAATCGTCCGCCGTTAGCGCACGCTTCAGCTGCACAGAGCTGCGAGCTTCCGCTGGATATTCATAAACCGGGAATGCCTTAACGAGTTTACCGGAATCAGCAACTACCTCACCATCGGCAATTACAAGAGATGGCTCCATCTGTTTCAGGTCATCAATCAGTAATATATCTGCTGCTTTACCTGGTGCGATACTGCCGATCTCCTGCTCCATGCCGAAATACCGTGCGACATTGATGGTTCCCATCTGAATCGCAGTAACCGGATCAACGCCTTCTTCAATAGCCCGGCGTACCACATGATTCAAATGACCCAGCTTCAATAGTGTCATAGGATAAACATCATCTGTTACAAGGGAAATGTTATCCGTACATACTTTATCTTCCGTTACCACTTTGATAACTTCTTTTACATCATGCCATGCCGAACCTTCACGAATCATCAAATGCATTCCAAGACGAACCTTCTGAAGCGCCTGCTCCCGTGTAACTGTCTCATGGTCAGAACTCACACCTGTTGCCAGATAGGCTTGCAGCATGCGCTCATCTTCTGATGGAAAATGTCCCGTAACTGTCTTGCCCGCTTTCAAAGTTGCTTCGATTTCACCGCACATGGTCGGATCACCGTATACAACACCAGGGAAATTCATCACTTCTCCAAGACCTTCAACACCTGGCCACTGTAATCCCGCTTCAATATCAGCTACACCAAGTGCAGCGCCCGCATCTTCAAGATCTGTTGTAGCAGGTACACATGATGGAAAGGTCGTAAATACTTTAAGCGGCAGCTGCTGGCCTTCTTCATGCATCCAGCGCACACCTTTGGAGCCAAAGACATTCGCAATTTCATGGGGATCCATGAAGACAGCCGTTGTCCCCTTAGCCATCGCTGCCTTGGCGAATTCCGTTACCGTCATCATTGTGCTTTCCACATGCATATGTCCGTCGATTAGACCAGGGGTGATATAACGTCCATTCGCCTGAATTACCTTCGTATTCTCGCCGATCGTATGATCAGCTTGACCAATATAAGCAATTCTTCCAAAGGCCATGGCGATATCGACATGCTCCTGAAGTTCTCCTGTGAACACATTGACGAGTGTACCGTCCTTGATCACCGTTTCCGCAGCTGCCTGCCCCATTGCAATTTGTCCTAGCTGTTTGCTGACCTCATAACGCTTATGTCTCTTTTGCGAACTCATGTTGTGTACACTCTCCCTTTTGTAATTAGAATCATCTAGCTTTATCCTGCCCATGAAGATACTCCAAATAACCCGGACAGTGACTTCTGCCCAGGTTATCGACGTTACATAAAATAGAGAGACTATCCTTACATGATATAGAAAAGACACAGCACTTGATCCTTCGATCCTGCTATCTATTTTCAAATAATGTTCGTTCTCTCATCTTTTATGTAGTCAGGTCATTTACGGTAACCTGGTAGAGACGCCTGAGCCTTATTCTCAAGCATATACATAAAACATGTTTTTCATTGTTTGTAAGCATTATAATCAATTGAACTCGGAAGTCAATAGAATGAAATAATGTACCAATAGCGGATATGATTGAAAACAAAATTACAGATACATGATACATATAAAAAGACTGCGATGACTATGCACAGGACGAATACCGCAGAGACCAAGGATGAACGTTTCATCGCCTGATATTTATTTCGATGTTGAACTCAAGCTCCCAGCAATAAATATGTTCCTGTACTCATTAATAATACATAGGTAAACACTCTAAAAACTCGCTGGTTAAGCCGTTTGAACACCATCTGGCCGACCAATAAGCCAATAAACACGATTGGAATGGCGTATAGACTAGATTTCCACACCGTTGGATTCGTTCCGCTAATAGCGATTTGACTCAGCAAGCTAACAAGATAAATAAAGAGGTAAAAGGCTAAGGTAGTTCCCCGCAGCTTCTCTTTTTCCGTAGCCGTGCCTGTAAAATTACAGCAGAAGCGGTGGACCTGGCATGCCGATACTTGTTGTTAAAGCCCCGGACAAGCCTCCAACGATGAAATCCCGAAATGGTGTTGGCTTCAGCTTAAAATTACACATAAGTAATAAGGTTAGGATAACCAATAATATGCCAAGGCCGAGCTTTAAAGCATCGATATTCATCGTCATAAAAATAAACACACCAAAAGGTATGCCAACAACACTGCCGACAACCACTCTTTTGAGGAGGTTAAACTCAATATCTCGTCGTATCTTCCATATGAGTGATGTCGATATGATTAACGATAGAATAATGTTGATTTGGATGGCTTCATTCGGCAGGAATATCATAAGCAAGAAAGGTGTCGCCATAATAGAGAAGCCAAAGCCTGTACTTACTTGAAGGATAGAGGCCAGTAATACAATCGCTGCAAAAGCGAACGTCGTTCCCATAAACATCCCTTCTGATCCCTCCTGACTGATCTGACTACATCCTTTTATTCTATCATTTATTTAAAATGTACACGCTATATCACTTCATTCCTCACAAGATGAAATCACCAGCACCACTAAGGTATAATGGACTAGCAATACTATCCCATCTTCAACTGATATACCGGCCAAAGCAAGGCCGGACTCAGAGCCTAAGGAGGAACAAACATGCTGGTCGTAACGAATTCAATCAAAGTCAAACCAGGTCATGGCAAGGAACTGTCTGAGCGATTCGCCCAGGCGAAGGGCGTACAGGAAATGCCGGGGTTCGTCCGAATGGAAGTATGGCATGAAGCCAAGGAAGGCGCTGAAACGGAGGAGCTCAAGATCTGTACCGTATGGGAGAACGAAGAAGCATTTAAAGGCTGGACTTCCAGCGAATCCTTCCGTCAATCTCACCGCGGAGGCGGCAGTGAATACATTTTGGGCGCATCCCTGAATAAATATGAGTTATTGGTCAGTAACCCACCACTAAATTAACCCTTAACAAACCCGTGAGAAGCCCAGGCTTTTCGCGGGTTTGTTGTTCATAGAGGCGTTGCCGATTTAGCAATTTATCCAATACTTAATTAGTACTTTCTGACTTAATTTTCACAAATAGAGCGCTATCATCACTCTTTTTTCATCACTCGATAGGAAAGTTTTATGACTGGTGTAAACTTCATGTGAAGATTACATATTAATTCAAAACATCAATACAAATTTACGTCTTGGGAAATAGTAAATATGAACGTCTAAGATCCTAAACATACCCAATTTTAAGGAGGTTTTTAATGTGGACAGCACCCACGAGTTCGTCAAAAAAATGAAAGATAATGCTGAAAAAGCCCGTCACAACAAGGAAAATAACGGCAAGGGATCCCCGAACTCCAAATTGCCGACTAAACAGCACGGTACAAATAAGTAATAAAATGAATGGACAAGACAGCGATCCCTTGGATCGCTTTTTTTGCATTAAATGTATACTTTCTGAAAGCATTTTTTAGGTAAAAATGTATAAATAATTATCCAAGATGTATAAAGTTTAACTTGCAAGGACTCTGAATATTTGATAAATACAACATAATACATATTTATGAGAGAGGTGGACCTGTACATGAATCTTACTGCACAACAATCGCAAGAAGCGGTATCCTACGTCCAATCCATATTCGAAACTGTACAAAAGCGTAACCCGAATGAGTCTGAATTCCACCAGGCCGTAAAAGAAATTCTGGATTCCCTTGTTCCAATCCTCACGAAGTATCCGAAATACCAGAATGCCGGCATTTTGGAAAGACTCGTTGAACCAGAACGTGTCATCACCTTCCGTGTTCCTTGGGTTGACGATCAAGGTAAAGTTCAGGTAAACCGCGGTTACCGTGTTCAGTTCAACAGTGCTATCGGTCCGTACAAAGGCGGTCTCCGTTTCCACCCTTCCGTTAATGTCAGCATCATTAAATTCCTCGGTTTTGAACAGACTTTTAAAAACTCCCTAACAGGTCTTCCTATCGGTGGCGGTAAAGGCGGCTCCGACTTCGACCCTAAAGGCAAATCCGATAATGAAATCATGCGCTTTACTCAAAGTTTTATGACAGAGCTTTATAAATACATTGGACCAGACACTGACGTTCCTGCTGGTGATATTGGTGTAGGTGCACGTGAAATCGGCTTTATGTTTGGTCAATACAAACGTATCCGTGGCGGTAATGAAGCAGGAGTATTAACAGGTAAATCCATTCAATACGGCGGAAGCTTGGGACGTCCTGAAGCTACAGGTTATGGCTGTGTGTATTTTGTAGAAGAAATGCTGAAATCCAAAGACATGAGCTTTGAAGGTCAGACCGTTGTTGTATCCGGATCTGGTAACGTATCTATCCACGCCATTGAAAAAGCACATCAGCTCGGTGCTAAAGTGGTAGCATGTAGTGATTCCAACGGTTATGTATATGATCCTGAAGGTATTTGCCTTGAAACCGTGCGTCGTCTGAAAGAGGTAGAAAGAAAACGGATCAGTGAGTATGCAAATGAACATCCACGTGCAACTTACACTGAAGGCTGGCAAGGTATTTGGACCATTCCTTGTGACATCGCTCTTCCATGTGCTACGCAAAACGAAATTGACGAAGCATCCGCTGCCATCCTCGTGTCCAATGGTGTGAAAGCGATCGGTGAAGGTGCTAACATGCCTTCCACATTAGAAGCCATTGATCTCTTCCTGAAGAACGATGTATTGTTCGGACCTGCGAAAGCAGCAAATGCTGGCGGTGTTGCTGTATCTGCACTGGAAATGTCCCAAAACTCGATGAGATTGTCTTGGACTTTTGAAGAAGTAGACAACAGACTTCACCTCATCATGAAAAATATTTACGAGAGCAGCGTGCAAGCAGCTGAAGAATTCGAAAGCCCTGGTAACCTCGTTGTAGGTGCTAACATTGCTGGTTTCCGTAAAGTAGCCGATGCTATGCTCGCTCAAGGTATTGTTTAAACCACTCTTTGATTTCTGATTGAATGTACATCTTCATGCTTAAGAGACAAACATTTCGGTTCATCTCCTGTACTCTTTGGTTTCAGATTGTAGGCAAAGTCTAACGGAAGCTGATAAACACATCAGGTAAAGCCTTTTCCATCATCTTCTGTTTGACTTTGTCATCAGCCTGAGACCTGGCAGTGCAAGGAATGGCTGACGTGTTGATCCAAGAAGGATGATACAACAAAAGCCTTCGTTTCATTTATGAGACGAGGGCTTTTGTATATCTTGCGTTATTTTTTTGAATAACTAGATGCCCATCAAGAGCACTGCAATGCCAAGAGCGGCAATCCTTGCTGTGTTCATCAACACGAAGTTCTGGACAGCAGCTATAAACGTTGTTTTTTTCGATGGATTGGCAATGAATTTCTTTATGTTTTTATGAACTGGAATAATGGTTAGGAGAATGAGCAGTATAACGATTGGATTGATTTTAAGAATCAGCAGAACAATAACATCCACGTAGGCCAGAAAATACATGATACGGAACAGCACGAGCGCGTTTGGACGGCCGATATAAACGGGGAGTGTATAACGCTTATTCTCGATGTCTTCCTCCACATCACAAATGTTGTTCGCCAGCATAATGTTAGCAATACCTAAAATCGCCGGAATCGAAATACTGAACAACAGAATGACCTCCAGCAGATTGACTTGAAGATTGACCATTCCGCCTGTTAATGTCAGGCTTGCGAGCTGGTTTCCATCCAGATGAATCCACGTTGAGATAAAGATGATTACAAATCCCATAAACAGACCCGAAAACAACTCGCCCAGCGGCATCCGCGAAATCGGTATCGGCCCAAAAGAATACAGAATACCTACTGCGAAAGACAGCCCGCCTAGCAGTAAGATGAGAAGCCCCGTATCCAGAAACAAGACAATCCCAGTACTGAAAGCAATCAACAGCAGGGTAACAATCACGGTAACTACCGTCGATTCCTTTAATTTAAAGTGCACGATTGCATTATGGTATTCATAACCGAACCCTTGGGTTTTGATCGCTTTTTTATAGTCATAGTAGTTATTAATCGCTGTAGTCGCCATATCAAATGACAGCAAAGAGGCAAGCATGAGCAAGAAGTGATAACCGTTAAACTGCTGAAAACGGAATAGCGCATACATCGATCCGATCAAAAAAGGAATCATGCTCGCTACCTTCGTCTGAATTTCCACCAATCTAAAAAACGGTTTGATCCCCATCTCCAACCACCTCTCTGCTTAAAATTATCTAAAATTAGAATATATTATATTTGATCTTTCGGCTGTGGGAATTGTTACTGACAAGACAGTAAACACCCTTCAGACAGGCCGCATCCGCGTGTTCTCCTATCCAAAGGGTGTTCTAATGTTCTTTATTTATTCTTTATATTTTCGCAGTTAACTCTTCCGATTTACGGTTTCGCCTGCTCCAAGGTGTGCCCAATAACGGCAATGCCCAGCGATCCAGACCATACCAGCCTGCTACTTTCCATGCTAACACAAGCCATGTCGCCAGAATGAACAGCAGCGGATTGGTACTCACTGTACCGGCAAATAGGAAGCTCGCATTCATAAGACCACCAAAGAAGGCCGCAATACCTGTCAGGAGACCAAGAATAAGTCCCAGTCCGACTAATACTTCCCCGAATGCCACCATAAATGAGAAGAGTTTCGCATTAGGCAGTACAAAATTCTCCAGAAAAGAGGCGTACCAGCCGGCAACATCTTTACCTTCTTCCGCCTTGGCAAGCGATCCTTTAACAAAACCTTGAATTGCGGCTCCAGCCTGCTCTCCTGTCCAAGCGTCAGATTGCACTTTTTTTATACCTGCTGTCAGCCATTCATATCCTAAATAAAGACGCACAATTAGCCAGATCCATGCTGAACGTGTACTGCTGAACAGAAACATCGATACTGGATTCTCAGGTACTACCACATACTGACCATCTTTTAAATCTCGTCTCGCCAAATTCATCATCTCCAATCTTATCAATGGTAATATAAGGTCATCATTTTAGATTTAACCATTTAATCAGATGGGATACAATCCTAAAATTCAAATAACATCGATTTGAAGTGATTATTTGTCGAAGACAAGTAATATAAACACGTTTTAAAAAATATCCATGCTCAAATATCTTTCACCCGTATCCGGTGCAATGCACACTACTCGCTTTCCCGCACCCAGCTTCTCGGCTACACGAATAGCAGCAAATACGGAAGCACCAGACGAGGGACCGACTAGAATGCCTTCTTTTCGCGCTAGATCACGTACCGTCTGCAGCGCTTCATCATCCGCAATCTTTATAATCTCATCGTATATTTCCGTATTCAAAATATTCGGTACAAAGCCGGGACTCGTACCTACCAGCTTATGCGGACCAGGCACTCCGCCTGACAGCACTGGTGACCCCAGCGGCTCTACTACAGCGATGTGAAGCTCAGGCAGATGTTTACGCAGCTCCTCCCCGGTGCCGGTAATTGTCCCCCCTGTTCCCGCTGTAGCAACAAAAGCATCAAGGCGGCCCTCCATCTGCTGTAGTATCTCTGGTGCTGTCGTTATACGGTGAATGTCCGGATTCGCATGATTCTCAAACTGCTGCGGAATGAAGGCTCCAGGAATTTGCTCTTTAAGCTCTAAAGCTTTAGCAATAGAGCCGGGCATCCGCTCACTGCTTGGCGTCAGGACAACTTCCGCTCCGTAAGCTTTAAGAATATTTATGCGTTCCTTCGACATATTATCAGGCATCACCAAAATCGCTCGGTATCCCTTGGCTGCCGCAATCATCGCTAGACCGATCCCCGTATTGCCACTTGTCGGCTCGATAATCGTACCTCCCGGCTTAAGGTGACCTCGCTTCTCGGCGGTATCAATCAAATTAAAAGCAGCCCGGTCCTTCACACTACCGGAAGGATTGAACATTTCCAACTTCACATACACTTCGGCCGCTCCTTCAGGCACGATGCGCTGTAGCCGAACTACAGGTGTTCCACCGATCAAATCTACAATATTATCGTATATCTCCATGGTGTTCTCCTTTTGTTAAAGCAGAATAATTCCTGTTAAAACAAATCCGATAAACTTACTAGGATTATAAAAAGATTACCAGCTGTTGTCAATGCACTTCTCTGGAGTTTTATAGGAGAAAAATCTCATTTTCACTCTCTTTATGGTATTCTGTACATATTCAAGGTTTAGCAGGGTAGCAGCCGTCACTTCATTCGATTTCTGCACGGCTACAGCTACCTGCCGGATTTTATTAAAGGAGGCTTCCTTTGTAATGACTACAGCTCCTCATCTACTCGAAGGGACAGGCCCAATACTGCTATTGGATAACAGTCAAAATTTAAATGAGCCCGATGTACTTTACGCCTTCGCTTTGGACGAGCTGCTATGCCGGCTAACAGGACGCGGCGGTCTAGCAATCTGCCACATATGGCGCCATCCTCGTGCGTTTGTGATGGGAGTACGTGACAGCAGATTGCCCAATGCTTTAGAGTCTGAGCAGCAGCTGCGCGATCTTGGCTATGATACAGCCACTCGGCACTCCGGCGGTGCAGCCGTTCCGCTTGATCCAGGTGTTGTGAATCTGTCACTCATCCTACCGCTCGGAGACCAGCCGAACCATCAAAACTTCCACCAAGATTTCGAGATCATGGTTCTGTTGATCCGAGAAGCACTCAAAGATACAGGATATACGGTGGACACTGGTGAAATTGCTGGTGCATTCTGCCCCGGCGCATTTGACTTGAGCATTGATGGACGAAAATTTTGCGGAATTGCTCAGCGGAGACAGAATAAATCTTTCATCATTCAGGCATTTATTATCGCGGAAGGCTCCGGCGCCGAACGTGCCCGTCTTGTTCGCAGATTCTATGACAAGGCTGCTGCACAGGCAGACCCAGCTGATTATCCAACAGTTCATCCGGAATCCACAGCAAGCCTTGAGGAATTAGCTGATCTTGGCCCTGACGCGGTCTCTGTGTTCACAAACGCCATCAAAAAAGTCATCCGGGAGTGGCAGACAGCCATGGATCCTGCAGAAATTACTTCCGCTGCTTCCAAGCTGCAGCTGCCTTCCCCAGAAGAAATACGCGATATGGCGCATTCCCTTCGCCAGCGCTATAAACGTGAATCACATTGATTTCGGAAAACGTTTACCTTACAATTTTGATAGGCTAACATCGCGATAGCGAGCACCATAGGGGGGTCATCTATGAAATGGAGTCATTTCAAGTCTAAGCTACTGCTAAAGTACACACTATCCTACATTGCCATTTTCCTCATTCCGCTCGTTATCATGACCGTATTTATTTATTTAAACGCTGCCAAGACGCTGCGCTCTGAAATTGAACAGACGAACATCAATCAGCTTACACAAGCCAAAGTCGTCATTGATGAACGGATGAGAGGGCTGCAGGAGATGGCAACTCGCATCGCTTACGATGAACAGCTTACGCGATATTTGGTTCATCATCCGTACTATAGCCGTGAAGCGATCGGAGCACTGGCTAAATACAAAGCGACCAGCTCCATCGTAGACCAAATCTTCCTGTTCTTTCGCGGGGATGACGTTATTTACTCCGCCCAAGGTATGGAGGGGCTTGATGTATTCACCAAAAGGTATAAGTTCGATACTTGGGATAAGACAGATTTGATTCGGGATTTAAATGCAGTTCTTACCCCAACTATGCGCCCCGCGGAGCAAGTCGACCAAGGAACTCAGACGCAAACATCCATGCTGGCCTATCTTGTACCGATTACGCCGAATAGCCCTAATGCACATGGAACAGTTATGTACCTAATTCATGAGTCCAATTTGAACGGATTAATCAATTCGATTCTGGGCAATTATCAAGGGATGACTTATATTTTTGACAATAACGGACAGGTGCTTGCTAGCAATTATAGTGGTGAATCGATTACAGATACGGACATTGCTTCCTTGTACAAGCTCACACCAGGAACGCATAGTCTCTATCTGAACCAAGAATCGTATTCCGTTGTATCCGTCAAGTCAGACACAGGCTGGACTTATATAACCGCTATGCCGAGCCACCAGTTTTTTAGTCGCCTTGTCCATATACAAACTCTTATCTTTCTAGTTTTTTCTTTGATTGTCGCAATGGGGACAATTCTAGCAATCATGCTGGCCCGGAAGCAGTATCATCCGATTTCCGACTTGATGGAATTTGTCCAATTAAAAACCAATAACGGATCTTCTTCAGATAATAATGAACTCGAATGGATCAAAAAAACACTTTCTGACTACAGCCAGCGTATAGATCTCCAGGAACCCTATGCTCGTAATCATATTTTGCTAATTATGTTGAAGCACGGCCATACGGAAGAACTCTCACCCGAGTTCAAAGAGACGCTTGGCATACGGTTTAACCGGACACACTATTTTGTTGTTTATATGGGATGGGAAGCTGAAGCTGTCCAAAACGGTGATATTTCGGAACGAGCGCCTATCATGCACCTAATGAATGATGTTGAGCTGCCGAAGTTTTCTGCCCATGTCTATGGGGTCGAGCTTCCTCAGCCCGATCGGTTAGCGCTCATTGTAGGATTTGATGCTGTTACCGGAGATGACACCCAGCTGCATGCATTTATGGAAAGCATCGTTGAAGCGCTCCGCACGATGGTTATAGAACAAGGGGGTATATCTCCCGCCATCGGTGCAGGTACTCGTTACAGCCACTCAACACAACTGAATCAATCTTATATTGAGGCCACGACCGCATTCGAAGTATCAATGCTTCATGGTCAGGGCAGTACTACATTCTTCAACAAACTATCCAAAACACAGGATCAAGATGCTACGTTTTGGGTACCGCAAGACGTTCTGCTAAAACTTGTTCAAAGTCTGAAGCAAGGTAGCTATGATGTAGCCGCTCAGACGATATCCACTGCACTGAACAGCTTGAAGACGGAAAAACCCAATGTACCCCTTCTTCGCTGTATTTGTTTCGATATTCTGAATACGATGCTAAAAACAGCTTCCGAGCTTGGTATTCACCATATCGTGAATCAAATTCCGCAGGTCACTACCTTTGACTCTTTAGAAGATTTAGAGAAAAGGCTCATCACTCTTGCCGCAGACATCTGTGCTCAAGTTAAAGCTAAGAGTGAAAATGAAGAAAGTTCATTAATGGATCAGATTGTGGCCTTTATTGACGATCATTTCACCGATTATGACTTAAGCTTAGCAACGATCTCGTCCAAGTACTCCATATCCACTTCTTATTTCAGCCGCTCTTTTAAAGAAAAGATGGGGATTAACTTCTCACAATATATATGGCAAAAACGGATGGATGAGGTCATTAGGCAGCTTCTGCATACAAATGACCCTCTAAAAGATATCATTACACGCGTCGGTTATCTGGACACACCCAACTTCATTCGTAAATTCAAAAAAGAACAAGGTTGTACACCCGGTCAATATCGTAAAATGCATAGTCAGGACGGAGATTCCTCTCCCTTCGATGATGAAGAGGAATAAGGGCATTTATATATCTTCTTAAGAAATACAAAGAACCAACTCCCCACGATATATTGAAATGGGGAGTTGGTTCTTTTCTATTAAAGCACTAAGGATATGTATATGGGTTAGCCGTGAAGCCCTTGATGCATAGCTTCGAGCAAACGATATGTTCTGTCACAGCCGTACTCCCAGAACATAGCCCCTGCAAGACCCTCAGCTTTCACATAATCGCATTTACACTGAATGGACTCTTCATCATCGTAGGAAATGAGGCTAGATCCATTGAATAGGTATGGAGCTTTAGCTTCATCATCCCAATAACGAACATAACCATTCTTATTAATATAGTTCGCGTATAACTCCGTAAAGTCTGGGCCATAACCGCCAGTCGTACCCGCCATTTGATGAAGACCATGATTGCGGTCGGGAACCTGATTCCATACACGGGAGTAGAATGCCACTCCAATCACAATTTTCTCCTTCGGTACACCTGCACGGATGAACAGGTTCACCGAAGCCTCAACACTGATACGGAACAGATCACCCGTCGATGTATGCAAGTTGGTATGGTGCCCTGTGAGAACCTGGAACCCTCCGCGCATATCATAGGTCATCAACTGGACGAAATCCAAATACTTCTGAACCTGATCCATCTCTGTACCGTCTACGTAGTATTGATCCGCGCCTGCCGCAATCGTAAGCAGATAATGACGTCCATCTTGAGCGCCTTTTGCGTCCAAAGCTTCACGGATCGTTTTGAGGAGCAGTGTGAAATTTTGTTTGTCATTTGGGCTGGACGCTATTTCAGCCTCGCCATAGCATGGATACTCCCAATCCAGATCGATCCCGTCAAAAGGCACATCGTTTAGAATCTGCACAGCCGAAGCCGCCATGCTATTTCTTCCTTCCTCTGTGGATGCCGCTTCAGAGAATCCTCCAGCACTCCATCCTCCTACAGATAACAGTATCGTAAGCTCTGGATGTTCTGACTTTATCTTTGCAATCGAATCTTTATTCTTCAGATGCTCTATTGTAATTGCATCGCTGTGCACATGTCCGAAGGCAACATTAATATGTGTGAATTTTGATAACTGATCTTGTGTCATCTCCGGAAGGTGTCGATCAGATACATAACCAGCGGCAATATATTTTTTTGTCATTCCATCTCACTCCGATTCTTGGGGTCGCTTAAACACACCAGATAAAATTTGTAATGCTTCCTTTACGGTACCAATCTTGTACCCGGATGAGGTATACCTTATTTGATCCAAGCCGTCCAGCACAAAGAGATGTGGGAATCCCGCTTCATGTGCTGGTGATTTCGATATGAAATCAGGTACGGATGCATAGGATGAATCTCGTACAAAGATCGTTCGTGCCGGCAGCTTCGGATAATTGGCGGGATTGAATGAAGCTGTCCATTCCGAGTCTCCGATGATCAGAACAATGGGTACTCCCAGCTTATCCAGAGGCTCAGCCAGTTCGCTAAGTTCACGGAATATATGCTTGGTTGGTTCCCTCTCCGGCTCGATCCATGCGGTTATGGCTCCCTCTTCTAGAATAAGATCTCCCAGTGTTACCTTGCTTCCATCCAATTGCTGATGCAAGCTACTGCGATCTAACTTACCCAGAACTGGGATTTCTGTCATCGTTTCGCGATAAGTCAGCGTAACCTCCGTTTGTTCGCCAGCACGTACGGTGAAATACGTAAAGCGTACTCTTACTGTCCCATCCTTCAACCGTATGCCCGAAGTTAAACGATAGGCCCCCGGCTCCACCTCAAACGTCTCATCATAGACATCTTTTTTACCATGTGGGTAAACCAGTGTCTTATAAGTTCCATCTTCAAGACGGGCAAAGGAGAAATTCTCATAATAGGATGCTGCCGGCGTATCCTCTGTAGCTTTCGGATCAAGAAGCAATCTTAGCGTTCCACTCGTCACGTTCTCTTCTGGTATAGAAGTAGTCAACGTAAATATCGCATCTACCCAGCTTCCATTTTTCAAATACTGTGGCTTCTGCTCGCTCGGGTGCAGACGTGCCGGAATACCCAAGCTGCGGCATACCGCCACAAATAGAATATCGAGGGACACCTTATCTCCCATCTTCAGACGGTATGTACCCAGCGGATTACCTTTCCCCTTCAGGTTAGGGAGGTCCTCCCATATTCTATACCCCTGCTCTAGTTTGGCAGCAAGCTCTGCAGGATTTGACTTAAATGCCTCGTTCTCTGAGGCACTAAAAGCATGTTGGAAAAAATGTCTGTATGGAACAATCATTTCATACAGCACGCGTGGACATAGAATGTAATTAGCGAATACATCCTCTGGACAATCTCCGCGCTGTGCCAGAGCACCGATCAGATGATCATCAAGCGCAGGCTGGAACGTATCGGTTAAATCTTTCTCATTCAGGGTCTCCAGCAATTTTAAAGGCCACTCCCCAAATTCACCGGAACGTTCCTGAAGGAAACGTGCGATTTCCTTGCTATTTCCACGAGCCTTGCGAAGCACATCCCATACGCGATCGGACGGCAGTCCTGCTGCCTGAGCGATCTGGGACGCTTCTTCCTCGCTCATAAATGTACTTTCATAGCCAGTCCGTATTTTTGTCCCTTCTTCAAGACGCCCGTTATGCTGCTGAACCTTATCCTGTGAGAGCGCCTCTACCGATTCTCCTTCACGCTCTGGAGGAGGAACCAAATCGAAATCGACCACTCCTACCGGCTGCTCTGAAGTGTCCAGTACAATCTCAAATGACTCGCGATCAGCTACCGTGACTTTCATCTCGCCCCATTGACCGTCTTTCACAGCGCGAACCAACAAATCTCCATAACCGGTCTTGAACGAAGCTACTCCATACTCATTCGTCGGCAGAATAGCGATTGGGTAAAGCTCAGCCATATTGTACAATTCGAACCGAACCTCAGCCCCGCTCACTGGCTCTCCTAGACCATCCTTCACCGTAACATGAATAGTACGTGTCGGAGCATAATTCTCCATCAAATTGATTTCTGTAAACCATTCTTCCGAAAGGGTAATGTCCTCAGGTCCCGGATAATCCGCAAAAATGCGTGTGTTAATCAGCATTCCTCGTCTCGCAGGTGGACTGAACCACCCTTGATTAAGTCTCGCTTCCGGTTCACAAGCGCCAAAGTAATACCACTTGCCGTCAGCCCATGCTTCTACCCAAGCATGATTATCGTCACAATGGGCCCAGCGCGGCGTATAAACCTGGCGAGCAGGGATACCTATACTACGCAGAGCGGCAACGGCCAACGTGGATTCCTCACCGCACCGTCCTCTCGCATTGCGCATCATCCCAAGCGGTGACATCGTCCGCAGATCGCTTCCGATGTATGTCGCCTTCTCATGACACCAATAGTTCGTCTCTAGAATAGCCTCAGCCATCGACAAATGTGACGTCCGCTTAGACAGTTCCTCATTCATAATCCCGCGGTGGTCTTCGATATTCTCCGTATTCACCCGGTAAGGAAGCACGAAATGCAGGAATAAATGGTCTGGCACACGCTCTCCCCAAGGCATCTGCTTGCGAATCGCAAGCGTCTGACGGACATGGCTTAAGAACAACGCCCCATCATAGTCAGCCATATCATTAATCGGCATATATGCAAATAAGTATTTTAAGGCCCAGGTCTCTTCCTCAGTTAATTCCTCTTGAAAAATATCAAACAGCTCGTGCTTACGTGCTTCAGCGACAGCCTTCTTCTTAAGAAACTTCTGATCGATCAGTTCAAGCATATGTGAGTCCAAAGAAAATACAGAGGTCTGTATCGTCACTTTGCCTTCACTCCTTCCATAGCTTTCCGTCTTCCCGAATACAGATTACACCTGTACCGTCCGAGGCCTTGGCTGTGATCTGAAACAGGCTTCTAGTCGTTTCAATCATTGGATCAATGATCCACTCGTCTTCACCCATGAGCTTCGTCTTATCGGTCGTAAACGATCCATTTGCTTCGAAGTAATTACGCTGACGATAATAGAGCTTACGCAGTTCCCACTTGATCTGCTCATCCTTAGGCAGTTCAAATGTGGCTGGAGTATCGTCTTCTGCAAATACGACATAACCCCACAGCTCTGGATAATGCATGTTGATAATACCCATCGGTGACCACACCCAATTGTCTTCCGGATATGGTCTTCCTGTTTCCGGATTCAATACTTTACGATACTGGCCATCATGAACTTCTGTCTGCCATTCTACACGGGAGAAGTTAACGCGCCAGAACTCACCTGTTACAGGTGGCCGGCCCTCAGCTGCACATTCTCGCAGACTGGACCAAGGAATCGCTACCTCAACGCTCCACTTCCGGTTATCTGCATCCGGGCGGTTCAGTTCGCCGTCGATATGTACAGCTGTTTTCAAACCGTTAATATCCCAGCCATTCACCGCGGGACCGCCGTCACGATACGGCTTAACCAGAAGCAGATCCCACACCGTGTTCAGTGCATTAATCTCAAACTCGTAATATTGGTGTGTATCCCCGTCGGGATCAATAAATATCTCAAAGTCTTTGTCATTGAAAATAACAGAGTCCCGCTCAGTGAGCGTCGCCCAAATCTGATCCTCAATCATCTCTGCCGCAAAATAAAAATACTCCTCATCCCACAGCATTTTAACCCGGGTCTGCTTCGTTGGTTTTGGACGAAGATCGCCTTCGATATCCACGAAGTCGTCTGTCCAATCCGCCGCTTCCCAGAATGTCTTGTCCACTCGGCCATCTAATACAAGCGGCCCCCCAGCACGTCTGCAAATATAATGTTTAGGAGCATATTCAATATTCGGCTCCGGTACTCCACTTCTGTTCATTGTTTTACCCCGCTTCGTTAATGATCGTTAGTCTTTGTTAGTTATGGGTTACAACAGCTCCCGAACCCCCATACATCTCCAGTTCTTCGTCGAACTCCAGCTTTAAGACGGTTACCTGTTCGTGTGTATCCTCAGGGGTCATGTGAATCCATGTCGTTCCTGGAATATTGAACCAAGGTACGCCGCCATGAATTTCATGAGTAAGCTCTTTGCCTGAATGAAGAACCGTAATCTTCTTAATCGGATTACATAATCCTTTAAGGCATACATTCTCTTTCGGAGCATCATATACAAATAAGTATAATGTCTTCTTGTCCTCGGAAAGTGTGCTGCCTCCCAAGTAATAACGGGTCATGATACCTTCACCTGTACCAAAGACAGCTTCTTCATGCGTCCGAATCCAATCACCCAGTCCAAGCAGAATATCCTCCTGCCGCTTATCAATCGTTCCATCCTCACGAGGTCCGATATCCAGCAGCATATTGCCGCCCATGGAGATACAATCACAGAACATCCGAATAATCTGGTTTAATGATTTATACTTATTATCGGTTGGCACATAGCCCCACGATGAGTTAATGGTCGTACAGAATTCCCAAGGCCCCTCGGGTCTCGTGATTGGAATCCCTTGCTCCGGCGTCTTATAATCACCATGACCCTGAAGGCGTGAGTTGATCATAATATCTGGGTTGAAAGATTGTAGATAATGCTTGAACTCCGGCAAGTTCCATTGCTCGGCGCTCCTCTCCCAGTCGCCATCGAACCATAACAGATCCACTTTGCCATAGTTGGTTAAAATCTCACGCAGCTGATTGTTGTTAAACTCAAGGAACTTCTTCCATCTCTCTTCATCCTGCACACCATCTACAGGACTCGAATGCGGGTTCACTTTGCTCAAATCATCAGGGACCTTCCCACCTTCAAACACGCTTGGATAGTCCGGATGCGACCAGTCAATGAGCGAGAAGTACATTCCAAGATGAATTCCCCGTTTTGTAATCGCTTCTGCATATTCCTTGATAATATCCCTTTTAGCTGGTGTCTTCTTAACTACATTTAAATCGCTGTACTGCGTGTCCCACAAGGCTACACCATCATGGTGCTTTGTTGTAAGTACTGCATATTTAGCGCCTGACTTCTCTATTAAATCAGCCCACTGATCGGCATCAAATTTCGATGCGGTAAAGCCGTCCAGCTGCTTCATATATTCATCGTAAGGAATTCTTCCGTTATAGAAGGACCATGATTCCGCCACTCCATCAACTGCATATATACCATAGTGAATAAAGATCCCTAGCTTTGCGTTTTCAAACCACTTTTGTGACATATGATCTAGCACACTCCTCTAGTATCAGCTCTAGTTATTGTCAATCATGAATACGCTTTCTACTCCTTTTTACTGAATACGAAATACATGGGCTATCGGAGCTGATAATTGTCGTTCTTGCTCCGGAAGACGGACAGCAATCCCATTTTCTGTACGCGAGAAATCTAGCATATCCTGACCGCCTACGAGATCGATGCGGCTAAAATCAATCTGAATTGGTAGATGCAGTTCCTCTGGGACCGTCTCATTCTCATCCTTGTAGAGGTAAAAAGCATACACCTTGTCGTCTTTTTTAGTGAATTGAATATTTCCTACAGAGTACGGCTCACAGACACGAGTTCCATAAATGGCCTCGCCATGTACGTTCAGCCATGCGCCCATGCCCTTAATCCGGGAAATAGCTGTCTTGGATATTCTTCCGTCGGGCTGTGGACCTACGTTCAGTGCTAAGTTCCCGCCTTTAGCTACAATTTCCACCAGGAGGTGAATCAACTGACGCACCGACTTATAGTTGTCCTCATAACGGAATGAGAACGCTGATCCCATCGTGATACAACTTTCCCATGGCACATGAAGCGCGTGCTCAGGTAAGGTCTGCTCCGGTGTGATTAGATTCTCGTAAGGACCCCCGACCGTACGATCTGCTGAGAGAAGCCAAGGCTGAATTTTGCGGGCCTGATCCACTACTTCACCAAGTCTGATATTCTGATCGCGATAATCGTTTACCCATCCAGCATCAAGCCACAGTACATCAATTCGGCCATAATTCGTCATGAGCTCCATGATCTGTTCGTGGGTGAACTTTACAAACTGTTCCCATAGCCAAGGATATTCCTTCGGATCATATGTCGGACCACGAGATGTAAAGGTGCCAGGCTGCATCCCCGGTGCCCAATAATACGGCGTATGCCAATCCGCTTTGGAGAAGTACGCAGAAATGCCAAGCCCTCTCGCACGGAATGCATCAAACAGCTGTTTCGTAATATCTGCATACTTATGGGTGTGGAACGGGCAGTCCGGTCCTGTAACACGGTAATCGGTCGTGTGCGTATCCCACATGCAGAACCCGTCATGGTGCTTGGTCGTGAAGTTCAAATATTTGAACCCATTCTCAGCAGCCAGGTCCGCCCACAAATCAGGCTGAAAGCGAAGCGGATTGAATGTCTTATTCAGCGCAAAATACTGCCGTTTCAGCTCCTCCGCATCGATATCCCAATCGATCTCGTTCCGGGACCATTCCTCATCCTTGTCACTGAGCGCCCATGATTCAACAAGACCGAGCTGAGAATAAGGTCCCCAGTGCATCATCAAGCCCAGCTTTTGATCTTGAAACCACTCCAGACGCTCAAGCAGCAGCGGGTCCTCCGGTTTAACCCATTCTTTCTCGCTACTGTAATTATGAACTCCTTGCTCAATGAATGTCTCCTGCTCTTCACTCACCAGCTTGCTGTCACTCATTTGTGCACCTCCACTTTTTATTATTCGACGGAATTCTCCATTTGCCTTGTAAAAATATGAATTCATTCTTGTATGTATTCATATAAATTGAGGATAATGACAATAGCCAACCTCCGGTCACGAAGGTCCGGGATGTGTTGGCTATTGTTTTTAGGCAGATATTTATTTATTTCTCAGTGTTCCAACGATCGTATGCACCTTGATAAAGTTCAACGAGGCGGTCAGCACCCATCTTCTTCAGTTGAGATGCATACTTGTCCCAGTTCGAAAGCGGCTCTTGGCCTGTAATGAACTTCGCTTCCATCTGCTGAACATACGTATTCAAATCGGACATGAGGGCACTTGCTTCACTCTGTTCTTCATTTGTAAGATACACATTAGGGAACGGAGCCTTCGCGATCGGTACAAGCTTCTCTTCATTTTCTTTATTAATCCATTCATCGAAATCGGACTGGAGACCTTTTGTCACTTCTGGATCATTGATACCTGGTGTCAGGATACCGTAGTTCGGCGTCATTTTACCCCGATATTCTTCACGATCAACACCGCCTGGTACTGGAAGCCATTCCTTCACATGGTTCTCTTTATCTTTATACTTCCAAAGTGTGTTCTCTGGTCCTTGATTGAACAGGGTAGATCCTTCATAACTGTAAAGATAGTCGATCCAACGCATTGTAGCTTCAGGCGCAGGGTTCTTGCTCGTAATGGCAAATGTACCGTTCGATGATATCCCTGGATGCTTACCATAAACCGGAGAACCTTCAATTTCACTCTTCACCGGTGTCATCATCGGATTATCAGAGCTTGGCTCGCCCCCGAGCGTAAAGTATGGATAGTAGTCGCTGAACAGCGCAACCTGGTTCTTTTGCCCTTTAGACTTTTTCTGATCCGATGTCTGAGAGAAGGTTTCGTGATCTAGTAGATCTTCCTTCCATAGACGATTCATGAATGTGAGATAACCTTTATATCCCTCTTCTTGAGGAGAATAGTGTACTTTACCATCATTGTCGGAATAGATTTTCTCGTCATACATTCCCCAGAAGCCGAAGAAGTACATACGGAGATCGTCCAGTTTTACGGAAGTCAGTGGAATTTCATCCTTCTGTCCGTTTCCATTCGGGTCTTCCTCTTTTACACGCTTCAAGAACGTATACAATTCCTCGGTTGTCTTTGGTTCTTCCACATTAAGCGCCTTCAAAAACTCACCGTTATACCACATCGGACCACGGTACCAAACCGCTGCAGCATCAATAAAAGGTAGCGCATACATATGACCGTCAGGAGTCGTAAATGACTTCCGAATATCAGGGTTCTCATCTAAGATTTTCTTCAGGTTCGGTGCATAACCCTCGTCAATGTATTTTTCCAATGGGATAAGTACGCCTTGAGTACCATAAGTTACTTGCTCAGCAGGTTTCAGATCCGCTGCATAGAACATATCTGGCACATCGCCACTTGCAAATACGAGATTCTTCTTCGTTTCAAAACTATCAATTGGTGAGAGTTGATATTCTAGCTTGATGCCTGTTAATTTCTCCATCTCTTGTAATACGGGCATCTTATTCCAATCGGCTATACCAGCATCCTGTGACATAACCTTTAGCGTAATTGGCTGCTCAACGATTGGAAAGCCTTCTTTCTTAACCTCTACCGCGCCGGTAGCGCCGGAAGAGCCGCCTTCGCCTTTTGAACCACAGGCCGCCAGTATGCTAGCTGATAGTGTGAGGCAGAGTAATATGGATGATGCCTTGCGAAGCTTATTCATGACAACAACTCCCCTTGTTTAATGTTTGGTGTTTGATTTTTTTGATTTATGACACGATCAGCCCTTTACAGAACCAATCATAACACCCTGTACAAAATAGCGCTGAAGGAATGGATAAATGGCGATGATTGGAACTGTTGCCACGATAATAACCGCATATTTGACGAGTGCGGCAATTTCCGCCTTGCTGTTCATCGCTGCAGCCGTCGAAGCGTCGATTGCTCCGCCACCCTGTGCAGACATCTCTTGAAGAACGAGAATTTGGCGCAACACCAGCTGTAATGGATATTTCGCAGAATCATTCAAATAAATGAGAGCAGAGAAGTAGCTATTCCAGTTACCTACACCATAGAACAACGCCATAACTGCGATGATCGGCATGGAGAGCGGCAGAATGATTTTGACGAACAGTCTCATATTCGTACAGCCATCAATCTGAGCTGCCTCCTGTAACTCTTTCGGAATCGAGCTTTGGAAGAAGGTACGAGATACGATAATGTTCCAAATCGATGCAGCCGATGGAATGACAATAGCCCACATGGTATCGATCATGCCAAGCTGCTTAACAAGAAGGTAGGAAGGCACAAGCCCACCGCCAAAGAACATCGTTACCATGAACATACCCATAAAGAAGTTACGTCCTATGAAATCCTTACGGCTAAGAGCATATGCCGCCGGAAGCGTTACCAAGAGATTAATCGTTGTTCCGACTACCGTGTAAAGAATGGTATTGCCGTATCCGATCCAAATGCTAGTGTTCTCGAAGACTCTCTTGTATCCATCGAAAGTAATCCCTTTTGGAAAGAGCCACATCTCACCGGAGCCGACAAGCTTCGGATCGCTGATCGATGCGCTAACCATATACACCAAAGGATAGAACACAATGAGAAACGCAAGAAATACGTAAATGTAATTGCATATCAGAAATATTTTGTCTCGTCTGGTTTCCTTAACACCTGTTAGCATTCATATCTTCCTCCTCTCTACCACAAACTGTTTTCGCTCGTACGACGGACGATCTGATTCACAACAACCAGCATAATCGCATTGATTACAGAGTTAAATAATCCAATCGCTGTCGAGAAGCTGTACTGGGCATCCACTAGACCTGAGCGATATACAAACGTTGAAATGACGTCTGATGCGCCCATGTTGAGCGGATTCTGAAGCAGTAAGATCTTCTCAAAACCGACACCGAGCAGACTACCTACATTCAGAATCAATAGAATGGTCATCGTCGGAATAAGTGTTGGGATGTTAATATGACGCAAACGCTGGAAGCGCGAGGCTCCGTCAATCACCGCTGCCTCATGAAGTCCTGGATCTACGCCGGAAAGCGCTGCCAAATAAATGATAGTTCCCCAACCTGCGCTTTGCCACACACCTGAGAATACGTACATCGTCTTGAACCATCTTGGATCTGTCAAAAAGTCAGGAGCAGTAAAGCCGAGTCCTTCAATAATATTAACGATCATGCCTGTCGATGGAGAAAGGAAGGTAATGATCATCCCCGCCATAACAACGACAGATATAAAGTGAGGTGCATAAGTGACTGTCTGGGCCAACTTCTTAAAGAATCCGTTTCTTATTTCGTTGAACGCCAGTGCCAAAATAATGGGAATCGGGAATCCGACAGCCAGCTCATATAAGCTGATACTCAGTGTGTTCCATAACAGATCCCAAAAATAGTAGGATTCAAAGAATCGCGTAAAGTGATCGAAGCCGACCCAAGGGCTACCTGTAATCCCCAGTGTTGGAATGAAGTTTTTAAACGCAATTTGAATACCGTACATCGGTCCATACGCGAAAATTAGGAAATAAAAAAATGCAGGTGCTATGAAAATGTACAACTCCCAGTTCTGAAGCATTCTCTTCCATACACTTTTATTTCTCTTGCCGAGCCTCATTCCCGGTCCGCTGCTTGCAACCGCAGTTTTTGCTTCTCGCATAGGATCACCCCTTCCTGATGATTTGGTTATAATAGTTGTTTAATCTTTTGGTTGTTATCACTGCAAGTTGTGGGTGATAACGCTTACAAACTTACGATAGCCGACTTGTACGAACATCGTAAATATGTCATTTTGTGTGTCGGGAAAAAGCCCGTGGTAGCAAGGTTTTCAGCCATTTGACACTCCCCATGACAACTAGACAATGTGTTAAATTTGACCCGTTAATATCTTGATAATCAAATTTAGACAACAAAAAAGACATCTCCACATTAGGAGATGTCTTAGTAGTCAAATTCATAAAAATCTAATATTGGATAAAACCGTGGTTATATTTTGCCGCTGATTTCTATTGTCTACTCATACGCTCGTGCTGTGACGCTTTGCCCTCTTCAATCTCTTCCCAATCCACCTTAACAACTCTTGAAATACCCAAAAAATCAGAGCCCCCATCATAAATGGATACTTGTAGGTATTCCAGCCTCCAACTCCAGTAAATAAAGAAAATAACCATCCAACCGCAACACTTGCCAGCATATAAGAAATGGGCTTCATGATTAGGGCTACGCCCTTAGGAGCCTCATAAAAAAGTCGATTAATAACCAGATCATTCAGCAATGATATGGGTATTCCAATAAGCATGTAGATAGGAAAAATAATAATCCAACCTACAAAAAACAGTCTAAACAACGAAATATAGCTAATTCCACTCTCCCTCGCACCGATCGGTGTATAATCCAAATACGCTGCGATCAGACATATGAACACCGAGGAGAGAAGTGCGGCCAACCATTTCGACATCATCAAAAACACACCTCCACCTTTAATAACACGGTAAGAGGGTAAGATGTTTCATACATAACTCGTTGGAAATGCTTTATTTAACCTTAGTATTTCCACAAAAATCTCGGCAGCCCTCGTATGATAAGGTGTGGCTTGTGTCATTAGCGAAAAATGTCTGCGTACCTGTTCACTCCCTGGTTTCAGCATAAGCAGTGTACCCAGTGAAATTTCCTTCCTCACAGCCCAGTGAGATAAAAGCGTCACTCCAAGTCCCGCTTCTACAGATTCTTTAATCAACTGCGTACTCCCAAACTCCACTTTATGCTTCGGCTGAAAATTGTTTCTCGTAAAAAGCTGCTCTGTCACATTCCTTGTACCTGATCCGCTTTCCCGTACGATCCACGTTTCTTCACTAAGCTCAGACAGGCTGATTTCATTCTTTCCAGCATAACGATCTTCATTTGGAACAATAATAAACAGGTCATCTTCTGCAAAAGCTTCGATGTAAAGCTTATCATGTTGGTATTCTCCTTCAACAATCCCAATATCAGCCTGATGGTTCACAATCATCTCGGCGACCTCCGTTGTATTCCCAATACTGATTCTAGGCTTGATTAATGGATACTCATCTCTTAAATGAGCCAGTAAATGGGGAAGAACATACTCTCCAAAGGTGTAACTCGCGCTGATCGAGAGATCGCCGCTTGCCCGGTGCAGGAGATCATCTACCAAGGTATGCATTCGGGTATACTTGCCCAGGATATCTTTGGCATGGTGAAATACAATTTCTCCTGCTTGATTAAGACGAACGTATTTGTTGGTTCTTTCCAGCAATTTCGCTCCCATTGTTCGTTCTAATGCCTGTATGTACTGACTAACGGCTGGCTGGGTCATCTTAAGCTCTTCTGCTGCCCGAGTAAAATTTCCTTTTTCCACAACAGTTACAAATACTTCTAACGTCAGATCCATCATCAAACTCCTTTTTTTCGGCATCCTAATACCATCAGGTTATCATAACTGTTTACTTATGATAACCATTATAATGATTTATTTCTTTTATTTTCAAAATTGAGCTAAGATGGCTTTAGGCCAACCGAACATATCGGAGGTTAACATCAATGAAGAAGACAGATAATCAAACTTTTGTACATCAAACACAAACAAAGGCCCATTCGGAAAAGAAAGCCACGATTCTTTCTTGGGTAGGCGGAATTGCCTTTACGTTCTTGATCGCTCTGATGGGCTACGGACTATCTTTAGTCCCTAAGCTGAGTGTGCTGGGACAGCTGGCATGGGCCATTCTGATTGCTGCATTGTTCCGTCAGATATGGGGATATCCTGAAGTACTGCGTGCCGGCATTCAGTTCACAGCTAAAAAGCTGCTCCGACTGGCTATTATTTTATACGGATTAAAGCTCAATATCGCCATTGTATTCAGCCAGGGCCTGGGCTTGATGGTTCGCGATGTTGTAGTCATCATATTCGCTATTCTGGTAACGATGTTGCTGGCAAAATGGCTCAAAGCGGACAGTTCCCTGTCGCTTCTACTCGGAATCGGGACAGGTGTGTGCGGTGCGGCAGCGATTGCAGCTGTATCACCAATTCTGAAAGCAAAAGACGAGGATACCGCACTCGGAGCAGGAATCATTGCTTTTATCGGCACCGTGTTTGCCGTCAGCTATACGCTCCTTCAGCCGATTCTTCCACTTTCAAACGAACAGTACGGTATTTGGTCCGGCATCAGCTTACATGAGCTTGCCCATGTTGCCTTGGCAGCAGCGCCTGCTGGGGAGGACGCACTAGCAGTCAGCCTACTAGCAAAACTTGGACGGGTATTTCTACTCATCCCGTTAAGTTTGATCCTAATGTACTGGATGCGCCGTACCGGAAGAATCGAAAAAGGGGCTAAGGTGGAATTCCCATGGTTTCTGCTCGGTTTTATCGCGCTCAGTATCATAGGCAGCGTTGAACTAGGCGGTCAGCCTATTATCCCAACCGGCTTAAAGGACGGTATTGCAAGTTCTGCATCCTTCATCCTCGCCATGGCAATGGTCGGTCTCGGACTCAATATCCATATTAAATCGCTTCGTAAAGCATGGCGCCCACTGCTTGCAATGACCATTACCTCGGTGCTTCTTGCAGTGCTTTCATTCTGGATGGCCTAATTCTTATTTATTACAGATAAAGAAGAGCAGAGTTCCCCACTCCGGGTCTCTGCTCTTCTGCTATGATTTTGTCGTTTTAGGATTTCCTGTAACGATCACAATGATACTCTTGTCTAATTCGTAGTTCCAGTCCACAAAAACATCTAAAACTGGTCTATTCAAAATCAGTTCAAATCCTTCACAGTTGCACAATAAATTCTTATCCAGATTCCGCTTCACTTCCTTCAGAAGCTCTCCGTGCCCCAGTCTTATAAATTCCTTTTCAATCGGCACCAAAATTCCTTCCCGCACAAACAACAGTATACGGTTATTCATCTCGCATGAATATAACTGCTCTGGCGGTTTTTGTGCCTGCTGACTAATTAAAAGAACCGCGCGCTCCAGCTCCTCTTTACCATAGTAATCTTCACGAAGCTCCAACTCTTGGTCAAGATAATCAGGGCAAATAATTGTAATCATGCCAGATTGGTTATGAAGGGCCCAATCATAGTATATTTCCGAGGGCTTCACCCCCGTTAATTGATGAATGTATCCGATTATCTCTGGGTTGACCATCTGCATCAGCTTATCGCGCATTTGATTAATAATCATGACATGCTCCTGCTGCAATAAGATCCGTTCAGAGGAGGCTAGAAAATTTCTTAGATAGATCGTAATATAACGCCCGCCAATGGAAACAAGTACTGACTCCGGTCCTTTGCCAAAATGCTCTCTCAAGAGCTTTCCTGTATAACTCGCAATGAGTTGTTGAAATTGATGTACGGTATGATTCATGGAATATGACTCGTTCATTGCTTACTCCTTATCTTCTTAAGGTATTACCATTCATGGGATAATGAACGAATACTCCGCCCCCTCCTAACTAAAGCAATATTCTAATGTATGTAGCAGTCACTAAGAATTTATATTTAATGTAATATATTGTAAATAAAAAATGACCTAACCCTCCCCTTGCGAGAAAAGTTAGGCCATGAAAGTGACTTTTATTCTGATCCGAATAGATTCACCCATTTACCTGATTATATATTCATAATTACATTAAAGTTCGTATCCTGAGACACTAGACTGCAGATCATAAATTCTATGAAAAACCTAAAATCCAATAATTTCAATATTTCAAATCCGGAATCTATTATAGCACAGACATTAAGGCAAAAAAAGGACATAATATCTGAATTTCACCCCCGCCAAATGGACTGTCATTTTTATAAGTAAATTGGGCAAAATGATATATGTATGAGCCCCTATAAACCATAGGCGAGTTTAAGTATCTCTACTTCGTGGGTAACTAGAACTAGAGAAGAAAGCCTGAGCGATAGGCTGTTCGTTTCGGACTCTTTTTTTAGAGTCATAGATTCATAATATAGAGGAGATGGGTTCATGCAAAGAAATCATACCATCATGCAGTTTTTTGAGTGGCATATTAAGGCCGATCAATCACATTGGAACCGTCTTCGAGACGCTGCTCCTCAGTTGAAGCAGGCAGGGATTAACTCCGTCTGGATTCCTCCGGTAACGAAAGGACAATCTGCTGAAGATACCGGTTATGGAGTTTATGATCTATACGATCTCGGTGAATTTGATCAGAAAGGGACAATCCCTACGAAATATGGTACCAAACAAGAATTAGTAGATGCTATAGCGGCATGCAAAAAGAATGGAATCGCGGTGTATATCGACCTTGTCATGAATCATAAGGCTGGTGCGGACGAAACGGAACGCTTTCAAGTCGTTCAAGTGGACGAAATGGATCGAAACAAGGAGATATCCAAACCCTTTGAAATTGAAGGATGGACTAAATTCACATTCCCAGGGCGAGGCGATACATACTCAGCGTTCAAATGGAACTACAATCATTTTAACGGGACAGACTATGATGCAAGCCAGAACCGCACAGGTATATTCCGTATCATTGGTGAGAACAAATCGTGGAGTGAGAACGTAGATGATGAATTTGGCAACTACGACTACCTCATGTTCGCCAATATTGACTATAGCCATCCTGATGTCCGCCGGGAAATGACAGATTGGGGGAAATGGCTGATTGATACCCTGCAATGCAGCGGGTTTCGTCTTGATGCCATTAAACATATTAACCACGAATTCATTAAGGAATTTGCCACTGCCATGAAAAAAGAGCACGGCGAGTCCTTTTATATCATCGGTGAGTTCTGGAATCCTGAACTGGATGCATGCCGAAACTTCCTCGATACCGTTGATTACAAAATCGATCTATTTGATGTGTCCTTACATTACAAGCTTCACGCTGCCTCCAAGGCAGGAAATAGCTTTGACCTCCGGAAGATTTTTGACGATACACTCGTTCAATCTCATCCGTTGAACGCAGTCACATTCGTTGATAATCACGACTCACAGCCTCATGAATCCCTTGAATCCTGGATAGAAGATTGGTTTAAACAGAGTGCTTACGCCTTAATCCTCCTACGTAAAGATGGTTATCCGGTCGTTTTCTATGGCGATTATTATGGGATTGGTGGGGAAACACCTGTGCCAGGTAAACAAGCGGCTATCGATCCTCTGCTCTATGCTCGTTACCATAAGGCCTACGGTAAGCAGGATGACTATTTCGATCATCCCAACACCATTGGCTGGGTACGCTTAGGAGTTCCAGAAGTTGAACGTTCTGGCTGCGCCGTTGTCATATCCAATGGTAATGAAGGCAGCAAACGGATGAATGTTGGCAAAGAGCGTGCGGGTCAAGTATGGGTTGACCTTACCAATACACGAGAAGACCACGTCACCATTGGTGAGGATGGCTTTGCGATCTTCCCAGTGAACGGTGGAAGCGTGTCGGTATGGGCACTGCCCGAAGTTGATTTTATCAATGATGGTGAATGAGTCCGATATTCTCTACATCCTAGCACGGAGACGAAACTTGCGACGAAAACCTTCGCCAAGCAGATTAAAGGTTAGCATAGTAAACATCAATGCAAATGCCGGATAGAACACAAAGGCGAATTTCGCCCTGCGAATCTCAACTCGGTGATCGGCAATCAGTGTAGACCAGTTAAACTGGGTGTTCACAAACTGCCATGTGTAATAATCGGTTTCCACCCATTTTTGATCCAGAAAAATACTAAGTACCGCAAGCTGGCCGAGCAGGAGCGTCACCTTTCCGAGGTCTGTGCAGAAGCTGACGAGAAGCTCGGGCAGCATGCCCGGTACATAATATTTACGTAACATTCGTTTGGAGCTTAAACCCAGAGCAGTTCCAGCCTCCACATACAACTCCTTCGAAATTTGGCATGCCTTTGCCTGAACAGTGACGGCAACGCGTCCCGCTTCAACAACTGCCAAGATAACCAGAACCCAATACAGGCGATGGGTTGCGAATAGCAGGACAGGAAAGGCCATCAGCAGGATCGCGGAGAAGATCGGCGGTAGATACGAAAACACTTGATTCATCAGCGTAACAATAAAATGAGATATCCCCTTTTTCTTACGGGAAAGCAATCCCAGCGGAACACCAATCAAATACCGGATTACCCCAACGGTGATAATGATATAGATCGTCTCTTTTGCGCTTACGACAAGCTTACTCAAATTGTCTACGCCTTTTTTGTCACTGCCAAGAAGATTGTCCGGTGAAGGGCTGTATGCGGGAAGCACTAATTTTTCACCCACCCACCGGCTCGTTTCCTTCTCTAAATTCGGATCAATAAACGGCAGATACGGTCCGGCAAACATTATAAATACGAGAATAGCTAATAGCGACGTACCTATCCATAAAGGAATGTTCTTCTCTTTTTTCATCGCACACACCTCTTAAACCGGATCATAATATTTCCTCGCAGCATAACTAATCCACTGCACCAGCAGAACGAGCAGCATAAAGCAGAACGTAATCCCGATAATAATTCCTGGTTCATAGTTCCTACCTGTACCCTGGTATGTATTGTAATCCATAGCTAAATAGAGTCGCCATGCTGCCCCCGGATAATTCCGATAAAATTCGACCATGAGCAGATTGGATAATATGTATACAAGCAGAGTAGGCAGCTGGATCAGCAGCGTCCCCATACTTTTCCTAAGCATATGTTTGAATAAAATCATCCGATTCGTAAGTCCCTTTGCCTTGGCAAACAGAAGGTGCAGCTTTCCTTCCTGATCTTCAAGTGAGGCCGAAGTCAAATTGGCTATGAACACGATCGGATAAAGCGATACAAGAACAGCCGATAGGATCATGGACTGCCAACCGTCCACAGCAAAAAAACGAATAAAAGGTAAATGCTTAATAATAAAGAACTGAACAATCAAGAGAACAAAAAAGTCAGGCATGGAATGAAAGAGCCAGGTTGTCCATTTCCCCAAAATGTTGAATCGTGTCTTCGACAGCTTGTAATCGACAATGCCTTTCGATGTGCCGAAGATAAAACCTATTACAAGTGCTATTCCAATAACAGCAAGGCTATTGCCCATGGCTCTCGTCACAGCTTCCCCTGCAGTTTCGCTTGCGTACCGTGAGTAGCCGAGGCTATGATTAAGAAAAACATCCGCCAAAAATTGTTTGATATTCGCGACAAACCCTGCCATGCTCGTATCATAGCTGACAACAACTTTGTATCCCTCCAGAGTTAAATCGAGATGGCGTGGAAACAGCACGATCAGCATAACGACTACAAACGCCAGTAAGCTGATCCCCAGTGAACGAAGCATCTGTGTTCTCAGACGCATTTTTCGACCTCCTTGAATAACCCTATATTCCCTAATTATGGTTACACGATAAATAAATTAGAACACATTCCGGATAGTTCGTCCACACCAAGATACCCCCGATGTTTTGGGTTTTAGTGAAAAGGGTAATATTCTTATAACCTAAACGCGAAGGAGATGTTACAAAATGAGCAATCATAACGGACTCGGAGATAAAGTCAAAGGTGGCGTTTCCAAGGCTAAAGGTGAAGTGAAAGACCAAGTTGGTAATGCCACGAATAATCAATCACTTCAAGCTGAAGGTAAGGTCGATAAAGCCAAAGGTGAAGTTCAACAAAAGGTCGGCGAAGCTAAAGATAAGCACTAGCTGATAAACATACAAAATAAAAATAAACTACACCCCAACTGTTAGACGCGTCTTACTAATTGGGGTGTAGTTTTTATGTGAATATCATTTTCAAAAAATACTGAAGAGCGAATTTTTTGACGTCTGAATATGCACGAAATAGCGGAGGGGACGAAGCGTTTCCGGACAAGCGGCAGCGGTCGCCTTTGTGATCTAATTTCTACAATTAACTAAAACCAGTTCAGGAAATTAGAGCACAACAGCGATGGGAGGAATGATTCGTACCCGCAGCGTGCAAGATCTAAAGCAAATGCTTATATATGAAACCGGAAATGAGCAGATTTCGTATACACAACTATCACATTTATATAGAAGGAGCATTTGCCTATGTCTATTTATGATTTCGAGGTGGCGACGATTAGCGGTGATCGCCAAACGCTGGAGAATTACAAAGGTCAGGTTCTACTCATCGTCAATACGGCTACCAAATGCGGGTTTGCTCCACAGTTCGATGGTCTTGAAAAGCTGCATGAAACATACCGCGATAAAGGTCTAGCCGTACTCGGTTTCCCCAGCAGTCAGTTTATGAACCAAGAGCTCGCGGATAATGCAGATATAGCGGAGGCCTGTAAGCTGAATCATGGTGTCACCTTCCCCCTATTCTCCAAGATAGATGTCAATGGAGAAAGTGCACATCCATTATTCAAATACCTATCCTCTGAAGCCCCTGGTGCTCTAGGTACCAAACGAATCAAATGGAACTTCACTAAATTCCTCGTGGATCGTGACGGTAAAGTTGTCAAACGATTTGCACCGGCCGATACACCGGAAAAGATCGAAGCTCATATCAAAGCATTGCTAGAGAATTAACTTCGTCATTCATCGGATAATCTACCGGCTCTCACCAAGCTACAGCTGGGCTTTCAAGATTTGACCCAGCTCCTCGTAGCTTGCTGCCGTGAAATGCGGAGTGTGATCCGATTCTGGCTGAGTACCACGGTGGTTAAACCAGATGACATTCCAGCCCGCTCCCAAGGCGCCAATCACATCATTACGCCAAGAATCTCCGATATAAAAACTGTGCTCCGGGCTCGTTCCTGTGGCCTTATTTACATGAGCGAAAATACGTGTATCCGGCTTGTCCCAGCCCACGGCGCCAGATACGAATAGCCGGTCTTCTGGAATCATGTCGCCGAGTTTCATGGCGGCAATTTTGTTCATTTGATGCTCAAGCGGTCCATTGGTAATTAAACCAACGATATGACCATCCTCAGCTAGTTGTTGTATCAACTCACGTGCACCTTCAAACATATCAATGTCATATTGACAGCCAATATACACTGCTTGCATATGCTTCGCTTGTTCTGGACTTAGATCTATGCCGAATTCCAGTAATGTAAGCTGGAAACGTCGTCTTCTCATATCTTCCACAGCACTTTCGTATTCATCTGATCCTGCGCCGCCAAGCTCCAGAGACAGCATATCGCTGTAATACCGCATCCGGTGATAAGCTGCTTCATAAGGAAAGTGCTCGGGCGGATGGGCGATTTCCTTCACTGCACGGCGGAACGGTGTCAGATGATCGTACAATGTATCGTCCACATCAAAAAAAACAGCTTTTTTATGTCTATTCAAATGCATAAGTTTCCCTCTCTCTAATCGATATCTTCTCCTATCTTTCTATTGTACCTTTTCCTCGATATCAATGCTTCTATACGTTATGCTTAAGCACAAAAAAGACCGCCGTGACAATAACGGCAGCCTTCAATGTTGTAATATTTCTGTATATCCTTTAATAGAGCGTATTATTTTAACAATGACTTATGCCTTCAACGCCGATCCCGTAGCTTGCTCTGTATATTGGTCGATCTTATTTGCAAGCAGAGAGATACGATGCAAATCTCCCGTTTCTACGGGGAGCAAAGGTTTCCTTGCTTCGCCACAATCAACACCCTGCAGCCTCAAGATGGATTTGCAGGCACCGTAAAGGGAAGGGTAAGAAAGAAGTTCATTAATAATTTCATTAACCCTATACTGCCAAGCTCGCGCTTCTTCCATCTGTCCCTTTTGAAAACAATCCTCTATTTTAAGGAACAGCTCTGGCATTACTCCATAGGTACCACCAATACCTCCGTCGGCACCGATGCTACGTCCCGCAAGATACTGTTCATCCGGTCCATTAAGAACAAGGAAATGCTCGCCCCCAGCTTCTTTAAACTGCTGCAGTTCATAGGTACTCTCCGATGATATTTTAACACCGATGACTTTATCCTGTTTCGCCATTTTGGATAACAGCGACTTTGAGAGTTGAAACCCGGTCGTCTGCGGAATATGGTAAATAATAAACGGCAGCGATGTACTGTCAATCATAGCCTGCCAATGATTCTCTACACTATCTGGAGACAGTCTGTAGTATATTGACGGAACCGCAGAAATGGCATGCGCGCCGACCGATTCGGCATGCTTGGCCAGTTCAACACTCTCACGCGTCGAAGGGGCACCGACATGGGCTATGATCGTCAATTCCTCGCCGGCTGCTTCCATGACAGACTCAAGTACAAGCTTTCGTTCCTCTGTTGTTTGAAGCATCCCTTCCCCGCTGCTCCCACCTACATATAGACCTTTCACGCCTTTACGTATATAGTGGCGGACAAGTTGTTTAACGCCCTCCGGATGAATTTCTCCCTGCTCATCGTAACAAGCATACATCGCGACGATAATCCCTTTAAATGCTTCTAGATTGAATGTTGTCATGGTAGATCCCGTCCTTCTAATCTGAATTTTGTATTACCCTTTTACAGCTCCCATCGTAATCCCCTGTGTGAACGCCTTTTGAAACAGCAGGAAGATTGCGATCATCGGGAGTGATGCAAGTGCTGCACCTGCCATGATCACGCCATAGTTCGTGGTGAACTCTCCTTGTAGAGTGGCTATACCTAGAGGCAGCGTCATCATCGGTGTCGAACGTGTCATGATCAACTGACTGAAATAATCGTTCCATGATCCGATAAAGGTGAAGATCGCCAGTGCACCCAGGGCAGGAGTCAACAGCGGAAGAACAATCGTAGAGAACATCCGCACTTCGGAGCAACCGTCGATTTTGGAAGCCTCGAGCACTTCACTTGGAATCGTCTGGGAGAACTGCTTCATCAGAAAGACGCCAAACGGCCATCCAATTGCGGGAATGATCAATCCGCGGTATGTATTTACCCAGCCGAAGTCAGCCAGCATCGTAAAGAGAGGTACTAGAATAACCTGTTTAGGAAGTGCCATCGCAGCTACAAACATTGTAAATATAATTTTGCGACCTGGGAACACCTTCTTAGCAAGCACATAACCCGCAAGGGAAGCAACAAGACAAATCGCAATCATCTCGACAAAGGAAATGAAAAAGCTATTGAAAGTCCAGCGCCATACCGGATTCTTAAATAATTCCTCCCAGTTCTGAAGTGTAGGCTGTAAAGGGAACCACTCCGGTGGTATTTGTGTAGCTACGGTTTGACGTTTGAAGGCACCTGTAATGATCCAGTAAAAAGGAAAGATAAAAAATATAGTCAGAAAGATTAATAGCGTATTCGATAGGACTGAGCCTACTGTCCATTTTCTCAATCGCTTGGGTCTAGGGCCTCCCGTACTCAGCCCAACTTGTAATGGTGAACTCATCGTTTTACCCTCCTAGTACTCCACATCGCTGCCAAGGTATTTAAACTGAATGATAGAAATAATGCCTATGACTACGGCGAGTATGATCCCCATGGCTGAAGCCATGCCGAAGTTACCAAGCTTGAATGCTTGTTCATACACTCCATACATGACCGTTGAGGTGCTGTAGTATGGTCCTCCTGATGTAAGCAGCTGAATAAGAGCGAAACACTGGAACGTATTAATCGTAGTAATGACGATAATATAGAGATTGGTCGGCATTAACATCGGCCAAATAATTTTCCTGAATATTTGCCAGGACGATGCCCTGTCAATTTGAGCGGCTTCAATATATGAGCTAGGAATATTGCCTAGTGAAGCGACATAAAGAATGATTGGCTGTCCTACCGAGGTTGTAATCAGCACAGCAATGATTGATAACAGAGCTGTCTTTGGATTACCTAGCCAGGAGATAGGGTCTGCGCCAAACATGCCAGTCAAGTAGTTCAACACACCATAGTTCGGATGGTAGATCCACCCCCACACCACCGTGATACTCACAACTGAAGACACGGCCGGTAAATAAAACACGCCTCTAAAGAACGAACGCGAAACTTCTTTTTTTCGATAAATGGTCATGGCCACAAAAATAGAAAACACGATTACAATGGGAACCGCAATCAGAACAAGCAACGATGTATTCCATAACGACTTTAAAAAATTCTCATTCTGAAACAAATGAACATAGTTATCGATCCCCGTAAATTCAAACTTTCGCAGTGAATAATTAAAGAAACTGATATAGATCCCCTTCAGCATCGGGTACGCTACAAAAATAATGAAAAATCCGAATGCCGGAAGCAAAAACAAATAACTCATCATCCAGTCGCGTAACATACCTGGACTTACTTTACGGACCTTAGTCTCCATGATCGTTCCCCTCACTCCATCTCTTGCCCGAAAGGAGCAGCACACTAAGTTTGCATGCTGCTCCGAGAAGGTGGTTGTTATATTTCTGGATTTTGCAAAAACGTGTGATTACTTTCCAGCGTCTGCTTTCGCTTTCGCAATAGCTTCGTTCGCATTTTTAGCAAATGCATCAAGCGCCTCTTTTCCAGGTACTACGTTAAGGAGGGCACGCTGCAACTCAGGGAACCAGAACGTACGAACTTCAGCCCATCCATCCACAATCGTAGGAGGATCCGTATAAAATTCACGAGCCTGTTCCGAATAAGTGTATTCAGGATCATCATACAAGCCGGTAATCGAGTTACGTGCAGACAATCCGCCAGTTTGGATCAGGTTCTTGTTCCCCCACTCCGGATCATTCGCAATGAAATCAACAAGTTTCTTGGAAGCTGCAATTTTATCTTCATCGCCGTTGTTGAATACGGCCATCCCGCCCAGGTACGGCTCCAATTGTGGTTTAGCACCATCAATGGTTGGGAAAGGCAGCAGAACATCTTCAAACGGAGCTTTTTTCAGTGGATCATTCTGTGCTCTAAGCACGGGTGAATAGTTAATAGAAAATGCCAATTTGCCTTGCAAGAACAAATCGTTCACATCAGCCGCCGTTAAGGATTCGGATCCGGATATGATCAGTTTGTCTTTCACACCTTTTACAATCCAGTCCAAAGCCGCGCCGGCCTTGTCAGTGTTAATGGCAACTTGGGAGTAATCCTCGGTGAAGAAACGGGAGTTACCCAGATTGGCAAGATACGCTCTTGTGCCCTGGTCGCCAGCTTGGCTCTTCGCGAAGAAGCCGGAAGGAATAATATCAGGTGCTTTCTCCTTAACCGCTTGCAGCGCTTTCTCATATTCTTCAACAGTCCATGTACGATCAGGACGATCCAGAGGAAGCAGATCAATCGCACCGATTTCCTCAAAAATGGTTTTGTTAACACCCATCATGAACGGAGCTGTATTGATTGGGTACATGTAAGTCGTATCTCCTACCATGGACTGCTTCCAAAGTGCAGGAGAGATATCATTTCTAATTTCATCCGTAATCATGTCATCTAGTGGGGCAAGCAAGTCCTTTTTTCCCCAATCCAGAATTCGGCCTGGTGCGTCATAGATAACGTCTGGGGCCGTGTTCGACGCAATGGCAACGTTCAATTTTTCTGGACCCGCTTCATAAGTAAGCATCTCCAGATTAACCTTAATCTCAGGGTGTTGTTTGTTGAAAGCTTCGATGATTTGCTTCTCATACTTTCCCGTTTCTCCATCTAGCGGTTGGAAGCTTGGGAAGTTCCACCATGTAATTTCTACGTTCTTCGGTGCATCTTTTTGTTCTGCCGGAGGAGTGTTCGTACTTGGTTCATCATTTTTTGGCGTTTCCGCTGCTTTGGTTCCACATGCCACAAGTGATGAGCCGATCAGCATGATGCTAAGTACAGTCGTAAGTCCTTTTTTAAACGCTTTCATCTGTTGCCCCCCTAATATTTGGTTATCTGTTGTGTGATGCGCTTTCATTTATTATTGTAAAGTTCGATCAATCTTTGTAAAATACCCTTAATTTTACTTTCATCCCTCATATTTGACCTTGTCTGCATTCTATACTTCGATTCGTAAATTTTGATGTACCGTTTCCAACTCTTTCGATACAATACAACTAAACTTAAATTCACGGAGGCTTGATCATGTACAAACTGCTGATTTGCGAAGACGAGCCTTTAATCCGTAAAGGATTAACGAAATATTTTGACTGGCCGGCACTTGGGTTTCATCATATCTATGAAGCGGAAAATGGTGCCGAAGGCATAGAAATGGCCTTACAGGAGCGCCCTGACCTTATCATCACAGACATTCGAATGCCCCTTATGGATGGACTTGAAATGATAGAGCAGCTACGTGGCAAGCTTCCAGATACCCTATTTGTCATCTGGTCTGGATACAATGAATTTGAATACGCACAGAAAGCTCTTCGTTTAGGCAATGTGTTTGCCTACTTATTAAAGCCTCTACAATATAACGAAAGTATTAAGACCATTCAGGAATGCATTCAGCTTCTAGAGACGAAACGTAAAGAACAGGAGAAGCTAATAAATCTCGCTACTGATGCCCAGCATCATGTTCATCTAAAGCGGAGCCAATTGGTGAAATCTTTGCTGGAAGATCACAATATATCAGAGTCAACCGAACGGGATCTACATAAAGATTTCGCTGCGTATACCGGTAAGCTTGAGAAGTACAAGCTTCAGCCCATGGTTCTTTTCTACGTGCCTGTCTCACCTCCGTCTATGAAGACCAGAGCATGGTGGAGACAAAATGCCGAACGGATGCTAACGGAAGTACTAGCAGATCGTTTTGCATTCACAGACGCTTCGTCCCGCTTATTCACCTATGTCTATCACTCAAAGTTGTATACGTTTACAGTTATAGATGAAGACAAGCAAGATATGTTCAAGATATCGTCTGATCTACAACAACAAGTTACCGCTATTCTTCGACAGCAGGGCGCTCTCCAACATGTTCATCTCTATTTATCCATAGGTGCCCTCGCTGAAGATTTTCACACACTCTCTTCTCTGCTTATACAGACGGATAAAGCATTGTTCCAGCGTTTTCTTCCTTCAGGCGGACAGGCTTTCGTCACTAAAGCTTCTACTCCTAGTTCCATGAAAACCTCTCTGTTCTCATATAGTGACACTGATAAGATCAAGCTTCTAACTTACCTGGAGCAGAATGACGCTCTGCTTGTTAAGGAGTTTATGAATCGAACGGCTGCAGATGTTCAGTCTAGAATCGGACAATTCACACAAGACCAGTGGCTGTCTTATATGCAGGACATCATCTCGGTTGCGATTCGTTTTGCGAGCAAGCATGGGTTGAATATTGAGGAGCGATATCACGAGAAGCTGCTTCATCTCACATTTTTGGATGATTTTGATTCACTCGAGGACATGTTTGCATGGTTAGCCTCCTGGATGGTTCAACTTCAAAGCGAAGCGCAGAGATCTGCAGCGGAGGAAGATTCACAGGACGGAGCTGTATTTGAGCGGATCGAGGAATTTATTATTCAGCATATCGATCAGGATGTCTCATTGCAGATGGTGGCAGACCAATTTTTCTATAACCCTTCTTATCTAAGCCGGCTGTTCAAAACCAAATTGAATAAGAACTATATGACCTTCGTTACCGAGATCCGAATTGAATATGCCAAGCGATGTCTGCTCGAATCCAAGTACTTAATGACTGATGTATGTCATATGTGCGGATATACGAGCTATAAACACTTTGTAAAAATGTTTCGGAAGGTTACGAACATGACACCTACGGATTACCGTAAAAAAATGGGGATGATCGATTGAACAGTCCATTCGGAATTCGCAAGCTATTTTATAGGAATCATTTAAATACGCAGATTTTCGCCCTTATGATTCTTACGATAACCATCCCGCTGATGATTATCTCGGCCATCATCTATTATGTATCTCTCCAGACCGTTAAAGCCGAATACAAGAACAGCTCTGATCTCATTCTAAACAACTTGTCCTTTAATATTGATCAGTATTTACAAAGCATTGAAAAGGGAACACTGTATGCCCATCTGGATGGCCAGCTTCAAAACGCACTCACAAACTGGAACAAAAACCCCCAAATTGATCAGACGATTACGTATCAATCGGTCATACAACACTTTATTGGCACACTCGAAATGACCATCAAAAATGTAAATAGCGTACAAATCTATGCTGGAAACCAGCTATTCTATTCCGCCAACTTTAACCGTGCAGACGTTCATTATGAAAACTTCGAACAGGATGAATGGTATCAGAAGACCTTAGAGAAAAAAGGCGGTATTGTCATATTTGGCACGCATACTCCTTTCTACAATAAAAATTCCAAGGAGAAAGTGCTCTCCATTGCCCGGGTCATTAATAAGACGGGCGGAAAACAGCCGATCGGGGTTCTTCTTGTGGATATCAGGCTGGATTCCTTGAGCGAAATCCTGAATCTGTCGGAAAATACGGAACGTAATTTTGTCATTACAGATCCATCCGGTTCGATCATTTACGCCTCTAAAGATATGGACATCTCAAAACCACTACAATTGGATGAACAGATGCTTAATAAAGTTCTAAGTGAACCTTCAGGAAGCTTCACGACGCTTTTCGAAGACCATAATTCATTCTTTAACTTTGTGACATCACCCTACTCCGGGTGGAAGGTCATTCAGTATATGAGTGAGAAAGAAGTAACCCACAGCTCAGCATTACTCGGAAAAATGATGTTGGGACTTGCAATCGGATCGGTTGGTATGGCCGTATTGTTCATGATACTGATGTGGATGCGTGTGACCAAGCCGATTATTTTTCTGAAGAAACAGGTTGAAAAAGTAGGATCGGGCAATTTCGATGTGGACCTTGGAAGTTCCCGGAAGGATGAGTTCGGAGTACTGTATCAAGGACTGCGGAGAATGGTCGAGGAGCTGCAAAACTATATTGAGCGTTCATCCAAAGCACAGGTGCAGCAGCGGGTAGCACGGCTCGGCGCACTAAAAAGCCAGATTAATCCGCACTTTCTCGCAAACGCACTAGAATCAGTCCAAATGAAAGCCATCATTAACGGTGAACGGGAGATCGGAGAAATGGTCGGGACTTTGGGTCAACTGTTCCGTATCCATACGCAGATGAACAGAACCATCATCCCGCTTCATCAAGAGATGGAGCATATCCGTTTATACGTCAAGGTGCAACAAATGCGCTTTGGGGATAAAATTGAATATGAAGAACATGTACAGCCAGGGACGGAATCACTCCAGGTCCTTCACTTCTCACTTCAACCGCTTGTCGAAAACGCGATTATTCATGGATTGGAACGTCAGGTAGGGCCTGGACTGCTCGAAATCTCCACAGAAGTGTCAGACCATTTCATGCGAATCACGATACGCGATCATGGTGTTGGAATGAGTGCGGAGCAGCTAGAGTCCCTACGTCACAGACTGTCGAGCCCTAACGAGGAAGATGACAGTCATATCGGAGTCGTGAATGTCAGTGAGCGCATTCGCCTTCACTTCGGTGAGCAATACGGGATATGTCTTGACAGCCAATTAGGTGAAGGGACAACCATTACGATTACGATGCCAGCTCTTCCGTTTCATCCATGACATTACGGGAGCAGACTCGAATTACTCAATTTAGGGAGATGATGAAATGATGGGCAACAATTCGAAATTTCAACACACAGGCTCGAACATACGGAATATTCCCGAAGGCAATCGGCAGAGTAATGTGGAACGTTTCTCCGGGTACGAAAATACTTACGACCAGTACCGCCCCGAGGCGCCTCGGCAAGTGATTCAAATATTGACAGGGTATTTGCAGCAAAAGCCACAACTTGTCGTGGATATCGGTTGTGGTACAGGTCTATCATCTTTTGTATGGAAGGACCATGCGGATCGAATTATCGGAATCGAACCGAACGACGATATGAGAGGAAAAGCTGAAGAGAAACTTCAGGAACAAGATCACACAGAACACATCACCTTTACAAGCGGCTACTCTAACCAGATTCCACTGGATACAGGCTCTGTGGATATCATTACTTGCTCGCAATCCTTTCATTGGATGGAGCCGGCTAGTACGCTAAAGGAAGCAGCACGCTTATTACGCCAAGAAGGGATTTTCGCCGTTTATGATTGTGACTGGCCGCCAAGTCTGCATTGGCCAATCGAGAAAACCTACCATGAGCTGATTGAGTTATCTGATGCAATTATAAATAAACATATAGAAGACAATCGGAAAGCTTATAAATGGAACAAGAACGAACATTTGAAGCATATTCGAGAGAGCGGACTGTTTCAATTTGCTAAGGAAGTCGTCTTTCACCATATGGAACCTTGTACCGCTGAAAGATATGTGGGACTCGCAATCAGCCAGGGAGGCATCCAAACTTTATTCCGGCATGGAATCGATGAACTCACTCCTGCCATAGATGCTTTCAGACAGCAGGTCGAGGATTATTTCCAAGGAGAAACCCGTGAAGTGATGTTCAGCTACCGGATGCGGCTTGGTATCAAATAACAGCATACGAACTGCCTAGTCTAGAGTATCTTTCGTCATAAAGACATTCCGTGACATCATCAGCCGGATCACGCTCTCGGATGTTCAAATAGACCGAAGATGCGGGTCCCCGGCCTGTTTTCTGCTTTTCGATTATTCAGGTTGATGGCCCTTCTCGACTGCCTCTTCTTTCACATCAAGAGTATGCTTGAGTTCCCGGTTACATCGGCCTGCAAGAATTACAAGCGCACTAAGTAAAGTGTACACAATAACCTTTCTGGTCAGCATTTCTTTGTCGTTCACGGCCCATCACCTGCATCCCTTCCGAGTGAGCATTATTATGTATAACACCTACTGCAAGATGGAAGTTTTCTTATGCCGATCGAATTATTGTCCAATTTGTGAAAAAAAGTATCCCTTCGATTCCAGAATGAAAGCCACCTTTTCTATGAGCGCCTAGTCGGGGCGCTCTTTTTGATTACCTGATTCGTAACCTCCGCAAGGATAAGACCTAACGCTATGGCTCCAGAAATCATGAAAGCACGAGCCCCAAGCTGAACGGCAAGATCATACTCATTCTGTACAACATGCCTTAGCGCATCATAAGCAAGTCCTCCCGGGACAAGGGGTATAATGCCGGATACGCTGAATATGATGATGGGTATTTTATATTTTTTCGCAAAAAAGTAACTGATCATCGTTACACAGAAAGCAGCGACCACCGTCGCGGTCACTGGAATCACCTCTAGCTCAATCAACCAGATATACAATATCCATCCAACCATACCAGCGAAGCCGCACTGCAACAGCGCTTTTCGCGGCGCATTAAAGATCATACCGAAGGCAGCGGAGGCGATAAAGCTGGTCACTAACTGTTCAAGATACATCATAAACGGATCGCCTCCCTTAGTAGAATGACAACATAAATGCGATGCCTGCACCAATCGCGAACGATGTAATAAATGCTTCCGCCCCTTTAGATAAGCCAGAAATCAGATGCCCTGCCATTAAATCACGGATCGCATTCGTAATAAGAAGACCGGGGACTAATGGCATCACGGAGCTAATAATAATAATATCGATCTGCTGTCCAAATCCGCTCTTTACCATCCATACCGCCGCTAGGCCAATCATGATCGCACCGGAAAATTCGGCAAAGAATCGGACCGGAATAACCCGATGCATATAGACTGAACACGAGAATCCCAATCCGCCTGCCAGCGCAGCTGGAATAAAGTCGTACCAGCTCCCTTTGAACATAATCAAGAAACAACCGCTTGCAATAGCAGACATGAGAATAAGCAGCGGCATAGGGTAGTTCGGTTTTGCCCGCTCTACATCCTGCAAGGAACGATAGGCTTCCGAAATCGTCATTTCCCCAAGGCTGATACTCCTCGAAATGGTATTAACCCGGTCGATTTTATATAAGTTAGTGGTTCGGTCTGAAATCCGTATCAGCCTCGTAATGTGCTGCGGCTCCTCTACCGAAAAAATAATGCCGGTTGGCGTCATATAGCTATGGCTATGTTCCACACCAAAAGATGCGGCAATCCGCATCATCGTATCCTCTACGCGATAGGTTTCCGCACCGCTTTGGAGCATGATTTTACCGGCGAGAAGACATACCTTCATGATCTCATGCTCCCGTTGTAACAACTCGTCCAATGTTGTACCTCCCTGCTTTAAGGTCGCCCGTCAACAACTTGTCTATATTATAGTATGTTTACCTAGTATAAGCACCGTGAAACGGTAGGGCGATAAAGTGTCTGAGAAGACAGAAATAAATTAACTGTTCATCCCTTGAATATAAGAACAGAACTGCGGTATACTGTTACAAATATTGAAATCAGGCCAATGAAGAGCTTCCAACTCTGAGGCGTTCTCGTTAAGGGGATTTCCCCTAAGTTAACCGGACCCGCCCGTTATCGCGGAATCAAAGTGGATTGAATCCTGATACTTCAGTGATTCAATCAATTTGGGTGGCACCGCGAGCGCATAAAGCGTCCCTCGTCCCATATGGACAAGGACGCTTTTTTTATTTTATATAATGCGAAGGAGCGCGGTAATCATGATCGACATGAAATGGTTAAGAGAATGTAAGGAGAATCAGTTGCAAGTCCAGCTGACAGCGGACCAAAAAGGTATTCAAGTATCGATTCCTGAACTTATGGCACTGGATGAAAAGCGGCGGATGCTGCTGCAGGAAGTAGAAAGACTTCGGCAGGAACGCAACCAGTTCACACAGGAGATTGGCACCCTGATGCGTGAAGGAAATCGGGATCAGGCACAACATATGAAGCAGTATGTCAAAGAAATTAACGGGCAATTAAGTGTGCAGGAGAATACAATGCGAGAAGTCGACAACGCATTTACAGAGCTTATGGCGCTTGTGCCCAACATTGTCTCGCCCGACACACCTGTTGGAGATTCGGACCAAGACAACGTGGAGATTAAAAAAGTCGGTGAACCGCCCGCATTTGCGTTTCCGCTTCGTGACCATGTGGAGCTAGGTGAAATGCACCGAATGTTCGATATCCCCCGGGGTGTCAAAACCGCCGGCAGCCGAAATTATTACCTGACGGGTGTCGGTGTCCAACTTCATCGGGCCGTACAGCAGCTGGCACTCGACCTGCTTATGGAGAAAGGCTTCACATTGTTCGATGTGCCGCTTATGGTACGGACTGAGGCTCTGATGAATACAGCATTCTTCCCGCTTGGTAAAGATCAGACCTTCCATATTCCCGAGGAAGACAAGTGGCTTGTCGGGACTTCGGAGGTTCCACTTGTCTCGTATTATAGCGGCGAGATCATCGATGTTACGGAACCGCTCAAGCTTGCCGCCGCCTCGCTGTGCTTTCGTAGCGAAATCGGGTCAGCAGGCAAGGATGTCCGGGGATTGTACCGGGTTCATCAGTTCGCCAAGGTTGAGCAGGTCATTCTGTGCGAGGCAAGTCTGGATACGTCGGAGAAACTGCTTCAAGAGATTACTACCAATGCGGAGGAGCTGCTCCAGCTGCTAGAGCTTCCTTATCGGGTTATGGCAGTGTGCACCGGAGACATGTCGCAAAAGACTTACAAGCAGTATGATATTGAGACATGGATGCCAAGCCGAGAGGCTTACGGCGAGACGCATTCGTCGTCGAACTTGCTTGATTTCCAAGCCCGCCGTTCGAATATCCGTTACCGAGATCATGACGGAAATATGCGATACTGCCACACTCTGAACAATACAGCTGTAGCCTCGCCGCGTATCCTGATTCCCTTACTAGAGAATCATCAGCAGGCGGACGGATCGATTATGATCCCGAGAGCTCTCCGCCCGTATTTAAACGGGCTCGAACGACTGATCTTATAATATGAACCGACACATAAAGGGGCTTCTCTCATGAGAAGCCCCCTTGTATTTATCGATGAGTATAAGAACCTTTACAAGACGCCGAGGGTTTATCCTTATTCTCCTCTCAGGCTCGATATTTTTGTTATCGCATCAGAAGGTATATAATATAACTGTGCTATAATTTAAACAGTATCCTAAGGAGGCTATTCCAGATGACTGAGCAATATAAATTTACATCCGAAACATCCAAACAGCTTCAACATATACCTGTATCCATTCTGGATCTGGCCCCAATTACCGAAGGGAGTACAGCGGCTGAATCGCTGCGAAATTCTCTTGAACTGGCTCAGCATGCTGAGAAGTGGGGATACCATCGTTACTGGCTTGCAGAGCACCACAACATGACAGGCATCGCGAGCTCAGCAACATCTGTCGTGATCGGTCATATTGCAGCCGGCACAACAACAATGCGGGTCGGCGCCGGCGGTATCATGCTGCCAAACCATTCCCCTCTCGTGATAGCCGAGCAATTCGGTACACTGGAATCTCTGTTTCCAGGGCGCATTGATCTCGGTCTTGGACGCGCACCCGGTTCGGATCAACTGACATCTCGCGCTCTGCGCCGCGGACCTGGCAGTGATGGTCAAGACTTCCCTGAACGGCTTGGAGAGCTTCGCAATTACTTCCATCCGACCTCAGGCTCCTCCATGCGGGTTAAAGCTGTTCCTGGTGAGGGGCTCGATGTTCCGATCTGGCTGCTTGGTTCCAGTGGTTTTAGCGCACAGCTGTCAGCACAGCTTGGGCTCCCGTTCGCATTTGCCAGTCACTTTGCACCTGATTATCTGCTTCCGGCACTCGATCTGTACCGCGGTAACTTTAAGCCTTCCGAGTCACTGCAGCAGCCATATGCGATGATTGGTGTCAATGTCATCTGTGCCGACACGGATGAAGAAGCTCAGCGACTTGCCACTTCGGCTCAACAGCAGTTCCTGAACATCATCCGAGGCCAGACCGGCCAACTTAAGCCCCCAGTGGATAGCATGGAGGGTATCTGGAACCTGCAGGAGAAAGCAATCGTAAACCGCACTTTAAGCTTCTCCGCAATCGGCAGTCCAGCTACCGTACGCCAGCAGCTGAATCGCTTCATAGAGATGACGAGTGCGGATGAGATTATTGTGGCATCTGCCATTTATGATCACAAAGCCCGTCTTCGCTCCTATGAGTTGCTTGCTGAAATAGGTATAAACAACGGCTAAAACCAATAAAAACACCGCCTGTACAGGCGGTGTTTTGTCGTTATATTGTGATGAACGAGTTATCCACTAACTCATGTAGTTTTTCAGGCGTCATTCTTTTTACAAATCTGGAGTAGGTTTCTTTCTTCTTTCCGTTCTCCTGATAGATCGTGATTAGTCTGCCGACAATCGGCAGGAGCTGTTCTTCGGTGATTCCTTTCTTGAACAACTGAGCAAGATTAGCCTTGATTCCCTTGGAATCTCCCCCGATGTAAATATCGAACTCATCCTTCATCTTCACAACGGCTATATCCTTCAGCAATGGTTCACTTGTACCTAGCGCGCATCCAGCATACCCAACCTTCAGCGGACTTGGCACCTCATGATCAGCAACGATTGTATCAAGTTTTTGGGCGATATCGAGACCGGCATCCTCTGCTCCACGGCAGAAATTACATGTAATCAGACTTTTGGATACAAATCCGGCAGGGTGAACTTCTAACCCGACTTCCTTCAGCTGCTCTTGTACCTCAGAAATCCGTTCTTCATCCATCGCAACATACAGCTGTTTGAAAGTTGTCATTTCAATTTCTGCATCCGGCCCTACAATAGAGCCGAGAACAGCTAGCTGCTGTGGACGGAAAAGTGTCCCTCCGACCTCAAAGCCCGGTGTTACCGCGAATTTTTTAATCGCCATCTCCCCAAATCTCCCCTTCTGTACTCCCTTATACCTTCATACGCTGCAGTCTGAGCGCATTCAGAACGACAGATACCGAGCTCAGCGCCATTGCAGCACCTGCAACCCAAGGAGCCAGTAAGCCCATCGCGGCAATCGGTATACCCAATGAGTTGTAACCTAATGCCCAGAACAGATTTTGGCGGATGTTTGACATGGTTTTACGGCTCATATAGATGGCATCAGGAATGCTGTTAAGATCGCCTTTCATGAGCGTAACATCTGCAGCTTCCATAGCTACATCCGTACCTGTACCAATCGCCATACCGATGTCTGCCATAGCCAGTGCGGGAGCATCATTGATACCGTCTCCGACCATCGCCACTTTTTTACCCAGCTGCTGCAATTTCTTCACTTCTTCAGCCTTACCTTCTGGAAGCACCTCGGCACGTACATGGTCAATACCTGCTTCCTTAGCAATCGCCTGAGCCGTACGTTCGTTGTCCCCGGTGATCATGATAACGTCGATGCCCATTCCTTTCAGTCTAGCAACTGCTTCCTTAGATGTTTCTTTAATCGTATCAGCCACAGCCACAAGACCTGCATATCGTCCATCCACTGCTGCAAGCATTGCCGTCTTACCTGCTGTCTCAAGCTGAGACATCCGGGTATCAGCATGCCCGATTTCAATATGGTTCTGCTTCATCAGCTTCCGGGTACCAACCAATACAGTACGGCCTTCTACAACCGCACGGATTCCGTAACCTGGAACAGCTTCAAACTCTTCTACGGCTGGAAGTGTGATTCCCTCGCTTGTAACGCCTGCAACAATAGCTTCTGCCAATGGATGCTCCGAGTTTCTTTCTGCTGCACCGACCAGACGTTTGAATTCCATTTCATCGAACCCATCATTGACCTCAACGTCTGTCAGCTCCGGTTTCCCTTTGGTTACTGTGCCGGTTTTGTCGAGAATGATAGTATCAATTTTGTGCGTAGACTCCAAATGCTCCCCGCCTTTAAACAGTACACCTAGCTCTGCTGCACGTCCTGATCCCGCCATAATCGAGGTCGGTGTTGCCAGACCGAGTGCACAAGGGCAGGCAATGACCAGAATGGCTATTGCAATTTCGAGCGCATGAGCAAAGTTACCTGGCGTCACAAGGAAGTACCATACCAAGAATGCCACTACTGCTATACCCACAACAATTGGAACAAAAATACCCGATATTATGTCTGCTATCCGCTGGATTGGCGCTTTAGAACCCTGTGCCTCTTCCACAACTTTGATGATCTGTGCGAGAGCGGTCTCCTTACCGACTTTCGTCGCTTTAATCATAAGTCTGCCGTTCTTATTCATGGTGGCTCCAATGACAACGTCGCCTAACTTCTTCTCTACCGGAATGCTCTCACCAGTCAGCATCGACTCATCTACAGCCGACGTACCTTCCAGAACTTCTCCATCAACCGGAATCTTCTCACCGGGCTTGATAATAACTACATCACCGCTTAATACCTGCTCTACCGGAATAGACATTTCCTGACCGTCACGAACAACGACAGCCGTTTTGGCCTGCAGCCCCATGAGTGTCTTGATCGCTTCAGAGGTCCGTCCTTTAGCGAGCGACTCGAACAATTTGCCAAGCAGTACAAGTGTGATCAGAATAGCACTTGTCTCGTAATACATTGCTGGTCCGTGATGAGCGTTAGCTCCAGCAAGGGTCCAGTCTATCGTTAGATACAAGCTATAAAAATACGCCGCCGACGTACCTAGGGACACTAGTACGTCCATATTCGCGCTCTTATTACGAAGCGCCGTATAGGCACCAACATAAAACTGCTTACCGATATAGAACTGTACGGGTGTAGCCAGTATCAGTTGAAACCATGGATTCATAAACACATCCGGTATCCATATCCAAGAAGTGAACGAGAAGTGACTCACCATAGACCAAAGGAGTGGCAAAGACAAAATAGCCGAGATCAGCAATTTACGTTTCTGCTTCTTGATCTCCTTCTCCCGGTGTTCTGTCTTATCTTGCTGATCTTCCTTAGGTACCGCCTGGTACCCCAGCTTATTTATGCGCTGCTGGATGTCCGGAATGCTTACTTCAGCTGGATTGTACTCCACGCGTAGGCTTTCCATAGCAAAGTTTACAGCTGAACTGGACACACCCGGCATTTTGCCTACGACTTTCTCAATCTTCACTGCGCAAGCAGCACAGTACATACCGACTAACTGTAAATCTGCCGTTTCTTTGGTCGTACCATATCCAAGCTTCTCAATCTTCTCTTCCATCTGCTGAACGGTAACTACCTTCGGATCGAAGCTTACAGCTGCTCTTTCCAGAGCAAAGTTCACATTTGCTTCCTGGACACCTTCCATTTTGCTGAGACCCTTCTCAATTCGGTTCGCGCAGGCTGCACAGGTCATCCCTGTCAGCTGCAGCGTCGTCTTCTTCAGCTCATTATGGAGTGATTCATTATTTGCTGCCCCCATGGCTTAATCCACCTCTCTAATCGATGTACTTCCAATCAAAACAATCGTATTTCCTTATCCTTCACTATTTCGAGAGTTAGTTATCATCTGTATAACCATCGCTCCCTAAAAAATATAATAATTTTGTTGTCTCTTATGATTAACGATTCATTGCTTTCATTGTTTTTAGTTTACCCCCCTACCCTATATTTGTCAAGCGGTTTAGCTCTGGATTTCTAAAAAAATAAAGCCACTCCGCTTAACGGGTGGCAGTCTATCTAAGTAAAGATGATCAACAAGAAGCTTCTCTCATGTATTAAACTTTATTTCATCAATTTATTCATCGTAATGAGAAGCTCAGAAATAACCTCATCATCACCCTCTTGGATTCTCTCGATCACGCAACTCTTCATATGATGTTCCAGCAGCAGTTTACTTACACCATTAAGTGCTGATTGGATCGATGAAATCTGATTCAACACATCATCACAGTACGTATCTTTCTCAATAAGTCCCTTCACACCGCGGATTTGTCCTTCAATCCGATTCAAACGACTGATTAAGTTACTCTTCGTTTTTTCGGAATGGTGGCTCTTACGTTCCCCTGAAACTGCACACGAATCATGTGATTGATTATCCGTTACCACTTGTGATCCCCTCCTAATATATATATTTTATTGTAGCAGTTATTCCAGTGTACAGCCCTATAGACAGATAGCTAGCCTAATAATAGCTTTTCAATCTCCTGGCGATTAAATACGAAACCGAAGAACTCTTGGTTATTAATATATATTGTAGGAACTAGCGTCTTTCCTGAACGCTTCCGGAGTTTATCAGCATACTTAGGTTCATCCGCTATGCTATATTCCTTATAACTTATATCATGCTCACTCAGGAACTTCTTAAAATTGCGGCAGTCTTCACAAGTTGGCGTCGTATATACTTCCACTTTGAGCTTATTCATGGATAGGCCCTCCTTGAGAAATAATGAAACAGCTATTCTTACATACCATCATAACATATAGCCCCCCACCCTATCTAGTGCAATTAACAATCTACCTACTAAAGCTGAAGAAAAACGGCAGTGAACAAAAGCCTCGGCAAGCGCTCATACTGTGCAGAATATACAGCATAATGACTCATATACTTCCCTCCTCTTATGAATTGTAAATAATTGTTACCATACTGCCATACTTGTATGGTAGTATGGTAACAGGAGGTGGTGAAGTGGAAATCCCTTTGCCAGCGGGGTCTGGTTCTGCAGGTAACATCGTATATAACAAACTGAAGCAGCAGATTGTAAGCTTGGAGCTCCCGCCAGGAAGGTCGCTATCCGAGAAGGAAATGTCACTTGCATTCGAGGTAAGCCGGACACCGGTTCGCGAAAGCTTCGTAAGGCTCGCTCAGGAAGGACTGCTACTTGTGTTGCCACAGCGGGGAACACGGGTTGCCTTAATCGATTCAGATCTCGTTGAGGAAGCGCGGTTCATGCGGGAACAACTGGAGAAAGCGGTAATCCGGCTCGCATGTGCGTCATTCCCTAAAGATAAACTGATCGAGCTGGAAGCGAACCTAACGGCGCAGCAGGAAAGTATTGAGCGGCATGATGGCAAGGAAATGTTCGAGCTTGACGAGGCATTTCATCGAATCTTGTTCGAGGGATGCCGTAAACAAGGCACCTGGAATGTTATTCAGCAGATGAATGCACACCTCAACCGAAGCCGCATGCTGTGGTTGTCGGCTGATCCGAATTGGAGCCATCTGTATGAGCAGCACAAAGAGATGGTTGATGCGATCCGTAGACAAGATGGGGATTATGCTGAACACATCATGCAGGAGCATCTAAGCCTTATCATATCGAACTTGACGGTACTCAAGGAGAAACACCCGGATTATTTCAAATGAACCATAGTTTGTATCGTATCCCTATTGAGGAAGAGGCGGTGGAAATATGCGTATGGTATTCCGCTGGTTCGGCGAGGGTAATGACACAGTTTCGCTGGATCAGATCAAACAAATTCCCGGTGTCGAGGGCATCGTATGGGCTTTACATGATGTTCCGGTCGGAGAGGAATGGCCGATGGAACGGATTCTAGAAATCCGTGAACAGGCAACGGCCTACGGATTGCATCTGGATGTCGTGGAAAGCGTCAATGTCCATGAAGACATTAAACTTGGCCTCCCTTCTCGCGACCACTACATAGCGAACTACATTCGTACGATCGAGAAGCTGGCCCAAGTTGGCGTTAAAGTGATCTGTTATAACTTCATGCCTGTGTTCGATTGGGTACGTACAGATCTGCACAGAGCCTCTGGTGACGGATCTACAGCACTCTTTTTTGAAAAGGCACGAATTCACGGCATTGATCCGATGGAACTTGTTCGCACCATTCAAGAGAATAGTGCACTTACGATGCCTGGCTGGGAGCCAGAGCGTCTTGCTCATCTGAGCTCCTTATTCGATGCTTACCGTAATGTAACAGAGGAAGATTTGTGGAGTAATCTGGAGTATTTCCTGAACGCTGTCATCCCGGTTGCAGAGCAGTGTGGCATTCGAATGGCCATCCACCCAGATGATCCACCTTGGCCAATATTCGGATTGCCACGTATTATAACAAGCCAAGATAACATCCGCAGATTTCTTAACTTATATGATAGCCCGACGAACAGCATAACATTATGCAGCGGCTCGCTCGGTGCAAATCCTGATAACGACATTATTGCAATGATCCATGAATTCCATGACCGGATACCATTCACGCATATCCGTAATGTACGCGTATTTGATAATGGTGATTTCATCGAAACCTCCCATCGGACGCAGGATGGCAGTGTAGATATTGCGGGTATTGTCAAAGCCTATAATGACAACGGTTTCAATGGATACTGCAGACCCGACCACGGGCGGCATATCTGGGGTGAAGAATGCCGTCCGGGATACGGACTATATGACCGTGCACTCGGTATCATGTACTTGTGGGGTGTGTGGGATGCGGCTCAAAGAGCTAAAATCTCCAAGCAAAAGGAGGCTTCAGCGGTATGAGTCAGTCATCACATGCTTGGGGGCTGCCCAAGCATCCAGCCCTTGAGGGTAGGGTAGCCGCTATAACCGGTGGCTCCGGCGTCTTATGCCGAGCGATGGCGCTGGAACTCGGCCGGCAAGGCGTTAAGGTGGCCGTATTGAACCGAACCTTGGAGAAAGGCCAAATCGTGGCTGATGAGATTATAGCTGCCGGTGGTGAAGCGATCGCTGTCGCTTGTGACGTCACCGATATCGATAGTGTTCGCCGTGCTGAGCAGGCGGTACGTGAACAGCTTGGTTCCTGCGACATCCTCATTAATGGTGCGGGCGGCAACCACAAGGATGCCAATACGACGAATGAAATTTTTCGTCCAGAAGATCTGGAACAGCCCGAAGTATCTACCTTCTTCGATCTCAGCGTTCCTGGGTTCCGAAATGTAATGGATTTGAATTTTATTGGAACACTCATTCCTTCTCAAATCTTCGGTCAAGGCATGCTTGGACGCCAAGGTGCTGTCGTCCTTAACATCTCGTCCATGAGCGCACCATCGCCAATGACAAAGGTTCCAGCCTACAGTGCAGCGAAAGCTGCCATCAATAACTTTACCCAATGGCTTGCAGTGCATCTCGCGGAGTCCGGAATCCGGGTCAATGCTATTGCCCCAGGCTTCTTCCTGACCGAGCAGAACCGTAATCTGCTAACGCATGAAGATGGTTCTCTGACCGAGCGTTCTCACAAAATTATTACACATACTCCAATGAGACGCTTTGGCGTGCCGGAAGATCTGCTTGGAACGGTTCTCTGGCTGTTGGATGAGCAGACATCCGGGTTCATTACCGGAACGGTAATCCCTATAGACGGCGGCTTTATGGCCTATTCCGGTGTGTAAATTGATTCTAACAATGGCCACCTTGACGATCTTCCTGAAATATGGCATCTTTATAGGAACGAATACACGAAAGCAATGAAGGGAAAATAGTAGCTTATCCATCGTTGTTCAAGCGAGCCGGCGACAGGTGTGAGGTCCGGTACAATGAGGTCTGTGAATGGGTCCCTTCGCTTCAAACCGAACCCTTGCGATAGCAGGTCAGTAGGCTTTGACGGCGCTCCCCCGTTACCATGGGAGAAGTGATCGGAGCAGGCATGCGAATAACGCCTACTTCCCGTCATGTTAAAGTGCGGCATTATGATGCCGAAAAGTGGTGGTACCGCGGAGTCAAACACTTCGTCCCTGAGCAAGGGGCGAGGTGTTTTTTTATTTTTTTATAAACCAAAGGAGGTCAACAATTATGAACAAAAGAATGCTGTCAGGTATTAAGCCAAGTGGAGATTTGAACATCGGAGGCTACAGTGGTTCACTCAGCCAGTTTGTAGCGAACCAGCACGATTATGATTGCTATTTCTTCATTCCGGACCTGCATGCTATCACGGTATATCAGGACCCTAAAGAGCTGTATCAGCGCTCCCGTGACATCGCTGCCCTATACATTGCTGCTGGAGTGGATCCGAAGAAAGCTACCATCTTCCTGCAATCCCAGGTATCTGCCCACGCCGAGCTAGGATGGCTCTTAGAGACACAGGCGCACTTCGGTGAATTGAGCCGAATGACACAGTTCAAAGACAAATCCGAAGGCAAGGATGTTGTCAGCTCCGCCCTCTTCACCTATCCCGTACTAATGGCAGCAGACATCTTGCTGTACCAAGCCACTCACGTACCTGTCGGTGATGACCAGAAGCAACATATCGAGCTGACACGGGATCTCGCTACAAGATTTAACAACAAGTACGGCAATACCTTTGTGCTGCCTGAGCCGGTCATCCAAGAAACAGGTGCAAGAATCATGGGACTTGATGATCCATCCAGCAAAATGAGCAAGAGCAATCCGAATCAGAACAGCTACGTGTCACTTCTCGATGATCCAGCTGTTATCCGCAAAAAATTCTCCAGAGCCGTAACAGACTCCGATATGAGCGTTCGTTATGACTGGGATACGAAACCTGAGGTCAGCAACCTGATTGAGATTTACTCCATATTCTCAGGCGAATCTATTGCGTCGATTGAGAAGCAGTATGAAGGCCAAGGATACGGTGCGTTCAAGAAAGGTCTGGCTGAGGCTGTCATCGCGAAGCTGGAACCAATCCAGAAAACATACCATGAAATTGTAAACTCCGAAGAGCTGGACCGTATTCTTAAAGACGGTGCCGAACGTGCGAATGAAACAGCACAAGTAACACTGACTGCTGCGAAACGCGCTATGGGTTTGGTAACATTCTAAATATCGAATGACAACATAAAAGCCTCCCGTGTGGAAGAAAGTTGCCGCCGTAAACGGTCCGCAGCCCTCTCTTCTATGGGAGGCTCTTGTTATTTATGAGGAGCTAGTTATAGTTTCATCATGAATGAGTTACTTGAAGAATGCTGGCAAGTACGCTTTGTGTGCTTCCAGCAACTCATCAAGAACCTTTTTCGCAACATCCACAGAAGGAATAAGCGGATGATGAACCAGCGCTTGCAGCGCAATTCCCCGATCGCCAGTTACCGCTGCCTCAATCGTTAATTGTTCATACACTTTCACCGCATGCATCAGGCCTTTCACATGCTCCGGAACGTACTGAGGTGCAAGTACAATCGGTCCTTGTCCCGTCACTACACAGTTAACCTCAATGCTGGCGTCTGCCGGCAGAAAATCAAATGTATTTCCGTTCGCCACATTCAGCGTCTGAATATCACGCTTATCGTTGTAGATGGAATTCATCAGATTCACCGCAGCTTCTGAATAGAAAGCTCCGCCTCTCTGCTCCAGCTGCTTCGGCTTCACATCAAGATTTACGTCTTGATATAGCTTGAACAATTCCTCCTCTACACGGCTGACAACGTCAGCACGAGTACCGTCCTTCTCAAGCGAAGCCTTCATATCGCTGAACATCGTATCGGTCATGTAGAAATATTTTAAATAATAAGTTGGAATGGCCCCTAAAGACTTAATAAAGTCAGGGTCCCAGCCAAACGTTGGCACATTTTTAGCTGTGTAGCTTTTTCCGCCATCCAGCAGTTCTGGAAGCTTCTCTTCCCCTCGAACAATAGCTGAGGTTACCCAGTGCAGATGGTTAATCCCTACAAACTCTGCCAGCACGTCTTTCTCTGGCACTTGATACTCCGCAGCCAAAAACTTCTGAAAGTTGATTGGAGAATTACACAAGCCGATCGAGCGAACCTTACTATATTTCTGCACCGCTTCTGTCACAATCCCTGCCGGATTGGTGAAATTCAGCATCCAAGCATTTGGAGCCAGCTCCTCGATATCACGGCAAATATCCAGTATAACCGGTACGGTACGAAGCGCCTTCATCATGCCCCCCGGTCCTGTTGTCTCTTGCCCGATGACGCCATGTTGAATTGGAATATGCTCATCCAGTTTACGCGCTGCCAGTAGTCCGACACGCATCTGAGTTGTCACGAAGTCAGCGCCTTCAATCGCACGTCTGCGGTCGAGTGTAAGATGAACTTCGATGGGAAGCCCTGATTTTTCAATCATGCGTTTAGCCAAATTGCCTACGATGTCCAGCTTGTGCTGACCTTCTTCAATATCAACGAACCATAGCTCACGGATGGGCATTTGATCATAGCCCCGAATAAATCCTTCCACGATTTCCGGTGTATAAGAGGAACCTCCACCGATGACAGTGATTTTGAGCCCCGTTGGTTGTGTCACTTCAATCGCCTCCATAAGATGTTGTTAGATGAACTGGTGAATGAGATCGCTTAAAAAGATAATGACTTCAGTCTGCTTTCGGTCTCTGCATCGATAACTCGACCATCCGAATCCATTGCACTCAGCAGTGCGCCAGCTACGGGATCTGAGGTTAAGTGAACGCATCTGGCCTGAGGTGCTCGCTTTGCTACCTCGCGTTCGATGGCATTCGTAAGAATAGAGCTTTTCCCCCTATTCAAAACGCTTCCAATATACACGATATCAAACGTTTCATCTCTCATACCCAGTCGCTCAATTAAGGTGCATACCGCATTGGCTAGTTCTGCCCCTTCAGTCTCAAGAATGGAAATCGCTACGGCATCCCCAGCTTCCGCTGCTTCGAGCAGTGTCTTAACAAGACTGGAGGGAATAGAAGTCTTCCCATATAACACGTCCTCAAACAACGCTTCAACGGAAGTATAGTCCATCTGATCAAGCACCTTAGAGGTTAATAACGTCTCAGGTCCTCGCCCATCCCATGCTCTGATGACCGATCGAAATGTTAGCAATGCTAGACCGGACCCACCAGCGTGACCATCACCATACTTAAAACCAAAACCACCATATTGCAGTTCCTCTCCGACTGAATTACGGGCCGCACTGTTAAATCCGGTACCACAAATAATCGCTGCGCCATAGGAACGATCCGTACCGGCACGCATGCCAATCATCGTATCACAGGCAATCTCGTGTCTCGGATACCCCATGCCGCCAATCATGGGACGCAAAATCTCATAATCGGCTTCACGATCGGCTCCGGCTAACCCAAAATAAGCGAAGCTAACTTCTTCCTTCGTGATTCCAGCTTCCTGAAGTGCAGCATCACAGGCAGCAGTAATGTTCTGCTCTGCTAGATCGCGCTCAATTTGGTGGTTACCATTGCCGGCTATCCCTTTACCCAATACATTGCCGCACTCATCCACAATGACTGCATGTGTTTTGCTTCCTCCGGCATCCACGCCCAGATATTTTCTCATGAACGTCCTCCTTCCGCTTGAATCGCGGGGTCATACTCTTCTTATATGTTCAGAGTAATCGTTTGGAGTGGCACCAACTACTGTTATTCAAGTAATATCTGATACTATCTTACTGTCGTATTATAAATCTCCCTGACTATGCACGTTCCCTTAGTTCGCTAGGTGATAAACCGACATGCTGTTTAAATAAACGGTTAAAGTTGGATAAGTTACGAAATCCACATTCCTCAGCAATACCGATAATCTTTAGATCTGTCGTTTCCAGCAAATGCACCGCATGAGTCAGTCTCAGCTGAATCAAATAATTCAGCGGTGAAGTTCCGACTGCCTGATGGAACAATGCACTGAACCGCGAAGGACTTAAATGGGCTAGATCAGCCAGTTCATTTAGCGTCCAACCGTAACCGAGGTTGAGCTCCATGGTATGGAGAACATCTCTTAAGACATGTATGCCGCGATGCCTAACAGATAGCTGGGCCGCTTGCTGTGGCATTTCATGAAGATATCGATTTGCAAGCCCGAGAAAGCGGATTAAATCTGCCCGAATCAGACTTATAAATCCATCTTCCATCATCCGGCTCTCTTCCATCATCCGATGGAACAGCTGGGTTAGCTGAGGGGCAATGGGCTCATCATGTGTGATTACATGACTGAGATGCACACCCGCTTCGCGAAAGGGACGCATCAAATCCGGGTCATATTTCAGATCAATAGCTAGAAGTGAAGGGTCGAACATAATAATATCCATGACCAGACCTTCCGTTTCAAAAGCCCGGTGTAAATCGTTACTGTCAATAAAGAGAAGATCTCCCTCTTCAAAAGGTATCTTCATCCCGTTAATGAGATAATAGCCGCTTCCACTGCGGATATAGTTCATCTCTAAAGCTTGATGCCAATGCAAACGTTGGAATCCGGGGTTTACCCCTTCTGTCGTCGAAGCCGTAAATGGAAATGACGTGTCTGAAAAAAGAATATGATCACGCATGACCGACTGGGGCCTGTCCATTCTCGAAAATACACCTCCAGGGAATTCAATCAATCAAATATTACCACGATAAAATGAGATCCGGCTATCACTGTATATGACTTTAAATCATCTTATATGGAATAAGATTTTTGTTCTCAGAAAAAGGTTGCAACGCTTATATCGGGTTACTATAATAGTGGTAACTCAATTTAGAGACTTTAAAAAAATAAGGATGTGTCTGTTTGAACTTTCGAGTATATATGCTCGCCATCGCCGCTTTTGTTGTCGGTATGGTTGAACTTATTGTAGGTGGTATTCTGAACCTTATTGCGGAGGATCTTCATATATCCATCAGTTCCGCGGGTCAGTTTATCACCATTTTTTCTATTTCTTTTGCCATCTCAGGCCCTATCTTAATCAACATGACTGCCAAAATGGAGCGCAAAAAACTATATCTATACGCCATGGCTGTCTTCATGATCAGTAATCTGATCGTAGCGTTCACTTCAAGCTATGCTGCGATCATCGCTGCCCGCTCCTTGTCCGCCATGACCGGATCCGTGATCGTGGTGCTGTCTGTATCGCTGGCCGCTTCACTCGTACCGGAGTCCCACAAAGGGCGCGCAATCGGCATTATCTATATGGGTATTAGCGGATCGCTTGTGCTTGGAGTTCCGCTCGGTATGGTAGTCGGCAATGCATACGGATGGCGTGCCCCGTTTCTCGCTATTGCGGTGCTTAGCCTGTTATGCTTAATCGGTATCAGCTTATTTATCAAACAAACAGCCCCAAATCCGGTTGTACCGCTGCGTGAGCAGCTCGCCCTGTTAAAGAACAGCAAAATTGTCAGCGCACAATTAATTGCATTCCTCATGCTTACCGGTCATCTGACCTTATACGGATACCTGCAGCCTTATGTGGAATCCACATTCCATGTGAGTTCCGGCATGATGAGCGTGGTCTATTTTCTGTTCGGCATAGCTGCCGTAACTGGCGGGGGAACTGGCGGCTGGATCGCCGATCGTTTCGGAACGAAGCGTTCGATTCTTGCCATCGTTGCCTGTTTCTCGGTATCCATGTTCGTTGTGATGCTGACGACTCAAATCTCATTCGGGGTGTTTCTTGTCGCCATGATGATATGGAGTGCGCTCAGTTGGGCGATTTCTCCGGCGCAGCAGACTTATTTGCTTGAACTCGCTCCAAACAATGCAGAGACACAGCTCAGCCTGAATTCCTCTATGCTTCACTTGGGAATTGCATTAGGTTCAATGATTGGCAGCACGGTTATTGCGAATAGCTCCGTTGCAAACAATCCTTGGGTGGGCGGTCTGATCGCTGCTGCAGGCTTTGTTGTCGCAGTCTTTTCGTTTACTCGCCGCTCCTCTTCGAATCAAGCGGCAGATCCACTGTAAATTGAAATATTAAATTCGATTGCTGTAAGACGCTGCGCGGACGAAGCATTCCTCCAATCGCTCTTATAAACTAATAAGCAGGCCGCCCAAGGTTTAAATCCTCGGGCGGCCTGCTTAATTCTTCTATCGTCCAATCTAATACCGTAAACGAAGTAACAGAGACTTGATCTCCTCGTCCTTGAACATTTCCTCAGGGTATTTACGGCTAAACGCCGTCAATGCCATATCATGATAGAAAAACTCGGCAAATACCTTCACAAATGGCTGCGCTTGTGTTCGAATAGCTTGCCAGCTTCCCTGCTCCACTCCTGCGAACAACAGCTGATTCGTATCCGTCACGAGCAGCATAAATCGCTCCAGCTTATCATGACCTGCCGTAGGATTTAGTACATAGAGCTTAGACAACGTAACATCCGGGTGATCGCTTCCCGTTACCAAAGCTTCAACACGCACACCCTCTCGCTCTTTACGGTTCAGCAGCTCCTTAACTTCATTGAATTCATCACTCCACATCGAGACAAGAACAGATTCCTTCGCTTCCTCAATCATCTGTTTACAGACAGCTTGAATTGAAGTGTGTGACTTCAGGCTCCACACCTGGTCATCCACAACTTTCTTGCGAACACCAGCCGATCGCAGCTCCTTAATGTCACTCTCAAACTCTTGAGTTAGCTTATCAATGACCGCTTCCACAGGTAAGGCGGTATATGTGCGTTTTTTGCCTGATACGGTGTCCATAACGATTCCCTTATCTACCAGACGATCAAGCACCTCATAAATTTTAGCTTTAGGAACACTGGATAACTTCACGATACTTGATGCATCCATCGCCTCACCGCTCGTTACCAGTGTTTCATACACTCTACTCTCATATTGCGAGTAACCGAATTGTAGAAGCATAGCTCCTCCTTGTATATCTTGTTACTCTCTATGTTAACGGAGCGCGAACCGCTTGACCAGTCCTCTGCTTAGTGCTCGGCTGATCATCAATCAGAGAGCGAATGGTTTCGCCACTAATTCTATAAGTTACGTCTGATCTTTCTTAATATAAGTCTTAACGGAAGGCGGTATGTATGTATTGAATTTCTCAATTAATTCAGCCGGACTCGTCCCGACAAGAGCCATAGAACGGTATTTCTCTTGTAAGAACTGCTGATCTTGCATATGATCGAAGAATGAAATGAGCAGGTCATAATAACCGTTAACATTCAGGATTCCACAAGGCTTTTGATGAAGCCCCAATTGGGCCCATGTGAAAATCTCAAAGAATTCCTCCAATGTGCCAGGCCCTCCCGGCAAAGCAATGAATCCGTCAGAGAGCTCCGCCATTTTCATCTTTCTCTCATGCATCGAACCCACCACAATAAGTTCTGTTAAGCCGCGATGCGATATCTCCCGATCCTCAAGCATTTGAGGAATAACGCCAATCACTTGTCCCCCCGCTTCCAGAACGGCATCGGCTACAGTTCCCATAATCCCAACACTGGCCCCTCCGTAGACGAGTGCAATTCCCTGTCTGGCAAGTTCCTTTCCCAACTGGACTGCACCTTCCTTATATGCTGGTGAAGCTCCATCACTCGATCCGCAGAAAACAGCAATCCTCTTCATGGTAATCCCTCCGCATCTCATTTGTTTTTGAATTATACTTTTCTCATAGGCATTTTGTAAAATGCTTACAAATCCATGATTATATGCTTAAACGACATCATACTATCGAAAGCTTCGCTATATTCGGAATACGTAAACTTCACGAAGATTCATCAACTTGAAATAATATGAACCTTTTTCCAGGGTCCTTTGTTTATATTACATAACCACAAAGAAAGGAGCGCCTTTCATTGACGACGGAACGTGAACTATTCGATGCTTACAACAAAGACGTGTACCGCACATGTTACTACATGCTGCGCAACGCACAAGATGCGGAAGACCTTTGCCATGACGTATTCATTACCGTATTTCGTCAGGAATGGAGGAGTATTGAGCATATACGCGCCTGGATCATGCGTATCACTATGAATCTTTGCTTAAACTTCATCCGAAAGAATCAGACCAAGCAGGAAAAACAAAAACAAGTTCAGTGGCTGTATGACCAAGCCACGACATCAGAAAAATCCGTTGACACCATTGTATTGGAGAAAGCAGAAGCCGCCGAATGGGGAAAACTGCTGCAGCAGCTTCCGGACAAGCTGATGGCTGTAGTCACACTCCGGTTCATCGGTGATTTGTCGATGACTGAAATCGCCGAAACACTGGACATCCCAGTAGGCACTGTTAAATCAAGACTTCACAAAGCATTAAAGATCATGCGAAAAAAGCTCGAACTACCAAATTATAGCTTTTTGCTGAAGGGAGAGAAGCAATATGGAACGCATTGAAAAGGAACTGAAAAACCAGATGAATGCTTCAAATGACGTATCTTATCCTGACTTCGAGAAGATGTGGAGCAGCATCCAGCAGAAGGAACTGAAGGTCACAAGATCTGAATCAGCAACTCAGCGTCCTCGGAGACGAAATAGAGTAGCAATTATTGCTGGATTATCCGTTGCCTTGATGGCAACCCCTGTATATGCGGCTATACAATACGATTGGTCAGACGTTCTCTCTTACAAATCTGGTATTCAATCTGCTCTGGAGCAGGACTTAGGCCAGACGATCAACCAATCCATCACGAACAACGACGTGACTCTGACGCTGCATACAGCTTTCACGGATGAGAACCGGACCTTCCTGCTTTACAGCCTGGATCCCGGAGCGCAATGGGAAGGGAAACAAGTCGGATTTGATCAGATTGGTCTTAAAGATCAGAAGGGCAACCTGATTGAAGGGAATTATACGCACCATTGGAATGAAGAACTTGGTGTATTCCAGGGCTACTTCGAAACAGACTGGGTCCTGGATGGCCGGACAGCTAATGTTGAGTTTACAATGGAGAAGCTCATTTTCACGGGTGATAGCACGCAAACAATCGACTTCAATCCTAATGACTCTAAAACACAGGTATTCAAGGTTCAAAAGGATGGAATCGATAGCGTAACCGTGCAGTCTTTCGATCAATCCGGCGGCAAGGTACTGCTGCAGTCGGCCATTTCATTTACAGATCCTGAGTTTCAAAAGAGAAGCTGGGTGAGGTTACAGGCTGTAGATGATCTCCAAAAACCGATTCAAGAAGCAGAGACTCCTGTTTTCGGAACGCCGGGAGCTTCTAATGAATACTTAAGTCAGCAAATTTTCAAATCGGAACAATTACGTTCCAAGAACACTAAGTTTCAACTTGCCTATGATCGTATTACGGGAACAGCCGAGGGATCTTGGAACCTAAATCTAACACTATCAAAGAAACAATTGGAGAATGGATCGTTTAAGGAAAAACTGAATATTCCGGTAGAACAGGTCACTGACGGTACAAAAATCCGTGAGATGATTGTGACACCAACACAGGTTCGCTTGATATTGACTCATAAAGAGAAATACACCCGTGTTCCATATATGAACTATCAGTTAGATGTAGGCGGCACATTGCTAGATGGAGGTATCGCGTATGGGTCTGGCAAGCCGAACACAACGGAATTGCGATTTGAAATGAAGGGTCTTGAAGCAACCTCTCTCGCCAGCAAACCTGTATCCTTGGTTGCCAATCACCGTGTGGATGACCATGCAGGGGACGAACATCCGATTCGTTTAACCAACATTTCGGAGAAGCACCAGTCACTAAGCACCAGCATTGCGGAATACCCTATCACTTGGACGTACTACATGAAGGACAACAATCTATATGTGGAATCCTTAAGTACTAATCCTGTCTTTGGCGGGGTGAGTCAAACCTATTATTTAACCGGCAAGGATCGAAATTACGGAACGCCGGCAATGATAAGCATGCTAGGTAGTGGAAACAATAAGCGTATGGACGTATACGAGAATTTCAATCAGTCAGAGTTGGAGATTTACATTTACAGATACACGACAGAGCATCCGGACGACGAGATGCGCGTCGAGCTTAAGTCGGGAAATTAATAATCAAAAGACGGCCGCCGAGGGAGAAACCTCAGGCGGCCGTCTTTTGATCTCTATCAACTATTAAAACGAATATCTGATCGAACAGCATATCCCCATCTCATTTTCTCTTCACGGTTCTATCATTAAATTTCAACAAGTGTATATCATCCATTTTTTACCGTCAAGTCTATTATTTATGTTTAAAATATTCCATAATTAGTATATTCATATATAGCTACCCAATGTCGATAATTCATTTATGAAACAATCTATTCTCCGAAGAAAGTAGGAAGAGATCAAGTGCTGTTTAATTCATATGTTTTTATTTTTTTATTTTGGCCAGTTACCTTAATTGTTTATTTCACACTGAACCGCTTCAAATATACAGATCTATCTAAGTACTGGCTTGCCCTTTCCTCCCTCTTCTTCTATGGCTGGTGGAATGTTAAATACGTGCCGCTGCTGCTCGGATCGATCGTATTCAACTATATGATTGGACGTCTTCTTACCTCCGAAGCTAATAAGGATCACAAACGCAGACGTAAGTTTATACTCACCTTCGGGATTGTGATGAACCTACTCCTGCTTGGTTACTACAAGTACGCCGATTTCTTCCTAGATAATCTCAACCATCTCACGGGCGCAAACATCCCTATGTTAAGCATCATTTTGCCACTTGGTATCAGCTTCTTTACGTTCACACAGATTGCTTATCTGGTTGACGGATACAGAGGAAAAGCACAGGAATATAACTTTTTCAGCTATGTTTTATTCGTAACCTTTTATCCTCATCTCATTGCGGGTCCTATTCTTCACCATAGCGAAATGATGCCCCAGTTCGATCGAATCCGTAACAAGATTTTGAATTGGCCTAACCTCTCTAGAGGTATGTATTTATTTTGTATCGGATTGATCAAAAAGGTTGTCATTGCAGATACATTTGCGGTGTTCGCTAATGATGGATTCAGCTCTGCAACGGGATTCGTGGACTCTTGGACCGCCGCACTATCATATACGTTCCAGCTGTACTTTGACTTTAGCGGGTATACCGATATGGCAATTGGTGTGGCCCTTTGCTTCAACATAAAGCTGCCTGAGAATTTCAACTCACCTTATAAAGCCGTTAACCTTCAGGACTTCTGGAGAAGATGGCATATGACGCTCAGTCGATTCCTGCGGGACTATATTTATATTCCACTCGGCGGAAACCGCCGTGGAGATGCTATCGCGATGCGCAATGTCATTATTACCTTCCTGATCGGAGGCTTGTGGCACGGGGCTGGATGGACCTTTATTATCTGGGGTGCGCTTCATGGTGTCGGCCAGGCGATTCATCGCTTATGGACAAAAGTCGGACGACCTTTACCCATATGGGCAGCTTGGCTAATCACTTTTATTTTTATTAACATCACCTGGGTATTCTTCCGCTCTACCAGCTGGCAGCAGGCCCTTCGTATCCTTAAAGGAATGAGTGGTCTGAATGGTACAGGGCTTCATTCGTTAGTAACACTCTTGTTCCCTGTCGCGATGATAGCCATCTTTCTGCCTATTGTACTTTTCACACGAAATTCGTCCGAACGCCGTGAACGGATGAATCCAAGCTGGAAAACCGCACTTACCATGGCCGTTATGTTCGTCTTATCGCTGCTGTATCTCAACCGAATTTCAGAATTTTTGTATTTTAATTTTTAAAAAGGTGTGAACCCCTTGAAACCCAATACGAATACGGTCATAACTAAACCGAAGCACACATCTACCCGAAAAGCCAAAAGCAACAGCTCTCGAGCAAAGTCCATGCTTCTTCGCTTCGGCGTGTTTGCGACCTGCTTAACCGCAGTCATATTTACGTTAACCGCTGTACTCGACCCGTTGCAGTTTTACCATAAAACGACATGGTATAAGCCCTTTCTTTCAAGCGATGCCCGGTACCAGAATCCAGGACTCGCTAAAAACTATGATTACGACACGATTATTATCGGAACCTCAATGACACAGAATTTCTTACCTTCGGAAGTCGGACAAGCATTAGGCGGGACCGCCATGAAGCTGTCCATCGAAGGGTCCACCGCGGACGAGCATTACTACACAGCTAAGCTGGCCCTCGAGACAGGTAAAGTAAAAAAAGTGCTATGGGGCCTCGACTACTTCTCCCTCAAGGCGAATACGAAACAGGCCTCTGAACAATTCCCTTCCTATATGTATGACGACATTTGGTGGAATGATTATAAGTACTTGTTTAATTACTCGGTATACGATCAGCTCTTTAAAAGCTTGTATGGTAAGATGCTCGGAAATAAAGGCAGGGAACTCGAATATTTGAACAACTGGAATCAGAAAGCAACTTTTGGAGCCGAAGAGGTGATGAAGTCCTATAATAAAGCGAGCCAGCGGGATGTTTACTTCGGAATTAACGAAGAAAGCCTGGATGTGGTACAGAAGAGCTTTACAGATAATATCTTGTCGCTCGTGGAAGCTTATCCCGATGTGGAGTTCTATTTCTACTATCCTCCATACAGCATCCTGCGTCAGACCATGTGGCAAGAGAGTAATCCTGCCCGGTTCAACAACCAGATCACGATGCGAAAATGGATGTTCGAACAATTTGCAGCCCATGACAATGTGAAGCTGTATGATTTTCAGACGGAGTCAGAATGGACGTATAATCTGGAGCTGTACAAAGATTTGTCTCATCATAAACAAGACGTAAACAGCTGGATTGCAGCCGCGATCGGCCGAGACGACGTCAAATACAGAGTCACACGTGAGAATATCGATGAATTAAATAACAAACTGAATACAGATACCCTGCATGCAATGGTGACTCCGGAGCCGGGAGTGTGGAATATGTTTACCACGATACAAGGACAAGAAGCCAACTTTACAAGCCGGGCATGGGCTGGAAAACAAGATCTTATGGTCCCTGTCAAAGAATTTGTCAAAGCGCTGGACGCGCAGTGGACATGGGATAAGAATACCCGCACAATGCAGCTGTCCAGCCAAGGACACAAGCTCCAAATGACCGTAGGAAACACGGAGGCCATCGCACCATCCGGCAACTTATCCATGGAAACACCCCCACAATTAATAGACGGAGTGACCATGATCCCAATGGTTTGGGTAGCGAAGCAGCTTGGATGGGACACAGAAATAGACGAAGGCATGTACGAGACACGGATAAATCTAGATCCGGTATAGGAAAGAGGGCAGCCGTCGGCTGTTCTTTTTACACTTTTATAACAGCCCATAATCTAGTTTCCATTAACAGAACGATAATCGAAGTTACGACTCCATAAGACAGACTAATCGGTAATACGACACGATCAAGAACCTTGAAACGACGCCTTTCTCCACGTTCTCCATAAAAGTCATATCGAGAGAAACAAAGCAGGTGGATGGTTCATCCTTCTTGACCGCCAAGCTTGAATGGAATGAAACACCGCATAAGCCCCATAAGATTGATTCAAATGATTTCCAAGTTTTCGTGAAACAAAAGCGGTGTGAACAACGTATGGAGTGTAAAGGCAAGGAAGAAACGATGATTTCAAACGAAGGGAAGCTGATCACCATGAATGCTTTCATAGGCTTTATTATGATTGTTATCGGGATGATTACCGCCATTTCTCCATATACAGGCTGGTATATGTCTCTCGGGTGGAGGTTTAAAGATGCAGAGCCTAGTGATCTTGCCTTATCCACGCAGCGCGCTGGTGGGGTTGTTCTCGTCATTGTTGGTATGATATTTCTACTCTCAAGCTGCTCGTTTGGCACCTCCAAAGACTCCTGGCCAGAGCGATTTCATGAGAGACTGACAACCGTAGAGGTGGAGGAGATCACCGTAGGATTCGTAGACAAGGTTACCATAAAAGAGGAAGAAGTGCAGGAAATCGTTGATAGACTGAAGCAATCCCAATTCGAATCCTTTGAGTTGGGAACCACGTATGGATTTAACAATTCAGCTCAAATTACGTTTGAAGATGGATACAGTATTGAAGTGATCATTGGAGGTCCTTCCGGAGGCGTAGAGGTTCATCCGGATGAAAAAGAGGTAGCATATAAAATCCTGAACAGTGGATTAGAGAGCTGGTTCACCAGCCACTATCCGAATCATTAATCTTGTACAATAAAAAGCAGCAGAAACCTCTCCTAAAACGGAAAGGAGACCGCTGCTTTTTTGTTCAACACTAATTATCCAATATAATACCGTAATCCTTCTTTAAATAAGCGTGGATTCTGCGGAAATCATCCTGTGTGAGATCCTTCAGCTTCTTATTCTTCTCATTTCCTAATATAATTCCGATCGTCTGAGCGGCAAGTGCCGTATTCGGCATAATCCGTGCACTACCGTAGGCTTTAACATCGGCCCCTACATTTTTACCTACGACCAATACATTATCATAGGATTTCAATTCGAACGATCGCAGCGGCATCCCATATCGGTCTGTCTTCCCAAAACCAATACCTTTCGGAATGTTCCTTGTAGCCTGAAGATCAACTGCATATCCACCAATACTTACGTTATCCCAGAACATGCGGCTATCCTTTACATCGTCATATTTCAGCACATACTCTGTTTGGAATCGATTATAGTCACGAATGTACAGATATTCAGGATAGCCGTTCAACTCTGCTTTGGCGAACCCCGGGATATTCTTACGCATAAATTCCAGCACATATGGTGCCTCTGCTTTTGCTTTACTTACTGCACTCTGAACCGACTTTTCATCCGCAGGATCAACATCATAAATCAATAAAGCATTCATAATCGCTTCACCCTGCCCCTGATTTAGTGTGTTCATCCCTCTCAGAACCATCTGGGAATCATGCGGCTTATACTTCATCATGATGTTGCTGAGACCTGTCGCAATGTTCCAATCGACGTATGTATTCGGACCATATTTCTCCTGAACGTTGCTCAGTGGGTAATCCTCCAATATCGCTTGGTGCAGCTTACGCCAATCAACCTTCTTAAACCGAATCATAAGCGTAGCCGCCATGTAATCAGGATCGTGTCCACTTCCTTTATACAAGCTCTCCATCCCCGGAATCCGCTTGGTATCAAGTTTCCCAGTGAGAGCATTAAAGTCCGTATTCTCCACCCAATAATCAGCCTGCACTTGATGACGCTTGCCATTTACAAGGTAAGTAAGCGATTGAAGTGATTCCGTCTCTTTCACATTCACCGTCTCAACCGATTGAATCTCAATTCCACTCTTAATTGGAATGTCCTTTATCTTTCTCGCGTAAAATGTATTGAACTCCGAAGCTTTACGGATTGTCCCCTTCTTAAAACCATCAAATAATTCTTTAATATCTCCTTGCACTAAACTTTTCTGATTCTTGTCATTCGGTTCGTCGAGAAATTGCATCTGGCCCTGAATCAACTCTCCACCTGGTTTACTACGCGGATCAAGAACGATCACATCAAGACCATGCTTCATAGCCTCTCTTGCAAGCAGAACCCCTTGAATTTCACTGCCGATCACGACTACATCATAGCGGATACAGCCGGGTCCACAGGAAGCTGGGGCTTGTACTGTTTTGGCCTGTGGGTAAGGGATAATCCAATGCACGACCATCGCTGTAATTAGAAGTGCGATTAAAAAACGTAAACAACCTTTAAACATTCTCATGTGCTACGGTACTTCCCTCCAAATATAATCGCCATGTTCTCCATGAGTCAGAGCCTATAGCAAATGAAACCATTCGGTTTAACATATAATGGTTTCCATGCAATGGTAACACGCTTGCTTTTTCCTTTCAATTACTTTATTACCAGTAAAAAAAGAGGGCGCTCCCGTAGGAATGCCCTCTTTTATGCTGTTTATTCCGGTAAGTTCTCTCTGCAAAATGCGGTCAGCTGCTCTTCCTCTTCCGGCTCCATGTCGAAATCGAGATATAAATCGGTCGTTCTCTCATAGAAATCATATTTGACAATGCGCGACTGATCTTCGCCCACTAAATAGATAACTCGCAAATAAACGCCACTCTCACGAAACAGCTCGTCCTCTTCAGGAACGTCTAGGTCAAGCACAAATTCATATCTTTTACCCGGTAAAATCCCGAATGGATCTTTAACAAATTCAGCAGTGTATTCCTTAATCGTTAACATGTAATCATCCTCTCAAGACACTATACCTATCATTATACACATTATGGCGATGGTTAAGAATGAAATCGCTACTAAGAATAATGAAGACAAGTTAATCTCCCCAGTCGTGTAAGTTTGTAGTACAATATATAGTGCTCGTTTTTTCAACAAACAAGGAAGAGTATCGTCTCTTACCAACTGAGGAGATATAGAAACAGTGAAGAACTTGTATACCAAATTGTTCGGGAATTATTGGAGTCCTTATCTAGTCATGAGTATTGCCGGCATTCTGAGTGCCATTTATTTCGGAATAACGGGGAGCGTCTGGGCCGTTACCGGTGAGTTTACCCGCCTCGGTGGTCATATATTGCAGTTCTTCGGGGTCGACATCTCGGATTGGGCATACTTTGATCTCGTAGGTATGAAAGGAACCACATGGACGCGGACTGATGGTTGGATTGTATGGGGTATGCTTATCGGTGCTATGATTACAATCCTGCTCAGTAACAGCTTCAAAATTCGGATTCCGAAGCAGAAACGCCGCTATGTGCAAGGCTTTGTCGGTGGGATTATCGCAGGTTTCGGTGCACGTCTTGCACTGGGCTGCAACCTCGCAGCTTTCTTTACTGGCGTTCCGCAGTTCTCCTTTCACTCCTGGATCTTTATCGTAGCTACTGCGATCGGTACATTCCTGGGTGCGAAAGTCGTGAATACAAGATGGTGGAAAGGTAAGCCTGTCCTGGCCAAAGGCGGCACAGCTCCTTCAGCAAAGCCAAAGCGTAACATTCAGCCACTTGTAGGGGCAATCATCGGACTTGCTTATACCGGACTCATCGTTTACTTTTTTGTTACTGGCCGCAACATGCTGGGCACAGCCGCCCTCTTTGGCGCAGCCTTTGGTATTTTGATCGAACGGGGTCAGATCTGCTTCACATCGGCATTCCGTGATTTGTGGATCAGCGGTCGCGCGACCATGACCAAGGCGATTACCCTAGGTATGGCAATCAGCTCTGTCGCTACCCTGATCATCATTCTCGTATACGGTCTTGATCCGATTACGAAAATCGCGGCTCCAAGCACCTTTGTTGGTGGTCTGCTATTCGGTATCGGTATCGTGATGGCTGCTGGATGCGAAACCGGGATGATGTACCGCTTGATGGAAGGTCAGGTTGTCTTTCTCCCCGTCTTCCTCGGCAACATTCTTGGAGCCACCGGCCTTGCGTATGCTTGGGATCACTTAGGAGTTTATGACCTACTCGCTAAGAGTGGATCAAAGGTGAACCTGATCACCACCTTGGGGCCAGCTACAGCACTTATAGCCACACTAGTTGTCTTGGGTATTGGTTATGCAATTGCCGTCTACTGGCAAAAAAATTACCGCTTCGGCGTTGGATTTAAGAAAGGGGATTATACAAATGTCCGTTGATTTCACACTTGATCTTCGTGGAGAATCTTGTCCGTATCCTGTTATTTACACACTGGAAACGTTGCGCGATATGAAGAAAGGCCAAGTTCTTCAGGTCATCTCTGACTGCCCATCTGCTTTCCGTAACGTGCCAGAGGAAGCTGTCAAACACGGCTATACCATGGCTCAAGAACCCGAGAAGACTGGCCAGGAATTCAGCCTGTTTATTCAGGTTTAATTGACAAGTATACTAAGGTATAAAAGAAAAAGACGAGCTGATTGATATCAGCTCGTCTTTTTTATTTTACTTTGATCTCAAGCAGCTCATATTTGATAATTCCCATCGGGGCATCAACATTAATTACGCTTCCAACCTCTTTGCCCATCAATTCTTTGCCTAGCGGGCTTTCGTAAGATATCTTATTATTCGCAACATCAGCCTCAGCCGGGCCAACGATCTGATACTCAATTTTCTCAGCGAATTCAATATCGTTCAAGACAACAACTGTACCCACGCTTACTCTGTCTAAGTTTACATTGTTCGCGTCGATCACCTTCGCCTTGGTCAACATTTTCTCAAGCTGTATAATGCGAGTCTCCATAAAAGACTGATCATCCTTAGCGGAGTGATACTCACTGTTCTCCTTCAGATCCCCGAAACTGATAGCAAGTTTAAGACGCTCCGACAGTTCCTTACGCTTGGGACCCTTCAAATATTTCAGCTCTTCCTCTAGCTTGGCGTATCCTTCAGCGGTAACAATTACTTCTTCTTCATTAGACATTTCTCCAACTCCTATTATCTTGGTTTATTCCATTGTACCCTAAATCAAGGGGATCGTTCATTATGCCTGCTGTTTGAGCGGCTCGTTATCCAGAAAAATATCAGGATCTGCACGTAACATCGAGGAAATAATGTCGTTAAATTTTACCGTATCACACACCCGTACGACAGCATCGCCCCACGCCCCCTTATACATAGCTCCTTGTTCTTCCAGAAGTTCATCTACCTTCCAGAAGTGTTCCGATGAGGCTGGGCCTTTATGTCTGCGCGAAGGAACTGAAATTTCTGTACCGTCACCCAAGACAGTAACAAGTGCCTCATGCTCCTCAGTAAGACGACCAGGCACATCCACCCATTCTTCTATCCCATGAATGTACGTATTTCGGCGCAAATCCACGCCTACCAGCAGAATCGTCGCCTTACGATCCAGAAGCTTACCCCATACCGATTGCCGGTGACATGGCGTGTTAAGCCGCTCAGCACCTTCAGTAAATACCGTAGCATCCTTTCCAAGCGCAGCTACCGAATGCGTTGGATGATACGACCGGATTACACCTTTACGTTTACGAAATAGCTCGGGGAGAATTCCAACGCATGAAGGAGAATTGTCCACTTCGAATTTAGGGTTATCTGCATTAATATACGACCAGGTATGAGTAGGCAGCACAAGCAGTCCTTCCTCCATATATTCCGATAAAGCATCCAGCACTGTGTCTGCCCCGCCCTCAACCTCACCGATGCTTTTCATAGAGGAATGAACGAGAAGTGTTCCTCTCCGATCAATCCCAAGTGCTTCAAGCTCCTTCATTAAACTGGACTTAGTATGCATATAAAGACCCCCTTATTATAAGTTTAGAGAATGACAATTTGTTTACCGCCCTAGAAAAAAAGCGCATCACTAATCGGATACGCTTCACTCATGTTATGGACTGCAGTTACATCAATGCGATTCTTTAATCTGTTTGCTTCTGAGCTGCCCGCAAGCCGCATCAATATCAGACCCATGTTCAAGACGAACACTGACGCTGACACCTTGTTTTTTCAAAATATCATAGAAGGCTGTGATCGATTCTTGTGTACTGCGCTGGTACTGACTGTGTTCATCAACCGGATTATACGGAATGAGATTTACATTGGCTAGTTTTTTACGATGACCTACAAGCTCAGCAAGCTCTAGTGCATGCTCTTTCTGATCGTTAACATCCTTCAGCAATATATATTCCAGTGTGATTCGACGGTTGGATTTCTCCAGATAATAATCGACGGCCGGCATTAGCTTCTCTAGCGGATAAGCACGATTAATCTTCATGATCCGGGTGCGAAGTTCATTATTCGGTGCATGAAGGGATAGGGCCAGGTTCACTTGCAGATCACTATCCGCAAATTCTATGATCTTAGGAGCTAGTCCGCTCGTAGATACCGTAATATGTCTCGGTCCAATCGCCAAGCCTTTGTGGTCCTTTACAACACGGATAAAGTTCGCCATGTTCTCGAAATTATCAAAAGGCTCCCCGATTCCCATCACAACAATATGACTCACACGCTCGCCTTTGTTTGCTTCATCCAGATGGAGCTGAACCTTCATAATTTGCTCAACAATTTCGCCGCTGGATAAGTCACGGCTCTTGCTGATCAGTCCGCTCGCACAGAAGCTGCAGCCAATATTACAGCCGACTTGAGTCGTAACACACACGGACAGACCAAATTTATGTCTCATCAGAACCGTTTCAATCAAGTTTCCATCTTCCAATTGGAACAAAAACTTAACTGTACCATCTGCGGATTCCTGCTTCGTATGCACTTTTAGCGTCAAAATAGCAAAATTCTCTTCCAACAGCTCAAGGCATTCCTGATTGACATCCTGCATGCTAGAGAAACTTGTTACCCGCTTGCGGTACAGCCAATCCCATACCTGTGCGGCACGCGACTTCTTATGTCCTCGTTCTTCAAGCCAAATAGCCAACTGATCTAACGTTAACCCATATATAGATGGTTTGTTCATGTATATGTCCTCTCTCTTTAAGAAACCTTAAAATTTAATCTTACTCTATGAATGACTGCAACATCAACACTCTGTTTATTATTCTCCCAAAATTCCAGGATGAACACAAGGGGAGTTAACAGGCAATTCATGATGACATTGTTGTAGATGAATGATAAGAATAGGCCGCACCTTTTTCACTCCACATTAATACCATGAAGTAAAAACCCATGACAGCAGCCTAGAAAGGTGTGATCGTTATGACTGGAATCGTTAGAAATTTCTTCACAAGCGGTAATACAGCCCGTGGATTTGCAAGTCTTCTCCCCTCTTCCCTCCAGCAAATTACTTCCCTCTTTATTGTTGATGGATCGCCCGGAAGCGGCCACTCAAGTCTTATTCGGGGAATCGGGAACGAAATATCTGGGCTTGGTTATGAAGTGTGGATCCTCCACTGCCCCTCAGATAACGAATCCATCGATGGATGGATCGTCCCCGAGTTGAGTATAGGCATGATTACCGGGTCTGCCTTCCGTGGAATGCCTGCACATGAAATAGATGCCACGATACAGTTTATAAACCTGGACGATACGTGTATAGACCTCGATGGACTGAAACCATTTCAAACAGATATTGAAAACCTGAACATGAAAGTAAAGAATTCTCATGAACAAGCCTACGCTGGATTTGCGGAAGCTCTTCGCATCCATGATGATTGGGAAGCCCTGTACATCAAACATATGAATTTCCAAGCAGCCAATGAGATGGCTGGCGAATACATTAATCTTCTATATGGCGAACAGAAGCTAGATAAGCAGGGACGCGTCGACCACCGCTTCTTAGGAGCAGCGACCCCGAAGGGTGCGGTTGACTATGTTCCCGATCTGACAAACGGATTAAAGAGATACCTTGTTAAGGGGCGTGCCGGCTCAGGTAAATCCACTATGCTCAAAAAAATTGCAGCCGTAGGTGAAGAACGTGGTTTCGACGTGGAAGTGTACCACTGCGGATTCGACCCAAACAGCCTGGATATGGTCATTGTCCGTGAAATCGGTTTTGCCATCTTTGACAGTACGGCTCCGCATGAATATTTCCCCGACCGCGCAGATGATGAGATTGTAGATACGTACGCGCGCTGCATTCAACCAGGAACAGATGAACAGCATGCCGAAGCGCTTAGTGATTTCAAACAGCGTTATGCTGCCCAAATGAAGAAATCCATCCAACATCTGAGTGATGCACAGTCTTACTTAGATGAACATAAGGATATCGTTACACCGTTCGTCGATATCGACAAAGTTGAGGGTGTCAGAGAATCGCTTTGCCGTGAGATTCTCGGCATTACACAGAGAACCTGAGAGCATATGAACTCCTAACATTATCTTTATAAAAAGCAGCTGCCTGATGAAGTGGAATTTCCAACTCTCTTCATACTGTGGCTGCTTTTTTACTTATGGTGGGCTTCAATTAAAGGATTTCCGAGATGTTTGGTGAAAAGATATGACGACAATACATTTTCGGAGGATAGGTCTATTATGAAAAAATACGTCTTACCACTGCTCATCCTCCTGATGAGCATTCTGTACATCTTCTTCATTCCATCAGAACCATTTGCGGTCAAACTTCTATTCAAGCTCATTCCTATGTGGCTTATGATCGGCTATGCATTCTTGCAAGTTCCATATTCAAAAACCCGCACACATTACCTGATACTAGCCGGTATGTTCTTCTGTATGCTAGGTGATGGCCTGCTTGTCTGGTTTGTTGTCGGACTGGCTGCATTCCTGATCGGGCACCTGTTTTATATGACAGGCTTCTTCAGTCAGTGGCGGTTCTCTATCATTCGGTTTCTCAGTATAGTACCGATTGGGGTTTATGCCTGGTTGATGGGGAAAGAACTTGTATCTTCGCTGCAGTTATCGAGCAATAATAATCTAATCATTCCTGTAATAGCTTATATTACGGTTATTTCCTTCATGCTGTGGTCAGCGATAATGACAGGCAATCCATGGGCGATTGTCGGAAGTATTCTATTTGTGATCTCCGACTCCATACTCGCCTGGAATATGTTCGTTTCTGATATTTCTTATTCCGGCATTCTTATTATGTCTACCTATTACTGCGCCCAGTTCTTGATTGCGCGAAGTCTTTCGGCATTTCGAGGATCAAACCGGTATACACCAGTCCGGCATTTTCCATGAAAATAAGCAATGAGATAAGCATGAAGCAGCCTGGGAGGTCATTGTGACCTCCTAGGCTCTTTTTTTGATGTGGAATTTCTACAAGATCTGAAGTTTGATACAACACACCTTTATAACCAATTATCAATAATGTGATTATTATCATTGCAATCATTTGTGAAATTTGACACAGGTGCCGGTAATGCGTATAATTTCTCATTACTACTCAAATTTGAGTAATCAAAAATAAATATTATATATAGAGGTGTGTGCATTTAGATGAAGAATTTTCTTACCTTATTAAAGAATGGATCTGTCATCGGCGGCATTGTCATGATCGTTTTTTATCAGATCGCATTTATTGCTATTTTCATGTCCGGTTACTCTGCCATTCCGAGGAATATGGACGCCTTGTCTATCGCCATCGTGAATGAGGATGTTGAAGCAGGAAAGCAAATTGCTGAGCAGCTTCAGAAAGAGCTGCCGTTTAAGATCGTAACTGACCTTTCACTAGATCAAGCTAAGGAAGATTTGAATAACCGCGATATTCATATGGTCTTACATATTCCAAATGACTTTAGCCAAAAGCTATCGGAACAGGGTGAACATCCTAATCTGGACTTTCTGATTAATCAATCCAATCCGGCGATGGTAACCAGCACGATGGACCAAATCTCCTCACAAATTACGAACAGCCTGAATCAGCAGTTTGCTGTTCAGGGTGCTGAAGGGATTATGCTGAAGCTGAATATGCCGGAAGATCAAGCGAAAGAGCTTGCAGCTGATATTCCATCCAAGGTTACACCAAATGTCGTTTACTCTAACCCGGTACCTGCGGGGATGCATAATCAGATGGCGCCATTCTTCTTGACGATGGTGTCCTATGTAGGTGCAATGATCTTCTCCATGATGGTCGTCGGCGCCATGAACATGGTAAAAGGAAAAATGGGTGTATGGCCGGCTTTCTGGTCTGCACAAGGCGTGAATGCACTAGTCTCCCTGCTCGCACCGCTGATCGGACTCACAATTTATTTCTTAATCCAAGGCGGATATGGTGCTGAAACCTTCGTAAAAGTATGGCTGCTCCATTCACTGGAACTATTCGCTGCGATTGAATTCATGTCGATCTTTAGCATCCTGTTGAAAGACAAAGCAATCTTTGCGAACCTGTCACTGATGCTCATTCAGACCATTTCAAGCGGTGCCGTGCTCACTTACGGTATGATGGACGGATTTTATAAGTTTTTCAGCCATATTTCCATCATGTACTACACCATTCAGACCGAATTCAGTATTCTCTTTGGGGGCGGCAAGATCGGGGAGAATCTCACTGGACTCATCATCATTGCTGTAGTCTCCACGGTAATAGCTTCACTATCCTTTAAATTTATCTCTCCGGACATAAAGAATAACGATAAGACAATTTCCACTGCATCTTAAAGCATTTTGAGTTAAAATAAGCGTAGATACTAAAGAGCCTGCTGCTTCCTTATGAGAAGTGGCTGGCTCTTCGTATGTTGTGAAAAGGGAGGACTGTGCCGATGTCGCTTCGCGTATTTATACTAGGCAATCTGTGTGAGGGAAACCACCATCCTTACGATATAAAAAAAATGCTGAAAAGCGATAGTATGGAAGATGTTCAAAAAATCAATGACGGACGCTTATACTACAACTTTGAAGTACTCTTAAAACAAGGGTATATCGAAAAGATCGAGGTCACTCGTGAAGAGAATCGGCCCGAGAAAACAACTTATGGCATTACCGATGCAGGACGACAAGTACTGGAAGAGGAAATTTACGCAGCCTTCAAGAACTTCAAGGATGTTAAATCACTCTACTCATCGACCGTATTTCTGAAGCATGCCGACCCTGTGAAGCTGGCCTTTCTGATCGAGGAAGCTATCGAAAAGCTCAAAAATGCGATCAAACGAAACGTGGAGGACTGGAACCTGGTGGAGCACAAAACACCGCTTAACGTTCATTTGATTCAAGAGCACTCGCTCAGCTATATGGAGCTTGAAATCTCTTGGCTGCAAAAGCTGCTTGCCTTCGTACGCGGTGAATTGACGGCGCTTTAATTGAAGAGCTGCTCCTTCAAGGAGCATAACGTAAAAATCTCCAAACACCCTGCGAATAAACAGTGCTTGGAGATTTTTTGTATAATTGCTTGCTGCTCCGCAAGTGCTTCTTTTATTTGCTCTTTATCCATTCTTCGTTGGCCTGTTTCTCGATTTCTTGACCTCCTTGCTGGTAATACTTCTGTACAAACTCGTCGTATTTATCAATGCTCCATGTTCCAGTTACAATCTTGACGAAATACTCCAGCCACAGCTTGTTTTCAAGATCTGGATAATCGAGCTGCGCAGGCACGGTCTTCCATAACTCGTTCTTGATCAGATCTTTGGAGGCCGTATCCAGCGCGGCACGAACATTCTCGTTCGTCCAGCGGCGGTCAACGACTTGCACGAAACGAACTGGATTTGAAAATCCTTTCTGGTAAAGCTCTGAATACGTTGACTTTTGAGCGATTAGATTGTTCTCTTTGTCATAAGTGTAATCCACGTTTTCTTCTCCGTAGGTGAGCAGATTTACACCCCCATCCTCATCGTCGCTAACCGACCAATCCAGCAACTGAATCAGCTTTTCAGGCTGTTCGGTTTTCGCGCTAATTGATTTTAGGGCGCCGCCCGCATAAGGATTCACCTCCGGATATCCCAGTTTGCCTTCAGGACCTTTTGGAGGTGTGATCATCGTAAGCTTTGCCGTAGGTGTCGCCTTCACAAGCGCTTCCGGCAATGTAGCTCCCTTCGGGTCAACGGAAAATGCGTCAGACTCGAATGCGCCTACCTTTGAATTGGTGACACGGGTTTCAAACTGTTTCGTTTCCATCACTGGAAACTCTGGATCAATCAAACCTTCTTTGTACCACTGCTGAAGTACAGCAAGCGCATCCTTTGTTTCCGGCAGAGTAAAACCTTTTACGATTTTCCCGTCCCTCTCCATCCAGAAGTTCGGATTTACGCCGAACGCTCCAAAGACGACGTTAAATTGCGAGGTCTTACTTCCACCTAATCCGTATGTATCCTTTTTCCCATTTTGATCCGGATCGTTATTCACGAAGGCACTAAGAACATCATGAAGTTCATCCAGTGTTGACGGCTGTTCCTTGCTGACTTGGTCCAGCCAATCCTGTCTTACCAGAAGACCATTTGTGTTCGGCGAATTGAAAGATTCTTCTCTGACGCCGCTCGGTATAGCATAGATTTTTCCATCGAACGTAACACCCTCCCACCGTTCTTTAGGGATCACTTTCATAAGATGTGGTGCGTCCTTTAATAGATCGTCAAGCGGCATAAGAAGCCCCTGATCAATAAACTGGGTAAGCGTGGTCGTATCCACCCCGAAGAAATCAGGTAATTCGCCTGAGGAAGCCAGCAGATTCAGCTTTGTTGTATACTCCGACCCCATCAGCGTGACCTTATAGTCAATATTCTGAAGGCCAGCCTTCTCAAGTCCCTGTATAATTTTCTCTTTAGCTTCTCCGCCATCTTCAGGGTATTCAGGTATCCCCAAACTGAAGAACATATCATATGTGATCTTCTTATCTGTTTTAGACCCACTGTCTTTAGCAGAAACTTCTCCTTCCTGACTACTGCCGCAACCCGCGATCAGGATCATGCTAGCCAGGCATAACGCCGACCAACGTTTATTCCATATTTTCATTAAGCTTCTCCCCCTTAAATAGTCCAATCAAGTAACACACGATTTTAAGATTTAACAGCGCCAAGCGTTGTGCCTTTAATGAAGTACTTTTGCAAGAAAGGATATGTACACATAATTGGGATAATGGAGACGACGATCGCGGCAGCGATAACTGATTCCGTCGCGGAGTCTGTCATCTGTCCCGTTTCTGCAACGAGCTGTTGTCCAGCAATGATTTCTCTCAGAAGAAGCGGAAGGGTATATTGTGACTTGTCATTCAAGTAAATCAGCGCCTGCATGAAGTTATTCCATAGACCAACGCATTCCCACAGCGCGATGGTGGCGAGAACCGGTTTGCAGAGCGGAAGAATAATCTGAAAAAAAATACGCAGCGGCCCAGCCCCGTCAATGGTCGCCGATTCTTCCACTTCTGCCGGAATGCCCCGCATAAAGCTCTGCATGACGATGACGTTAAAGGCCGAGATCATGCCAGGTATAATCAGAGCCCACAACGAGTTGATCATGCCTAGATTTTTAACGAGTAGATACGTCGGGATCATGCCTCCGCCAAATAGCATCGTGAAAATGATGAGAAATGTAATAATTTTCACGCCTGGCAAGCTGCTTCGGTTTAACGGATAGGCCGTCATTGCCGTCAACAGAACATGCAGGAAGGTTCCTGCCACAGCTACAATGATGCTGTTCCGGTAAGCCAGCCATATGAAATTGGATTTAAATACACTTTCATAAGCTCCGAACGTAAATTCCCTCGGTCCGAGAAATAGTCCGCCCTTTAATACTCCAGCCGAGGAGCTGAATGAGATGGATATTTCATGCCATAAGGGATAGAACGTGATTAAACAAAATAGGATCAGAAAAGTCGCATTGCCCCAGTCAAATAAACGATTACCCATTGTTTTATTTCTCATAATCTGCCACCCCTACCACAACCCGCGTTCGCCCATCCGTCTGACAAGCCAATTCGTAAACAGCAGCAGTAGCAAGCCAACAAACGATTGGAATAAGCCAGCTGCAGCCGCGAAAGAATAACGGCCCATCGTTAAACCCAGACGGTAAACGTATGTATCTAGCACATCTGCTACTTCAAAAACAAGCGGGTTGTATAATATGAAAATTTGATCAAAGCCAACGCTCAAAATCTGTCCAGTCCGTAAGATGAGCAGAACAATGATCGTAGAGGAGATGCACGGCAGCGTAATGAATCTGACCAGTTGAAAACGATTGGCCCCGTCGATGCGCGCAGCTTCATACAATTCCGGGTTCACGCCTGCGATTGCAGCCAGATAAATGACCGTGCCCCATCCGACTTCCTTCCACATTTCCGTTAAGATCAGAAATCCGCGGAACGAACCCGGGTCCATGATCGGTGATGTGCTAACGCCGAATAGTTGAAGGAGTCCCGTGTCTGTAGAGAAAATGGAGAACAGTATGCCGCCGAGTACCACCCAGGAAACAAAGTGCGGAAAATAGATGATGGTCTGAATGGTCCGTTTGAAAAACTTGTTTACCACTTCATTCAGCAGCAGTGCCAATATAATCGGCGCCGGGAAATTGAAAATAAGTTTATAAAAGCTGATGATGATGGTGTTCTTGAGTGCAACCCAGAAATCTGGAGCCTCAAACAAAATCCGGAACCATTTTAAACCTGTCCAGGGCCCGGAAAACATGCCGCCGGCGATTTTGAAATCTTGAAAAGCAATCGCTATACCCGCCATGGGAATATATCTGAAAATAACGAAGTAAAGGATTCCCGGTAACAGCAGCAGATAATAGTACTTATGCTTGTGAAAAGATCTCATAAATCTCGACCTTCTCAGCTTTCCTCCCTGAAACGGTTGTTTCGCTTCAGCGATTTGATTAGGCAATAACTCCCCTCCTTACGTTGTCTTCGGAATGATCATCAATACACTGTTTTCTTCTTTCGAAGGAAGGGGCGATTACTTCAAACATAGGGAACAAAAAAAGATCCAATGCCGCAGCCGAAAGGCTGTACATTGAATCTCTGGTGTTCCAGTCGATTCGACTCTACTTCAATGCCTCGATGATAAAAGTATCATTAACCGCATCTTTGAATATGATCTTCTTTCGGATAAAGCCATTGCCAGCCAAAATATCACTGGCTGCCTGCTGCTCCGCAAGTGCTTCTTCTGTGTATGGAGACACTAACGGTTCACCTTTATTCAGAATGGTCTTAATCGTATCCACAGGGACTTTGATCTTCTCATTGAAGATTTGAGCAGCTTCCTCCTCATGCTCGAGCTGCCACAGCGCTGCTTTCTTAAATACTTTTAAGTAGGCTACGACAAGCTCCGGATGCTCTTTCGCAAAATCATTCCGGACAATTGCAGAGGATGGTGCCATCACATCAACGGCAGGAAGTGCTCTAGCCTTATTAGAGGCTATATTATTAGACACATAAGGGTCCCATGCCGCCCAGGCGTCTAGCTTTCCGCTATCAAAAGCGGCTTGCCCATCGTCTGGTTGCAGATTAATAATATTGAGATCTTCGAGTGTAATGCTTGTGTTCTGCAACACTTTAGCCACATAGACGTGAGCCGTCGTTCCCTTGGGGAGTCCGATCGTCTTGCCCTTGAGATCCTCCAACTTCTGAATGGGACTATCTTTAGGAACCAAAATCGATACCGAATTCTTCCCTTCAGAGAGAAGGGCAACCACTTCAAAAGGCAATCCACCTGCGATTCCAGCAATCGTGGCTCCGTCACCTAGAAAAGATAGATCTACACGTCCTGCGGAAAGAGCCTCTAGCAGCGGGGGACCGCTAGGGAACTCACTCCATTGCACCTCCGCATTCAGCTTCTTGAATTCTTCCTCCACCCAGCCTTTATCTCTAGCAATGTTGAGTGGAGTAATCTTCCCGTTAATGGCAATGTTCACGATCAGTGATTTGGAGTCTTTCTCTGAGCCTGTTACGGTGCCAGACACGGCATTACTGCTCGCTTTTGCGCATCCGGCGAGTAACAGCAGAGCAATACTGACGGCCAGAATGAGGAGGGGCTTGATTGTTCGTGTTCTCATCACCATTACTCCTTCGAGATTTGATATTTGGTCTATATTTAAAAGGGTCTATCGCCCTCAATCGAAATTCGCTCCGCTACACGGCGGTTCGGGTAATAATCCGAAACGGCATAATGCTGTGTCGCTCTGTTATCCCAGAAGGCAACAGAATTTTGCTGCCAGCGGAAGCGAACCTGATATTCCGGTACTTGCGCCTGCTTGAACAGGTAACTTAGCAGTTCCTCGCTTTCCTCAGGCTCCAAGCCTACGATCCGAATCGTGAAAGCCGCATTAACAAATAACGTCTTCCTTCCTGTCTCCGGGTGAGTGCGGACAACCGGATGCTCTGCAGCCGGGTACTCCTCCTGCTTCTCGGCCAACTGCTCTGGTGTAAGCCTTCGTCCAAAGCTAGGTGTAAAATCATGAATCGCGGTCAGACCGTCGATTCTCTGCTTCACATCCTCAGGCAGATTATCATATGCAGCCGCCATGTCAGCCCATAATGTATCGCCGCCACCGAGAGGCGGAACTTCCGATAGACGAAGCAGCGATCCAAGTGCCGGATTCACCCGCCAGGTCACATCTGTGTGCCACAGATTTTCCATGCCTGTATTTTTATCATCTTTTTCAAACCTCGTAACTTCCTCGGCACTTCCTTGAGGCAGAAACGGATGTTTCTCAATGTCTCCCCACAGACGGGCGAAGGCCAGCTGCTGATCACTATTAATGGTTTGGTTGCGGAAGAAGAGTACCTTCCATTCCAGAAATGCACGATGAAGTTCTGCCTTCAGCTCCGGAGATACCGGCTGACTCAAATCCACTCCTTCGATTTCCGCTCCGATAATCGGTCCAAGCGGCTTCAGCGTAAAACTCGTATAAGGACGTTCCTGTTCACCCTCAGGTAAACGGTTAAGTACATGTACTCCCGCTTTACGATCTCTTGAAGGTACATAATCACGGGATAAGTAGGCTGTTGCTTGTGTCATGGTCATTCCACTCCTTTAAATGATTTAATATTCCATAACATATTTAACCCATGTAAATAATCGGATTTAAGACAGCGATACCCCCTTTGATTGCGAGAATAGGGAACAAAAAAAGATCCAATGCCACAGCCAAAGGGCTGTACATTGAATCTCTGGTGTTCCAGTCGATTCGATTACTGCAGGTTCACGTTTAAAGTGATCTGCAAAATATCTTGGGCACATCATAACAACAGCAGCGGAAGAGTGTCAACCATTATTTTCTAAATTAATTCGTCGTGTCTTTAAATATCCAGTTCCAAAGACGGGCATCGCTGACCTGAATCCCCTTTACCCAAGACTCTTGCTTGAGCCTCAACAGCTCTTTCGTTGGCCCGGTAACAACGGCCCCATAAATCTTTACACCGTTTGCCTCTACATACTCTGTAATCTGATCAAAGTCTACGAATGGAGCGACCTTTCGGGCGATGGAGGGATAGTCCTGAATTAGTCGAAGCGTTTTGATGAAGTTCTCATTTCTTAGCTCCCCGCTTCCATATGCCTCTACGGCCGGGTAGGTTCCTCCCTGCATGACGGTTTTGCCAAACCAACCTGACTTTTCTTCTTTGTAGTTAGTAATCGTTAGATCATCGTGATGCCACATGAGGTCATAAGGAAATCCAATCGGATCATAACTTTCCTGCTGACCAGCGTCTACGGCGAACCACACTGGCTCTAAGTTTTTACCCTCGAACTGTTTCAATATCTCATCGGTCGTAAAATATTGATCAAAGGACAGATAAGCCTCTGCCACCGTCCCCTCCGGTAGCTTCTCCAGCTTGTTCCAGTCATGCTGCATATCCATATCAACAGGATTATCAGGGGGATTGAAAAATCCTGTTTTGGGATGATCATCTGACCAGGTCATCTTCTGTATTCCCGGCAATCCAAGTCTGAAAGGAAGCATAAATTGACCAATCGTATACCTTTCACTACCTATTTGCTTCTTAAGCTCACCAGTGAATTCGTAACTGAGGTACCCTCCCATACTTCCGCTTACGTGTGCGCTCACGTTCGGATGGGTTACCATGATCGCGAACGAGGCCACGTCACCATACGTATCTGCCCGGCTGGGATCACCCTCACCAAAATATGTCGAATTGAAAATATTGCCCGCCCATGTGACCAAAACGAATATGAGCAGCACACTAAATACCGTATTTATACGTGCTTTCCATTTCCCACGACGGATGATTTTTGCCTCTTTTCGTGATTCCATCGGTTTATCGATTTCGCCACGTTCCTTCCCTAGCAATTCATCTACATGAGCCTGATAGACTTCCATTTTCTCAAGCTCTCTCTCGACTTCCTTCTGTTCCTCTTCGGACAGCTTCCCTTCTTCGTAATCCTGCAGTTTCCGTCGAAATTCCTCACTCACCCTAATCACCCTTTCCTTTCTGCTGCCGAAGTGTTTGCCTAGCTCGAAATAATAATATTTTGAAATGGGACAGCCCCACCTTCATAAACTCGGAAGCCTCCTGATACGAAAATTGGTGAAAATCATATAGTATAATGGCCTGTCTCTGCAGTTCCGGCAATTCGTCTATCGCTAGCTTCAATTCGTTCCATCGCTCTTGCTCCACAACCTGTTTCTCCAACGTCTCCGTATGAAACAAGGAGTCAAAATAACTGATTTCCTGAAGATCCATACGCTTATTCTTCCGCTTCACATCAATGAACGCATGATAAGCGACCCGGAACAGCCACGGCTTTACCTTGTCATCCTTACAGTTCTCCAGATGCAGATACGCACGGTAGAACGTTTCTTGCAATATATCCTCGGTCATATGATGATCCCGGCAGAGAGAGTACAAGTAACGATAGACGTCCTTCATGTACTTTTGATAGATCTGATCCAAGTCGTCCCGTCTCATTGCCTCCCCCCTCACCCTATACACGTTCATAACCTCCAAAAAGTTACAAAAAAACTTCATCAGCCCCGAAGAGCCAATGAAGTTTCTTAAATTTACTACGATGTGTATGTGCGAATCAACCTTGTTGCTTCATTTCGAACATGTAATTTTCAACATCCGCGATGCTTGGGTTAGCCATGTAGTGGCCGCCTTCCACCTGGATTGTCTGGCCAGTGATAAACTTAGATTCGTCCGATGCGAGGAACACAACCGTATGTCCAATATCATCCGCTTCACCGTGGTAAGGAAGAGCATTAAATTTACCGAAAATATCTAGAATCGGTTGCGGCATGTTTCTCTCTGCAGCCGGTGTTAGAATCAAGCCAGGGGCTACACCGTTAGCACGGATTTTATCTTTACCGTATTGAACAGCGATATAACGGGTCAAGTTCACGACCGCCGCTTTAGAAGCACCATAGGCTGTGCGCAAGGAATCGCCCGCAAATCCAGCCATAGACGCTGTATTAATAATCGAACCACCACCTGCTTTAATCATATGAGGAATAGCAAAGCGGCTGCCGAGGAGCACACTCTTCGTGTTTACGTTCATTAATTTGTCCCATTCTTCCAGGTCCATATTAACGACATCTAAATCTTTACGAAGGTTCGTTAGACCAACGTTATTATAGAGTACGTTAATCGTTCCGTACTGTTCAACTGTAAAGTCAACCGCTGCCTTGATAGATTCCTCATTACCTGCATCCAGGAAAACACCAACAGCTTCGCCGCCTTGCTTCTTAATATTCTCAGCTGCTTCTTTAGCTCCATCTACGTTAAAATCGGCAACGACTACCTTTGCGCCTTCTTTCGCCAATAATGTGGCTGCTGAAAGTCCAATACCCGAAGCTCCACCTGTAATCAATGCTACTTTACCTTCTACTCTTCCCATTCTTAAGCACCTTCTCTTCTGATGTAATTAAAATAATTGTGAATTTATATTTTCCTAACATTTTGAAACTAACTATATATAAGTTACTATAAACAGTATAGTAGTTAAGATTCTTAAAGTCAAGATATTTATGATGTAGTATTTCTATCCATGATCATCCCGCCAACAGATATCTATATACAAAAAAGGTGATTCCTGTACTTGTACAGGAATCACCTTTGTATTAATAATTAACCTTGTTGCTTCATTGAGAACATGTAGTTCTCAACGTCTGTAATACTTGGGTTCGCCATGTAATGGCCGCCTTCTACCTGAATCGTCTGGCCTGTGATGAATTTGGATTCATCGGAAGCCAGGAATACAACGGTGTGACCGATATCATCGGCTTCACCGTGGTAAGGAAGCGCGTTGAACTTCGCGAAAATATCCAACATAGCTTGAGGCATGTTTTTCTTAGCAGCTGGTGTCAAGATCAGACCAGGTGCCACGCCGTTACAACGGATTTTATCCTTACCATATTGAACAGCGATGTAACGAGTCAAGTTAACAACTGCTGCTTTAGAAGAACCATAAGCTGTACGCAGGGAATCTCCTGCAAATCCAGCCATCGAAGCTGTGTTAATGATCGAGCCGCCACCTGCTTTAATCATATGAGGAATAGCGAAACGGCTGCCAAGCAGTACACTCTTCAGGTTGACATCCATCAATCTGTCCCATTCATCCAGGTCCATGTTGACAATATCCAAGTCCTTACGAAGATTCGTAAGACCTACATTGTTGAAGAGCACAGTAATTGTTCCATAGTGTTCTACGGTGAAGTCAACCGCTGCCTTGATGGACTCTTCATTACCTGCATCCAAGAAAATACCGACAGCTTCTCCGCCTTGTTTCTTAATATTCTCGGCCGCTTCTTTAGCGCCGTCTACGTTAAAATCCGCAATAACTACTTTTGCGCCTTCTTTAGCCAGCAATGTGGCTGATGAAAGTCCGATACCGGAAGCTCCACCTGTAACTAATGCTACTTTTCCTTCTACGCGTCCCATTTTTGCACCTTCTTCTTTGTTGTAATAAAGCGCTTGCTTTATTTCTGGCTGCTTCAAATCCCGTCAAGGATAAGTATCACAGTCTATGTAATAAATTATATACCTATTAAGTAGTTTCGGCAAATAAGTAACCTATATATTCTACCCATGCGTTGTCTTGTAGCTTAAGTAGAAGGAAGGTATAATCGTCATGATTTAAAAAGGGGGAATTTTCCATGATTCGGCGTTTGTTCAAGCGAAAGAAACGACTACTCTGGCTCATCTTATTGTTGGTACTCATTGCGGTGTGGTTGTTTCCTTCATGGACACCCAAAATTAGAGACGATTCGGGAGTCGTCCTTCCTGACAGTATAGCTACCCTAGAAGAGATCAAACTCGGAGGCATTAAGCAAAGTGTGTTAATCCGTGGCTATGACAAGCATAAGCCGGTTATTCTTTTTCTGCACGGAGGTCCTGGGTATCCACAAATTCCATACGCACGAAAATACCAGAAAGAGCTGGAGAAAGACTTCGTTGTGGTCAATTGGGATCAGCGTGGTGCAGGAAAGTCATATCACTTTGGCATGACGAAAGAGGATCTGCAAGTGGATCGATTAATCGAAGATACCCACGAACTGACAACATATTTACGCAAGAAATTTAGTCAGTCCAAAATATTCATCGCTGGGCACTCTTGGGGGAGTCTCCTGGGAACATGGACCGTTCAGAAATATCCGGATGATTACTATGCATATATCGGCATTGGGCAGGTAGCCAATTCACCTGAAGGAGAGCGGGTATCCTACGAATTTGTTCTACATGAAGCCAAGGAGAAGCAGAACAAAAAGGCCTTACAAGAGCTGGAATCTATCGGCTCACCGCCCTATCAGAATCCTCGTAAGGATACCACCCTGGAGCGTAAATGGGTGACTGAGTTTGGTGGTTCTGAGAGAAATATCAGCACTTATAAAGACCTGTTAAAAGGGATCTTATTTGCACCTGAATATACCTGGCTGGATGGCATTCGTCTAGCAATCGGTGACTCTGTATCAAGGCATGCCATTATGCCCCAGACAGAGGACGTTAACCTGTTCGATAGTGTCCCGGAACTAAAGATTCCTGTTTATATCATGATGGGGAAATACGACTATATGACTCCCTCGGAAGTCGCTTACCGTTATTATGAGGAGTTAAAAGCTCCATCCAAACAGTTCATTTGGTTCGAACAATCCGCACATTTCCCTCATTTTGAGGAGCCGAATAAATTTGCTGAACAGATGTTGTTGATCCAGAGAGAAGTTTCTGAGAAGTAAGGTTTCGCCGAGTAATCGCCTACGACTGAATCAACTGCTTCACCAGCTCCCGATTACGTTGTTTGAACACATCGTTATGTGAAGATACCATCGCTGACTTCCCAGCATTAGGTTCAATGTACTGTTTCGCCCGGTTGACAGCATTCGCCGCATCTTGGAAAGCTCCTGCGATTAAATGGAGCTTTCCTTCGTGCATTAAAATGTCCCCAGCCGCATAAAGCCCCTCAACCGAAGAGACGCCGTTCGCTTGACCTGCAATATAATAATCATCCACGATCTCAATATTAAGTGGACTATTCTCTAGAAGGCTCTTATCCCGTTCATAACCATGATTGATAATCACTTCATCAATGGATAAGGTCGTTACTTCCCCCGTTCCTTGACTCGTTAGCTCCACCCGCTCAATCCGTTCATGGTTATCACAAGCGATCAGCTTGGTGATCGATGTATTAAGGTAACATTCCGCTGAACTGTTCATGAGTTGCACTACTTGCGCTTCATGACCCGACAATGCGCTTTTTCGGTACGTAAGGTATACCTTCTTAGCAATCGGCTCTAGTTCATTCGCCCAATCGATTGCCGAGTTGCCTCCGCCGGAGATGATGACCGTTTTGTTTTTGAAGCGCTTTAATGATTTCACTGTGTAATTTAAGTTAGACACCTCAAATCGTTCCGCGCCTTCAATTTCAAGCTTTTGCGGATTCAGGATTCCACCCCCGACAGCAACGATAACGGTTTTGGAATAATGCTTCTTATCCGAAGTGGTATGTAATATGAAGATTCCCTCTTCATTTCGTGTGATTGTTTCCACTTTCTCGTTCAATATTACCTCAGGATCAAATGTTAACCCCTGCTCAACCAATTGTTCAATCAACTTGGCACCAGGTATCGGGCTAATGCCACCTACATCCCAGATCATTTTTTCAGGGTACACATGGATTTTCCCACCCAGTCTCGGTTGATACTCGATAATCTTCGTCTTCATTTCACGAAGACCACTATAAAAAGCAGAGTAAAGCCCTGCAGGCCCGCCCCCAATGATCGTCACATCATATAACTCCTGCTGATCCATAACAGCTTACCTCCTGAAAATATAGCGTTAATGATTATCATTCTCAATACAATATAATCCTAATCCATTCGTTTTACAACAAAATTTAAGGTTGACAATACAAATACATTAGATTTAAATTAATTACCGTAGTGAAATTGATAATCATTATCAATTGTATTAACTGATAATGATTCTAAATGGGAGGTTCCTTTCATGACCCGCTTATACACGGAGGAATTAAGCATTGGATATGGCGAACGCCTCATTGTAAAACGGTTGAACGTCCAGATCCCGGATAAAAAGATCACCACCATCATTGGCGCCAATGGCTGTGGGAAATCAACCTTCTTGAAGGCGATTACCCGCATTATTTCTCATCAAGATGGAAGTATCCTACTTGACGGAAAGCATATCGCTAAGGAAGATACCAAAGTTCTTGCCCGAAAGATGGCAATTCTCCCCCAGTCACCCGAAAGTGCTAGTGGACTCACCGTCTCCGAGCTTGTCTCATACGGTCGCTTCCCCTATCAGAAGGGGTTTGGCCGCTTAACGAAAAAAGACTTTGATGTCATTGACTGGGCCCTTGAGGTCACAGGTACCCAGGAGTTCAAGTATCGTCCTGTGGATGCCTTATCCGGTGGACAGAGGCAACGGGTCTGGATTGCCATGGCGCTCGCACAGGAAACAGACATTATTTTTCTGGATGAGCCTACCACCTATTTGGATATGGCACATCAGCTTGAAGTGCTGGAGCTACTCCAAAAGCTCAATCTCGAGCAGGAGCGAACCATTGTTATGGTGCTGCACGATCTGAATCAGGCTGCCCGCTTCGCAGACTATATCATTGCCATGAAGGATGGCGAAGTTGTAAAGTCCGGAAGTTGTAAGGAAGTTATCCATCATGATGTACTCCGTGAAGTGTTCCAGATTGATGCGGAAATTGGGCAAGACCCACGAACCGGTAAACCGATGTGTGTCACATATAACCTACTTAAAGGAGAATCAATAAATCATGAAAAAGCTACTCACCCCCTTCCTGTTGCTGTCTCTTCTGCTACTTAGCGCTTGCGGCAGCTCATCAGCGAAACAAGAAGGTAATACGACTCCTTCAGATAACAACAAATCAGAATCAACAACGATTACATATCAGTCCGAAAACGGACCCATCGAGGTGCCTGCGAACCCTCAGCGTGTTATTGTGATTTCATCCTTTGCAGGAAATGTCATGTCTCTAGGCGTTAACCTCGTAGGCGTCGATTCTTGGGCCAAACAAAACCCACGTTTTGAGGAACTTAAAGATGTCGCAGAGGTAAGCGATGAGAGCCTTGAGAAGATTATCGAGCTTGATCCCGACCTCATTATTGGTCTGTCCACGATTAATAACATCGATAAGTTGAAGGAAATTGCTCCAACTGTAACATACACCTACGATAGAGTAGACTATCTGACACAGCATCTAGAAATCGGCAAGCTGCTCAATAAAGAGAAAGAAGCTGCTGCATGGGTAGAAGATTTCAAGAAACGTGCTGCAGCACTCGGAGAGGATATCAAAGCAAAAATTGGAGCGGACGCCACCGTATCTGTAATCGAGAATTACAATAAACAGCTGTATGTATATGGAAACAACTGGGGACGGGGCACTGAAATTCTATACCAAGAAATGAAACTGAACATGCCGGAGAAGGTTAAAGAATCAGCACTGGAGCCAGGTTACTACGCCCTGTCCACCGAGGTTCTCCCGGAATATGCAGGGGATTACATTGTTCTAAGCAAAAGCTCGGAAACAGATAACTCCTTCCAGGATACCGAAACATACAAGAACGTTCCCGCTGTGAAGAACAATCACGTGTTTGAAGCCAACATGAATGAATTCTACTTCAACGATCCACTCACGCTCGATTTCCAATTGGAATTCTTCAAGAAATCCTTTCTTGGCAATTGATGAATGATCATGCGTACTGAAACGAAACGCACTCTACCCTTTGTTTATAAACTAATTGCCGCATTCATTGTGTCTGTCACCATGTTTATCATTGCGATGATATTTGGCGCTGCAAATATCACCTTGAGTGATCTGTGGCTTGCTTTAACCTCAAATGTCCAAGGAGATAAAATCTCGATCCTTCGAGAAATCCGTTTGCCTCGTGAAATAGCAGCGATCTTCGTAGGAGCTGCACTTGCTGTATCGGGTGCAATCATGCAGGGCATGACTCGCAACCCGCTTGCCGATCCAGGCCTAATCGGGCTTACGGCTGGAGCTAATGCGGCTCTTGCCGTCACGATTGCCTGGATTCCTTCTGTCTCTTATTTTGGCAGCATGATCGCTTGCTTTATTGGAGCTGCCGTCGGTGCCGTCATGGTGTTCAGCATGGGGGCGATCAAGAAAGGCGGCTTCTCTCCCCTTCGTCTTGTGCTTGCGGGTGCTGCGGTAACGGCGCTTCTACACGCAGTTTCAGAAGGTATCGGTATCTATTTTAAAATATATAAAGATGTATCTATGTGGACGGCAGGCGGCTTGATCGGCACAACCTGGAGCCAGCTTCAGATCATCGTCCCTGCTATCTTGATCGGCATGATCATCGCACTTCTCTTATCCAGACAGCTTACAATTCTAAGTCTAAGTGAAGAAGTAGCCGTAGGGCTCGGTCAGAAGACGATGCAGATCAAAGCGATCCTGTTTATCGTTGTTATTGTGCTCGCGGGCGCCTCGGTAGCTCTTGTTGGGAATATGGCATTTATCGGACTTATGGTCCCTCATATCGTCAGAGCCATTGTCGGAACGGATTACCGACTCATTATACCGATGTCGGCGATTTGCGGCGCAGCCTTTATGCTGATCGCTGATACATTGGGGCGTACCATCAATATTCCATACGAAACTCCTGTAGCCGCTATTGTAGCGATAATGGGCTTACCTTTCTTCCTGATTATCGTACGTAAAGGAGGAAAAGCATTCTCATGATCCATCCGGCTCTTGTGAAGAAACAACGATTGGTTCTAGTTGCACTGCTCGTGCTGATTACCCTAACAGCCGTTATTAGTATGGGTATGGGATACTCTTCCCTGTCATTTAACCGATTGATCCCGACCTTGTTCGGGCAAGGCACGTTTAAAGAGGAGTTTGTTCTCTTCTCCATTCGTCTGCCGCGAATGCTCATTACACTGCTCGCAGGAATGGCATTGGCATTATCAGGTTCTATTCTGCAAGGCATTACACGGAATGATCTCGCAGATCCCGGGATCATTGGGATTAACTCTGGCGCAGGGGTAGCAATCGCTGTCTTCTTTCTATTCTTTCCAATCCAGGCAGGCTCCTTCGTCTATATGCTGCCGGTAGTGGCATTCTTAGGCGCCCTAATTACGGCATGCTTAATCTACGTCTTTTCGTATAGTCGAAGCTCAGGTCTACAGCCTGTAAGATTAGTACTTGTTGGTGTTGGCTTCTCCATGGCGTTATCCGGTATGATGATCGTCATTATTTCATCCGCTGAGCGCTCCAAAGTTGATTTCATCGCCAAATGGATTTCCGGGAACATCTGGGGAGCGGACTGGCCCTTTATCTGGGCGATCCTTCCTTGGCTCGCGATCCTCATTCCATTTACGCTATACAAAGCCAATCGCATGAATCTTCTCGGGCTTAGTGAGCCGGTTGCTGTTGGCGTAGGTGTAGCAGTTGAAAAAGAACGGATCGTGCTGCTGCTCACAGCCGTCGCGCTTGCCGCATCGGCCGTTTCCGTAACAGGCGGCATCGCATTTATCGGACTGATAGCTCCTCATATTGCAAAGTCACTAGTCGGCCCACGCAACCAGATGTTTATCCCGGTTGCTATCCTTACCGGCGGATGGTTACTGCTGTTTGCGGATACCATTGGCCGCAACCTTGTAGACCCGGACGGCATACCAGCCGGGATCATGGTTGCTCTGATCGGCGGACCTTACTTTATGTATCTGCTGCTTAAGAGATAAAGAGATGGTAAAGAAGCCCTCTTCCTTTTTCTAAAGGAATGGGGTTCTTTGTGTTGAGGCAAACGGACTCTTTTTGGGATTTGAAAATTGTATGCTTTACTGTACCAAAGAGCATTGAATATAATTAACTATATTTATATGGAGATAAATGAATTTCGGGAGGTCTGTACCGCAATGAAAGGGCTTTCAAAAAAGAAACTCTTTAATCGTTCATTATTTCGCAAGTTGCTGCTCTCCTATCTTGTGTCTGTGCTTATTCCGACACTACTAATCGTCTCCGTTTATGCCTACACGAACAAAGAAGATATTCTAGCTCAAATCGAGCAATCCTCGGAGTCAAAAATCCAGCGGATTTCGAAGAACATCGAAACTGTTATCGATCAGATCAACTCTTTTTCGCTACAGCTTTCCTTTCTACCTTATATCAATGGATACCTAGAGCAATCCGGTGAATATGACATGTATGATGTATATCAATTGAAGGAACAGATACGTAAACACATCGTACCTAACAAATTGTTTCATTCGGTATACCTCTATTCCTTTGCAGGAAATAAAGTGATTACGACGAATGACGGAATTTTTGCAGCTGATGAATTTTACGATCGTCAGACGATCCAGCAAATTAGAGAATTCAGCGAAACCAAGCCGTGGTGGTATCAGGTTCGATTCCCTCCCAAAGAAGCTTTTTGGAATGCTGATTCATCCGAACACGATGATGAATTTGTTACATTTTATCGCTCAATCCCCGTGACCGCTGTCAAACCGACCGGTATGCTTGTCTTTAATATTCCTAAAACGATGTTTTTGAACACCCTCTATCATATGTATATTGGTTCTGAGAACGATACTTTAATTATCGACGACGAAGGATCTGTCATCTCCCAATCCGGCGTAACCCAAGTTCCTGAGCTTCAATCATTGATCCTTCAAGTATCTAAGATGCAAGACACTGAGATGAGTAAAGTCACTTGGAACAAAAAATCTTACTTTATGCGTGTTGCGTCGGTCCCCTACAACAGCTGGAAAGTCGTTCATCTAACGCCATACCAACTGTATCAGGAACGTCTCATGGACAAATTGATGGGACTGTCATTTGTCGTGCTCCTAGTGGGATTGATCGGACTAGTGATTTCATACCTATACGCGGTGAAAATGTATCACCCTTGGAAAACTCTTATCGAAACCTTGAGCGGTACCGTAGGAAAGAAGCATGAGTGGTTTACCAGAGAGGAGACGGACGAGTTTTCCCTTGTCAATGGAGCCATAACCAGTATGATACATACACTCAAACAAAATGAACCGGTTGTAAAGGATCACTTGATCGGTGATATTTTGCAAAATAATCTGCTGGATAAGGACTCGATACCAAGCCGCTTGGAACAGCTAGGAATAACCTTTTCGGCTCCAGGTTACCTCGTTATGGTGGTCGTAGTCGATCCGCTTGTGAGCGAGGAATCGCAAGATCCGCAGCATAAGCTTGTCATGTTCAGCTTTGTGTCGGAAACGCTCAAAACTCATTTTATAGGGGAAGGCACCATTCTGGATGACAACAAGTTCGGCTTTATCGTGAATGTCAACACGCCTAATCTGCATGACGGTCTAAAAGATCGCATACGCGAATGCTATGCCGAGATGATGGCATTTACCGAGGGGCGGCTAAGCGTTTCCTTACAGCTATGCGTCAGCGAAGTTTGTCCAATCGAGGAAATCCATCAATCGTATGAGCTTATCAGACGAGCATTGAATTACAAAGCTGTCATGGGTAGTGATGAAGTTATTTTCGTACAGAATGTTCCAAAGAATCGTAAGCTTGAGTATCCCTTATCTATGCAAAAGCAGCTGCTCCACACGATCGTTACCTTGAACCGGGATAAGGCGGAGGCGTGTATTGAAGAGCTGTTTGAACAATATATTTACAATTCGAGCTATTCACATGAAAAACTACAGGGAATGCTTGTCTTGTTAATGGGCAGCATCGATAACGAGTTGCTAAAAGAAGGATACGATGTATGGGATTTAAATGAAGGAATCGGGATCCTGAAGCTGAACGAATGCCGCAACAACGATCAGCTACGTCAATTTATGAGCAGACATATACAGCGGCATATTTCGCACCTCCAAGAGCTTGAGAATCGAAAACATATGAACAGATACACAACCAAAGCGATTGAATATATGGAAGAGCACTTCGCTATGAATATTTCCATAACGGATATTGCCGATCATATCGGTATTAGCAGCGGACATCTTAGTCGAACTTTCAAAACGGAAACAGGAAAATCTATGCTCGAATATTTGACCGAATTCCGAGTGGCGAAAAGTAAAGAAATGCTGGCTCAGCGTTCAGACTCGTTAAACGAAATCAGCCAAGCACTCGGGTATAACGATGTACAGAGCTTTATCCGTTTTTTCAAAAAATTCGAGGGTGTTACACCAGGAGAATACCGTAAGAACATAGGAAAAAACTGATATTAACCATAAAATCATGATGTAAATAAGGAAATCATCATAAAATCCTCATGTTTATCGCAAACTGATGATTTTGTTTCCTCCTCGTTCTCTTTACGATGAAAGCGCACACATTATTGCGGTGTGTAACATTTCAATTGTAAAGGAGAGGAGTTATTGCCTAATCAAATCGCTGAAGCGAAACAACCGTTTCAGGGAGGAAAACCTAGAAGGTCGAGATTTATGAGATCTTTTCACAAGCATAAGTACTATTATCTGCTGCTGTTACCGGGAATCCTTTACTTCGTTATTTTCAGATATATTCCCATGGCGGGTATAGCGATTGCTTTTCAAGATTTCAAAATCGCCGGCGGCATGTTTTCCGGGCCCTGGACAGGTTTAAAATGGTTCCGGATTTTGTTTGAGGCTCCAGATTTCTGGGTTGCACTCAAGAACACCATCATCATCAGCTTTTATAAACTTATTTTCAATTTCCCGGCGCCGATTATATTGGCACTGCTGCTGAATGAAGTGGTAAACAAGTTCTTCAAACGGACCATTCAGACCATCATCTATTTTCCGCACTTTGTTTCCTGGGTGGTACTCGGCGGCATACTGTTCTCCATTTTCTCTACAGACACCGGACTCCTTCAACTATTCGGCGTTAGCACATCACCGATCATGGACCCGGGTTCGTTCCGCGGATTTCTGATCTTAACGGAAATGTGGAAGGAAGTCGGATGGGGCACGGTCATTTATCTGGCTGCAATCGCAGGCGTGAACCCGGAATTGTATGAAGCTGCGCGCATCGACGGGGCCAATCGTTTTCAACTGGTCAGATTCATTACGCTGCCGTGCATCTCCTCTACGATCATTGTTCTGCTCATCTTGCGGACCGGACAGATTTTGAGCGTTGGCTTTGATCAAATTTTCATATTATACAACCCGCTTGTTTTTGAAGTAGCCGACGTGCTAGATACGTACGTTTACCGTCTCGGTTTAACAATGGGCCGTTATTCTTTCGCGGCTGCAGCTGGCTTATTCCAATCGTTTGTTGGTTTGCTGCTGCTATTGTTTACGAACTGGATTGTCAGACGGATGGGCGAACGCGGGCTATGGTGAGGATGGAGGACTATGAGAAATAAAACAATGGGCAGCCGTTTATTTGACTGGGGCAACGCGCTTTTTCTGATCCTATTTTGCTTAATCACGTTCTATCCCTTATGGCACGAAATATCCATCTCATTCAGCTCCTCAGCTGGAGTATTAAAGGGCGGACTATTTCTCGGACCGAGGGAATTTACGTTCGGAGCTTATGAAAGTGTATTTAAATCCAATTTCATATGGCTGGCTTACCGGAACAGCATCATTGTAGCTGTGGCAGGAACCTTCCTGCATGTTCTGTTGACGGCAATGACGGCATATCCGTTAAACCGAAGCAGCTTGCCAGGCGTCAAAATTATTACATTTCTCATCATTTTCACGATGCTATTTGGCGGAGGCATGATCCCGACGTATCTACTCGTTAAAAATCTAGGCATGATCAACTCGTTGTGGGCTCTGATTATACCTGGCATGATCTCGGCCTTTAACGTCATCGTCATGCAGAGCTTTATGCGGGGCATTCCGGCTGAAGTGGAAGAATCGGCGACGATTGACGGGGCTGGGCCGCTGCGTATATTTTTTCAAATCATTCTTCCGCTTTGTAAGCCGGTTCTCGCCACCATCGCGCTGTGGGAATGTGTTGGTCTATGGAATAACTTCATGCAGGCGCTGATTTACTTGAATGACAAATCACAATATACCCTTCCGCTTCTTCTGAGAGAAATCATTGCTGGACAACAGCTCGTTGCAGAAACAGGGCAAATGACAGACTCTGCGACGGAATCGGTTATCGCTGCCGCGATCGTCGTCTCCATTATCCCAATTATGTGCACCTATCCTTTCTTGCAAAAATACTTCATTAAAGGTACAACGCTTGGTGCTGTTAAATCTTAAAATCTAAAATCGTATGTTACTTGATTGGACCATTTAAGGGGGAGAAGCTTAATGAAAATATGGAATAAACGCTGGTCGACGTTATGCCTGGCTAGCATGATCCTGATCGCAGGCTGCGGCAGTAGTCAGGGAGTAGAGGCTCCAACGAAGGATAACGGATCTAAAACAGATAAAAAGATCACATATGATATGTTCTTCAGTTTGGGGATTCCTGAGTACCCTGAAAACGGCGGCGAAGCTAAAGAGAAAATTATACAGGGACTGGAGAAGGCTGGCCTTCAGAATATTGACTATAAGGTCACGCTGATGGGGTCGGAGTATACGACCAAGCTGAATTTGCTGGCTTCTTCAGGCGAATTGCCTGATTTCTTCGGGGTGGATACAACTACGCTCACCCAGTTTATCGATCAGGGGCTTCTTATGCCGCTTGACGATCTATTAAAGGACGCACCGCATCTCATGAAAGTGATCCCGAAAGAACGCTGGGAAGGCGTAACATTTGATGGGAAAATCTATGCTATCCCGAGCGGCGTCAGAGAAGAGTCTTTCAATTCACCGAACACAAACGGCCTCTTGATGAGACAAGATTGGCTGGAGCATGCAGGCTTGAATCAACCAACGACGCTAGATGAATTGCATGACGTCCTTAGTGCCTTCGTGAATAACGATCCGGATCAAAATGGGAAAAAGGATACTTACGGATTAGGCGGCAGCAAGACCTCGCAATTTAACGTCGTCTTTGGAGCGTTCGGCGTAAGTCCAACCTTCTGGATGGAGAGGGACGGGAAAATCGTAAAAGGTTTTACTCTGCCGGAAACAAAGGATGCGCTTGCTGTACTTCAGCAGTGGTACAAAGAAGGTTTGATTGATCCAGAGTTTCCAGTGATGGAAACGAAACAGTTTGAAACCCGTGTCACCAATTCAAAGGTAGGTGCATTCGAATATGACGCATTTTCCGTCGATCCGAAGGGAGCTACACTACCTGAAGCGCTTGTGAAGGCCACGCCTACGGCAAAGCTTACGATGATCACACCTCCAAAAGGTCCTGGCGGTAAACTGGGATACCCAGAGGTGAACCCTTATGCGGGCGGCGCCCTAAAATCAATTAGTGCGAAAGCCGAACAACCTGAAAAGCTAATTCAGTTGCTGGATTGGTCGGTTAGCGACGATGAGAATGGTGGCGTGAATCTACTCACCTACGGAGAAGAAAACGTGGATTACACTTATGACAAAGAGAAAAATCTAATCGTTCAAACGTCAACGTATTCAGAGCTTTACCAGAAAGGATTCTCAAATCCAGTTCGTTTCGTGCAAGTCGTTGACCGCCGCTGGACCAACGAGAATGTTCGTGCCGCGCTGGATACAGCCTCCAAGGATCTGATCAAGAACGAGTTATGGAAGACCGTGCCTGCGCAGCTCGATTATCCAGATCTTGAAAACAAGCTGTGGCTGGAGTATTTCGTCAAGATTGTAACTGGAACATGGAGCATTGATAAATACGACGAGTTTGTACAGAAGTATTATCAGCAGGGAGGTCAGGAAATCGAGAAACAGGCCAACGAAGAATGGAGCAAGAGCAAATAAGCATCGTTCTTCCCTTTAAAATTGGCAGCTTTCTTATTTGGCAATCATGCAATATCGTATTGAAACTAATACATTGCCGCCGATACTTTCCCGACAGACCAAGATGGCCCCTATAGGGGCCATCTTTTTACATGATGTTATAAATCCTTCGCATTAAATGTATCTCCACCATTCAGCGTCCCATTCTCAAAACCTTGGTAGAACCAACGCTTCCGCTGCTCTGACGTGCCATGTGTAAAGCTCTCTGGAACGACATAACCTCTTGCCTTCTTCTGTATCGTATCATCCCCTACAGCACTTGCAGCTGTTAAGGCTTCCTCCAGGTCACCTTCCTCAAGCAAATTCATCCCCTGCGCATGATGTGCCCACACACCTGCCAGATAATCAGCCTGGAGCTCGAATCGCACCTGATATTTATTATATTCCTGTTCACTTAAGCTCTTCCGATACTTCGCCAGCTTGTCCGATGTCCCTAGTAGCGTCTGCACATGATGCCCCACTTCGTGAGCGATCACATAAGCCATGGCGAAATCACCTGGCGCCTGAAACTCTTGACGCAACTCGTCATAGAAACTCAGGTCAATATACAGCTTCTGGTCACCTGGACAGTAAAATGGACCCACCGATGAACCCGCTGTTCCGCAGGCAGACTGAACGCTTCCCGTATAGAGAACGAGCTTGGGCTTCTCATAGGTTTTTCCTTGCTCCTTGAAAACCTCAGTCCATACATCTTCGGTATCTGCCAGAACAACAGACACAAACTGAGAAAGCTCTTTCTCTTCAGCTGTCTCTGTGTAGGGCGCTCCCGTATCTGATCCGGAGCCTGTGAGACTGCTCAGCAGATCCGCAGGATTGCCGCCAAGCAGCGTTACAATCAGCAGAATGACGATACCGCCAATGCCTCCACCGACCAGTCCTGGCCCCTTACGACCTCTCCGATCCTCGACATTAGAGCTTGCTCTTCTCCCTTTCCACTGCATAGCGTCTCCTCCTCATTTCGAATATTTCGAATGTCTTTGACTTAGACAATATACACATTAGTCCTAAGATGATTTACCCTAAACCTAGAGATATATCTCAGGAACTTATCCTGATTGAGGTAATGCAATACATACAATAGGCGACCTTTGCAGGTCGCCTATACTCTCCCCTAACGATTTACAATAGGAATATCGCAACCACTGTCGTCACTGCCAGGCCAATCGCTACTGGCTTCAGGTTGCGCCGAGCCAATTCAAATGGGCTCACACCACAGATTGCCGCAGCTGGAATGAGTGCCCAAGGAATGAGTGTTCCACCACCAACCCAGATTCCCGCTACTTGACCGAGAGCGGTAAGCGTTGCGGCTCCAGAGTCCGTTGCAACCGCAAAGAGCTGTGCGATCGATCCTACAAGTGAAATACCGGAGAATCCCGATCCATCGAGCCCCGTTATCGCACCTGTAATCGTCAAGGTGACGGCACCAACTGTTCCATTCAGTGGTACACTGCTAGCCAGCGCAACGCCCAGATCGTTAACAATGCCGTGTGAAGCTTCCGGCAGCACTTTACCGAACAGATCCGTAAATGCCGAATCGCCAAGATAGAAGAAGGCGGCAATCGGAATAACGGGACCGAATACCTTGAATCCAAACGTAAACCCATCTATCAAATAAGAGGTGACTTTCTCCAGACCTTGATTCCGATGCGCCAGCAAAGTGACCGCAATCAGAATGATTACAGCAGTTCCGCCGACAAGCGCGGTAGCATCACCGCCCTGCAGCTTGAGAAAGAACATCGCAGCTACATTAGCGAGGAATAACAGCGGGATAATAACAGCAAGCCACTGTCTCACCCGAGGGTCTATCACTGCCTCGCTCTCCTCCCCATCCCCTCCTGTCAAAGCACTCGCTGCGCTTTTTCCTGATATGAGTCCGTCTTTCCACTTGCCGTTCTTCATATCTCTGCGCATGAACCAAAATGCGGTTACCGTTGTCACCAAGCCCATCACAATCACGAGGGGTACACTCGCCTCCATGACACTGGATACCGGAATGCCGGCTGCATCAGCCGTTAATTTCGGCGCGCCTTGGATAATGTAATCGCCGGATAATGCTATCCCGTGCCCGAACAAATTCATTGCTATAGCGGCACCAAGTGCAGGCAACCCCACACGAATCGCTACAGGTAATAACACAGCGCCGATAAGCGCGACGGCTGGCGATGGCCAGAAGAAGAAAGAGGTCACCATCATAATAAGCCCTATTCCCCAAAATGCCATGGCAGGCGTATGCATAAAGCGCGTCAACGGTGCCACCATCGTCTCATTAATCCCCGTACGAATCAGAACCCGGCTCATGGCAACAATAATCGAAATAATCATAATCGTTCCCATCAGCTCTTTGGTTGCATAAATAAAGGAGTTAAATACTCCTGATACCGATCCAGCCAGCGTCTCCGTCGCCAACAGTCCAAGCGCGAATATACCGGCTACGCATATCATTGTCGTATCACGCCGCCGGATAAGCAGCGCCATAATAAACACGATGAACGCTAGATACACATAATGAATCGCTGTCAAATGAATACCCACCGCGACCACACCCTTCCCAAACCTCCGTAAAGTTGTGCTATATGCTATGCAAAGGCCTGGGCAATTGTTCAGGGTGTCCCATACAATAAAAGAGACCCCATCAAAAAAACACCAGCCTTTATCCCTCTTCAGGGAAAAAGCTGGTGTTTTTAATGAATTACGATGGTATTTAATGTAGATTAACCTTTGATAGCACCAACCATGATACCTTTTTCAAAGTATTTTGACACGATTGGATAGAAGATCAGTACCGGAAGACTGGATACAATAACCACGGCATACTTAATGGACTGCTTAATCATGTTGACCTCACTTTGACCACTGCCCATGATCGCTTGGTTCGCCGCATCCCCCATCTGGTTCTGTACCAAGATTTCTCTCAAAATCAACTGCAGCGGGAATAATTCACGATCCGACAGATAAATCATCGCATCGAAGTAGCCATTCCATCTACCAACACCGTAAAACATCATCATAACCGCGATAATCGGTGTGGAAAGTGGTAATACCACCTTGACTAGAAGCTGCATATCGGTAGCGCCATCAATAAACGCACTTTCCTCCAGCTCTTTAGGAATGTTCTGCTGAAAATAAGTACGCATGATAATCATGTTGTACACACTGATAGCACCCGGCAAGACCATAACCCACATGGTATTGACAATGCCTAAGGCCTGGTTAACCAAATAAGTAGGAATCAGACCACCGGAGAAGAACATCGTGAACGTAAACAAGATTGTGATTACATTACGTCCCCGAAAATCACTCCGGGATAACGGATAGGCCGCGAGCGTAGTCATGACCACGTTAATCGCTGTCCCTAAGACGGTATAGATTACAGCATTTTTAAAACCCATCCAAATATCAGGGTTCTCAAACACCCGTTTATACCCTTCCAAGGTAAAGCCTTGTGGCCAGAGTAATACAGGATTATCGAATATTTTTGTAGGATCACTAAGTGATGCAAATACAACGAACAATAACGGATACAGAATAACGAGTGTAAAAATGCCGATCAATACGATGTTAATCCAATTGAAAATTTTGTCTTCTCTAGTTTGATATAACTGCATATCTGCTCCTCCTTACCACAGGCTTGTTTCACTAAATTTCTGAGAAAATTTATTGACCACATACAACACGATAAAGTTAATAATGTTGTTAAAAAAGCCTACTGCAGCGGAGAAGCTGTATTCAGCATTCAAAATACCAGCTTTATACGTATATGTTGACAAAACCTCGGATGTAGCAAGGTTTGCATCATTCTGCATTAATAGTACCTTTTCGAATCCGACAGACATCACAGATCCAGTTGCCAAGATCGTAAGAATAACAATAGTCGGCATAATCGCCGGAATGGTGATATGACGAATACACTGCAAACGGCTTGCGCCTTCAAGATATGCTGCTTCATATTGGTCTTGCGGAATACCGGACATGGCAGCGGTATAGATCAGCGTACTCCAGCCGACCGACTGCCAAATGCCTGACCAAACGAAGACGTGTGGGAACAGATCTGGATCACCGATAAAGTCAATTGGCTCTCCTCCAAAATACTGGATGATCGAGTTGATCACGCCATCAACTGGAGACGTAAAGAACATGAGCATTCCGACAATGATAACAATCGATATAAAGTTTGGAATGTAGGAAATCGTCTGTGCAAGAGATTTATACTTCTTATTGCGCAGCTCATTAAACATAAGCGCTAATATAATCGGCAGTGGAACCCCGACAACAAGACTGTAAATACTGATACGCAAAGTGTTAATAATAACGTCCCAGAAATAGAACGCATTAAAAAACCTTTTAAAATGGTCAAATCCCACCCACGGACTGTCCATCATTCCGAGCGCAGGAGAGTAGTCTTTAAATGAAATAATAATCCCGTACATCGGGATATAGTTCCATATAATCAAGGAGGCTAGTGGTAGAAGCATCATGATGTACAACCATTTATTCTTCCGAATATTGGGCTTGCGTTTCGGCTTTAGAACGCTTTTCTTATGTAGTGAAGATTCCATAGTATTCCCCTCTCCTTAACATTTCGGGGAGATCCTATAAGAATCTCCCCTAACAGCAAATGGCTTAGCTCTCTTTATAACGCTTGTATTGCGCCTGTTTGATTTCCAGGTATTTATCAGCGCCCATTTTCTTCAGCTGTGCAATGTAGTTATCCCACTCTTTATCGATATCTTTAGTGCCTGTAACGAACTCTACACGCATTTGTCCAACATAGTTACCTACGTCAGCAATAATGGAGGAGGATTGGTTTGCTTCCTCGGTCGTTGCTGGCAAGTCAGGCAGCAGTACACTTGGCAAAGTTTCTTCTGTCAAATCAGCGTGAACTGGTACTTCTTGTTTACCAGCAGCTGCTCTAACTTCTGGAGAAAGTTCAACATATGGGAAGTATCCGCCATAAACGTTATCTACATATTGGAATGCTCCAAGTCCGATACCATCTTTGTAGTTCAAGATTTCGTCGATATAGACCATTTTGCCATCTTCCATGTTGTAGGTTACGCCTTCTTTACCGAGGTAACCGAAAATACTTCCTTCTTCACTATAGAAGTAATCAACCCACTTCAGAATAGCTCCTGGATCTTTCGCATCCTTTGTAATAACAAGGCTGGATGCACCTGCTACCTGGGAATCCGTCAGGGAAGCCATGTCGCCTTCAGGACCAGCTAGAACGTTAATCGCAACAAAGTCATTCTTTACGCTCTCACCGATGTAATCTGGAGCAGCCCAGTTCCAAGCACCAACGGTATCTTTTGCAGCGTCAGCAACCCACTTGTCATAATCGACACCACTGAATGCTTGTTTGTTGATTGCACCATTCTTATACAAACGGTTCTGATACTTCAAAATCTCTTTATATCCATCGGACGTAATCGTCAGCTGAATTTCATCGTTTTTATCGACATAGATGAAGTTACCTACAGCCTTACGACCACCGTTACCGATACCGTAAGAACCCATCAACATCTGTTCGAAGGTCCATCCAATGTTTCCGCTCGGCATATACCATCCTTGCTCATCGTTCACGCCATTACCGTTAGGATCCTTAGTAACAAACGCCATCAATGCTTCTTCGAGCTCAGCGGTAGTCTTAGGAACTTCCATACCGAGATTATCTAGCCATTTCTTGTTGATATACAGACGAAGGGTCCGGTTACCTTCTGGATATGGGTCTAGATATGGAAGTGCATAGATGTGACCGTCTGCACTCGTCAATCCTTTTCTCACTTCTTCATTCTCATCCAAATACTTTTGCAGGTTAGGTGCGTGCTCTTTAATCAAATCCTCAAGCGGTACGAACATTCCTTGTTGACCGTACTTGAGCAACTCGCCATTGCTCCAGTCCACTTGATAAAATGCATCTGGCAAATCTTTTCTCGTTAAAATAACGTTCTTCTTCTCTCCAATATCCGAAAGTTCTTCCCAATTTACTTTAACTCCGGACATTTTCTCGTATTCTTGCCACATCCATAGATCTTTTGATGCAGGACGCAAGTTGTTCCAACTTGGTCTTAAAAGTGAAATTTCAGTGGTTTTCTCATCAGTAGAGCCACCAGACCCTTGGGAATCCTCAGTTTTACCACCACAGGCTGTAACAAGCAGAGCTGATGAAAGCAATAATGACATAACAACTTTGCCTTTTTTTGATTTAAACACTCTACAAACCCCCAGTATTTGATATATCATGTTGCAAGAACAATTTGATTATATGATATATCTACCAGTTTGTCTAGCGCTTACATTTCTATTCCAAAAAATATATAAGTGAATATTTCTTGAAATCTTTGATACATGAATATAGTATGAAACTAAGAGATACTTCAGAGTAAAGCACCCTACAGAAACGCACGTTATTCATAAATTCCGGTATATCAACACATACTAGAAACCCTTGAATATCAACGTTTTTCAGGCTTTTATCATGTTGGGGATGCTTTAATTACACACATCAAAAATATTGCTTTATCGCTTGATACATCATAATACTTTGACATAACTCATTTAAAATGATATATCAATTTTAGCAAGAAGGAGGATATATGGATAACATTCCGTTATATCAACATATCGTTATTGATTTAAAGGCGAAGATTGAATCCGGGGAACTAAAAATCGGGGACAAGCTGCCTACCGAAGCCGAAATTTCTAAGAAATACAATGTAAGTCGAATTACATCCAAGCGAGCACTGACTGAACTCGAGAACGCCAACTTAATTTACCGGGTGCAAGGAAAGGGGAGCTTTGTAAATTCAACGATTACAAACAATCGGACTTCGGATAATACGATCAAAGTGATTTTGCTGATCCTCCCATTTCACCATGATTCCGGTCTTAGAGACTTCGAGAAAGGAATCAATGAATATCTTGCGGGAACGGATTATACCCTCAATATCCAGTCCAACACGACGGTTGGCCAACGTAAACTGTTACAAAATGCACTACAAAGCTCTAATTCGGGAGTTATTTTTTATCCGGTGACCAGCATCTCGGATCTCGACGTTTTGTATCAGTACCATCTATCTCATTTCCCTGTAGTGACGATGGATAAACACATTGAGGGCATTCCATTTCCATCCGTTGTCTCGGATAACTTTGACGGTGCCTACCAGGCAACCAAACATTTGATCGAGAACAACCATAAGAAAATCGCCTTTCTCTCTTCGCTTAAGGTCGAATTTTCCTCTTCAATACGTGAACGATATTTCGGATATTTAAAGGCACTCTTCGATCATAATCTGATCGATAACAGTGTAAATGACTTGACCGAACGTTATTTAACTCATGCAGAGGACGACGGAAGAGATTTCTATATCCACTTCATTCAGTCTGTCATGGAACAGGGGATCACAGGAATCATCGCCGAGAATGACCTCATTGCAGTTGAAATTATTCAAATCGCTAAAGAACTTGGACTCTCCATACCGGATGACTTCTCGATCGTAGGGTTTGATAATATCCAACTCGCGAGCTTTATTGACCCTAAGCTGACTACAATTTCGCAAGATTTCACAAAAATGGGCCAGCTGGCTGCCGAAAGTTTAATCCGGATCATCCAGAACCCTCGTGATCACTCCACAGACAATGTAGTTGTTCCGGTTAAACTCATTGAGCGTCAGACCGTCAAGAGATTGTAAAACCCATCTCATAACTAAAAAGGAGATTTCCATCATGTTGCACTATATCGACACCAGACAAGGTTCTAACAACAAACATTCTTTTTCTAACGGAAACACACTACCCTATACTTCAGTGCCGTTCGGTATGAATCACTTTGTTGTTCAAACAAGCGATGAGGGAAGCTGGTTCTTCAATCCGAATGATCGTGTGTTTCAAGGGATTCGATTGACGCACCAGCCAAGCCCGTGGATGGGTGATTTCGCCCACTTCCTTATGACGCCAATTGCCGATGACAAGATAAGGGGATCGGTCTTCACTTGTCAGAGTTCCTATCGCCCCGAAGAGGCTGTATTTAAGCCGAATTATGTTCGCGTAAAGCAGCAGCGCTACAACATCACGACAGAGCTTGTCCCTTCCACTTACGGGGCAGCGCTTCGTATCAAGTATAATTCAATCCATCAGGCAGGATTCGTTCTGAATGCAAAAGGAAAAAGCTCGCTTAAGTGGGATGCAGCAAGTCGTAAACTTTCTGGTTTCATCAGCAATTTCTCCGGATGCCAAGATGAGAACTTTGGCATTTATGTAGTTATGACATTCAACAAAGAAATCGATTCGTCCACTTCTGGTTACTATGATGCTGAAGGTAAATTCACAGCTGCTAATGCGATTGAAGGAAGCAATCAGCACTTGGTTCTTCGTTTCAAAGATTGCGAGAAAGGGACGCTGGAAGTCAAACTGTCTACTTCATTTATCAGCATCGAACAAGCGGAGCTCAATCATGAACGGGAAATCACAGCTTCTTTTGACAGCATGAAAGAAGAGTCAGCAAGTGCATGGAATCATTACTTGAGCAAAATTAAAGTCACACATCGCAACGAAGAATACTTGAAGACCTTCTACACCTGCTTGTACCGTATGTTCTTATTCCCGCAAAAGTTCTACGAGCTAGATGCGAATATGGAACCTATTCATTACGATACAACAGCTAAAGAAGTGAAGAAGGGTATCTTGTACACCAATAACGGATTCTGGGATACATACAAAACGGTGTACCCGCTCTACTCTATCATCGCGCCTAACGAATATAAGGAAATGCTTGAGGGCTTCCTGAATTCATTCCGGGAAACCGGCTTCTTGCCGAAATGGTTGTCTCCGGATGAGCGCGGTCTGATGCCGGGTACACTCATCGACGCTGTAATTGCAGACGCTGCTGTAAAAGGAATCGCTGATTCCCTTCTGCCTGAGCTGCTTGAAGCGATGCTGACAGCCGCAACAACACAGAGCAAGACGAACATCTATGGTCGTCAAGGTACGATCGATTACCTGAAATACGGCTATGTTCCAAGCGATTATCACGAAAGCGTCAACCATACGCTCGATTATGCATACAGCGACTACTGCATCAGCCGTGTGGCAGAGGTATTAGGCAAAACAGAAATTGCCGAGAAGTACAGACAAAGTGCTCTCAACTACCGTAATATTTTCGATGCAGAAACTGGATTTATGCGAGCTAAGGACAAAGATGGGCAATTCCGTCCAGGCTTTAGCGATACGAGCTGGGGACTTGATTATGCCGAAGGCAGCGCATGGCAGAACAGCTTCGCGGTATATCAAGATTTCGAAGGCCTCATTCAAGCTTACGGATCGAAGGATCGTTTCTTTAATCACCTAACAGAGCTGTGCAATAAAGCTCCTGACTTTGATGTTAAAGGATATGGATTTGAAATTCACGAAATGAGCGAAATGGCAGCTGTTGATTTTGGTCAAGTTGCCATATCCAACCAACCAAGCTTCCATATTCCATACATGTTTAACTATGTTGGACAACCCGCTTCGGGACAGGTTGTAATCAAACAAATTATGACGAACTTGTTCAACAGCGGCTTTGATGGCTTCCCTGGTGATGAGGATAACGGCAGTATGTCAGGATGGTATGTATTCAGCTCCATGGGCTTCTATCCAGTATGTCCAGGCAGCGGCGAATATGTGCTGGGTATTCCGTTATTCGATACAGTAACCATCGAGCTGCCGAATGGTAAAGAAATGAACATCCATACAGACAACAACAACCCGCAGTCCAATTTCGTAGCGCATGTTGCTTTGGACGGCGAAGACTACACCAAGTTGTACGTGAAGCATGAAGATATTATGGAAGGAAAGACGCTTGATTTCCGGCTCGGTCTGGCTCCAAGCTACCGCCAATACACGTCTGATGAAATTCCTTTCTCGATTACCAAAGAATAAGAATTATTCGATCAAACAAGCGACTTAGCACCACCAAAAAGGACACCCAGAGCAGCCATCATCCATGGCCTCAAGGTGTCCTTTTAGTTATGAAATTATCGGTCTAACAGACGAATATATTAATCCTCGGAATGCAGTATGTATCCTCTACCACGGATACTTTCAATCGATAAAATATGCCGCGTCTTCTTCCGTACGCGGTAGATTAGAGCATTCAGTTCTTCAGCGCTTACGTCGGGCACATCACCCTCGCTGTAGCTTCGTTCAGGCCAGATCCAGCACTTCATCTGTTCCTTGGATACGAACTGATTCTTGTGGTTTATCAGAATCTCAATACACTTATATTCTTTTTCGGAGAAGGCGTATACTTCCTCCTCAAACACAAACTCCTGCTTGAAAGGGTCCAGTTCAACTCGATCGGAGGGCTTGTAGGCCGCCATTTGCTTCATTTGCGGGGTAATATCCATCGTTTCATCCATACTGACGCTAGAGAACGATAAGACGATTAAATCGCCGGCTAGAGCGATCAGATCTGAATGCTCTAGAACCTTTTCTTCACTCGGGGCAAGCCGTTCCTGGTTCACGAAAGTTCCATGCTTACTGTTCAAATCCTTAATGTAGAAGAGACCATTTTTATATATTAGAGCAGCGTGCTTTCGAGAGACGAACACATTATCAAATGGAATGTCTGGATTCCACTGCTTTCCCTTTCTGCCCAAGGTCATCAAAGGATTATTTAGCGGAATCACATCTCCCCGTTCATAAGGGTTCCCGCGCTCTACCACCAAAAAGGAGGATCTGTCCATCGTTATCCCTCCTATATCTTTATCATATTATCAGATCACTATCATGTAATTGTTATGATCCAGCTATTGAGCAAGCTCTCTAAATGAATATGATCAAATAAGAGAGATAGTAACACTGTTCATTTTAAACAGATTTCGGGGGATCGGGTAGTGAAAAATAAAAAAAGAAGAACGAAAATCATTCTGTTTTTTTCTGTATTGTTCATATTTATGTTTATTAATAATACATCGCTATTCACAAAAGAACGCACGGGAGAACCTTTAATACTCGCACACCGCGGCCTGGGACAGACATTTCCAATGGACGGCATTCAGGCGGATACCTGTACAGCCTCCATCATTTACGAACCAGAGCACCCCTATTTGGAGAATACAATCCCCTCCATGAAAGCCGCTTTTGATTCAGGTGCCGATATGGTTGAGCTGGATATTAAATTAACGAAAGATGGTCAATTCGCTGTTTTTCATGACTGGACGTTAGAATGCAGAACTGATGTTCAGGGGATGGTCAAGGATTATACCATGGACGAGTTAAAAAACATAGACATTGGATATGGCTATACCGCAGACCAAGGAGCAACGTATCCGTTCCGAGGAAAAGGTATCGGTCTTATGCCGTCTTTAGAAGAAGTTCTAGCGACTTTCCCGGATCATGCTTTCCTTATCCATGTTAAGAGCAGTGATTCTAATGAAGGCAATCAACTGGCAGAATATCTATCACAACTGCCTGCCGAACAATTAACCAGCCTTACAGTATACGGTGATGATGCACCCATCAGCACGTTAAAACAGCATCTCCCCTCGATCAGGGTCATGTCCAAGGCCACACTGAAAAGCTGCCTGGTCTCCTACACAGGAGCTGGGTGGACAGGATATGTCCCTTCGGTTTGCCAGAACACGCAGCTACATATTCCCGAGAAATACGCTTCCTTCTTATGGGGCTGGCCTGATAAATTTCTAAATCGGATGGATAAAGTTAATACGCGGGTAATTATGGTAGCAGGCGATGGCGGATGGTCGGAAGGGTTCGATTCAGAGGAAGATCTGCAACGACTGCCGGATGACTACAGCGGCGGCCTCTGGACGAATCGCATTGATGAAGTCGCTCCAAAGCTAAAATTACGGAAGATTGAGCCTTAAGCTGAGAATGGATCGCCCCTGTAGGTAAACTTTCATACATATAAGCTGTACTTTGTGTCTCCAGCAGACATTAAAGTGCAGCTTTTTTGCGTACAGACAACATCATAGTTAGATGCAAGTTTCAATCTGACTAGCGCATCCTAGTACAGGGTGGAAAGGCACCACAAAATCCATTACAATCAAAATGAATCGAGGTGCAAATATGAAAAAGTTGGTTCACAATAACGCAAAAACAGTAATTACTATTATAGTAACCTTTTTAGGAATCTGTATTATAGGGTCTGTTCTACATTACGGTAAGGAACAGCCATCCAATACGGCAGATTTCATTAATCAACATATGAGAAATGCGAATGGCACACTAGCCACCTATCTTCAGGACGCTCAGACTACAGATCCGAATATTGTGGCGGGTAGAGAAGCACTTTCGGAGTCACAAGGACTCTGGATGCACTACGCTGTTATGCAGCATGATCAACAAACCTTTGACGAAAGCCTCCAGCTATTAACAACATATTTCCTAACCCCTCAAAAATATATTCAATGGAAGCTTCGTCCCACCGGCCATTCTGAGGTAAGCACCAATGCGCTAGGAGACGATCTCCGGATCATCGACTCTTTACTCAAAGCCTATGCTGTATGGAACGATGAGAAATATTTAAACCTTGCTAAAGAGATTTCATCCACCTTGCAAACGGAAGGAAAGCAGAACGGATATTTTGTAGATTTCCACGATTTTAAACGAAATGAATCTTCCCAAACACTGAGTCTGGTCTATGTGGATCTATCCGCTCTGAAAAAGATGAAAGCTAACCATCTCATTACCAGCAACGAATATGACCAGTACGAGAATCTGCTTCTTCGTATGCCGAATGATGGTGTCTTTTACCCCAAATCGTTTGATGTGTATTCCAAGCAATACACCTACGATGAGTCTGTGAACTTGATTGATCAGCTAATCGTAGGCATCCATATGGCCGAAGCCGGGCAACAACCTACACCATTGATACAATTCTTGAAAAGTGAATTTGAGAAGCGGCATCAATTAATGGGTCGTTACAATCGGCAGACCAGAGAACCGGATGTCTCCTATGAATCTCCTGGGGTATATGGATTAGCCATCTTACTGGCTCTAAAAGGTGATGATGTTCAGTGGGCCAAGCAATTGGAAGATCAGATGCTAAAGCTCCGTGACCAAGATTCTGCTTACAAGGGCGGATATGTTTTCGATAACAATACGCATATCTTTGATAATCTGTTTCCACTATTGGCAGAAACGACACTAAACAACGATTGATAACATACTCAAAATCGACCTTGAAATTGAATGATTTCCACGAAAATCATGTCGATTTATGTTGTTTTATGTAATAATATATGCGTAGATTATTTCGTAATTTCGCAAAAATATGAATGAATGATGATAAATTACACGCGCAAGCGGACCCCAGAAAGGAAGGATGCGAATGAATAAAAACACCCCTATGCGCCGCATTGAACTAGGCTATTTCCTGATGATTGTTCTTGTCATGGTGCAAGAGCTACTCATTTATTGGGGTATATATCAGAGACATATTCTAACGAGCTCGGAGATTCTGTTTAGTATCGGCACACTCGGAGCCCTACTCATCGGTTTTTTTCTCCCGGTAGGCGTGTCCACTGTGGGGACATTTATATTCCTGGTCAGCTATTTTGCATGGTTATCTACGTATGCACCTATCAACGTCCTCACGATATCTTGGATGTTGCTTATTCCCGCCAATATTGTTATCGCAGCCTTTATCCGTTCCGCACTCATCAGAAACAGGCGGTTCATCGAACGATTGGAGGAACTTAAGACGACTAAACCCGATATCGACCTCTATACGTCACTTGGCAGCAAAGAAGCCTTTGCAGATACACTCGTGAAGCAGTCCAACCTGGCTAACCGTTATCCTGATCAATACAACTTTTGCTTAGCTATGTTTAAAATCGAGTTTCTCCCTCTCGTACAGGAGTCACTCGGTTCCCAACGATACGCTCAGCTTCTACTCCAATTGTCGTCTACGATTCAAGGGCAAATTCGTTTTGAAGATTATAAGTTTTCTATTGATAAGGGACGGTTTGTTATTCTGTGTCCACTGACAAAACAAGAGAATCTTAAAAATCTGACCGAGCGGATCAAGCTTGCGATGATGAATATTCCCTTTACCGATAAACACGGAAAACCGTTAAAACTGGTTATTCGCGCCGGTGCACTCGTCTTTCAGAAGGATCAATTTAGTAAATACGGAGACGCCGATACCGTTATCGGTGCACTTGAACGGAACACAGAGACTGATCTTATTGGTGAATATATTTAACTAATCATAAGAGCAATCACAAAAAAAGGAGGTCTAACATCCATGATGCACAGTAGCTGGTTTATTCCTTTATGTGTTGCAGTCAGCGTTATTTTTGCCATTTCTATTCTGATCCTCACGATCTATACGTTAAGCTTCCGGTCTAAAGTAAACAAGCGATATGATCGGGGGAAATTAGATGGCTGATTTTATATTGATTCTTTCCATCATCAGCATATGGATTGCCGTCTTCGAATCCATTCTCATTATGGGAGGGGCTATCGTATTCATCCGTAAACAAAATCGTGAGAAAGCTACGGTACCTGTTAATCTTGAAGAGTTCCCCACTGTCACTGTCATGGTGCCGGCCCATAATGAAGAACTTGTTATTACGGCTACGGTAGAGCATATTTTACAGATGAATTACCCAGAGCATAAGATGCAGGTTATTGTCGTTGCCGATAATTGTACAGATAATACAGCAGCCAAACTGAAAGCTTTACAGGCATCTGAAAGTTATAAAGATAGGGACCTATTTATTCTTGAACGGACAGGAACTGGGGGTAAATCAGGAGCACTGAATGATGCGATGAAGCATGCGACAGGAGATTGGATTTGTATTTATGATGCCGATGCCGCTCCTGAGAAGAACGCACTATTGTTCCTGACACAAAAGGCTATGGAGGACCCAGAAAAGTACGGCGCTGTATTCGGTCGTAATAAAGCCCGAAATCGAGGACAGAACTTCCTATCCAAATGTATCAATCTTGAGTTGGTCACGATTCAGCGTGTACATCACACAGGTCTATGGCAGCTTTTTAAGTTAGGGACAATTCCTGGAACGAACTTTATAATCAAAAGAGCACTCATGGAGGAAATTGGTGGCTGGGATGAGGATGCAATCACCGAAGACACTGCCATTTCATTCGAAATTATGAGAAGAGGCCAGCTTATTGCACTAGCCCCTCGAGCTGAAGCCTACCAACAGGAGCCTGAGCAGCTTAGCGTATATATGAAACAGCGGGAACGCTGGGCCAAGGGGAACTTCCAGGTTGTCCTGGATAATATCCATCATTTATTCAATCTGTCTAGTTGGCGGATCAAGCTTCAAGTTCTTTATTATGCAACGAGCTATTTCTGGTTTTTGATTGCCATTATTATCTCCGACATCCTTTTTGTAGTTAACATTGGTTATCAGGCCGTTTCTCTGTTCAATCCAGCTGTCGTATCGCCCTTTCAGTTCCAAGGGGATATCTATGTATTCTTGGTTATTGCCTGGGCTCTTATGTACTTCATTTACGTTTTGCAGATTAATCTCGCCTTGGCAACAGATATCGGACAGAGTAATACGCAAAACTTTATTCTATCCTGTATATCTTATTTCACCTACGCTCAGCTTTTCTTGGTTATTTCTGCAAAATCGTTTGTGTCGATGATTCTAGATAAACTTATTGGCCGCGAGAAGAAATGGTATAAGACCCAGCGGTTTGGTTGATCCTACGTAGCGCAATAGGAAAGTAAAAGGCGTCCAACTCAATCTCTAATGGAGTTGGGACGCCTTTTTTTGTTGTAAGAATAATGCTGCGGTACTAACCACTCTCTTAAATTGTGATTATCTCATTTCCATGAACAGGAATATTTGTCCGCCAAACCGAATTACATATTAAAATAAGACAATCCATTCGGAAAGCGGTGTTCATGAAATGTTTGGCATTTTAGGTGTTTCTGGTTTATCCTTCTTGCTCGTCGCGTTATTAACACCTTTGCTCATCAAAGGGTTACATATATTAAAACTCACGCAGCCCATTCGCACAGAGCTGCCACCGGATCATCAGGCGAAGCGAGGAACACCGCTTATGGCAGGTCTTATTCTGCTAACAGGCGTAGGAACATCACTTCAGTCTCACCCTGCACCTCTAATGATGTTTTTATGCGTTACGTTTATTTTATTCAGCACGATCGGATTCATGGATGATTTCAAGAAAGCTGCCTTTCAGGATCCATCCGGTATTTCCGGCCGCATGAAACTCATTCTTCAATTTGCATTTACCGGTGTGCTATTCTTCGTGTTATTCCGTTCATTCGGCCTGACAACAGATATTACACTGTTTCAAGGATTCCAACTGCATCTCCCTATTTATATATACCTGCCGGTCATACTGCTGTTCGTAGTCGGTTCTGCTAATGCGATTAATTTTACAGATGGACTGGACGGGCTATTAATCAACGTGGCGATTCCGACGTATTTCTTCTTCTTCCTGATTTCAGACAAACCCGAAGTCCAGACATTCTCACTCGTCATGATTGGTTGCCTGCTTGGTTTGTTCTTGTATAATATTTATCCCGCGCGAGCGTTTATGGGCGATACCGGGTCCCTTGCCATCGGAGGTTCCCTCTCTATGTTAGCGATCATAGAAAAGGTTGAGATCTTAATCCCGATTCTGTTCTTCGTCTATCTGGCTGAGCAGTTCTCCGTTATTCTGCAAGTTTGGTATTACAAACGCACGAAGCTGCGGTTGTTCCGAATGGCTCCGATCCATTATCATTTTAGTCTTAAGTATGGCTGGAGCGAGAATAAGATTGTGATGGTATTTGGCTTTATATCCTGGCTTTCTGTCCTTATTTGTTGGCTTCTGTGGAAATATATGCTCGGTGGAAACTCATAAATTCTTTTTTTCAAACCTTTCAGTATTTTCTGAAATATTATTTTTACCTTGAAAATACTTTCATGAAACTCAATAATATGAAGCAGGGCTTATCTGCCGAGTCCATCATCATCATCAAATGATGCTTCATATCAGACAGAAGAAAGGTTGACATCTGCTCCATGAATCTTGCTCACCCAATGAACAGTAAACAGGTACGTAAAGAACCATTCCCTGTCTCCATTCTATCGCTTACGGCAGGCGCTTTTGCTATAGGCATGACCGAGTTTGTTATTATGGGTATCCTGCCCAATGTAGCTACTGATTTGAATGTCAGCTTATCCACCGCTGGCCAACTCATTACCATGTACGCCCTTGGAGTGGCGGTTGGCGCCCCTATATTGACCATCCTTACCCAGCGAATCCCGCAAAAGAAATTGCTTTATCTGCTCATGATTCTATTTATTCTAGGCAACGGTATTTCTGTATTTGCTCCTAACTACGCCATTCTCATGATAGCCCGCATGATCACAGCGTTAACGCACGGGACATTCTTCGGAGTTGGCGCCGTAATTGCTTCCAATCTTGTACCCCCGAATAAACGTGCCGGAGCCGTGTCCATAATGATGGCAGGCTTAACGATTGCGAATATCATCGGTGTCCCTTTGGGTACATTTATTGGGCAAAATATGGGCTGGCGAGCTTCGTTTGCTGCGATAGCCATCATGGGTATTGTGGCACTGATCGGCATTATTATTTTCATTCCCCATTTGAAACAAGAAAAGCCCGTTAGTCTCGCTAAGCAAATTACTGCACTTACTCAGCCTAAGCTGCTCATATACTTACTGATCGGCGCTCTCGGCAATGCCGGCTTGTTCACTGTATTTACATATATCAATCCCCTGCTTGTAAAAATTACAGGTGTGGCTGAACATAGCGTCACTTGGATTCTGGTTCTGTTCGGCTGTGGCGTTACACTTGGTAATATTGTGGGTGGTAAACTTGCAGACTGGAAGCTGATGCCTTCTATACTGGGGCTGTATTTTTCAATATGTGTGATCCTTACCGTCTTCACCTTTACCGTGTATAACCCAATCACTTCTATATTGACTATATTCCTATGGGGTACGGCAGCCTTCGCCGTCATGCCAGGGTTCCAAGTACGGATAATGAGCCTAGCCAAGGAGGCTCCGGCACTTGCCTCTACTGCTAACCACTCTGCGGGTAATCTAGGTAATGCAATTGGTGCTTTTATCGGTGGATGGGTCATTGACTATTTATCACTGAACGCCCTGCCTTGGGTTGGTGCCCTGCTTGTTGGGATCGGCTTAGTACTCGCTACCGCTTGTTATATCTATGAACGTAAACAACAAAGTGCGGCTTGATCGGTTTTGTAAACATAACAAAAGCAATAGACGCAGTCCTAACAGACTGTATCTATTGCTTTTTTTTGCGAATTGCTTATTTATAAAACACTTTATCCACGTTGTATTTAGCCTTGTGTTCATTAATAATGTATGTTTCATAAATTTCTCTGTGAACGGGATCTTCAACGACACATACTTCAATCTTCGTAACTTCGTTTCGATGGTCTTTCATTACGGAGACTGTGTCCTCGAAATGTTTCTTTATTCTTGGTCTCAGCTTTCTAGCTTTACCAACGAACAACAGCTCATCATTCTTGTTGTAAAACATAAAAATTCCACCCTTTTCTCTGGTGATCAGGTGAAAGTCCGTAAATCCGTAAATATTGCTCAGCTCTGGAGCATCTTGTTTGATAATGGTCACATCCGGTGTCGGAATGGTTATGTTAATCACTAAAACTCACTTCCTCATCTATATATAGACGTAAATACTATCATAATTCGAGGTTAGACACCACTGATATTCCTGAAACGTCATATTAAATGACATATACACCTGAAATAGATCTTTAATCCAACTGATTAAATAAATGAATCATGATTTATGTAATAATACATTACATAGATATTGATTGTTATATGAACCATATTATATGATTGCAAGTAAATAAATGGATAAACGCTTATGTGGCGCTACTCTAATCCAATAATCTCTGCTTTAGTTGACAACCCAGATATGCGTCAGAAATTGTTACATGAGGATCATGATTAATAACAGGTCTTGTTAACCTTATTAAGGAGAGGTGATTGGTTTATGAATGTTGCTTTTGTAGCGCATGACCGAAAGAAAGAGGAAATGATTAATTTTGTCATTGCTTATCAGGCGATGTTCGAGGAACACACGCTCTTCTCCACTGGCACAACAGGTCGACTTATTACAGAAAATACGAATTTAAACATCATGAAATTTCGATCCGGCCCGCTTGGCGGCGATCAACAAATCGGTGCAATGGTGGCACAAAATGAATTGGACTTATTAATCTTCTTCCGGGATCCACTTGTTTCTCAACCGCACGAAACCGACATTACAGCCCTGCTCCGCTTATGCGATGTATACGGTATTCCGGTAGCAACCAATTTGGCCAGCGCCGAGCTGCTCGTCCATTCGTTGAGACGTGGAGAGTTCCACTGGCGGGATGTTATCCATCAAAGCCGCCCCGTAAATATCATGCTGCATAAGTTCAAACCCTCTATATCCCCCTCCTCAAAGTTAGCGCCGCACAAAGGAGATGGTCACCTCCCCGCAACAGAATCGCTCTAAAATAAATGATAAAGTGCACCCCGCAATTCTAAGGGGTGCACTTTTGGCGTTTTAAATATGGATCATTCCTTATAATTGTCTTGCAATCGTCACGAGATCGTCCAGATCAATCTTCCCATCACCTGTAACATCAGCTGCTTTAATGCTTTCCCAATCCGGGCTGTCTGTTGTTTTTCCGTAATTCGCGGCGATAATCGCCAAATCTCCTATAGATATCTTTCCATCTTTATTAAGGTCTCCTGGAATTCCTGGTTCTACTGGTTTTCCTGGTTTAACTTGAACTGCTATAGAGGCGAGGGCTGCTTCAAACTCTGTTCCTTCATGATCCCCCATGACGGCTTTTTTCATCTCTATGGTGCTCGATACCTCTCGCTCCACTTTTTTTACTATAAATTTCATCTCAAGCACTTCAGAATCACCACGGATAGCGTGATCCGCCCCTTTGCTTGCAATAAGGAAGCGAATACGTCCTGGCGTTGTATCTATTACGTCTACAATCGCAATATCATCTTCATGAATAGAATCTGCAGATATGAATTCAAACACCGAGTCATCATATTCTACAATAACATCCTGTGCATATACCGAATTATCCACATTGTCCAATCCATAGGTAACACTTAGTGTTTGATCTGAGTCGACGGATGGAACACTGCTTAAGGTAGATGTGAATTCGGTTGTACTGGCATTCTCATGTCGATAGACATTAATCTCCGATGCAGTCGCCCATCCCCCTGATCCTTCAAGCGCTTCCAGCTTCACATGTGTTGCCGTAATTGGATCGAAAGAAATCACCTTGTCGGTCTTATCTCTTGCCCAGCTTCCTTCGGACACCTTGGTGAATTGATTGCCGTCACTGCTGACATACAGATTATACTTCGTAATGATTCCGTTGAATCGTCCATCCCCGCTCATATCCTGTCTCGGCGTGTAGACGAACTTATTAATCTTATAAGCATCATTCAGATTGATCGTAATGGATTGCGGCAAACGATCAGATAAGTCCCACTTGGTACTCCATAATGTTGCTTTTCTGCCATCCAGCACTCGGTCTGCTCCCTCACCAGGCTGAGAGCTTGTAGCTGTCGCACTCATCAGCGATTGAGGGATAGCCAGCGGATCTGTCTCAGGTACCATAGGTACCGGATTGAACGTTCCAACCGGATGCTCATACGCTCCGATATCTGGACTGTTATAGTGTAATGCATTACCCCAGAAGTCCTTCACGCCCCCGTCAATCAACAACTTTCCGGCATTGATTAAAGGTGAATTCGCCTGAAGTTTATATCCATCAAGTGAATTGAATCCAACCTGGCCGCTGCCTGGGTTTATAAACAACGGATCTGAAGTGATTTTGTTCGGATCAGCAGGCTCGTTCGCTGCATGAACGCCTCCTGCCTCGTAGATTACATTATGGCTGAAATCTACCTTGGACCAATCCGACACACCCCAGTTGGTTGGAGCATTCTTATTCGTATTGTAGAACACATTGTTGTACACACCCATACCATTCTTCCATACCACATTCGTAATCTCAGATTGGCTGCTGTCATAATAGAATATATTATTCATGATGTATGAGGGTGATAGTTCATCGTACAGGAAGTATTTGAACAGCCTTCCGTCATTCTGGCTAATATTATATCTAACCACGTCGTGCTCATTCCCCGCCATAACGAGCATGAACCCTTCTGGATTGTCATGGCTATAGTTAAATTGGAATGTTGTGTTGGCAGATAGGCTGTCAAGATTGAATGCGGTTCCATCTTGGTTTCTGGCTCCACCGGATACTTCATTGAATTGGAACGTTGTATCCACCGCATTCCATGGCCACATGCCTGCGTTAGGCTTGTTCGAACGCATCGCGAAGTCTTTTAATACATTATGCTCGATGAGAGCCCCCTTCGTATCGCGAATTAATATACCGTCTCCGCCAATATCGGTAAGTTTGTTGTGGCCAATATATACATTCGTGCTCCATAAGTTATTGTCCCGAAGTAATGGACGCATCTCATTGTCATACTGCCCTCCAGTCTGTACCGGTACATAGAGCAGCTTGTAACGAACCGGCTTGATCCCTGTTCGGTCTACATGATCAATCGTGTTGTATGTAATACGTACATCATTAAACCGGGCTTTCGTCACACTCCCTTTGGTGCCGACAATCACTTCACCAACGATCCCCCCGCTGCTCTTGTGTGGATCACTGCTGACTCCATGCTCATTGCCGTCAACATCATGGATATAACAGTCCTTAATATAAATATGTTGATATACGCGATCACTGATACGGCCATCAATCGAATACAGTACGCCGATTCTCCGATCCGGGCCTGTGTAATTGACTGTCAGATCGTCGTCATTCATGATCTCAAGATTGGTAATCTCCCAGTACTCCTGGTTCTGGAGCGTAACCGTACCTTCCGTCTGACCGGCACCGTTAATGATCGGCTTATTGCCTGATCCATACTTACCTATTACAATGGGGCTTCCTTCTGCTCCTGATCCTTTAGGCCAGAGTTGACCGCTCCAGCGCTCACCAGATTTGAATAGAATCTGATCTCCGGGCTGAAATGTTGTACTGTTAACTTTCCCTAGTGTCTTCCAGGCAGCCGAAGTACCCTCTCCGGAATTCGCATCATTACCATTCGAGGAATCTACGTAATACGTTGTTCCTTGTGTAGCCGCTAATACATGTGTAGGCATGGTTACCATCGGTATTGTACCGACCGTTATCATGCTGACTGCTAATGCCCACGATAATAATCGTGCTCTCATCGTTTTCCCCATTCATTACCCTCCCTTATTTGCTGATTTTCTAAAAAACTGCATGTTTTACTTCATAAAAGATCATGTAACAAGATTATAAAGTACGATACGATTCTAATATTTAGTAAACATGCTTTGTTTTTATCGTAATCGTGCTCAGGTTGGCAGGCCGGTTTTTCCCCCTTGTTCCCTATTAATCAAATGAGGTGATTTAATATGAAAGCGTCATCATTTGAATTCCCGTATAGTACGCTTTCCCATTCTCCTAGCGATATCGCCATCCGATTTATGTTTTTCGTTCAAGATGTTGGCTGGTATGTATGCAAACCCGATTATCGTATCAACCGCTCCTTATCCCACTATCAAATCAAATATGTGGTTAAAGGCTCCGGGTACGTGACCACACAGGATAGAACCTATAAAGTGAACGCTGGTGAACTATTCTTCTTGGATTTAAGTCAGACACATCAATATTATGCCGACCCGAACGATCCTTGGGAGTTGCTATGGATTCGATTTGGCGGAATTCAGAGCGCATATTATTTCGAGTTGTTACATGCTGCAGAATGCCCTATCTTTCAAGTTAGCAACGCTGAACAAACAGAGCTCCTTTTTAAGCAGCTCTATGATCTGTTCCAATATCGCCCCATCGGACTCGAATTCATAGCATCCTCCCTTATTACTCAGGTGTTGACCCAATTAATTATTTCATTCATGGACAATAACAGCGCTGATGCCATTTCCCTAGATATGGCCTATCCCATGGAAATACAACTCGCACTAGAGTTTATTGAAGCGCATTACCCTACGGATATTAAAGTGGAAGATGTGGCCCATTTCGTACACCTAAGTCCCTATTATTTCTCTCGTTTATTTAAACGCTATACCTGCCACACAGTCACCGAATACATCATCAAGTACCGATTGATCATTTCCAAGCAGCTTCTAAACACAACGGCAATGTCGATCGGCAAGATTGCACAGCATGTTGGCATCTGCAGTCAAAGTTATTTCTCGATGTTGTTTAAGAGGTATGAAGGAATTACGCCTAAAGAATACAGGCAATATATTCGGTGAACATGAGTTTCACTCGTTCTATCCGGACAGCACAAAAGCGCCCAGTACAGGGCGCTTTCTTATTGTCTTTCGCGCGTATTCCAGAAGGATCTTCCAGATAGTACAAACTGTAGAGCGGCACCCTCATCTGGACATTCGCATAGGCTAGATCATTAGAACCGTTCAGCAAGGAGACATGTTTATGGAATTTTTATATCCGAATACTTATTGCGACTATCAATTGTATCGGCCCACAACACCCCCCATCTTGTTAGATATGAAGCGTGGTGACGTTAACGGAGATGGTATCCTCGATACCGTGTATTTATTTGGCAACAAAGAGGATCCAACAAGCCTCTTTGCTGATCATATTACGCTCGGCATTCAGGATGGAGCCACACACAAATTAACGATTGTTCACCCTCCGCAAAATGCAGGATACAATGCAGGGCTGTTTCTTGGGGATTTTAACAAGGATCGGGTCCTCGATATATTGATCAGTATGGAGTCTGGAGGCAGCGGTGGATATGGCACCTTCTATATCTATTCATTCCTGCATAATGATCTGCGCATGCTATTTGATGTCCAGCGATACAATATTCAGCATCAATTTCAAGTCAATTACGAAGACGGATATAAAGTCAGCATCAGCAGTCCTCAATTGAACATCCTGTTTATCATCGATATTAGTACCAAGGGCTACGAATACTTATCCCAGTACTATAACGACCAAGGGAAGCTTAAGCAGCCCGTAAAGGGTGAGGTTCTTGCCTTGGCAGCTCTTTACCCGATCGTGACCGATATCAAAAGCATGAGTTATGACTTGCTTGCCTTCCAGCGGATCATTGGTACAACGAATGCAGATACACTCGGTTACGTTGAGAACCATCTATCTTGGAATGGAAATAACTTCGCATCTACAAGGCTGACCGTATCCGTCCCCGGAACAACCTTAATTACGCCTTACCTGAGTTAAACTTTCTAGGCACCCCCACCCTTTCATTCGCATATATTGCAAGCATGGATACCCACCCAGAGATGGAGGATTAATTAATGAGCATTCAGTATCAAGGCCATGGCCACAAGGAACATATTTTACATCAAATGGCACCTAGCCATACTCAATCCCTAAAGTCTACCCGCGACCACATCCACCATTTATGCAGCAAGCATATGAATCAACATATTCGCGTAGAAACGATCGACGGAGATGTTTTTGAAGGAATCATAGTCCAGTGCGATCGGGGCATATTGTATTTAAAACAGCCAATCGAAGGCGGTCATCGCGCATTCGGACCTAATTACTACAACAATGTTATCCTACCCCTTGTTCTGTATGAACTCCTCGTCATCACCCTGTTATATATCTGATTTTATTAGGTATTCCTCAGTCACTTAAAGTGCAACACGAATTTCTGAGCCTGTTTAAATTGTCGTGTATATCCTACTTCAAGGAGTGATCATTCATGGCATTTATGCCACCTTTCGGACCACAGGGACAACAGCAAGGTCCAACATCTCCACCCCCACAAACCCCTCCACCACAACCTATGGCTTCAACCTTTGCTGTTGACCCGGGCGCGATTTCAGGTTGTCTGTTCCGCATGACCTATATATGGCCAAAATTCGGAGCACCCTTTTGGTTCTTCCCTACTTTTGTCGGGCGCACTTCCGTATCTGGTTTCAGATGGACTGGGAGACGATGGGTTTACTCTGGATTCGATTTAAATAATATCAATTCTTTCTCATGTTATTAGGAATAGATAAAAAGACGCTCCTCTATAAGGGGCGTCTTTCCTATTCACCAAGAAGCTAAAGATCGCAATCGCGATTAGTTCAAGTCCACCATATGCGTAACTCGGTTTCTTCCATTTTCTTTAGAAGCATATAGCGCTTGGTCTGCCTTTTTCAAAAGAGTTGCATCGGAATCGTCTGAGGATATCGTAGAAATTCCAATACTCACTGTGATCTGTGTGATTGTCCAATCGGAACGAGTGACGGCAAGCCGGAGCTCTTCCGCTTTCGTCTTGGACTCTTCTACATCAGTGCCGGGCAAGATCAGCACAAACTCCTCCCCACCAAGTCTGGCGACCACGTCGTCTGGATGAGATTGAAGTTGTAAAATTTCCGCTAGCTCCTTTAGAACATCATCACCGGCCTGATGCCCCCAGGTGTCATTCACTTTTTTAAAATGGTCAATATCTATAATCAGTACTGAAACAGGCTGGCCTGTCTCAGCATATCGTAAAATCTGCTCTTCTAACTTTTCCTGAAAATATCTTCTATTCTTAAGACCTGTAAGCTTATCGGTTACAGACAACTCAACTAAGATCGCATTGTACTCCATCAACTGAGCCTGTTTCTGCTCAATTTCCATATGAATCTGCTTTAGCTTCGCCAGGGCTTCGTCCTTCTCCCAATATGCCGTTTCTATTTGCTTCTTCGCTGACCGTAGCTCCTGTTCATAATCAATACGTTTACTCATCTGTACCAAGATACAATCAATCATCTCTACGCCTTCAATCTCGAACCGTCTCCCATTTAGGATAAATGGAATCGACTGTCCCTGTTGATCTTTCAAACTTATAAATAATTCATCCACATGTCCATCCAGATTAATATATGGGTAAAAGTACGAATGAAAAATAAGTTTGTTTGCCGTAGACATCATTGATTCAAAATGCTTTTGCACCAAATCCTCCTGTGTATATCCCATCATATCCAGAAATGTTTGATTTACATCCGTTACGATTCCTTTCTGTGTAATGGAAACATATCCACAAGGTGCAAATTTCAGACGCTCGTCCATTTTGTTAGGGTATCCTTTCGATGCATACATAATCTAATCCGTATTCATAATTACTGAAGATATTCGCTAATGATAGCAACGGTTTCTTCCGGATGACTAATATGGGGGTAATGACCTTTGGCCTCCATCAATCGTAACATACTATTTTGTAAATTCCGATGTAAGTACTCTCCCACTTGAAGCGGTACAATGCTGTCATCAGAGCACTGCATGATCAGTGTAGGCACGGTAGAGTTAGATAGTTCACTCCGGTTATCCGATAAAAATGTAACTTCCGCAAATTCTCTTGCGATAACGGGATCTGTAGAAATGAAACTGTGCTCCAGCTCTTTGGTTAGCATCGGAAGCTCAGGATTATTCATAGCAATTGGCGCCAAGAAGCTGGCCCATCCTGCAAAATTCATCTCCATCATGTCCAGCAGCTCGGTAATATCGCTTTGCTCGAAACCTCCAAAATAATGATCGCCCTCATTTAAATAACGCGGAGAAGGACCGATCATGATCAGTTTCTCAAAATACTCCGGTCGCTCGATGGATGCAAGCATACCGATCATTGAACTTACAGAGTGGCCGATGAAAATAATATTATTCAGCTCAAGAGCCTCTATTACATCCAGTACATCCTGCACATAACCTTGCAAAGTACTATATCTCTCTGTCGTATATGAAGCTTTATCTGAATGGCCTGAACCTACATAATCAAAGAGAATGATCCGATAATGCTCTTGAAATGAAGGCACGATATATTGCCACATATTCTGGTCACACCCAAATCCATGCCCAAAAACAATCGTTTGTTCACCTTTACCGATCACTTTTACATTATTCCGTAAGATTACATCGCTCATTTCATATAACCCCTTTTATTAGCAACTTTCTTTTCATTCTGAGGGGAAGATATATAAATATCAAGTCTATCTTTCAATTCGATTCAAAGATAAATAAAATAGACTGCCCCTATGGACAGTCCAATTATTATCATTAGGATAAAGCTATATAATTAGTGCGTCATAGTTTATGTAAGTATCCTCTAGTATCCATTCCGTAACGTAACTACTGCGACAAATCATAAACAATTGTAGGTCTGATATCGCCGTGAAACCTTGCATATCTATCATCTTTTGCGCTGGAAGAGGGATGTTGTCTTCGCATATTGTCCAGATCCATCTCGATCCATGACTTGGGATTGTCGATTGGAGCTCACTGCCAGTGATGTTCGCATCTACTAAATAGTCATTCAAAGACCCCAGTCTTTCACCGTTAAAATATCTTCCTTCATCACTCGTTGGATCTTCGACGTAACCCCAGACCCATATTGAACCATCCCGCTTCATAGCTTGACTCTGCATATTACCAGCCACAATTTCCGTAAATACATGCTGACTATTACTCACTCTCTTTGCACAATCCCATATCATTTCATGGGGATAGTATTCAGCCATATAATCCATCCATGTATATAAATGACTCGTATACACCACGCTCTCAGAATTAAAGATGATTTCTTGCCCCCACGAAAGCATGATTTCTTCCTCTAATCTAGAAAAATTCATATTCTTATCGAATCCAAGTGCTCCGTTCCAATTCGCTCCCCAACCCCAGATCTGCCCATCTTTGTCGAGAGCAAGACTATGATATTGACCTGCCGAAATCGACTGGATATGATTCAAACATCCATCTTCTGTTGTTACCTGAATTGGCTGGGATTGCAGCTGCCCAATCCTATCAAATCCAATACCCAATTGACCTTCCTCATTATCCCCCCAAGCCCACACATAGCCCGCCTCATCAAGCGCCAAGCTAAATGTTGCTCCTGCGGATATCGCCACGATGTTCACCTCTTGCGGAAACACAACACGTGTTGCTGTATGAACACACTCTACTCCGCTCGTTAAACCAATTCCTAATTGTCCTTCTCGATTGCGTCCCCAAGTCCAAACCTGACCTGCTTGATCCAGTGCGATATTATGAAACCCTCCCGCTGAAATTGTTTTAATATTTGAAAGGATCTCCCCCTCTTCATTAGTTACGACTTTACAAGCAGCCTTTCCCATAGTCCGAGTTGCATTTCCAAGTTGCCCATGTTGATTGCTGCCCATAGCCATCACCGTGCCATCACTCAGCAGAACAAGGTTGTGGTCTGTCGCAGTACTAACCTCTATTACATTCAGATCAGAAGCTGGGCCTGATTTAGAGACGCCTCCTGCTGGAAGCAAACTGATCACAGATGTCTTGTCGAGAATGATTTTCCACTTTTTCTGGATTAAGGGCACTCATGTTTCACTCCTTTAATAATAAGCTGATATTACTATAGTTGAATGTTGTAGAGCCACATAGTGAGTATTGTCATAAGTGTTGTCATGTGACAACATATGGGCAAAAGAACTTGTATATTCTCTTTCTACACAAAAAAATATCGGTCATTGGACCGATATTTCTTCGCACTCAATATTTATTTTCCTCCACCTGGAGTTCTACCATGTCCGCAATCGCCCTGTACACATTCGGCGGATATTCGGAAAGACGGTGAAAGAAATAAAGATGCCATTTCTCACCGTACGTTAAGTACACCCTTGTAGGGTATCCCTTCGTTTTCATATTCTTCAAGAGCTCAGGGCGAATTCCGTACAACATTTCGAGCTCTGCGTTAGGTCGATCCCAAACACCTCGCTGCTCTAACTGCTCTACAATTACTGCATCATGCGTAGCTATGGAGATAGGCCGTCCTGTAGCAACCAGTCTTTCCGCAAGCACGATATATTTCGTATCCAACTGCTCTGAGCGTGGAAGTGCCAGCTCTCCAGGCTCCTGATAGGCCCCTTTGACAAGGCGAATCCGACCACGGCAACTTAGAATTCCCTCTAAATCTTGTTCTGTACGATGTAAGTACGCCTGCAACGTTATCCCTACATTTGAATACACTTCATTGATTCGTTTATATAGGCGGATAATCCGGTCTATCTTCGTTGACTCCTCCGCACCGATCATAATCGTCTTCCCCAGACGATTCGCTTCGCATGCCAGCTCGCTCAGATTCTCATACGCAAGATCTTCGTCAATCATTAATCCGAGATGTGATACGTCCAAGGATACCGTGGATGAAGCGCCGATATCACCCGATTCAAGAATAACCTGCATAATCTCATGCTTCACTTCATGCGACTGCTGCTCATCACTGATGTTCTCCCCGATATATTCCATGGATACTCCATAGCCTTTCTGAACGAGCTCTTGTCCTTTTGATACAGCATCATTTCTCACTTCACCTACGATAAATCGTTGCGCTGCCCGGAACAATAATGGATAAAATATATCCGATTCTTTAATGAAATGTCTTATTTGCTCATTGCGGGCAACCTTCTTTAACGCATTGGCAGCTAAAACACCTAGTTCATTCTCAGTCATATGACCCCTTCCCCCTATCGATTCGTTCTATTCCCCCGCTTCCAACACCCAATTTACCGTGTTAAAGTGGTTAATAACAGGATCACTATCGGCATATTTTTACAGGACCACTTTTAAGAAGGGGGATTTTATGACTTGGATTCCTATTGATCGAACTGCAGGCACTCCCATATCCCGTCAAATTTACAACCGCTTCCGGAGTCAGATCCTCCAAGGCGAATTACGAAGCGGAGAAAAGCTGCCAAGCACCCGTGAACTGGCTTCCAGCCTTCATGTTTCCCGAAATGTGATTGTGGAGGCTTATGAACAATTGCTAGCAGAAGGGTATATCGAGGGGCGTCACGGATCGGGGACCTATGTTGCTGATGGAACGTATATGGAGCTCACCCCCAAGGAACCTTTCATACCTCACCATTTCCCATCGGAACCTAAGCTAAAGACGAATGATCTGATCGATTTCCGTCATGGTATTCCTGCATTAAACTTGTTTCCCCGAAAACTATGGGGCGATCTTGCTAAGCGTATCTGTATGGAGAGCCCTGATGGAGCATTCGGATATGGTAATCCGGAAGGACGCTCAGAGCTTCGAATGGTCCTGACCCGTTATTTATATAAGACAAGAGGCGTCCTTTGTGACCCAGACCAGATAATCGTTACAACAGGAGCCACTCAGGCTTTATCCATGATCTCCAAGCTGCTTGCTAAGATCGGTTCTGACATTATCATTGAGGACCCCATTACCCATGAGATTCATAGTATATTTACACAGCCAGGAACTACAATCTGTCCGGTTCCCGTTGATGAATCAGGGATAAGACCAGATCTGATTAGAGAGGGCTTAAACCCAAGCTTTATTTATATAACCCCCTCCCATCAGTTCCCCCTTGGAGGTGTGCTTCCGATTCAGCGGCGCGCCCAGTTAATTCAGTATGCGGCCAAGACTGGCTGCTATATCATTGAGGACGATTATGATAGCGAGTTTCGCTATGAAGGTGCTCCAGTAAGCTCACTACAAGGACTAAGCCCGGAGCAGGTCATCTACATCGGGACGTTCAGCAAAATCTTGTCCCCTGCGTTACGAATGGGCTACATCATTCTTCCCAGGAACTTGATAGAGGCGGGCAGAGACCTGAAATGGCTCACAGATCTGCATACCCCTTCTCTTGATCAGCTTATCCTCGCCCGTTTCATAGATGAAGGGCATTTGGACCGTCATATTCTAAAAATGAAAAAAGTATATAAAAAGCGGCGTGACTGCCTGATCCACTCTCTTAATGACCATTTCGCTGATCAAGTTAAGATCATCGGCAACTCTACCGGACTTCATCTTGTCGCTGAATTTAGCGGGGTCAATTTCACACCAGCCTTAATCGATCAGATTGAGACGAGCGAAGTGAAGGTTTATCCTGTTCATGTGCATGCCATGGATAAGCATAAATACCGCCAACAAGTGATATTAGGGTACGGAAATTTATCGGAAGAAAGGATAGCGGAGGGTGTAAGGCGTCTATCGAATACTTTAGCTCGAAATATACATCAGAATATCGAAGCGTAGTGAAGCAGCTGCAAGCATATAAAGGCCATCCATAGAAAGGATGGCCTTTAATCATGCTGGAACTTATATCAGACTTGCTTTCGTATTCTTATCCATGTTGATGCGTTTAGGACTTCGGCTCGCCTGCCGCTTCCCATGCGGATATTTCTTTACGCACTAGCGGTGCTACTTCGGTACCGAGCAGCTTAATGGCATTCATGACATCGTCATGAGGCATGGTTCCAAGTGGTACATGCAGCATAAAGCGCTTGATACCGACATTTTTGCGAAGATGTATAATTTTACGGGCAACGGTCTCCGGATCACCTACATATAACGCACCTTCAAAGCTGCGCGCGAAATCGTAGCTGGAACGATCATAATGCCCCCATCCACGTTCACGTCCAATGACATTCATGCTGGCCTGAGTAGACGGGAAGAACTTGTCGGCTGCAAGTTCAGTGGTTTCTGCAATAAAGCCATGCGAATGTGAAGCTACTGTCAGCTTGGAAGCATCATGACCTGCATGGGCTGCCGCTCTTTTATACAGCTCTACAAGCGGTGCAAACTGCACCGGTTTTCCACCAATGATCGCCAGTACAAGCGGCAAACCCAATAGTCCCGCACGAATGACAGATTCCTGATTCCCTCCGCTCCCAATCCATACGGGTAGAGGCTCCTGCACCGGACGCGGATATACTCCCAAGTTATTGATAGCTGGTCTGTGCCCACCTTCCCAAGTTACCTTCTCGGACGCCCGAATTTTGAGAAGCAAGTCCAGTTTCTCATCGAACAGTTCGTCATAATCATTCAGATCATAACCAAATAGTGGAAATGATTCGATAAAAGAACCTCGGCCTGCCATAATTTCTGCACGTCCGTTCGATATTCCGTCCAGAGTAGCGAAATCCTGAAATACCCGTACTGGATCAGCTGAGGATAGCACCGTCACCGCACTTGTGAGCCGGATATTCTTCGTCTGTGAAGCCGCAGCTGCTAGCACCATAGCAGGAGAGGAAGCCGCATAATCTTTTCGGTGATGCTCACCTACACCAAACACATCCAGTCCTACCTGGTCAGCAAGAACAATCTCCTCTACCACTTCACGCAGCCGCTGTGCGTGACTCATTACTTCACCAGTGTGAACATCTGGCGTTGTTTCTACAAATGTACTAATTCCGATTTCCATGAATGATACCTCCTATATAATGATTTCTCGTAGTTAGCCTAAAATCCGAAATGTTTTAATAGTGGATATCTCCATATTGAACTATTTTATAGTTAATTTCAAATCGATAGCATTAATAACGCCAGTAAATAACCTATTAGATCCATAGATTATCTACTGGCGCTCATTCTACACCTGCTTATTTATTCTGTACCAAGTATATTAAGTGTACGTTATTGCCTTCAACGAGGTATGATAGCGAGAGTGTGTAATATCCTTTTTCCTCGTTTGAAAGATCAATTGCGAACTGATTAGGGTTAGCAGCCCATGTATTCACATCGAACATAATCTCTTTCAATGACTTGTTATGTCTAACTCCGGCAGTATACGGTACAACTTTATTTCCGTCTCGTCCTGTAACCAGGTTCTCAATTTCTACAATCGGCCCTTCCAATAAGCCTACTTCAACAAACTGAGGATCTGCGATGAGGTTTAATTGAGTTAAACCTTGCAGCGGAGAGAAATCCGTAACTCCATTGCCTGTAATATTTAGTGTTACTAAATTCTTAGCATACTCCATACCCGTCAGAGAACGTATTCTTCCTGTTGCATCCGTTAATGTGGTCAGGTTATACATATCACCTAACGTGATCTCTCCGGTGATCCCTAACGTCTTCTTGATGCTATCACTTAAGTATCTGTCCGGTATCGCAATCACCTGGGTCAAATCCACTTCAACTAAACCTTCTATTGCTGACATTAATGCTGCCACCGCAGCATCAATTTCGCCTTGGGTAACGGCAGGGTTAGCCAGAGCCGCCTCCGCATTCGCAATCTGATTACTTAATGCCGCAAAGCTCTCGGCCGTGTAACGCTCCGAATTTATAACCTTGGCTTCTGTAATCGCTTGTTGTAGATCCAGCGTGTAAATGTGATCTGCATTAGCAAAATGTAATTTGGCATTACCCCATGTTGCATGGTCGGATCCGATCCCATTACCACCATCGGTAACGACTAATTTAAGTTCTTTCGCACCGTTTATATCCACTTCGATGAATTTCTGCGGATCTTTGGAGTTCATGAGTCCACTATCAAATCTTTTCTCTCCGTCCACATAGACTTCGAAGCTTACAGAGCCAACTGATCCGTACATTTGACGGTCTACGCCTACATACGAGGTAAAGTAATCCATATTCTTATCACTTAAATCATATACGATCGTAGAATTCGCGTGCGCACCAATCCCTCTTTCGTAAGCCACTTCGCGATTATTATCATCCGTTAATCTTAATGCTCTACCACTGGTCGATAGATCCTTCTTTGGCGCTGTGTAACTGTTCTGAGTAGACTTCCATTCATAATCGGTTAGATACTGATAATCGTCCATGTTTACAACAGCAATTGTTCGAGTCTTTGTTACCGTGTTTCCATCACGGTCTGTTACCGTATACGTAATCTCATATTCCCCAGCTCGGTTAAAGTTAATGTGATCTTCTCCTGTTACAACCACTTGTGCCGTTAAATCCCCATCTTCGGAATCTTTAGCAGAATAACTTTCTCCCAGTGGGATTGCCTGACCTACCTTCGTCGATTTAGACGCCGGGATCGTAAGCTCAGGTGCACTACTTTGGATTATGAATTTTGCATCTGCCCATACCGTGTGGTCTGCTTCATTACCATTATCTTGTGCATTTGTAGTAACCAGCTTAATTTCTTTAGCACCCGTGACAGGAACCTGTACGAATTTATGCTCCGTTCCAGATCCGAATTTATCACTCTCAAATTTCTTTACTCCATCCACGTATACTTCAAATGTTGCAGAGGAGCGTTTTCCTTTCATTGCCTGATCGATGCCGATATAACTTTCAAAGAAATCATAGCTTTTGTTCTCCATATTGTAGATGACTTCAGAGTTTGCATGTACACCCAAGCCTTTCGCATAAGTTACGTCCAAACCTTGTCTAATAAGCGTAATTATGCTGCCAGCAGGCGCTTTATCTTTCTTGAACTCACTCCAGCCGACACTTGCTGATACTGCATTCAAGTCCGAGGCGTACACATAATCACCCGTTACAGTAACATCTGTCGTTTTGGTTTCTACGACTCCTGAACTCTTCACTTCATAGACAATTTGATAATTTCCCTTTTGCGTTAGATCTACATTACTCGATTTCACAACGACGTCATTCGTTATATCATTGCCCTGATACGTTGTTGCCTTCACATCGTTCAAAGGATCAAAAGCTTGATTTAGCTTCAGCGTAATATGGTCCTCAACAGATAGCACGGGTTTAAAAGCTTTAAATTCGACGGGAGTCAGCGTGTTTAGTGTTTTATCGTAGGCTACGACCTTATAGGTATAATTCACACTATGATCTACATTCTGATCCACGAATTTATCTGTACTCGTAAACCCTACTAATTGATCGTCTCTATAAACCTCATATCCTAGGAGATCTTCCTTATATGCCTTATCCATATTAAAAGTTAGTGTATTGGTTGCAGCGGATGCATTCATACTTATATCCGTCTTGATCGTAGCCGCTTGGTCTACAAATCCCGTTCCTTTGTAATTCACGACCGTGTTGTTTAAATACCATAGTTTCTTAGGAGCCGGATAGACCGCTACTTTCGCTTTGGTTTCAGAATTCACTGTAAAACCATGTCTAGCAAAAAAGCTGCTTAAATCTTGCCCTAGCACCTCTGAAGAAAGTTCAACGAGATACTGCTGCTTCGAGTTATCCCCGTTAGGAAGGGACAGTTTCCGTTCCCGATACAAGCTGTTCAGTTCATTCCAGTATCCAGGGTGAGCAAGCTCCAATTGCCAAAATGCACCTAGTCTTTCGGATAAACCCTGCTGACTCATAACGACTTTATTCTCTTCAATAACATATTTATAAATGTTCTCGAACGGAATTCGCTTATCTATGGAGTCATAATCGATAGACATCATCATCGATAACATATTGTTCGTCACTTCACCATATTCCCGTTCGCCAACTGCCATGCGATGCCCAATCTCATGCGTTAGTCCCCAACCCGGATAAGTTACCTTGAAATCAGCTAACATCAACGCTACTGTGCCGATTTGTATCCCTGTATGGTCACCCGCTGCATACATCGCTCCATAGGGCTGCATCAATCGAATATTTTCTCTGATAAGTTTGGGATCATGATTTTCACTACGGCCATCCAAACCATAGAAATCAAAGTTCTTCTGCATCCAATAATCATAGCCTGTTAAGGTCTCCATAGGGCTGCGGCCTTGTGTAACGAATTGCTTATAAGCTTCACTTGCCGTGCTGGTAAAAATGATGCGATCACTGACCATTTCAACAACATCAATGAGTTTCCGATCTTGAACATTCGGATGAGCAGCTTTGTCTGCATCAAGTTGTTGTTTGTATTCAGTTAAGAAGGACTTGAACTGCTCGGGATCTGTACTCTTGGTCATGAGAGGTATCTCTTGCAGCCCCTCAAATCGGATCCTTGGTGCCTCCCCTTGTTCTTCAGGTGTATAAGGATTGACGATATAGACGGGTCCACCTTTCGTTACAGGGTGAGCATAATTGTTATCTGTCGCGATTTCAGGCACCGTAATGGTGTTCTTGCCTGGGCGGAGCTGTACTCCCCTTGCCCAACTGGACCAAGATCCCTCTTGTTGGCTGAATACAAGAGATGGTAACTTATCGCTAGAATTCTTATCCACATCTACATAGACATTGATCTGATCACCAGGCATAGCAGCAAATCCTGTAGGCTGGTTATTCGTACCCAAACCGAATCTTAAGTTGTCTACCGCATGCTTTTTCATATTTCCATGTTGTTCTGCTGTAATGATCGTTCCTTCTAACTGAACCTCGCCGTTCACTATCTTTTTAGCTAAATCGAGAGATTCTTTCAGCATCGGATAGAGCGGATGTGCTTTAGCTGCGTTATCCAATTCGTTGATTTTAGCGACACTATTATATTCTGGTGCGACCGCACTCATCGTGTTGTCCGTAAATAGATTTTTAACCGCATCACGGACTTGATCTTCTTTATAAAAAACAAACTCTCCTGCGCTAGCCCAGTCTTGCTTTGCTTTTTTGAATACAAATTTGATTCGTTTAAACTCGGTAGAAGGAAACTGAATTTCAATAACATCTACGGTCGATCCTTTATATTCCCCCGATGTAACGAGCGTGAACTGACTGCCTGTATCGGAGGTTGATCCGTAAATATCAAACTCTTGTGCAAAGCCCTTACCTGGAGCCCCCGTTACCCTTGGCGCATATACAACTCGATTCAAAACAGCGGACTCATTAAACTGTACAATGACCTCATTCGTAAAGGTTGCGCTGTTCGGTCTGCCTGTCTCCCAGTGTGTCGCCATATCTCCATCGATCGCTTTATCGATCGAAGAGTTTGGATAGTTTCCACCGTTATTCGTGATCGATTTAATTTGGGTGCGCGCAAGTTTAAAAACATCATTATACGCACTAAGGAGCTCCTTACCGTATAAATCAAACGGAGTTACAGCCGCATTACTACTTGTCTTGACCTGGCTCTCTAATACGGTTTTCACTGCACTTAAGTTCTGAATTTCACTTGCCATAACAGGACCTACTCCACCTGAAAAGCTAGCTAGCATGGCTGCTGATGTTGCAATTGCGATCATCTTTTTCATACGATTTCCCCCTGGTAAGTTAAAATAAATATGTCATATGAACTAAAGAACGCATTAAAAAAACTACCCCGAAGAGTAGCCTGATTTCGCATAAAAGTTTCCATAAAAATTAAGACTTAATTTTTATTAAACCTTAAATAACAAAAAGCATAATATACTCTTTGGCAACTGGCTGACATCGTCTGATTAGACCTTAGTCCCTATAGCTTTGCGTCCCTATGTTTCCATAGGTTTGCCTATGAAGTTTTCCAATGTATTACAAACAGTAACATAGTAATATATTTTTACGCATGAATCGTTAGAACCATATCAAAACTCAGGTCATTTAGATTAGTCTCTGTAGTCTCCTACCCTCATTTTCATTACCTATATCCTATATACAACAAGAAAATCAGATTTCAGCATAATAATCGAATTCAGACTGATTTTCTCACAGTAAAAAAACCCTGTTCCTATAGTCCCATGAAAGGGATTTAAGAAACAGGGTGTTCTTGTAATTTATGGTATTTAAATCTTCTTAACAAATTCAGATTTTAACTTCATCGCTCCAAAGCCGTCAATTTTACAATCGATATTATGATCTCCATCAACCAGACGAATATTCTTCACTTTTGTTCCGATCTTCAGAACAGAAGAGCTCCCTTTTACTTTGAGGTCTTTGATCACGGTTACCGAATCGCCATCTTGCAGAACATTGCCGTTCGCATCACGGATAACTTTGCTATCCTCATCCGCTTCCTTCTCCGCTTCTGGGTTCCATTCATAAGCGCATTCCGGGCATACCAGCAGGATTCCATCTTCATATGTGTATTCTGAATTACATTTTGGACAATTAGGTAAATTAGACATTGATTCATCTTCTCCATTCCATATTCTATACTCATACAGTACATTCTAACATAGTATAATTTTCGTCCATTCCAAGGATAAGTACAATAATAAAGGACACACTACAGCTGTTAAACTAAGCTTTCCATACCGAGTTCGGGTTTATTCATAGCGCGGAAGCGTGTTATTATCGTGAATGGCACCCTTGGGTGTCATTTTATAATGGAGGTTAAATTTATGCATACACAAGATATACCAGAAATCCGAAAAACCGTTGTTGTTCAAGCTCCCGCTCAGAAAGTATGGTCCGCTGTTTCCACATCGGAGGGAATAGCAGATTGGTGGATGGCTAATACGTTTGAACCTATGGTCGGTTATGAATTTTTACTGCATGCAGGTCAATTTGGAGATTCACCTTGTACGGTAACCGAAGTCTCCCCTCTGAAACGAGTTAGCTTCAATTGGGGTAAGGATTGGAATCTTACTTTTGAAATAAAACAACTGGAAGGTGAACAAACCGAGTTCACGCTCATTCATTCCGGCTGGGATGCTGCAAAAGTGACCGAATTCGGACAACCACACGCTGCCATTCGTGAAGTGATGAACGATGGTTGGGAAAACATCATCAATAAAAAATTTGTCCCTTATGTAGAAGGTTAAATTCATATATAAACTTCATACTTTTAAGGGGATAATCATACATGCAAAATACAGATTGGAAAAACGGTGCGCACGGTCGAAAATTCATCGCTTCTTTTAGTGGAGGAAAAGATAGTGTCTTAGCTCTCTATAAAGCGATGCAATCGGGTGAAGCCGTGGGGCTCATCGTAATGCTTGAGGAAGAAGGAACCCGTTCCAGATCTCACGGCATGCCTCCCGAACTCATTTATGCCCAGGCAGAATCAATCGGTTTACCGGTATACACGGCAGCGGCAAGTTGGACAGATTATGAGCAAGCATTTATGGGGCTCTTGGCACAAGGTAAGAATCAAGGTGCTGAGGTGTTGGTAACAGGTGACCTCGATATGCCTGCTCATGGTTGCTGGCACGACAAGGTTACGAAGAATGCGGGATTAAAACTCGGAATGCCGCTATGGGAGATGGACCATAAAGAAGCTGTTGAGGAATTTATTAATCTCGGATTTACCACGATCGTAGTTACGGTAAACCTATCTTTAGGTATGCGAGAAGAGGATTTAGGGAGAATCTTAACCCATGAATATATAAAAGAGCTCGAGGAGCGAGGTATTGATCCATGCGGCGAAGGCGGCGAGTTTCATACAACCGTCATCGATGGTCCTATCTTTAAACACCCTATTTCAGTGCGCAAATGTGAGACGGTACAGCAGGGAGAATACGTCTTTTTGCCACTTAAGCTAAACTCCGAGGTCTATCCAAAGTAACATGAAAAGGCCCGCAGATCCTGAGCCATCGCCCAGGATCATGCGGGCCTTCTTTCTTAGATTTCGTATAAATTAAGTAACACTATGTAGCGCGCGAAGTGCATCTTCCTTATTGCTCCGTCACATTCGATTGGTTAATCATGATTTTAGAGCAATCCTGGTTATATTGAATCGAAGCCATCAAATCCATTGCGTCCTGAACATCATGTATGATGATGTCAGGACTCTCAATAACTGCAACCTTAGAATTTCCTTGTTGATCAACATTTATATTCATCTTCAAGCTCACCATCCGTAATCTTTTCATTGTGATTTACTAGGTTCCACAATAGGTACGATACGCACAGGACTGTTCAAACTCCGGTACGGCAGCATATTCTGCCTGTTCAGGCGAATACGCATAAGGCTGCGAAAGCGCACCAAGCAATCGTTCCATCACGCTGTAATCCCCCTGTTCCTCCGCCGCTTTCAGCGCCTCTTCCACCCGGTGATTCCGAGGAATAATCGCGGGATTACTACTACGCATCAACTCCTGCGCCGATGCCTTAGATTCCTGCTGCCGCTCAAGTCTAGCTTGCCACTGCTCATACCATGAAGTAAATTCCTCAGTACCAAACAGTACCGTATCCTCAGGCTGATCCAGCGTTAATGCCCCGAATGTATTCGTATAGTCTGTCCGATGCTTCTTCATCATGCCAAGAAGTTCTTTAATAAGAGCTTCATCCTGCTCTTCTGCATGAAAGATACCCAGCTTTGATCTCATTCCCGCAAGCCAGTGATTGTAATACAATCCGCTGTACTCTTCAAGCGCAGTCTCAGCTAGCTTAATGGCTTGCTCTTCCTCTTCATGCAGTAATGGCAGCAGCGCCTCCGCTAATCTTGAAAGATTCCACGCACCAATTGAAGGCTGATTGCCATAAGCATAACGCCCTTGAGCATCAATGGAGCTAAATACCGTCGCCGGGTCAAAGCTATCCATGAAGGCACACGGGCCATAATCGATCGTTTCGCCGCTGATCGTCATATTATCCGTATTCATTACCCCGTGAATAAAACCAACAAGCTGCCACTTCGCAATCAGAGACGCTTGGCGCTTAATTACTTCCTGAAGGAAGACGAGATAGCGGTTCTGACCTGTACTGAAATCCGCATCAGGATAATGTCTCTCCAAAGCATAATTGGCAAGCGTCCGAAGATCATCGGTTGTACCCGCTCCCCTAGCGTATTGGAACGTACCTACGCGCAGATGACTAGCTGCAACACGGGTTAAAATAGCGCCTGGTAATTCCCGTTCACGAGTAACGGGCTGACCTGTAGCGACCACAGCTAGGCTGCGGGTCGTAGGAATCCCCAGGGCATGCATGGACTCGCTGATTATATATTCGCGCAGCATCGGCCCAAGAGCTGCACGCCCGTCTCCTCCTCGGGAGTATGGGGTTCGGCCTGATCCTTTTAGCTCCACATCCATCCGCTCACCCTGTGGTGTGATCTGTTCACCGAGCAGGATGGCTCGCCCATCGCCAAGCATCGTCAAATAGCCAAATTGATGTCCAGCATAAGCCTTAGCTAGCGGTGCCGCTCCATCCGGAATCTGGTTGCCTGCTAACACGGCAGCTCCCTCATCGCTTTGCAGTGCCTCTGCATTTAGCCCCATAGAGGAAGCCAGTTGCTCATTAAACACCACCATTTTGGGTGCACGAACAGGAACAGGATTCTGCTTAGTAAAAAATAAATCCGGCAGCTCAGCGTAACTATTATCGAAGTTCCATCCTATATCTAACACTGATTTATCATTTGTCACTTGGTTCTCCTTCTTCAAGCATAGTTAATCATTTCATTATCTACTCTTTATATAAACATAAGTTGGACTCTTATAGGGTTTACTAGCGGAAATTTATTATTCTATTGAGCATTTACGACGCATGTCCTCACAAACACAAAAATCGCTGCCTAAGACATTCCTGGGCAGCGATTAATGGTGCAACTATACAATTTAATCCCGACTCGCCAGCTTCGAAAGCAAACGAATGATTTCAATATACAGCCATACAAGGGTAACCAATAAACCAAAGGAGCCGTACCACTCCATGTATTTCGGTGCCCCGCCACGTGCGCCTTCTTCAATAAAATTGAAGTCGAGTATGAAATTCAAAGCAGCGATTATGATGATAACGACCGAAATTCCGATCCCAATTGGCGTGCTGTCATGCAAATAAGGTACAGTCACACCAAACATTCCAAGTACAAAGCTAAGCAAGTAAACAAGCATAATACCTATTGTAGCTGCTATAATACCCTTCTTGAATCCAGCAGTTGCTTTGATCAGCCCGAATTTGTAAGCAAGTAGCATGCCTAGGAATATACACATGGTTAGCAAAGCGGCCTGCAAGGTAATTCCGTAATACAAAGATTCATAATTAGCAGATAGAGCTCCTAGCAATAATCCCTCCACTACTGCATAAATCGGCGCCAGAAATGGTGCTGTCCTTGGGGCAAAGCTGATAATCAGTGCGAGGATCAGACCCGCAATTGCTCCGCCAATAATGAATGGAAATACATCGTATCCATTAAAAAACATGACCCATGAGATGACTGCCGCTCCTATGAGCAGCGCTAATAGCATGAACGATTTATTCACCGTTCCACCAATTGTCATGACCTCTTGATCACTATAATGCCTACTCTTCTCAAATGTGTCTTCATTCAGTGTTGGATTTCCGCTACGTCCTAACAAATAAAATGCCTCCCCTACTAATATTATTTCTAGTTTAGCATATATTGGAATATTTTAGGATACCCCAAACACTATCCTATGATCAGCTATGTAAGATTATACCCTAGCACTCTAGAAACACCATCACCTGCCTAAATATTAAACAAAGCTATGCACAATGTAATGAACCAGATTAAAAAAGTTGCTCCACAAATGATTATTCCAGCGAAGTGAATTCGTAGTACCTTATAATCACTCTGTTTCGATCGGCGAATCCCAAAGAAGTCACATTGATGATTGATATAGATAAACCCACAGGCAAAAGCTAATCCAGATGTGATTGTTGTACCAGATGGTAAACTCATTACATATCTAGGGTTACCTCCAACCTCCAAGTACAGCATGAATCCGAGAGACTTAGAAAGCAAAAAAGTCATGATAATCATCATAAATAGAATCAACGGCAAGCTGAAGGGATGTTCTCTGTAATCAATCATTCGCAGGAATTTACGCATTGTATGGCCTTCGGGCTGCAGGTCTTCCTCAGCCATCTCTTTACCCTCATCATGCATAACGAATAGGAACCAATATCCGACCATCCCCAAGAATATCAATGGATTTATCAGTCTTAAAACCATACTAAAATCAAAAATTGAAATGATTACGAGTAAGACTAGAAGAATTACGAATAGTTTACTTCCAATGTCTGATCCTTGTCTCCAAATCTTATCGATAATAACCCGATTATCTTTGTCATTCTTTATCTGAATATCTCGCTTATCATTACGCTGAATGATCCAGTAAGCAATCGTCATTAGGCATATTCCGAGAAGCAAGTAAATCCATGCTTCTTTCGGATAGGCATCATACGTTTCATATGTATCCATGATCCAGAAACCATCCATAACAATCATAATCATTCCAACAAAAAAAATGTACGGAGCGGATTTATAGATAATGACTCCCCACCTCCCTCGTTTACTTCATGTTATCAGAACTTTAATCATTACCCTATATGAAGCATGTATATAGATACCTTTAAATTAATTCTTTGATTTTCTTTGTTTCCGTTTTCGGGTAAATAGTAAGTACCTTCTAGACTACTTCGAATACATATAGAGAGGAATATATGCATGAAACAGGCCATGATCATTATTAATCCCTCATCAGGTAAAGAAGAATCTCTGAATTATGTAGGAAACATACAAGAAACTTTGAATGAACAAGGATATGAGGTTACGGTCAATGAAACGCAAAAAGAACGGGATGCAACCCGCTTTTGTACTACTGCTTGCGAGCAATGTTACGATCTTGTCGTTTCTCTCGGCGGAGACGGTACGCTTCATGAAACCATTAATGGCCTGATCAATCAGGCCCACCGTCCGAAGCTAGGTATCGTCCCGCTCGGAACCGTCAATGATTTCGCCCGTGCATTACAGATTCCTCTCGATCCGGGCAGAGCAATTCAGGCTCTGACTTCTTCCAGAGTGAAAAAAGTAGATATGGGCTGCGTAAATGACCACTTATTCGTTAACGTCATTGCCGCAGGTTCTATTGCTGAATCGTTATCCGCCGTATCGTCAGATGAAAAATCAAAGCTCGGCGCTTTTGCCTATCTAAAGGAAGGCATCAAAGAACTGATGAACAACCCTGTGCATCCTCTGTCCATTCGCTATGATGAAAAGACATGGGAAGGGGAATCTCGGCTCTTTCTCGCCGCTCTGACAAACTCCGTTGGAGGGTTTGAGAAACTGGCGCCTGATGCGGCTGTGGATGATGGGCTGCTTCACTGCTTTATCATTAAAGATCTAGGTATATTCAGCACCCTTTCAGTAAGCCTCTCTTTGTTATTGGGCAGTCTGAAGGACCATAATGACGTTATATATTTTACTGCTAAGAATGTGACTATAAGCTCTTCAGAAACCATCCGTACCAATGTAGACGGTGAAGAAGGACCTGTCCTCCCCCTTAATCTCAGCGTTATGCCCCGGCATATTGATGTGATATTACCCGAACTAGAGGATTAGAGATATAACAAAAAGAGATGTCATAAGCAACATCTCTTTATTTCTTCGTATCCAGTTTCAAGAGCGCCGAATTATCAATAAATGTCGCCGTATTGAAGAGCAGAAGCACATCTTTAATCCCGTTCTTGGACATATAATCGCTAATGCTACCGTTATAATAACGCATATCAATCACATGAATTTCCGGTACATGCAAGGTTAGGAATGGGATGAAGCTATGTGCATAGGAATCTTTAATCACTAACAGCTTCTCTTGCTGAACAACTTGCGGATCAAGCTTGCTTGTAAACTTCATTAGGGCATGAACACCGCCTAAGAAGTAGGAGTATTGATCCTTCTTCTCTAAAAAGCTGGCATCGTACATACTCGTTAACGTCTCATCTGTATCTGCAATATACATCTCCGTCGATACAGGCTTAACCGGTTTATAGACTTCAATCGAATCTGGCGTTACCCCATTAAACTGACTCCGGGTATGATAACTTCCCAGGAATGAACGACTCACGATTTCAATGTTGAAGTCCTTCTCAGACAGAGGCTGCCAGCCCATCTTCTCCGCATAAGCTACATAAGCGAGATAAGCTCCCTTCGTCGTCCAATGATGATCCGTTCGATAATAAATCGATTCGGATGCATGGGGCCTTAGAATATCAAATCCATCCATAAACGGCACACTGCCCTGCATGTAATTTCCGATATACTGGTTCACCTTCGATTGATCGTAATTGGGAGCAAATGCGGGCAACCGATCTGGATACATACCAACCGATGTTGGTGCGAGCATAAAGGTAGTGTTCACTTCGGGATGACTAAGGGCGAACTTCTTGATCGCTTCAGCATACTTCTCAATCTTTGAATAATCAGGCTCTACAAATTTCTCGAATAAATACCCCGCGTTCCCTTTATAAATTCCGTTATTCTCCTGCTGTAGCCGTAGCTGTTCAACAGACGATTTAACAGCGAGCCATGTGGAACGTAGCGGAAAGTGGTCTGTTACGAAACTTTCAGTGTCTTCGGCATATTTTTTGGACAACAGATTGTCCCATGTCAGATTCGGAGCGCTCTGAAGCACACGATTTTCTAATTCAGAGAACCGTTCCTTCGGAAGGATGAGGAAGGCTAACAACATGAGAAATAACGTTAGAACAAATCCCCACACGAGTAACCGGTCTGCCCTTTGCTTCATGAACTGTAGCCTCCCTGCTTAGAATCGGAAATATAAGAATGGATTGAATGTTGCGTCTACAAGGTAAGCGACCGATAGGAAGAATAACACGCCATATCCTATGAGAGACAATAGATGCCTGGACTCATGTTTCATGAGCTGTTTCCTTGGGATCGAAGCCATGATCAGTACAAGGATCAGAATCGCATTGGTATACATAAGGTATACGGTCGTATTGTCTAGCAGAGGTTGGTGATTAAAACCAAACAGCGCTTGTAAGTAACTCCACACCACCGGTAGCTGGTCAAAGGCAAACAACACCCACCCGATAAGGATCAGGAAAATGGCATACATATGTCTAACGAAGCGTGGCAAGCGGCTCAGCAGCCGTAACCCAAACCATTTTTCGAAGATAAGAATGACACCGAAGTACAATCCCCACAATAAAAAATTCCAGCTTGCGCCATGCCAAATGCCCGTGAGCATCCATACCACTAGAATATTACGAACTTGAATGCCGAGTCCCCGCCGATTACCTCCGAGCGGAATATAGACGTAATCTCGGAACCAGCTGCTAAGCGAAATATGCCATCTACGCCAAAAATCCGTTATGCTTTGCGCGATATAAGGCTTGTTGAAGTTTTCGTTAAACTGGAAACCAAACATGAGACCCAGACCGATAGCCATATCGGAATAACCGCTAAAGTCGAAATAGATTTGGAAAGCAAATGCAACGATACCCAGCCATGCTGTTAACATTGGCAAAGAGCCTGGATCAGACTTCGATATCGTATCCCAGAGAAGACCGATATTATTAGCTAGCAACACCTTTTTCGCGAGTCCAATCGTAAATCGTCTAACCCCTTCTGCAAACTTCTCCATGTTCATCGAACGCTTGCGAAGCTGTTCTGCAATGGAATTGTATTGAATAATCGGACCTGCGACCAATTGCGGGAATAAGGCAACGAATGTACCGAAGTCAATCCAATTCCGCTGTGCTTTCGCCGTTCCCCGGTATACATCAATGATGTAGGACATCGATTGAAACGTATAAAAAGATATGCCGATGGGAAGTGGCAATTCAGTTAGCGGAATATTGGTTCCGAGCAACTCATTCACATTCCCAATGAGAAAATCTGCGTATTTGAAATACGAGAGTAAGCCCAAGTTTACGATGATGGAACTTACGACAATCCATTTTCGCTGAACAGCACTTAGCCCCGGCCTACTAAGGAGTAGACCGAAGCTGTAATCTGTGATGGTGGAGATCAGCATGATAACAATGTATACAGGCTCTCCCCACGCATAGAATATAAGGCTGCTTATAAATAAGATCAGATTTTTAATTCGCCATGGCGAAATGTAATAAAGCGCGAGGACCAAGGGCAAGAACACGAATAGAAATAACAGGCTGCTGAATAGCATGGGAAATTACTGTTGTGTAAAGAAACTTTCGAATGAATTCACGAACGCATCCGCTTCTTCGGAAATAACGAAGAGGATATAGTTGCCTTTGGTAACAAGCTTATAGTTCTTAGCGTTCTCGTATTGGTCTGGAAGATATTGCTCGAATGACTTTTGTATATCAGCTGCACGTTGTTTAACTGCTTCCTCAACCGCCGGAATATCTTTCTCTTCCTTCACTTTTAGGATGGAAAGTTCGTTCGATTTCACGTTCATCATTGGAATTCTAACCGAATATTCCTCAATCAGACCAAGATCTAAATGATATTGCTGCTTCACCATCTCTTCATCGAGCTCCATCAAATTAGGCTGCTCTATATCTGTAAGCATCTTATCAACCATTTCTTTTACTGGTACTGTAGATTCAATCGGCTTTGCTGTATCGCTGTTTTCCACTGGCTCTGATTGATCGCTGTTACTGGAACATGCGCTAAGCGCCAAGGTAAATGCCATAGCTAGCATAAGAATGAGTGATAGTTTTTTCTTCATGTGTTGTAATCTCCTTAGATTGTGTAATGTTTTTTTCTATGTTTTAGACGTAAGAACGAAATAAAAGGTTTCGTCTTTTATAGGTTTCCCAGTATTTACATGAATATGTTGGCCGTTTCATGTTACATGGAGAGGCGCAGTGCCTGAATAGTTTCAAAATCTAAACAGAGCGTAACCCTACTTCTAAGCTGAAGGATTACTCTTTTGTTATTGGTTTAGCTCTCTGCTTTCTAATATCTCCACGAATTTCATGGATGCTGGTGACAGAGACACACTTTTTAAAAAGCATACACCGATGCTTCTCTTAGGTATTTCCTGCGTTAACTGTACCTCATGTACTACTCCCTTATCTAAAAATTCTCGTGAGAATTCTTTCGTTACACAAGCCACTCCTAGATTTATCTTGGCGAACTCGAGCAATAAATGGTGTGATCCCAGCTCAAAATCCGGCGAAATCTTTATTCCTTGAGACAGCATATAATCCTCCACATACCGTCTGGAATTAGATTTTGTCTCAAGAAAGATTAATGGATGCTGGGCTACCTCTTCAAGACTAACTGGAGCAGATAATAGTTCTGTGAATTTTTCTCCACATACAAAAATATCTTGAATATCCATACAAGGTCTGGTTTCTAATGCAGGATCTGCAAGTGGAAAATTACAAACGCCGATATCCACTTCGCCTGATTTTATAATGCCGCATATCTCTAGCGTTGTTCCATTCACAATCTTAAACTTTATATTGGGATATCGATTATGAAAGGCTTCTAAATAGGGCAGTAAAAAATATCGGGAAATTGTATCACCAACACCGATCTTCAACTCGCCTGTCGTTAAGTTCTTGAACTCTAAAATTTTCTCTTCCCCGACATGAATTAGATTCATCGCCGAATTGGCATACTCATATAATAGACTGCCCTCATTAGTCAGTGAAACGCCTTTCGGCGTTCTTGTGAACAGACGCGTATCCAGCTCTCTTTCCAATTGCATAATCGCCTGACTCACAGCCGGTTGAGTCATATAAAGATCTTTAGCTGCTTGGGAAAAGCTGCTGCTCTTGGCAACCTTACAAAACACTTTATATAAATCCAATTTACTCAAAACATAAGCACCTCTTATACCTATTATTTGATATATTAATTTCACTTATATCATTAGATTGAGGTATATTACAAATATAAGTGCGTAATTTTCCATTAATTTTTAACTAAGGAGCGCGATTAGATTTGGAAAGAATGGTTGGAACAGTCGTTAGAGGTATCCGTGGTCCCATCGTAAATCAAGGAGATCGTATTGAGGAAATCGTTGTAGATAGCGTATTAAAAGCATCTGAAGCTGAAGGATTCAGCATTAGCGATAGAGATATCGTTACAGTAACCGAATCCATCGTTGCTCGTGCTCAAGGTAACTACGCTACAATTGATCATATTGCAAAAGATGTGAGCTCTAAATTCGGAGATGAAACGATTGGCGTTATTTTTCCAATCCTAAGTCGAAATCGCTTCGCTATCTGTCTTCGTGGTATTGCTAAAGGAGCGGCTAAGAAGGTCGTTCTCATGCTTAGCTATCCATCGGACGAAGTAGGTAACCACTTGGTGGATTTAGATATGCTTGATGAAAAAGGAATCAATCCTTGGACTGATATTCTGTCCGAACAACAATTCCGCGAACATTTCGGATATAAGAAACATACCTTTACGGGTATTGATTATATCGATTACTATAAATCACTAATTGAAGAGTATGGTGTGGAATGTGAAGTTATTTTCTCGAATAACCCTAAAACCATCCTATCCTACACCAAGAACGTTCTTACTTGTGATATTCATACAAGAAATAGAACGAAGAGAATTCTGAAGGCGAACGGCGGAGATAAAATCTATAGCCTCGATAATATCTTGTCTGCTTCGATTGATGGCAGCGGATGTAACGAAGAATATGGTCTGCTTGGCTCCAACAAATCAACGGAAGACAGTGTTAAGCTGTTTCCACGTGATTGCCAGCCGATCGTAGATAATATCCAGCAAATGCTGAAAGAGAAAACGGGTAAAACCGTTGAAGTTATGATCTATGGCGACGGTGCATTCAAAGATCCTGTGGGTAAGATTTGGGAGCTTGCTGATCCCGTTGTATCCCCAGCTTACACAGCAGGACTTGATGGAACACCTAACGAAGTGAAGCTGAAGTATCTTGCGGATAACAACTTTGCTGATCTGCGCGGGGAAGAGCTTAAACAAGCGATCTCCGATTACATTAGCAACAAAGAGACCGATCTTGTAGGTTCCATGGAAGCACAAGGTACAACACCTAGAAGATTGACAGACCTTATTGGTTCCCTGTCTGACCTGACTTCCGGAAGTGGAGATAAAGGTACACCGATCATCTTCATCCAAGGATATTTCGATAACTACACGAACTAAACCGATTTGAAAAAGCCCTCTTCGCCATTACGGCGAAGGGGGCTTTTTGGGTTGAGGGCACAACTACATTCGAACCTATCTTCCCATTTGAGAACTAGGTTGTTAGTGCCAGCTCCTTCAGTATGAACTCTTCTACGACCTGGGCTACACCATGGTTCATATTCGTATCCGTAACGTAGTCAGCCAATTGTTTAATTTCCTCCGGTGCATTGCCCATAGCGACGCCAAGACCTGCGAATTCGATCATCGCAACATCATTGTATCCATCGCCCATCGCAATGACCTCGGACCGTTCAATGCCAAGCTGATGAATCAGATGATTCAGGCTGGTGCCTTTGTTGACACCGTCCTCCGTAAACTCCAAGAAGAAAGGCTTTGAGCGCATTATGTTCAGCTGCCCTGCCATTTTCACCTTTAACTTCTCCTCAACTTGGACCAATTTCTCTGGATCTGCAACCATTAGAACTTTAACGACAGGCACTTGAACGGCTTCAACAAAGCTAGGCACCTCCACAACCTTCATGCCCGTAATATCTGCTTCAATCGCCGTGTACTCGTTGGCCGAACCCGTAATAATCTCATCGCCTACATAAGTGAGCGCAGATACACCCTCTTCTACACTCATCTGGTATAGATCATGGGCCATCTGAGGTGTTAATGTGCTGCTGAAAGGCTCTTCTTGTGTCTTCCAGTTAATGATCTTCGCCCCGTTAAACGACAAAATATAGCTTCCAAAGCGCTCTAGCTCTAGCTCTTCTGCCAGGGATCTCATCGCATACGTTGGCCGTCCTGACGCTAGAACCACTTTAACACCCGCTTCTTGTGCAGCCATAAGAGCTTGCTTGTTACGGAGAGAGATAGTCCCATCATCTTGAAGCAGTGTATCATCTAAGTCCAGTACAATCATTTTATATTTCATTCTCTAATATTCCTTTACATCATCTAATAAAATTTTTGTTTCCATTAGGTATCTAAATCTATTAAATCTATTCCTGTACCAATCCGCGGATAAACGCCTCAAAGTTTGGTGCCAGCTTGGTAATCTTGTAATTGTTCGCTTTATCAACGTACACCACCTCTGGTTCGCTGTCATTCCCGGATTCACGATAATCCAGCATGACAACTGCAGATTCTGATGGACAATCACAGATCACAACCCCGATTTCAGGGTATCCGTCTTCTTCAATCATGAACCGGCTGCCTGAAGCTCCGCACAGCGAATGGCTCTTCGCACGGCTAATTCCTAAGATACCTGAAATCTCAATATGGCTTCCTGATTCAGACCCGGTTTTCCCCGCTTGGAAATATCTGTTGTGAGGCACCCCGCCGTTATGTACCTTCGCCATATTAATATAGAAGGCAGGCAGCTTGAACACCAATTGTTCTTCTACGGATTCAATCAATCCATCTGTCGGCGGTTCGGAAACATATTTTTCTAACGCATACTCGCTGTCATCCCAAAAGTTTGTGAAATCAAAGTCGGTGTCAAAATAAACAGGGGCCTTACTTGCCTCAGCAGACGCACCGGATTCTACAGCTTCTTCAGAGGCTTCTTCTGCCTCTTCGTCTTTTTTACTCTGAATCCATTCCAGGAATTCGAGCGTGTCTTCATCCCCAGGCTCTAATTGATCGGCAACTTCAAATGCTTGCTGTGCTTCATCATATAGATCCAAGTAGTAGTAGGCCAGCCCTATACGATAATGCCACAACGGGTCATCTTTGCCCTCTTCTTTAATAAGTAAGAACTGCTCAATCGCCTCTTCATAACGTTCGAGATTATTCAGCGCTCTTCCCAAATGACTGATCAGTACATAATCTCGTTCATTCTCAGGTACTTCCTGAATGGCATCTACGATCTCTTCATATTCATCTTCCTCATGCCACTGGTCTAACTGTTCCAAGAGCTCTTCTCTCATCGTTATGCCTCCCACTTAAACCCTTTTTGAGATTATACCATTTCCAGTATAGAACTCTCCATATAACCCGGTACATATCGATGTTTCTCCAGGTCAATCAGGCCTTTCTCACCGGCTATAACCCCTTTTGCAAAATTTTATCAAAAGACAGATCAAAAACTTTGTGAATTAATGCATAAATAAACGACTGTCTTTATAATAAACTATAACTATCGAGTAGCTGATTTTCTACTCTTTACAACTATGGGAGAGGTGGTATAAACTTGCCTGAATCCATGGAAAAAAAATATACAATCGGAGCGTTTGCTGCCATTTCGGGAGTCTCTCCGGATACTTTGCGACTTTATGAGAAGCTGAATATCGTTTGTCCTCACAAAAATTGTAACAACAACTACCGCTATTACAATGATTTAGATATTCGTAATGTACTGATGAGCCGGTGGTATAGGAGTTTGAACATTTCACTACATGACGTGTCTAATCTAATGAACGGGGGCAATTCTCGTCAGATCATCGACCGTATTGCGGAATCGAAGCAAAATTTGGAGGAGCATATACGCAATTGTACGTTGTTGCTGGCGAAGTTGAATGACATTCATAAAGAGAGTGAGGATATAGAGGACCGTATTAATCAGTGTCAGATCAAGCACATCCCAGGCAGATATCGTATTAAGCAGACGTGCCAAAATAGTCTTTTAAGGGAATTTGATTGGGAGAGCACGATCCGGGAATGGATGGATCTACTTCCACATACTTTCTTTTCCTTCCGGATTGAAAATACCCATGAGATAACTTGTAATCCCCTTCAATACAATTGGGGAATCTGTCTGACCGAAGACGATGCCGCCAAGTTACAAGTTACAGTACCTGATGAGGTAGAGTATCTCCCCCCTACTCGGTGTCTGTCCTCAGTCGTCCACACTTCACCCCAAGCTCCATTCTCTATGAAATCATTCGCCTTCATGTTAGAAGAAATAGCGAACCAAGGACTTGAGATTAAAGGAGATATTACAGGGAAAATAATATTAACTGAGCACATCGAACAAACCTTATCTTCCTATTTGGAAGTTAATATTCCAGTTTAACTCATTGCTACTTAATCTCTAAAGCCGCAAGGACAGTCTCAGGATGCCCCCCAGTGACTTCTTGAGGTTTTTTTGTTATTTCTCCCTTGACCTTGGTGCAGCACCAAGGTTTAAGATCATCTCGAAAAGATTGTGAAAAAAGTAACAATCTAAAGTATGACGATGAATACAGGGGGTAAATCAATGAAGCACAGATCACATTTTTCTAAGGTTATGGTGATATTGTTATGCTTAGTCATGACCATATCCGTGCTTGGTGGATGTTCCAGTGATCCAACTCCGAAGGAAGATACGGCACAAGCCCAGAACTCCGAGAAGCCACAGGACGACCAAACTACTGTAACCTTCACACCAGGAACGTACACAGCTGAGTCCAAAGGTAAAGAAGGAGCGATTAAGGTAGAAGTTACATTCAGTGAAACAGAGCTTTCTGACATCAAAGTTATCAGCGCGTCCGAAACGGCGGGTATTGGTGACAAAGCGATTGAAACACTGAAGGAACAGATCATAACAGGACAGACGCTCAATGTAGATGCCGTTAGCGGTGCGTCCCAGACCAGTGAAGCTTTGCTTGCTGCCGTAGAAGATACAGTAAAACAAGCAGGCGGAGATGTAGAAGCCTTCAAAACTAATACTGTAGCAAAGGCAGGAGAAGGCAAAACTGAGCAGCTTTCAGCTGATGTTGTTGTCGTTGGTGCTGGTGCATCCGGTGTTTCTGCGGCTGTGTCGGCAGCAGATCAAGGGGCAAAAGTTATTCTCGTTGAGAAAACGGCCACGATTGGTGGAGCAAGTAACCTGTCATGGGCAGGGAAGTTCTACAACTCCTCCGCTGCAGTCAATGAAGGGGTAAAAGTCCATGTAGAAACTGAAATTGCCAACTGGATTGTGAACAATCACTGGCGTGTTGATGCAGCAGCTATCCGTCAGTATGTAACGAAATCGGGTGAGACTTACGACTGGCTGAAAGAAAAGGGTTATGAGACTACCTTCCTTAACTTTGCTGGAGAACAGCTTCATGTCCTTCCAGCTTATGAGAGCCGTCAAGATCTGCTAAAAAAAATGCTGGCTGATTCCGTAGAGAAGAATGGTGGCCAGGTTATTACAGAAACAACTGCGAAGAAACTGATTACAAGTTCAGATGGTGACGTAACTGGCGTCATCGCGGAAAAAGCCGATGGAACAACCCTTGAAATCTCTGCAAAAAGTGTTGTCATGGCTACAGGTGGTTACGCAGCTAATAAGGAAATGGTTAAGGAAGCCTTTGGATTCGAAGGTATTAACGGTGGTCTTGGCCAAAATGTTGGTGAAGGCTTGAAGATGGCTTGGGAAGCAGGCGCTAAGGTTCCAGATAACTTTGGCGGTCAGATGCTGCACCAGACACTCGCTAGATCTACCAGCAAGCTCAAGGAACAATATTCTTCCTTTGAGGCTAGCTATCCATTAATGCTGACTTATCTGCCAAACTTTATGAATGTCGGCCCTTCCGGGGCTAGATTTAGAGATGAAGCAACCACACTTGAAGCCGTTGCAGCAGCTAATACGAGTGCGTTTAATGGTGCTTACCATATGGTCATCGTATCAAAGTCCCAGCTTGATGCCTTGAGCGCAGAAGGCATGAAGGGCGTGAATGCTCCAAAATTGCCGGGTATGCCACCTGAATTCTATGCGGACTTCCAGGATCAATTTAAGCTCGAAACGCCTTGGACCAATGCACAGCAGGTATTTGATGATATGGTTAAGAATGGGGATGGCTATAAAGGAGATACCATTGAAGAGCTGGCTGAAAATGCAGGCATGGATGTTGCCGTATTTACAGATGCATTCAAAAGCTATCAAAAAGCCACCCAGACAGGGGTAGACACCGAATTCGGAAAGGCAAAAGAATACTTGGAGCCAATGGGCGAAAATGGGCCTTACTATGCCATTGTTGCTGAAATTAACAACCTAGGCTCCGTTGGTGGCCTACTTGTGAATACAAAGTTCCAAGTACTCAATGAAAGCCGGGTGCCTATTACAGGACTGTATGCTGTTGGCCTAGAGTCTGAAGGTGTTCTGTTTAACGACACTTACGTCGGTAACGGAGTCGGCATTGGTTACTCATTCACCTCTGGACGATTAGGTGGAGAAAATGCAGCATCCAGTGCATTAGCTAAGTAAGATAAGAAGCGAATTATCATAGCTCCGTCAAGTAGGCATAAAAATAAAGCTTTTACTTAAGCAGCGGTCTTTTCTCGGTACTCCACCGGGAAAGATCGCTGCTCTTTTTGGGAAAACAGGTTACTTTACGAGGGAATATGACCCCAACTGAGTATCGTAACGCCTATCATAAAACATTTATGAACAATGTTTAATCCATCTGAGTCGAGTTTTTGTAATGATGAACTTGCATGGGATGGTCTATAAGGTGCAAAGAGTGGGTAGATAGATGCTCTTACTGGCGGGGAATCACAAAGGTGGGATGGGGATCTTGATGACTTGTTATAGATAGAATTTACTGAATCATTTGTCCTCACTATTCAGTTTTCTATAAATATTTATGAGCTGGGCATGCTCTTCTTCCGTTAACTTCTCAAATAAACCTCTACGAAGTCTTTCTCCCTCGAGTGTTGCCTTCTTAAGGAGATCAGCCCCTTTTTCTGTAATGCACAAATAAACAACTCGGCGATCGGACTCGTCCAACATTCTGACAGCCAACTTCTTTTTGACAAGTTTCTCCGATAAATAACTCAGCGTAGGAGGAGTAAGGCCCAATGTTTTTGCAATATCTGAAGGCCTGCTTTTTCCGTGCTGCAGCAAATGACGGATCACCAGTATGTGTGAGATTCCAATATCGCCATTGAATGCTTTATTCCATTGAATAATCAATCGATCAGTAACTTTGTCCATGTTATGTATGAGTTCAAAAATGGTCTGGTCCTCCATAAAATCCTCCTTGTTAAAAATAATAACAGCTCCTAATTAAATTAAGAGCTGTCTCACTAATTAAATTCAATATTATTGAGCTGAGAATCCACCGTCAATAACGATTTCAGCACCGGAGATGTAAGAAGAATCATCGGAAGCCAAGAACAATGCAGCTTTTGCGATATCGTCAGGTTGACCCAGACGTTGCAAAGGAGTTGCTTTGATCAAATTATCCAGCAAGTCTTTCGAAGTGCTCAACGCTTTAGTCATTGGTGTTTCAATGATCCCTGGGAAGAGAGCATTTACACGAACGCCTTGACGGCCGAAAGTTGTAGTTGCTGCTTTAGATAGCGCACGTACAGCACCTTTAGATGCGGAATAATGGTTGAAACCTTGTCCGATCATAGCAGTGTACGAGGAAATGTTAACGACGGAACCTTTCTTTTGAGCTGCCATATAAGGAGCCACATGTTTGATCCCAGCGAATGGACCAAAACCATTAATGGCCATCATTTTCTGCCAATCTTCAGAATTAATTTCCGCGTAAGGTTTCTCAGAAGAGATACCTGCATTGTTTACTAGAATATCAATTTTACCAAAACGCTCGTTTACTTCTTTAGCAAGCGCTGCCCAATCTTCATCCGAAGCAACATTCAATTTCATTCCGTGTACATTTTCTTTTTGGCTTGCTTTCTCAAGAGCTGCCTCATTAATATCAGCTGCAATAACGATCGCGCCTTCACTAGCGAAAAGATCAACCATGTTCTCGCCGATACCGGATGCCCCACCTGTAATGATCGCTACTTTATTATCTAATTTACCCATTGCTGAAACCCTCCAATGATAAGTATTATCTTGATGTTGAAAATTTAGATATCTAAATATTTCTTGATCTAATCTTATCAAAGAATCTTCCATTATGCAACACTCAACTATCAAATTAAAATGATATAGATCACATTCATCTATTTATTTATGAAAAATATTAAACAGAAATTAGTGAGGCTTTCCTGTGCTGAGACCTCTAAGTTACTTACGCTTTATTATTTTTTTATATTCTGCTATAATTCAACCGAACATTAAAAAAGAATAGTTTTCTCTCATATAATCGCAGGGATATGGCCTGCAAGTTTCTACCGAACCCCATAAAGGCTTCGACTATGAGTAGCGATATATCGGTGTTTCAGACTCCTATGTACCATGACTAGGAGTCTGATTTATTTGCGGCCCAGGAAATATTGTTCACTCAAGGAAGTGAATATAATTCCTGGGTTTTTTTGCCGGTATCTTGCTGACGAAATCAGATGAGAGTGTCATTTTTTAATGCTTCACACACACCCTAGAATTTACAGAAGGAGCTCACCAAATGTATTTCATCATCAATATCATTGGAATTTTGATTCTGCTCGGCGGAAGCTATTTGCTATCTTTTAACAAGAAACAAATTGCATTCAAGCCAATCCTGATTTTGTTAGTCCTGCAACTAGCTACTACTTGGTTTATGTTATCGACCAACATTGGCGCAAATGTAATCACCTGGATTTCGGATTTCTTCTTATGGTTAATTAACAGCGCGATGTCCGGCGTTAATTTCGTGTTTGGTGATTTCGCACCTCTGGATGGTTCAGTATATACATTCTTTATGAATGTATTAATGCCTATTATATTTGTTGTTGTATTTTTTGATATATTAACGTACTTTGGCATATTGCCAATCATTATAAACGCAATCGGATGGGTCTTCTCTAAAATTACGAGAACGCCTCGCTTTGAGAGCTTTTATTCCATTCAAGTGATGTTTCTAGGTAATAACGAGGCACTCGCGGTAACTCGGAATCAACTGAATAAGATGAGTGACAAGCGTCTGTTGACGATTGCCATGATTAGTATGTCTTGTGTTAGTGCGGGGATGCTAGGTGGATACTTGCAGCTGCTTGACCCGAAATATGTACTCACGGCTATTCCTTTGAATGCCATCGGTGCACTAATTATTACCTCAATTATTAATCCGTATCGTGTTACCAAAGAAGAGGATATTATTTATTCTCCATCCAAATCTGAAAAAGGTAATTTTTTCGATATGATTTCGAAAAGCATGATGACAGGTGGTAACCTAGCATTAATTATTGCTGTTATGCTGATTGGTTTCGTCTCTCTGATTACTGCTACGAATACCTTCTTGGGATTGTTTAATGATCAGCTTACACTTCAAAATATTTTCGGGGTTGTTTTTTCACCAATCAGCCTCTTAATGGGTGTTGATTTCTCTCAAGTGTTCGCCGTCGGTCAATTAATGGGTGAAAAAATCGTTCTCAATGAGTTTGTTGCCATGACCAGCTTAAGTGAAATGCTCTCGAGCTTAACTCCGCATACGGAAGCTGTTATTTCAACATTCCTTGTTTCTTTCTGTAACTTCACGACGATTGGGATTATACTTGGAAGTGTGCAATCACTATTCGGAGATCAAAAATCCAAATTCATTGCGAAGTACACATGGTTATTGTTAGTGAGCGGTCTGCTTGTTTCTAGCTTAACTGCAATGGTTGTAGGTTTATTTGTTTGGTAATTGTACATTATATGAATTCAGATCTAATCGGAGGCATACATCGATGAACAAACATGACGCTCAGTACTATGTATCTAAACTTGGACTGCTTCCTCATCCAGAAGGTGGATATTATAAAAGAACCTTTGAATCTGAGGAACAAACTTCGGATCAAGAATTGACCGTAGAATTTGAAGGAAAAAGAAAGCTTTATACAAGCATCTACTTTCTATTAGGATCGAATGATATCTCTCATTTCCATCGTTTGAAATCGGATGAGCTATGGTATTATCACGCTGGAAGTCCTTTAACCGTTCATGTTATTGACGAAGATGGGGAATATAAAGAGTATAAATTAGGGATAGATTTGGAGAATGGAGAAGTCCCTCAAGTACTGGTTCCGAAAAACTCAATCTTTGGTTCATCTGTTAGGGATCAAGACACATTCTCTCTTGTAGGATGCATGGTTTCACCTGGCTTTGAGTTTCAGGATTTTGAATTGTTTACACAGGATGAACTGTTGTCTAAATATCCTCAGCATAAGGATGTAATCATAAAATTGGCCTATGAGGCGATTCCAGTTTAATTTTAAATAAGTTTAAAAGCCAGTTGTCGATATGCTATCGGCAACTGGCTTTTTTAGTTACGTATGAATCCCAATTATAGTTAATATCATATCTATAATCCAAGAAGCTCTCTTTTCTTGCAGTCTTTCGTGCATCTAATACAGTTAGATCTCATACAACGAATATTGTCTTCATTAATATAGAATCGATCTTTACCAAGTCCCTTGGCTATATATAACCCGACATCAGCGCATTTATATAAGTCATCATAGCTATTTCTACGCTTATCTACATATGCAACTCCTATACTTGCTGAAAGTCCGTAATGTTTGTTATAGTCCCCCAGTTTCTCCCGGATCTCATTTAACAATAATCGAAGTTTATCGGAGATTACTTGTACAGGTACATTAGAATGAATAAAGACAACAAATTCATCTCCACCAATCCTTGCGACAATATCATTTGTTCCAAAACAGGATTTCAGGTAATGAGCAAATTTCTTTAATACTTTATCTCCTTCAGGATGTCCCAACTCATCATTTACCGATTTAAAGTTATCCAGATCAAAGATAATCAAAGTCCCTTCTCCAGGTCTATTTTTCAATGAACTTTTAACGTCTTTCTCCAGACCGGCTCTGTTCGTTAAATGAGTTAACGGATCGATCTCAGCTCCTTCCTGAGCAGCATGAAGTTCTTGTTGAATTCTCTTATTTAATATTACATCTTTCGTCTTATCCATGATCATTCCATAGAACTCATTTTCCTTATTAAAGGAGACTATGCTAATAAATCTATCGTTTTTAAGCGTAATAATTTCATCTTCAGAATGAGAGATTAACGATTTTAGATAATTTTCAAAACCTTTAGGAGATTTGATTATTTCATCCCATGCTTCATCATCAACACCTAGAATAGATTGTGTATTATCAGTGTAGAAATTCTGATTGATCAAATATAGACATTCAAACACGGCCACATGACTGCCGATGGAAGAAATCATTCTCGTCATTCTTTCAGATTTATATTTATTACTATCCTTCCAATCATTAAGTATTGCAGTGATATGTCGAAACTCTGTATCGAATTCCGTTTCAAAGGTTACGTCATTGTTTCCGGCCATCAGTTCTTTAATACTGGATTCAATAGAAGCAATATCTTTCAGGACATAGCGTTTAAGATGATACCTAAAAATCATAATGACACAGATAAGTATAGTAGAGATGCCTATTAATAAGCTGAAAATTTGTACAAGCATCGTTCTATATACCGATTTTGCATCCATATAAGCGCCGATGATCTTATCATCAACGTTTCGAGTTTTTAGATATTTCATTGAACCGTTAATATTAATGAGTATTCCTTTATTACTGCTCTTTAATATAGATAAATACTCTTCTGGCGTATCAGCCTGATCAAAGATTAATTCCTGATCATTATTTTGAGTAATTCCGACAATCTTGCCGCTTGTCCCATCAACAACAAATATCGCCTCTTCATATACGGTTGGTATATTTCTCGTAATGGATTCTATTGAATTTTTTTCAATTAAATCATCTAAAACATTCGCATCCAGTCCAATCTGAACTACAGAGTATTTCTCAGAGCTTGATTTTACCCCTATATATATTTTGAATTCTTTCTTAGCTATGCTGACAGCATCCAGCTGTACGACATTTGCTGTTCTATCATTACTGTCAATCAGCTTCGCAAAAGGATCGGATTCCGGATAGTTTTTCAAATTCAACCCGATCGAATCCTTCTCGCTACTGACCACGATTTTCCCTGTGTCATCTATAACATGAATAGATTCAACTTCCATCAGTTTTTTTATTTTTTTAAGAGTTTCAAGACTATAATTTCCGTCTGAGTTACTATTCAGCATATAATCCACAGCATAGGCTCTGTTCAAATAATCTTCCTTAAACATTTCCTCAGTTACTTCTGTATCGAGCTTGCTTTTATTATAGAAGCTCTCAACTTGCTTAATCATCTCGTCAAGATCATGAATAGCTATCTTACTTTCTGTGACAAAGATTAGCCCCGAGAACACTGCAAATATAACAATAGATAGAATGACAAAAACCAATCCAATTTTCTTAAGTAATATTCTCTCCATATTTACCATCCCATAATTCTGTTGTACAAATCCAGTATGAAGTCTGATTATAAGATCATCTACAGAAGCTGCTTGAAGTCTTCCATTGGCTTCGGTTTAGAAAATACATAACCTTGTATATAGTCACAGCCTAATCTTTTGAGCATTTCAACCTGTTCTCGTTCTTCGACACCCTCTGCAACAGTTTCCATAGAAAGTACCTTTGCCATCGATATAACGCTGCTTATAACAGATTCAGCCCGCTCACGGTCTTGCACCGAGTTATGAAAAAATACTTTGTCTAGCTTTAATGTGTCTACAGGAATCGCTTTAATAAGATTTAGTGAAGAATAGCCACTTCCAAAATCATCGACGGAGCAACTAAATCCGGCTTTACGAATTTCCTCAATTATTTGGATAAAATGCTTATTATCTAAAAATAGGCTTTCTGTCAGTTCAATTTCAATCAAATTTTCAGGAACGTTATAGGATTTAGCGATTTTAATATACTCTTTAAAAAAATCAGGCTTCTTAAAATGAGTACGTGAGCAGTTAATCGATATTTTAATCAGTTCTTTTTCTTCATCAAGCCAAGCACGAATCATTCGGCATACTTCTTCAAAGACCCATAAGTCGAGTTGAATAATAAAGCCGTTTTTCTCGAATAACGGAATAAATTCATCCGGAGAAATCATTCCTTCTAACTCACTGATCCAACGAGTCAACGCTTCTGCCCCAGTCATACGTTCATCTGGCAAGCGGTATTTGGGTTGTAAATAAACCTGAAATTCACCTTTCTTCAGGGCATCTTCCGCCATGTCTTCAAGCTGCTTTTCACGTAATAACTGAAGGCGCATTTGATCATTATATAAAGCATATCGAAACCTGGTATTGTGGACAGCTACAGCTTCACGAAGGGCGATCTTTGCCCTGGTAATCATTTGTGGGAGAGGAACTGTATGATTTTCAACAATATAAACGCCAAATTCCATTTCTCGTATCATCCAATGGGAAGGCTTATAGTCTTCGACACTTTGTTTAGTATGTATATACCAATTATCAAATCGAGCAAGTAAATCCCGATTGTTATGATATTCAAGTAACACACAAAAGTTATCAGCTGTTACTCTTCCTATGATTTCCTTGTTTGTGAGATTAGCATGAATACTCTCATAAAGAGCATGAAGTATGCGATCACAATTAAGATGACCGAGCTGCTCATTAATCACCTTGAAATTTCGGATGTTTATATACACTAATGCATATTGTTTTTGAATGGGTGACATAAGAACTTCTTTCGCGAGCTTAGAGAAGCCTTCAAGGGTGTTGCCTCCTGTAATAGGATCAACATATGCTATGTTCTCCAGTTCAAACCTGTGAAGTCGCTGAGATCGCAGCAACATTAACAATAGTGTAAAGAAAATAAGAATAATACCACAGAAAATGAACACGATTTCGTTATTGTCTAGTATTACACCCTCTATCGGGGAGGCTAAAATAACGGTTTTTTGATTGTCGATGGTGTGCAGTGTAGACAGTGACTGTTCTTTATTCAGAATCGTGTCTTGAAGATAAGTGTCTCCCTGAAATGAAATCGTTTGGCCATTTGTTATATGGCCTAAGCCATTCGCTTCGACTAATATGATATTCTGGAAATCCCAATGATTTCTATAGCTATCTATAGTGGTATACAGATCATGAATTGACTCTACACTTTTATTTTTTATAGAGGTTGCCATTATATCCAAGAGGTTATACTGATCCTCTAAGACTCGATGTATGTTCATACTGTTTCGACTTGAAATTTCTTGCAGATGGCCGCTACCTTCCACTTGTATAGTTTCTTGCAAGTATTGGTAGTACTGATAACTGAAAATCGCTAAAATCAGACATACTAAAAAGGCCCCGGATATGGATCTCCAGAAGCTTCTTTCTTTATATATGAGATTCATAGCTGTTCCCTTTCTATTTAAATAATTTTATATTGTAATACAAATTTCATAAATTGTGTTTGTCTGATTTATTAAAACTTTAAATGTAAATAGAAGATGTTTTTTATAGCGATATGAATATTCCAATAACGACAAATAGAAACACCTTCTACTTGAAGAACAGGTACGGTATACCTGTAATCATTCAATGAGAAGGTGTTTTTATTATGGAAAAATGAGTTGAGTACTCTTACATGCTTATTCTGTACTCCTGAATCACATGCTGCTTGCGGTAGGCGCCTGGTGTCATATGGGTCACTTTCTTGAATGAACGGTTAAACGATGTAATATTCTGGTATCCGACGAGCTGACTGATCTCATTCACGTTCATCCCTGTTGTAATGAGCAACTCACATGCTTTGGACATACGGATACCTTGCAGATGATCGCTGAAATTCATACCGGTCTTCTCTTTGATATAAGCAGAGAGATAAGCGCTGGATAAATTCAGCTTGTCGGAAAGGTAGTCGAGCGACAGGTCCTCCATATACTTATGCTGAATAATTTCGAAAAACATAGTAATGATAGGCTCTTGCACTGAAGATTGTCGTTTTCTTACAAGCGTGCATGCGGCCGAGACAAACGGATAGAAGCCTTGGCGATACTCCGCAAGTGTATGGCAATCCTGTATCCCATCCATCCACAGCCGCAGTGCCGGATAACCATCTTCACCCGGCAACAGTTCCTTAGCGGTCTCCATAAATCTGATAGCAATCAAATCTACAAACTCTCTAAACTGCTGTATTCCCGCACCTTGCTCATAAAATTGCACCATTAGCTCTTCGACCAGATCCATGCAGCGTTCCTCATTACCTGACTGCAGAGCATGATTCAGAGGGGCAGAAGGGATTGCGGGGATATCAGGCAGTTCTCGCTCCTCAAACAGAATCTGGGTTTCTTCAGCCAGATAGCCCTGCGATGAGAGTGTGCGCAGACGATGATAAGCTTCATTAAATCCGAAGGCATCAGCGACGAGCGGACTTACGCATACATTTACAAGATAATGTTCATGGTCTGTATCAAAGGTTTTCTTAATCCGGTCAAGAAGCAGTCCTAGATCCTGGGATGAGGCACCCTTCAATACCGAAATGATTTCATCTCTTTCCATCTGGAATGTATGCGTATCTTTTACCGATTCAGAGGAAATCAGATGGATATGTTCCAGCAAATGACGAATAACGCGATTTTTGTCCTCTTGCACATGTGTTCCTGCATTGCGAAAACGAATGTCATAATAAACAATATGATATCGCCCTGTACTGTTCAGAAAATCAGACCATTCATTAATGTCGGTATTGATGTTTTTAAGCTGGTTCATATAAGTATAGCTTTGGAGAGCAGCATTCTGATCCTTCAATCTTTCGACGATGCTCTCTTTTTCTTTTTGCAGCTGATTTATTTGTTTTTGTATAAGCTCATACTCCCATATCTGGCCGCGGGCGTCATGTTTATCTGATCTCATAGTTTCATTAATTCCAACAGATGTACGATCAAGCAGGCTTGAGAGCATTTGCTTCACAGGAGAATGAAGTCTTCTGCTCAAGATAATGGCAGCGATTATAGCTGCAGCTAATGAAAGCACAAACACAAAGAGCAAAGCCTTGGAGAGCTGCTGTAGCTGAACCGTAATTTGAGTGTCCGGTGCAGAAGTTATGTAGGTCAATCCGTTACTTCCGATCGTCTTGAAAAAATAAGCACCATCCTGCTTCACCATCGACTGGTTATTGCTGAAAAGGGGAATTTGATCAGATGTGAAGTCTTCATCCATACTGTAAAGAATGTTCCCTCTCTTATCCATCAAAACCAAATTCCCTTGCTCAGCCGTTCCGAAAAATGCGTTTGCCGCCTGCTCGATATCAATCATGGCCACAAGCTGATATGAGGTATCCGGATATTTAAAGATGTAAGGCATAAGCTGCTTGGATTCAAGATCTCTGGCGGCAAGCTGGAATGACCTGACTTGCAAAATGCTGAAGGCATCCTCATCATCAAGCTGTTCCTTCCAGAAGGGAAGCGAATAGTTCATATTGTGATAAAAATGTTCAAACATATACTCGTGACTGCTGCTGCCGCTTTTGCCAAAAGCCAAGTCAGTTTCTTCAAAATGGACAATCACGTCCTGGACCATAAATAAAGGATTATAAGCTTCTTTGCGGATATTCTCGATAACTTCCTTTGCCTTCAGATAATTCGCCCCGTCAGGACCATATCTGTTCAGCTCACTATTGAAGCTGATCAGATCCGGATCGTGATACAAATCAAACAACAGTATCTGAATCCTTTCAAAATATTGGGCAAACCGCTCCGCTGTATTCTCCGTCTGAGTTTGACTGCTTCGAACCATTTCCTGTTCAAGACCACTTCGATACATTTTATAGATAAGTACATAGAAACACCCAAACAACAAGATGAGGGAAAGAAAGCTCACGAAGATTTTAAAGTACAGAGTACGCTTTTGTGATTGGATCCACTTCATAAGGCCTTCATCTCCTAACTTTACTGTTCTCTCGTAAAACGAACCGAATCTTTAATCTGCTTATTGTAGCAAGACCGTATTAACGGGCAGGAGTTCTCTTGTAAACCTGATGTAAAACGTAAGTATGTATTTTTTAAGATTATACTGTTTTTTTAAGAAAAAATGTTCATTTTTGTAAAGATCGGAAGAGATGTCTATTATCCAAAGAACGGTAAATACCCAATCAATGAAGGCTCTTATACCATGTGAGATGTAAGCGAGGAAAGATAAAGTTGTCATCACAGAAAACAAGAGGGGGTGTAGGTATCGGGAAGGATATTTTAACCGAGCCTTTGGTGTCAGATCGAAAGGAACAGGCAAAATGGAAGCGAAGACTCACAATACGATCCTGGACGAAAAACTGGGAGCTCTATCTGTTGTTTCTGCCTGTAATTGCTTACTTCGTTATCTTTCACTATATTCCGATGTATGGTGTACAAATTGCCTTCAAGAATTTTATGGCTAACAAAGGGATACTTGAGAGTCCTTGGGTAGGGTTTCAGCACTTCGAACGTTTTTTTGATAGCTTCTATTTTTGGCGGATCATTGAAAATACACTTGGCATAGGCATATACGAATTGATTGTCGGTTTTCCTATTCCTATTATCCTGGCGCTGATGATTAATGAGCTGCGGACAGGGAAGTTCCGAAAGTTCGTACAAACCGTAACGTACATGCCGCATTTTCTATCCATTATTGTCATGGTAGGGATGATCATGATGTTCTTGTCTCCGGTATCAGGACTCGTCAATGGTGTGATCTCATTTTTCGGCGGCGAGACGATTAGCTTTATGACAGAGCCCGGATGGTTCAAGAGCATCTATGTATGGTCAGGTGTATGGCAAACGATGGGTTGGAGCTCCATTATTTATATCGCGGCTTTAGCAGGGATTGATCCACAGCTTCACGAAGCCGCCAGGGTGGACGGAGCCTCGCGCCTTCAAAGAATATGGCATATTAATATTCCGGGTATTGCCCCAACCATTATCGTGCTACTTATTCTAAACATGGGCTCGATTCTTGGTGTCGGCTTTGAGAAAGTGTTTCTCATGCAAAACAATTTGAACATGGAAAGCTCTGATGTGATCTCCACCAATGTATACCGCAGCGGCATACTCGGTGCACAGTACAGCTTCTCTGCCGCAGTAGGCCTGTTTAATTCAATCATTAATTTCATCATGTTGATTACCGTTAACCGGATTGCGAGAAAAGTCAGCTCAAGCAGTCTATGGTAGAAAGGAGGCATGCAAGACATGGCGGAAAGCCGGGGAGACCGATTGGTCATGGCATCTATCTATATATTTCTCGGAATCATCTCTCTCATTGTCTTATATCCGATTTACTTCGTAACGATTGCCTCGCTTAGCAATCCGGAGGATGTCATGCTCGGAAAAGTATGGCTATGGCCGACGAATCTTTCCTTTGTCGGTTATGAGCGGATATTCGAGAATAATGAGCTGATGCAGGGATATTTGAATACGATTCTTTACACTTTCTTTGGTACGGCACTGAATGTCCTTATGACCATAGCTGCAGCCTACCCGCTGTCGCGTAAGGATTTTAGAGGCCGGAGCGTATTTACGATCATGATTGTGTTTACGATGTTTTTCAGCGGAGGAATGATTCCATCCTACCTGCTTATTAAAGATCTAGGGATGCTGGATACCTTTTGGAGCATGATCCTGCCGGCAGCAGTGTCCGTATGGAACATTCTCATTATGAGAACCTTCTTTCAAAGCTCGATTCCAAAAGAACTGCAGGAAGCAGCCTTTCTAGACGGGTGTTCAAATATGAAGCTGCTTGTCCGAATTGTACTTCCTCTATCCGGCCCGGTACTTGCCGTAATGGTTTTATTTTATGCTGTCGGACACTGGAACAGTTATTTCAATGCTTTGATTTATCTGGCCGACAGGGACAAATATCCTCTCCAGCTGTTCTTACGTGAAATTCTAATTCAAGATCAAATGCAGAATATGGTGGAGCTCGGTAGTGATACGTATTCCAAAAGCTTGATGGAAGTTGAGGCGATTAAATATGCAGCTGTCATCGTGACTAATCTGCCCATGCTCCTTCTATACCCGTTTCTGCAAAAGTATTTCATTAAAGGCGTGATGATCGGTGCAATCAAAGGCTAATGATCGTTCAATAAAAATGAGGAGTGAACTAACGTATGTGGAAAAAATGGGGTAGTCTTTCTTTGTCGATCGTTATTGCAGCAAGCTTGATGGCAGGCTGCAACTCTGAAGGCGGTAAAGCTGCTAGTGAGAACAGCAGTCCGGAGGCGGCTTCTAATTTAAATGAGACGGGAATGCCGATTGTGAATGAGAAGATAACACTAGATTTTTTCACGGGCAAATGGGCAGGTAACAGCAGTAATTATGATGAAGTGCTAGTGTGGAAGAAATATCAGGAGCTGTCGAACATCGATGTGAACTTTAATCTGGTACCTTTTGAAACGTTGACGGAAAAACGTAATCTGGCTTTAGCGGGAGGCGACTATCCCGATGTCTTTTACTCCGCTCGAGTAGGGTCTGCAGAGCTGACTCGCTATGGTCCGCAAGGGGTATTTATTCCGCTGAATGATCTGATTGACAAGTATGCACCTAACTTCAAGAAGCTGATGGAGGAGCATCCTGGTATCCGAAAGGGACTCACGATGCCGGATGGCAACATCTATTCCCTGCCTTCCTTCTATGATCCCAATTTCTTATCAATGCTGATTGGTACACCTTTATGGATTAATGAAGACTGGCTGAAGCAGCTGAATATGAAAGAACCTAAAACCATTGATGAATTCTACAACTATTTAAAAGCAGTCAAGGAAACCGATCTGAACGGGAACGGCAAGCAGGATGAGATTCCTTTTGGAGGTACAGGAATTACAGCCATCATCGACCAGATTAAAGGTGCCTGGGGCCTCGGTACGAAAGGGCTTGGCCATAAATTTGTCGACGTTGATCCGGATAAGAATGAGCTTCGCTTTACCAAGACGCTTCCTGAATACAAGGAAATGCTTCAGTTTATGAACAAGCTGTACAGCGAGGGGCTGCTGGATAAAGAAATATTTACGATTGAGAGCAGTGCGCTGAACGCCAAAGGACAGGCGGACCTGCTTGGATCGACGATCGTTCCGAATCCCGACACCGTTATGGGCAAGGATAATTATATGGGGCTCGGCGCGTTAGAAGGACCAAATGGTGATAAACTCTATTCCCATGTTAAAGTTCCGATGGTACACGTAGGAGCATTTGCAATTACAGATAAGAATGAGAACCCCGAGGCGACCATCCGCTTTATGGATCATTTTTACGGTCAGGAAGGTGCCACATTCTTTTTCATGGGTGAAGAAGGAACAACGTACAATAAAAATGCTGAGGGCGAGCTTGAATATATCGAAGAAATCACCAAAAATCCAGATGGACTCACAATGGACCAGGCTCTAACTAAATATTTTACTTGGACCGGCGGAAGCTATCCGGGTTATGTTAAAGCAGATTATTTCAAAGGTTCCGAAACATTGCCGAATTCAATGGAAGCTGCAGTAAAGGCTGAACCGGATGCGGTTGAAGATATTTGGTATAACTTTAATTTCACGAATGAAGAGACGGATTTCATGTCGTCTGTCGGTAAAGACATTCATGATTACATTGGTGAAATGGAGGCCAAATTCGTGAACGGAAGCGCTTCTTTTGATCAATGGGATGCGTACATAGACACGATCAATAAAATGGGGCTCGAAGAGTATATGAAAATCTATCAAGCTGCCTACGCGCGCTATAATGCAAGCTGAGAAAAGCCGATGGATTTTCTGAAATTCGTCATAAATGAATGAATAATATTCACATTAAAAATTGAACGAAGGATGATATAAAAAAATTTTTTATATCATCTTTTTTTATTATTTAGTAGCTTGTATGGAAATTTTTTCGTCTCAGTGTGACAAAAGTTAATTACACCCCCACTTCTGATGTCCTACTATATTAAAGTCATCATGTGAAAATTTGCACAATGGGGGTAGAGAGATGAGAAAAAAAGGATTGTTTGGAATTCTAATCTTGGGACTGATCATGCTACTCGTTGTTGGCTGCGGTCAAGAAAAAACTGCGGACAAAGCCGAAGAAGCAGGTAAGTTTACACCGGGAACCTACGAAGGCACTTCCTCCGGTCATGGCGGAGAAATTACTGCGAAAGTAACTGTATCCAAAGATACAATTGAGAAGATCGATATTTCAGCAGATAATGAAACTGGCAGTATTGGAGACGGGGCTATCTCCCAATTGACAGAAGAGATCATTAACACTCAGAGCTTAGCTGTCGATGCGGTTTCCGGGGCAAGTGAATCTAGTGCAGGTATACTAGAGGCAGTTACACTGGCGCTCGAAAAAGCTGGTGCAGACATTACGGCTTTAAAAGATGCAGCCAATAAATTAGCCGTTGAAGAGAAAAAACAAGAGGACATCACCGTAGATGTTGTCGTTGTAGGTTCAGGCGGAGCTGGTCTCTCGGCAGCCGTTGAAGCTAAAGAAGCAGGTAAATCTGTTGTTGTTCTCGAAAAAATGCCTATCATCGGCGGTAACACCAACCGAGCTACAGGCGGTATTAACGCAGCTGAAACGACCATTCAAGAAGAGAATGGAATTAAAGATTCAAAACAAACCTTCTATGATGACACGTTAAAAGGCGGACATGATAAAAATGATCCAGAATTACTCCAAACGTTAGTCGATAACGCACCTGAAGCTATTTATTGGTTGAATGATATGGGAGCTGGCATTTCCAGAGTTACTCTATCCGGTGGTGCGACAAATCCAAGAATACATACTCCTGCAGATGGCTCGCCAATCGGTCCTGTCGTTGTAAATGTGCTATCCAAGAAATTAGAAGAATTAGATGTTGATATCCTGTTAAACACAACTGCTAAAAAACTGATTGAAAAAGATGGTGTTGTTGTAGGCGTTGAAGCTGTTGATAAGAACGACAATCCATTTACCGTTAACGCAAAAGCAGTCATTCTGGCTACTGGTGGATTCGGTGCAAACAGTGAAATGGTAGAACAGTACCGTCCTGAATTAAAAGGCTTCTCCACAACGAACCATGCTGGTGCAACAGGTTCAGGTATTATTATGGCTCAAGAGGTTGGAGCAGATTTAATGCAGATTGAAGAAATTCAAATCCATCCTACTACAGATCCTGAGACTGGATATCTGTTTACTGAAGGGCTTCGTGGGGACGGTGCAATCCTAGTCAATAAAGAGGGTAAACGATTTACAGATGAATTGTTAACGCGTGACGTTGTATCCCAAAATATTTTGAAACAAACAGATAAAATGGCATATCTCATTGTGAATCAAGAAATGGCCGAGGAAAATGCATCTCTAGCAGGTTATATTAAAGATGGATATGCAACAAAGGGTGACGATTTAGCTAGCCTGGCTAAAGAAATCGGAATCGATGCGGCTACACTTGAAAGTACTTTGAAGACTTACACTCAAGCTGTTAAAAATGGTAAAGACGAAGAGTTTGGCAGAGACCATCTGACTCAAACCCTTGAAAATGGACCTTATTATGCAATCCCTGTAACTCCTGGTATTCACCATACGATGGGTGGATTGAAAATTGATACCCAAACACATGTCTTGAACAAAGAAGGAAAAGCTATCTCCGGCCTTTATGCAGCTGGTGAATTAACCGGTGGTGTTCACGGTGGTAACCGTATTGGCGGAAATGCGGTTGCGGACATCATTGTCTTTGGACGTATCGCAGGACAAACAGCAGCAAAAGAACTGAAATAATTATTCGTATACAAAAACTGCCCCACTAAGATCTTGGATCTTGTGGGGTAGTTTTCTTTTCATTCCATCGTTTTCGAGATGATAATCTGGGCAAGCGTACCACAGCTGGAACTCGACTTAATCGTCACACCGTATTCATTGCCATAATATAGTTTAATGCGCTCATCCACATTTTTAATTCCCACCCCGCCAAGCTTCGTCGTTTTACTAGCGATGCTCTGTTGCAGGGCATCTACATCAAATCCATCACCGTTATCTTGAATTGAAAATATAACCTTCTGTTCACTTGCCTCAGCACGGATTTCGATCAAGCCTTGACGATCTAATCCGCGAATACCGTGATAGAGCGCATTCTCCACGATCGGCTGCAAAATGATTTTCGGCATCTGTACCTGTAATAAAGAAGGATCGTAATCGATTGTATAGGTGAGCCTATCGCCATAACGTTCCTTTTGAATAAACAGATACTGCCGTACATGATCGAGTTCATTTTCCACCGTCGTAAGCTCACTCCCTCCGCTTAACGACAGACGGAAGAACTGTGCGAGTGCTTTCGTGATCTCGATCACCTTTTCACTGTCATTAAACTCTGCCATCCATACAATCGTATCGAGCGTATTATAAAGGAAGTGTGGATTGATCTGGCTATGAAGAGTACTGATCTCCGAGCGTCGTAAATCCTTTTCCTTGTCCGTAATTTCTTGCATCAGCTTCTTAATTTTCATTATCATGCTGTTAAAATGCCGTGAAAGACTTTGGGCTTCATAGCAACCCCTATCATCAATCGGTACTTCCACAAGCCCTTGTTCGATCTCTTGCATAGCCATCTCTAATTTGCGGAAAGGCGTTGTAATCCGTCCGGTAAAGATAACGACACTTACGGTCGCAATGACTAGAAATCCAAATCCGACGAGAATGAAAATAAAAAAGAGCTTGTCTTTGATCGCTGCAAGCTCATCCTGCGACGATACTCCTACATAGAGCCAATCGGCATTTTGTAAGGAATACGTATGCGTTAAGGTGTGCTTTTCAGCATCATAAGCAGCAGGATTATGGGCGATTTTCTGTAACGTTTGTTGCTTGTTCTCATTTTGGAAATAGGAAGGATCTGCATGATACACAACTTCGCCTTTTGCATTTAATATAAAGGAAAAGCCTGTATGTCCCAGATCTAAGTTCGCCAAATAATCCTCAATCACTTTGTACTGAACATCAATCAGGAGAACCCCGATATTCCTCCCCTGCTCATTTTTAATTTCACGACTGAGTGAAATTACCCAATTGTCTTTATCCATGCTAAAGCCTTGCATGCGCGCAGAGGTCAGAACTGGCATATTGCCACTATGAATGGCAGATACATACCAAGCTTCCTTCATCATATTGCCGGACATGCTCATCGAAAGGCCCGTTTCATTCGATATAATTTGTCCATCTTTACTCACAATGACAATCGACTCCATAAAAGAATCGGTAGCCATGGTCGTGTCAATCGTTGAGAGAATCTTTTCCTTCACTGCCGGATCGCGGTCCTTAACGGAAAGATAACCGACCAGTTGCGGATTTTCGGCGAGCATTCGTGACACGGCTTTAAGCCGGTCAATATATAGGTCAATATACATCCCGCTTTGCTCTACAGCATTTTCGGTATTCGTTGTCGCTTCTTTTTGAACAATGGATGAGATGCTCTGGTATAAGACCATCCCTATAACAAGGAGCGTCAGTACACTCGCGACTACATAGTGAAGGGCAATTTGAACACGCAGTTTTTTCAATACGTGGAATCGTGGCATGATCATCCCTGTTCTCTCGCTTTTTCGCGGAATTGGTTAGGAGAGAGCATGAACTTTCGTTTGAAGGAAGCGCTCAAATAATTCGGATCATCAAAACCGACTGCCGCAGCGATTTCATAAATTTTCATATGCGTACTTAGCAGCAAAATTTTTGCGCGCTCTAAGCGAATGGTCAGCATATATTCTTGAAATGTTTGACCATAAAGTCGTTTAAACAGACTACTAAGGTAAGATGTGCTTAGAGCAAGTTGCTTGGCTAAATACGATAACGAAAATTCAACATTGGCAATATTGTCTTCAATCTCTTGCTTAATTTTCGCTTTGTATCCCGTGTCATCTATGGCATCCGCATTCTTTTTCAAATCTTGGACAAGCCGTGAAACCTCTATGTCATTGTCTGCTTGTTGTCTTTTAGCAATAAGTTTTTGTAGCGTTTGCTGAATGTCTTTTTTAGAAACAGGCTTCAAGACATAATCGTCGACTCCCGCTTTTAAAGCAGTGACCGCGTAATCAAAATAATCGTAACCTGTAATAAGAGCGATCTTTACATTCGGTTTTAGTTCTTTTACGGCACTTGCAAAATCAAGACCGTTCATCTTTGGCATATTAATATCGGCTAAAATCAATTCGGGCTCATGTGCTTTGAATATTTCTAAAGCAGATTTCCCATTCGAGGCTTCAAACACTTCGGAGATCGACAACGCATCAAAATCAACAAATGAACGAATCCCTCGAATGATGATCGCTTCATCATCGACTAATAATAGTTTATACATGGCCCGCTCCCCTCCCCATCAGGTTCCCCGTTCAATCACAAAGAAAGATGGTTTGCACCACCTTTCTAATGCCTTACTTATATATATTGTACACAATTGTAGTTACTTTGTAAGATGCACCAAATATCCATAACCAGCTGCTCTCATGTCGGCTTGAGGGATAAAAGTAATCGCCGCGCTATTAATACAGTAACGCAATCCCCCTCGGTCGACTGGGCCATCATTAAATACATGACCTAAATGACTGTCTCCAACACGGCTTCTTACTTCTGTACGAATCATGTTATAGCTTGTATCTTCATATTCAAGTACCACGGCTGGGTCAATCGGTTGGGTGAAGCTTGGCCAGCCACACATCGAGTCATACTTATCGGCAGAGGAGAATAACGGCTCGCCTGTGACGACATCCACATAAATGCCTGGATCGTAATTATCCCAATATTCATTGGAATACGCTCTTTCGGTTCCTTTACCTTGTGTAACTTCATACTGTTCTTTCGTTAATTTCGCTTTAATTTCTTCATCGCTTGGTTTAGGGTAGAGCTTAGGGTCTATAAGGGTTGGAATTTCTTGATTCTCCAACGAGTCGAATTCCACGTGACAGTATCCATTTGGATTCTTCTCCAAGTAGTCTTGGTGGTATTCTTCAGCGAGCGAATAATTCTCTAAGGGCTCCACTTCGGTAACAATAGGATCATCATAGCGCTCTTGTTCTTTTGCAATGACTCGGTCAATTATCGCTCTATCTGCTTCATTCATATAATAAATACCTGTCCGGTACTGTTCGCCACGGTCATTTCCTTGTTGGTTAATCAGGGTTGGATCAATGATTTTAAAATAATACGTCAACAATTTCTCTAGATCAACACGAGCTGGATCATACTTAACATGCACGGTTTCGGCATGCCCTGTATTTTCACGAATTACTTGTTCATAGGTTGGGTTCTCCGTGTTTCCATTCGCGTAACCTGAAGTCACATCATAGACACCATACACGCGTTCCATATACGCCTCTACCCCCCAGAAGCAGCCGCCTGCCAGCCATATTTCCTCCAAATTATTCTCATCAAAAGCTAAGCCTTCATTGGGGTTATCAGGATATTTGGATTCTGCTTTTGCAGGCGCGGTCGAACCATTAGTGGCTTTTACCGTTCCACATCCTGCTAATACGATTACTAGACCAAGGAATAAAAACCATCCTATCTTCTTCATCCTCCGTCACATCCTTTCTTTATTCAATAGTTGCGAATTTTTCGATGATTTGTTCATTACCAACATGGCCCGGAAGGGTTTGAATCAGTTGACCACTTGCGTCTATATACGCGGAAGTTGGATAACCACGCACTTGAAATTGATCAGCAATTTTCCCCCCTTCATCTAGCAATACAGTCAGATCGGGCGCTTCTTCAACACCGTTAAACCATTTTTTAAAGGCTTCAGTATCTTTTTCATTCTTATAACCTGGAGCTACAATCGTTAAGACCACAAAATCCTTATCCTCTTTGGCAAGTGTATTCACTTCTTCTAGCCCAGCTAAACAAATGGAACACCATGACGCCCAGAACTTCACATATACTTTTTGCCCGGCATAATCCTTCAAGCTATGTGTTTTACCATCAAGGTCTGTTAACGTGAAGTCCGGCGCGCTTTTTGCCCCTGCTGTACTTCCTCCGTCTGATACTCTATTGCCTGATGAACAAGCTGAAAGAGCTATGACTATTAAAGTTGTAAGCCCGATGAGCATGATCTTCTTCACCATTTCTCTCTCCTTTACTGTGGAATAAGTGTTGTAAACCAATTTAAGTTATTCGTCATCAGGAATAGACCCATAATGATAATGATGATCCCACCAGCCACCTTCAATTTGCCCATGTACTGATTGATCTTTCTCACTTTGCGTAGCAATATATCTGAAAATATCGCCATGCCCAAGAAAGGAATAAGTAAGCCGAGGGCATAAATCAACATAAGAAAAGCTCCGTACGATGCTTGACCCTCACTTGCTGACAAACCTAATACAGCTCCTAAAATAGGACCGATACACGGCGTCCAGCCGATGCTAAAGGTAAAACCGAGTAAGTACGTACCGATCAAATCACGCTTACCGCTGCGATTCATTTGCACTTTTTTCTCACGGTTCAAGAAGGATACTTTAAATAAGCCAACTTGATGTAATCCGAGTAAAACTACGACGACACCACAGACGACGATAAACCATTTTGTATTAATGACAGCACCCAGAAACCCAGCGCCAAAACCTAATAGAATAAAGCTTGTTGATAACCCCGTTACAAAAATAATTGTTTTCATCACTAAATATGGGTTTACAAGAAACTTACCAAGTGTCCTGCCGTGACCCGCTTGGCCTTGTTCATTGGTTGACAGAATCGAAATATAAACCGGCAATAACGGTAATATACACGGGGAGAAAAAAGAAAGTAAACCGGCAACAAATACGGAGCTAAGTATAAGCTGTTCGATAGCCAATTAGGACACCTCCTCTTGCTTGTTACATTTATCATACGGGTTCTATCCATTTAACAACATAGAATGAGATTGCGTAATTCTTTGAAATGATCAGGTCTTTTGCTCTTATTGTGTAAGAAACACCCATTACATAATAAGAGGCTGTCCACCTATCGATACAATAGGAGCAGCCTCTATATTCAATTTTTTTCCTGAATCAAGTTACGGCCTTCAGTTTAATCCTTTGATGATCCTATAAATTAAATGATCCAGGGAATAATAACAGTAATCTGTTGTTTTATAAGGAAGGATGTATACGATGTGCACTGCATTAACTCTAACTAGTAAAGACGGTTTTCATTTTTTTGGTAGAAATATGGATATCGAATACAGCTTTAATCAATCCGTCATGTTCGTTCCAAGAAACTTTGAATGGGAAAATAACGTGAGCGGCGAGTCTAATAAAACAAAATACGCCCTCTTAGGCATGGGTACTTTAGTGGACAACCATCCACTCCTTGCAGACGGAATGAATGAAAAGGGTTTGGCATGTGCAGGGCTGAATTTCCTGGGGTTCGCTCATTATGAGGACCATAGTATAGATGGAAAAGTGAACTTGGCTCCTTACAATTTGATACTTTGGATATTATCCAACTTTGAATCTGTTTCAGAAGTTAAATCAGCTATAGAAGAAGTCAACCTGGTCAATAAAGCTTTTTCTTCCAGCTTACCTGTTCCTACTCTTCACTGGATGATTTATGACAAAAACGATGAAGCGATTGTAGTAGAAGTCACTGCTGAACGATTTGCTGTACTTGATAATAAGATTGGTGTGTTAACGAACCAGCCTACATTTGATTGGCATATCATCAATTTAAATCAATATATGGCGTTATCCCCTACTCAACCGGAAGTGACCACTTGGCATAAACAACAATTAGAACCGATTGGCAGTGGGCTGGGGTTAAAGGGATTACCGGGTGATTTCTACCCCTCTTCCAGATTTGTTAGATCCGCCTTTCTTAAGAGTCATGCAGCATTTTTGGATACAAAAGAATCTACGATTTCAGAATTTTTTCACATTCTCAATAATGTGGCTCCCATAGGCGGTTCGGTTATAACAAAGGACGGTAAAAACTTCGTCTCCTTATATTCGTCTTGCATGTGTCTTGAAGATGGAGTGTATTACTACACTACTTATAATAATAATCAGATTAATGCGATTGACATGTTTCATGAAAATTTGGATGGTCATGAGATCAAAGTATTCGAATATAAAGATACACAATCGATAAACTTCCAAAATTAATACGGATTTCACTCTTTCCTAGAACAAAAGGCCTGTCCTCATCTCGAGAACAGGCTTTCGTTCAAGTTACTTTCTTATTACCGCAGCAGACGAAAAGTCAATTCTCAAATCGTCCCCAACATGCGCCGGTTCTGCTAATGTAATCGTCATGGGTATAATTTCGTCAGCATGTACAGTGAATGGACCGATTGGGGATACAGATAATTCAGCCCCAGATACAACATGTTCTGTTTCACCAACAACCACTTTGTATTTACGGTTAGGATCCGCTTCCACTTCCAGTTGAACGAACACATAACCCGCTTCCTTTACAGCAAGGTAACTCGTTAAACGAACTTGCGTCTTTTTCATCGTAAAATAATGGCCTTCATCCGCATAGCCGCTGCCCGTATAAAGATTATCGGGTTGAACCTTCCAAACTCCGTCTGTCTCACTTACCGTATTTTTCGGAATCACATGAAGTTCTCCTTCGAAACTCACTCGAAACACGGGTAATACTTCATCTGCAGCTAGTTCAGGAAGATCGATAATCAGCTCTGTTCCTTTCGCATTATATGTAAGCGGCGCGGAGCTGCCGTCTTCCACAACTTCAGTTACGTTATTTGCTAAGCCAGACAATATTAACTTTCCATCTTCCGGCCAGTTCGTTACACATAAATATAAGCTTCCTTGGTCCGCAAGCACTTCTCCCCAGTCATGCTGGTCAAAGTAGGTTGCAGCAAGTTCTTCGGCAAATGCCGGATGACGCTGGATCCAGCTTCCGATTCCGCGCAATACTTCTGCTTCAAATTCAACGATCGAGCCATCTCCCCGTGGTCCGATATTTAAAAGATAGTTCCCGCCTCTTGCAAGAATACTCACTAAACTTTGGACAAGCTCCTTCGTTTTCCCCTCCAAATCCTCTCGTTTCTGCCAGCTTCGGTATCCCCAAGTAGAATGATAGATGGAAGCCGGTGTTTGCCATGCGCCATCAAGCGGAACAGAAGGGATTTCGTTATCACCTAATGTACGGAAGTCGCCGCCGTTATTCCAAATGCGGCTATTAATCATCGCTTCCGGTTGAAGTTCATGAACCAGACTTGCAAACTTTTGACTTTGCTCAAGCGTTGGTGCAGACATATCGAACCAAACTTCCGCAATCGGACCATAATTCGTTAATAACTCACGAAGCTGTCCTTCAATGATCGGTTCCATCGATTCTGGTATGGAGTTGCAGTTGTTACCATCAAATTCATGGCCCTGATGCCAGTCTACAAGGGAGAAATAGATACCAAATTTCAATCCATGATTTCGGCATTCTTCAGCTAGTAATTGGAGAGGATCTTTGCCGTATGGCGTTTTTTCTACAATATTATAATCAGTCGTTGCTGTGTTAAACATTGAAAATCCGTCATGATGCTTTGTCGTGATGACAATGTATTTCATCCCGGCATCTCTTGCAAGCTTGCAAATTTCGGCTGCATCAAATTGTTCAGCAGTAAATTTGTTCGCAACCTCTAAATAATCCTCTTCAGAGATATTAGCCCACATTTGAATTTGTTCGTTATAGCCTTTCGTTACCGGTTCACCGTTCCAGACTCCGCCTATTTCAGAATAAAGACCCCAGTGAATAAACATCCCATAGCGGAGACGCTGCCATTCAGCTATACGCTCACTTTCATGCAACGAAACAACACCTGGAATCGCTTTCAAGTTTTCAGTCCTATTAGCCATCGATGAATCCTCCTGAAGATGTAGTTTTTCTACTTGCTACTCCTATTGTAATATTACGACCTTCTGGCCCTGCTATATCATATTCGTGAACGAGTACATAGACCCCTTTATTATTCTCACCATACTCCGTTTGGGTTTTTTTACAAGATTGACAAGTCGCATTGTACGTGTTAAATTTATCTTAACTTCAAGATGTTTTATATAAAGATAGACGAGGGAGGGAAAGCGAATGACATTAGCTAACCATAAGTTAAAAGCAGTTACCGTTATACTTCGCGCCTCCCGAGCAATCCAAGAAGTTAATAAAAAAGATATTGCTACATATGGATTGAATCAAACTGAATTCGCTGTTATGGAATTGTTGTACCATAAAGGAGATCAACCCATACAAATTATCGGCAAAAAGATTCTTATTACAAGTGGCAGTATTACTTATGTAGTAGATAAGCTTGAGCAGAAGGAATTTGTTATTCGTAAATTTTGCGCAAGTATCTCTATTTAAAGATTTTTACAAACAAATCTATAAAAGAAGTTGAGGTATAACAATGAGTATTATTAAGAAATTATTCGAAAAAAACACTAATGAAGAGATAACAGGAGGAAATGAAATGATGAAGATCGGAATTATTCTAGGAAGCACACGTGACGGACGCGTTAGTCCACAAGTAGGTAAATGGGTAAAAGAAATCGCAGATCAGCGTGGAGATGCTGAATACGAAATCATTGATATCGCAGACTTCAAACTACCGCTATTGGGTGAAGCAAATGGCGATGCATCAGGCGCAGCAGCTTGGTCAGCTAAAATTAGTAGTATGGACGGATTCGTATTCGTGGTTCAAGAATACAATCACTCCATCACAGGTGCACTGAAGAATGCTCTGGATTACCTGCGCGAAGAGTGGAACAACAAAGCAGCTGGTATTGTTTCTTACGGTTCCGTGGGAGGCGCTCGTGCAGCAGAACATTTGCGCGGTATCTTGAGTGAACTACTTATTGCACATGTTCGCGTACACCCAGCATTGTCGCTGTTCACTGACTTCGAAAACGGTACAGTATTCAAGCCAGCTGAGGTTCAAGCAGCTTCTGTTAACCAAATGCTAGATCAAGTTATTCCTTGGACAGCTGCAATGAAAACTGTACGCAAGTAATTAAAAATGTAGTTTAATATGCTCCCCTAACGCTAGACAGGTGAAATCATAAAACCTGCTGGTGTAAGGGGAGCTTTTTATACCTTAATTAATGAGCATTGTTCTCTAGCACTCTTCGTATGGCATCACTATAGATTTCATCTAAATGCTCTGTAGTATATTTGAAATTATCCATACTCGAAATTTTTGAAATACCCATATCTACAAATTGACGGTCAAGCTTTTCAATCGTGAAATACTCATGTTCATCAATAAACCCTCCAGCTTCAGTTAATTTGATTTTCTTACCGTTTTCTAATTCAACAATATAGAAATAATCGCCCTTTGAATCTAAGCTCGGAAAAGATTGTTTCTTTCCATACACACCTGCATTGATCTGCACGATATCTTTGTAACTATACTCGCGCCCTTGCGGATAAAGAAATGAATAATCAATGATCTTATTATTAGTTATGACAGTCACAGAAGAGATGATAACGTACAGGAAGACCATATTGCTGGCAATAAATAAAGCAAGGATAGACTTTCTATGTCTTCTTAAAAACTTCACCTTTGAACGCCCTTCACTCCTCGTATCTTCCCTACCCTTAAGAAAAAGATAAAAACCGCCCCATGTAATGTATGGCAGTAATAAACTGATAAACCACTCCTGATTGTTAGAAGTCCATATCAAATAGTCTTTAGGGACAAACAACATTTCTTGAATGATCTGAAACAATAGATACGCCCCCAGAAGGAGGGCACCTAAAACAATAAACAAGAGAATAAATAAAAGAATACGGAGAATTCCTGAGATTAACTTTTTCAAAAATAAGTAGCTCCTTTTACATTGCCTAGCAATCAATTTCTCTAGATCGGATTCAGAATATGTAATTTTTGAAATATAGGCCATAAAGTATGACGCGATCAACCTTAGAAAGGTTGCTGATGAGTGGGTGCTTTTATAAAGAAGAAAGCAAGCAATATAAAAAGAGACCTGTTTTGAACAGATCCCTTCTCATTGTCTTATTTATGATAGATTTCCTCTAACAATTATTAATAATGCTAGTATTGCCCTAGCAGACCTTTCCTCATGGCTATTTTCTCGCAGCGATGGAATACAAAGAGCCCTGCAATTAAATATACCAGCGAATTTATGATTAAGACCGCATAGTCTGCCAGAGGCAGTTGTGTCAACGTCAGATCCTCGATCATTACCGTTCTTACCATATTCACTCCTTTGACGAACGGAGCAAATGCCAGAAACGGAGCTACGGTTAACGGAACAAATACAAGCCCCATCAGAACAAATTGAAAAATCTGTAGAAACGCTTGAATTTGCTTCACGATAATCGCTAGACCAGCGATCATAAAGCTGACACCCACCATACTTATCATCGTAATAATAATGATCGGAATCGTTGTCATCGGATTAAGACTCAGCCACTGACCGGAGGTTAGCATCGCAGCAAACAGTAAGATGATCATAATAACAGACTGTAAACCAAATTGTGCGATGATACGTGTAAGCATGATTTTCCACACACCCATAGGAGACATATATATCTGCTCTAATGTTCCGCGCGTCGCCTCGGTGATTACCGAAAACCCAATGAAATTCATCGTCATCATCGTCAAGCTCCAAAAGGCAACACTTACAATAGAATATTGAATATTCATGTCTAAGCTGGCCGGGTCACCAATAGACGTAATCCCAAAAAATGCAGCCAAAAATACAATATAAAACGTGAATACTAACGCAAATGTATTGGGTAGATAACGTTTCAACTCTATATATTCCTTACGGAAATTAGCATTCAACAAGTGTAGCAACTTCACGGGTCTTCCCTCCCTTTACAATCTGAATAAACACTTGCTCAAAATCGATGGTTGTTCGATCAATACTTTCAACTACGGTTCCTTCCTCTTTCAGGAGATCGAACAACTCATAAATATCCTGACTATGCTCTAGATTAACTTCCACTATGCTTTCATGTGAATCTGCTTTATATGTACTTAAAGGAAATAGGCTACGCAATTTATGCTCCTGCTCTAAGCTTAATTTCTCGCCTAATTTTATAGAATAAGCCCTTGTTTCAAACAACTTAAGTAAATTCTCCACTCGGTCGTCAATGACAACCTCACCTTTATTAATGATAATGGTACGATCACACAACTCCTGAACGACAGGCATATCATGCGAACTAATGATAATCGTGCGTTGTTCTTCTTTCACGATCTTCTTTAAAATTTCACGCAGTTCATAACTAATCTCGACATCCAAACCGAGAGTTGGTTCATCCAGTAAGATGACATCCGTATTCGCTAGCAGGGCTACAGCAATTGCCAGCTTTTGCTGCATCCCTCGGGACAATCCGTTAACCAGCTCATTTTCTTTTTCCTTAAGGTTAAACTGCTCTAACAATTTATCTGCTTGCTCGGCAACCTGCTTCCGAGAGTAACCCCGGTTACCCGCAAAATATTCTAGGTTTTCTCGAACCGTAAGACGCCAATATAAGTTCCGGTTCCCCTCTAAAACAGCACTAATATGCTCCAAAGCTTTCAGTCTCTTCTTAGTAATATCTAAGCCATTGATGTGTATAGAACCAGCATCCGCTTCTAACAAACCACAGAGCATTTTTATTGTTGATGTTTTCCCGGCACCATTGGGGCCTAATAAACCGACAACCTCTCCACGATTTACACTAAAAGAAACATCACGAACGGCATGGATCTTCTCCTTCGTTTTTCTTTTCCCATACACCTTACTAATACCCTGTACTTCAATAATTTTCTCCACCATATACCATCCTTTCCCGTGCGATATAAAAGTGATTCCATTATCACTTGGTGTATTTATTGTAGCATTTACCTCGATTTATATAACCAGCCTCAGATGGAGTCTTCCTCCGTCTGAGGACGGATAGGTGTCATTCATGAACAGCATATGATGTTTAACAAAATAGCCCTCTATGAAGACTTTGTTCTTCATAGAGGGCTATTGTTTGTTTTTCTCTTCTATATGATCGATATCGATTAACTAGTTAGTTGGAGTCTTTTTCTGTTCCTCGATTTCCTCCACCGCCGCCTGGACCTTGATTCATTCTACCCGCTGTTACTCCTGATTCATTCACCCAGGTCACATTGCTTGAGAGTGTAAAGGAAACTACTTCCGTTCCACCTGAATATTCTCCATCCGTATATAGTCCGTTCATTTCACTGCCAGTCGATGATCCTCCTGAGTAAAGGGTATAAGAACCTCCCTCCTTCAGATCTGGCGAACTAATCAATACAGATTGATAATCCTTAGATGGTGCAAAGGTCAGAACCTCATTGCCATCACTGTCTTCCAAATGTACCAAGGTTCCCGCCTGCTGGGTCTGGGAAAATGTCATATTAACCGAATATTGACTGGAATTATCCGACGGAGCCTGAGCCATGCCTGAACTTCCCGCAGTAATTAAGACTCCACCGTTTTGTTCAAAGCTGCCATCGAAATCGAGGGAACCATTACCGTTATTCGTTGGGCCATTCACAATGACTGTACCTCCGGACATCGAGATCGATCCGTTGGCATCCAATCCATCGCCCGAGGCATCAACTGTTAAAGTACCGCCACTAATCGTAAGCAAATGATCTCCAGTGCTATTAAATTTGTCTTGTCTATGCGTATCCTCAGTGGATGTGTCATCATTGCCTCCTGCAACATTCACCCCGTCATCAGAAGCGACTACGTTAGACACACCGCCAGATATAGAAATATTCGCACCTTCAATTCCTTCATAGCTCTTGGTAATATCAATCGCACCTCCGGATATAGCAACTAAGCTATCCGCATGAATACCATCATCGCCACTCGCAATTTGGAACTGCCCGTCCATTATGGAGACACTGCTATTGCTATGCACCGCATCATCTGCAGAATCGATAGTAAAATTACCGGCATGAACCGTAATATCTCCTCCAGCTTTCAATGCTTTTGCACTTGTTGATTCCGTTTCTGTTGTTACTTCTGTTGTTACTTCTGTTGCTCCTGTAGCTTCAGTTGGTTCAGTTGCTTCAGTTTCTGTTGCTGCTCCAGTTGTTCCGTTTGTTTCTGACTTTTTAGCTTTACCACCAGGCTCAGAAGGACGATTACCTCCCATTCCACGACGATCGCCTGGGTCGCCGCCCATCTTCACTTCACCGTTCTCACTACCTTCGCCTGTAACCATGTTATAAGAGCCATTATCGATTAGCAGAGAAGTCTCTGCTTGGATACCATCATTGCCGGCTGTAATATCATATGTTCCATCCGCAATCGCAATGAAGCCCTTGGAAGTATCTTCGTCATTGGAAGATTTCATACCATCGCCCGCAGCATTAATCACGAAATCCCCTGTTGCCACAGCTATCATATCTTTCCCTACAATACCGTCATCTGCTGCCTGAACCTCATACGTGCCTGACATCACTTTCAGATCATCTTTACTTACAATTCCGTCATTGTAGTTCGCTTCTACTTCTAGCTTACCTGTTCCGTTAATTGTCAGATCAGCCTTGCTAAATATTGCAGCACTTGGCTCATCTGTGGTGTCATCCGCGAACACATAGGTTGCTCCGTCCGACACTTTATTCTCTGTACCTTCTTCTAGCGTCATGACAACCTTACCCGCTTCCTGAATGTAGATCCCAGCACTGTCATTATCATGAATATCTACACCATTCAGCACCAATCTAACGAGTCCATCATCCTGATTATTCACGACAACTTGTCCATCGCTCAGCTCCCCGCTCAGCACATAGGTTCCCGCTGCCGTAATTGTCACGGACCCGTCCTTAGCTTCAGCTCCACTACCATCTACAGTCGCACTTGTTCCATTCAGTGTAATAGCTGTCGATTCGTCCGCAGTCCAAGCTGTAGCAGAATCATCTTCATCAAATGTAACGAGATCCGATAGCTTGACGCTCGCTTGTTGTACATTTGAGGTATCCGTGCTCTTCACCGTCGTTTCTACTGTAGATGTATTATCTTCAGTGGGTGTCGTCGTATCCGTGTTTGAGCTGCATGCCGTCACAAGAGCGGCGCACAGGAGTACAACCCCTAATTTACTAATCAATATATCATTTTTCATATTTCGTCATCCTTTCTATCATTTTAATAATCAGAAGTTGGACTCATCGTTAGCGAGAGATCCAGATTCCCATTTCGAGTGCGAATTGCATCAAGGAATTCCTTCTGATTCAGATCTTCATCCAGCGTAACCGTATATACCAGTTCGTATAAACTTCCAAGCTCTGTTGTTTTAATCTTTTTCAACTCATATCCGACGTTGTATCTCTTGAAAATTTCTGCGAAGGCCTGCTCATACCCCAGACTCTCTGGAATCGTCACTTTTAGTGTTTTCTGCATAGTTGATCTAACACCAAAGTTAGTACGACTAAGGATAATCATAAGCACACACAGAATAATGGTGAACAGAACCGCATACCCGAAAGCTCCAACGCCGCAGGCAAGTCCCGACGCCATGGTGAACAAGACAAAAGTAATGTCTTTAGGATCGCCAGGTGCACTTCTGAAACGAATGATGGAGAATGCTCCAGCAAGACTGAAGGCTCTTGCAATATTGCTGCCAATCAGCAGAATAATGATCGCTATGATCGTCGGCAGTAATACCATGGTGAGTGTAAAGCTTTGCGAATAACTACTAGGATTGGTCTTCATATAGGTCAAACTAATAATTCCACCAAGTACAATAGATAATAGAATGGTTATAATCGCATTGGTAAACGTTAGTTCTGTGCTCGTAGCAGCGGAAAATAATGAATCAAGCATATAGGACAGCTCCCTGTTGAATTTTATTTTTTAGCATTCTTTTGTACTCATTACCGTATTTAGAGAAACTTGTACGGTACATTTGATGTTCCGAGAGCATTTTAGCCAGCCACACCGGAATCGTCTTCTCTGCCTTCACTTCCATAAGCCACTGCCCGGGTTCTAACAGTAGCTCACCATAAGGACCGTGTTCCAGCTTAAGATCATATCGCCGACTTCGTATGTTCGTATCGAATGTAATCCGCAAATCACGATTGTTTTTACAGAACATCGCTTTGCGATCATAAGACAGATACACCTTAGGCTGTAGATCATATCGTGTTAAAAAGTATTTGATCTCCTCAATGACCTGCTTATTCATATACTCCTTGAATTCTGGTTCCACGCCCGTAGCGACGAAATCGTAAGCCTCATTTAATTTGAGAGAGGTTCTTCTTTTATTAACCAGACCAAATACCTTTTTCTTAATTTCCAGATACACTTTCGTATCTTGATTCGGAATTCCGTAAGCTCTTAAACGGAGTTTTTCCTTGTATTTGGGCTTCGCCAGACTATTCCGGATCAAGGAATCGTACTCCGTGTCATAATACAAGTTCGTAATGGAATAAAACTCATTTTTCTTGTTGTGAGCATCCGGCTCCATATATTCAAGTAAATCATTGTAAAGTTTATGGTAGGATGCATCATCGAACAAATATTTGTTCTCATATCGGTTGAAAACTTCTATAGCCATATGATTCAGATCCTTTCTTGTTTTAGTACCTCATGTTGGCTCACTTGCCTATGAACGTATCTTAGACCCCAAACCTTTAATGAATCTTAAATGGTTTTACACGATCTTTACTCTGACGGATTAAGGTTATTTAAAGGTTGGATTGGTATCATGCTATAGTAGTAAGCACACATCTTACGCAGAGGATGAGCAAAAATATGAGGATATTAATCGTAGAAGACGAGCTTCATCTTGCTGAAGCTCTGACCCAAATATTAAAGAAGCATAACTACGCCGTAGATGCTGTCCATGATGGAAAATCTGGTCTGGATTATGCACTAAGCGGAATATATGATTTACTCCTGCTGGACATAATGATGCCTGAAATGGATGGAGTTACTGTACTCAAGACACTCCGCCAGAAGGGTAATGCCACCCCGGTGATCCTTCTTACCGCAAAAGGCGAGATTACAGATATGGTGACAGGGCTGGATCAAGGTGCGGATGACTATATCTCCAAGCCCTTTTCGTCGGAAATATTGCTAGCAAGAATAAGAGCAGTACTGCGGCGCAAAGGCGAGGTTGTACCGGACGACGTACTAAAAGCAGGGGATATAGAACTCAATACAGCCAATCTGAAGCTCACTGTTAAAGGGAAAGAGATCAAGCTGAATTTAAAGGAATCTCAATTACTAGAGCTTCTTATATTGAGGAAACAGGCTGTAACTTCCAAAGAACAGATCATAGAGAAGTTATGGGGCTTCGATTCAGAGGCTGAGCACAACAATGTGGAGGTGTACATTTCTTTTTTACGGAAAAAGCTAACCTTCTTGAATTCTGAGATACGGATTAACACAATTAGAGGTGTTGGATATGTATTAGAGGGGATGACCTAATGTTCAAGAAACTCAGAAACCGATTCCTTATCGTCAACTTAGTAACGATCTCTATTATTATGCTTGCTGCCTTCACGACCATTTACGTGATCACCTACCGTGATGTCCAACAAGAGATCCGTATGGATCTGCACAGAAGCATGGAAAAATATCAGAATTCATTCGGTGGCGAAACTGGTCATCCAAACTCCACGAAGAAGAACTCCGAGTTACCGCGTACGGATAAAAAACCTATGGATTCCGGAGAATTTCCTCAGGTACGATCAATCTCATTCATGCTTTGGATCGATCAAGAGGCTAATCTGATAGGGAAAGACTCTATGTTCACAATGGAAGATGAATTTTATAATTCTGCCTTGAACAAAGCCCTTAGCTTCAATAAGGACACCGGAAAATTCACATTAGATGGAAGCAAGTGGATCTTTAATGTTCAGCATACAAAAGACGGGGCTATGCTCGTATTCCTGGACATCACATCTCAGCAAAATATTCTGACCAACCTAATCTATACCTTCACGATTGTTGGATCAGTCATGCTCATTATTCTTTATTTTGTTAGCCAATACTTCGCGGGCCGTTCAATCATACCGGTCAAGGAAGCCTTTGATAAACAGAAGCAGTTCATTGCTGATGCATCACATGAGTTGAAGACTCCGCTGACCATTATTAACACCAATGCGGATGTGCTCTTATCCAGTGGCGACATCGATCACAGTCAGTCGAAGTGGCTCCACTATATCAAATCGGAAGCAGAGAGAATGACAAGGCTAACCAATGACCTGTTATACCTGACCGAAATGGATGATTCCAGAACCAGTATGATCTTTTCAGAGTTCAATTTAAGCGAGGCGGTTGAAACCATTATTTTAACGATGGAAGCCGTTATCTTTGAGAAGAACGTGACACTTCATTATGATATCGAACCTCATTTGACGGTTAAGGGCAACAGTGAACAGATCAAACAAGTCGTGATGATCTTATTGGATAATGCCGTAAAATATACGAATCCCAAAGGTTCTGTCACGCTTTCCCTGAAGAAGCAGCGCAGCGATGTTGTGCTGTCTGTCACGAATACCGGAGAAGGCATTGCTGCTGAACACCTACCAAGAATCTTTGACCGATTCTACCGCACTGATGCTTCTCGGGCGCGCAAGCAAGGTGGTTATGGCCTCGGCCTGGCGATTGCCAAATCAATCATCAAGCAGCATAAAGGAAATATTTACGCCAAAAGTGTGGTCGGTGAATCTACTACGTTCTACGTTCACCTTTCTTAAGTGCGATATCCAGCGTGCTAAGTGGAATTATGAAGTAACACCGCTACCTGTTTATATATAAATGCACCCCCTAGAACCTACCGGATAAACTCGACGTTTATTCCAATATGCATTCTAAGGGGTGCATTTCATTCTACTTTATTTGATTTGTTTCCATACGTCTGCTTTATTAGGAAGCTCATTGTAGGTCCACCATTTAGCTTCATAGGTAACACCATCAAATTGCACTTTATCTCCGCCTACATACGCTTTTTTGGCATCCCACTCCGGATAAAGACTTCCTTCATTGTCACCTGCTCCACCTTCAGTTGCAGTCTTCACCGTAAAAGGGGCTGAAGCTTGTGATTTATCACCAGCACCATCGACAGCTACTACTGTAAACGCATATGAGGTACCGGCTGAGAGCCCAGTTGCTTCATAAGCTGTTAATGTCGACTTTCCAAGCAGAATATTATTTAAATAGATTTCATAATGTGCGGCAGCTTCGGAAGCTGTCCACATGAGAGAAACGCTTGTCGATGTCGTTTTCATCGAGTGGATACCTGTAGGAGCAGCAGGGCCTGTAGCTCCCTGACCTGCATCACTAATTAATTTCCATACTTGCGATTTACCAGGCGTTTCATTCTGTGTCCACCATTTAGCTTCATAGCTAGCACCGTTATAGTGTACTTTGGCTCCACCAAGGTACACTTGGGTGGAAACCCACTCCGGGTACGTATTATTGTTATTGTCACCACTATTGCTGTCAGCGGATGTGGTAACTGTTACAGCTGGAGAAGCTTGTGATTTATCACCTGCGGCGTCAACTGCTCTTACGGTATACATATAAGAAGTACTAGCCGTAAGGCCTTGATCTACATAAGAATTTGTTGTTGAAGTTCCAACGAGAACACCGTTACGGTATATTTCATAACTTGCGATTTCTGTTGGCGCTGTAGAAGCTGTCCATTTAAGCGTGACACTTGTAGCCGTTTTGCTCGCCAAGCTAACATTTGCTGGCACAGTCGGGCCTTGCACAGCACCACCGCTCACAATGTTCGCATCGATAACTTGATAGAAGGCATTTGGTGTATCTGCGATATCCCATACGCCAAGGATGAGCTGATATCCTGTTCGATCAGCAGGGATATTACATTGGTGCGAAGTTGAAGGGTTCGGTTTTGCACCTTTGTCATCAAATGAACAGAACAGCTCAATATCTTCTCGACCAATTGGTTTACTCGGATCCCAATTCGCTTTTGTGATGTAATATTTCCAGTTATCTGTTGCATGAGCAGCCGTTAGTTTCCAAGTAAATGTATTAAGCCCCGTTTGTAGGGTTACTTTTTTCCAACGATCCGCTTTTTGTTCATAAAGCTCTTTAAAAATTCCGCCGCCAGTGATTTCTCCATCTGCAGGACCAGTAGTCGGAAAATTACCGATCGCTTCAATACTTTGCGGTTCATACTGAACAGCACCACAGTTCGTATTCTCGCCTTGTTTACACATATAAGCACGGCTTGCTGGTGACTCAATATATCCATGAGCGGAAGCACTATCTGCAAATATGGTTAAGAATAAAAATCCTAGTAAAAAAGTTGAAATACCGACCAGGAGTGCTCTTACCCTGGAAGGCAAGCGTAGATTAAAAGGTTGTGTTGTCATTATTTCTCTCCTCATTCCATAGTTTTGTTGGTGAAGTATTAGATGACGAATAATTCTCTGCTCCCACCTCTTACAGTAAAATTTTCATAACAACATTCCCATATTACCCATATCTGAGAGAGTTGAGTATAGGCTATAAGTAGCTTTTGCGAATAACGTAGAATAATGTCGATAGTAATCGTGACTAAATAACGATATTAAATCGTTCTACAGTTGGTTTTATACGGTTTTGTAAGCTATAAAGCCTAGGATAGATTTGTGTCAAAAGTAATTAAACATAAAAACCTCCCCTAAATGTAAGGGGTAAATAGAACTGAAAAATCGCTTTAAAACAGAGATGTTTGTATTAATTAATCATTTTAGACTATATCAATTTAGTAGGGTGAAGGGTCTATCGGAGGGGGGTTCATTGGGTATAATTACCTTGTGCAATGATCAACTGAACTTAGTTAAGCAAAAAAATAAGCAGAGAGAAGAGCTCTTCTCTCTGCTTATTTTGATAGTAATTCGTTTGCTAACTTGCAGTCTTCTTTATCTTTTGACGTTGTTGCGATGTTCTTAATAGCGGTCAATATAGTAGGTTGTTGCCACGTGGAAGGCGTCCATTCACTCAGTACACTAAGTGCCTGGTATTGTATTACCCCTGTATCCGATTCAAGAGCAGCTTGAATCAATGGCAACCCCACACCTTCATGCTCATGTAAGTCTTGAACAATGTACCGCAGGCAATCTTCTTCCTCATCCGATAGGCTTGATAACGATAAATGATTTTCTGCGAATGCACAGAGATCGATAATATGCTGGCGATGATTTGTTTCCATTATGGCATAATATATTTCGCTGTTGGTCGGATATCTCTCTAGCAGCTTAAATAAATTCGGGACGATGTCTAATTCATAGAAGCGGGCGATTTCAAGCGCCTTATAATCGACATCTTGCTCTAGGGCATCCATGGCAAGCTGCGGCCACTTGGGATCATTCATAAATGGTTGAATCACTTGCTGAATAGATCTGCGCTCATCCTGCTTCCATTGATCTTCAGATTGTTCTCCCCAAAATTCTTCATCAGATAGAAATCGATTTATTTTCATAAGAGGATAGAAGTCCTTAAGGGATTCACAGTGGATACGCGCATGAGAAGCGAATCGGTAAAGAATCGCGTTTTCAAATAAATAGTCCTCGATGCCTTGCTCGGCTCCTTCATGAAGTAACGCTTCAAGGATCAGACCCGCTCCATCATATAGTTCTTTGGAAATCGTCTCTTGGTATAGTGCTATAGCAAGTTCTCCCTTGATCGCGCACATATAAGCTAAATAATCACTCATGACGATATCTTCAGAACCCTTTGTCAGCAGCCAATGTTTTATTTCTGGCGTTGTTGCTTCGAGCTGTTCCACTGCTGTAATTCTGCCGAAGCCATGGACAGACCGAGCAAGCTGCCAAATTTCGTTGTTTGCTTGTCTTGTTCCATTTTTCAGTGCAAATATGACATATGATGTGAATTGCTCATGCATCCCTATAGGAAGTAGCTGCTCTTTATACTGTTCACAATTGGTACAGCCAAGTACAGTAACTGCGAATTTTATAACCTCTCGATGTGCTGCATGTTCAAGAAGCCATAGAGCCTCTCGTTGTACGAGAGATTCATCCAACTCGGCTTCCTCGAAACGTTCGATAAATTGTTCACCGTAGCTTGCGATATTGTCAGAGATGATTGCTTCGTATGTAGCCTTTCGTGTTTTGTTCGTAGGATGCTTGAGTTGTTTTTCAAATAGTCTCAGCAGCTTTTTGGCAAATAACGGAGTAGGCACATCATCAGCATGATGATCAGGTAAACCTGCAGCTACGCTTGGATGATTGTCATCATACATGTATTCGTCATCTGGTAAAGAGTCATCTACGATTTTGTTATGTGTCCGAACTTGTTGCTCAATATAAGGCACGATCTTTTCCTTGTGATTCCACGGAAGAAAATCAAGCTTTAACGAATCACTCAGTACCGTTTCATTGTCGATCTTTACAGTACATTGAAGGCTTATAAAGCCATCCAATTTAACGGAAACCCTATGCTTTACACCGTCGCCTAGATCAAGAGTTCCTGATAATTTCGAAAAAGGTATCAGATGTGATATTAGATATTTTCGCTTATTCGTATCAACTGTAATACCATCAATAATAAGAAGCTCTTCTTTTAATTGGTGTATAACTTCTATACAGTGCCCCTTATAATCAATCTTCCACGTTTTATGTACTTCTTTGTGTACATCTTTCATCGCATTGCGCATTTCACGTTTAAATTCATCTTTAAATCCCATAATGGCCTTCTTTCGTGTGTTAAATTTATCGTATACCTGCATATCATCATACCATGAAAATAATGCTATAAAGGATATGTAGCTTGTAACTGTATTCATATACCTCAAGAACAACATATCGATATAATTTCATAAGAAGTTATGAAGGAGATACAGCTATGTATGAGATGACGCATAATCAGGCTCAAACCATTGTCGATCGAATGATGAAAGATATCCCCTATAATATTAATATTATGGATCGAACAGGCAAGATCATCGGGAGTGGAAATAAAGGAAGAATTGGTACGCTGCATCATGGTGCGTTGAAAGCCATCAAACAGAGAAAAATTGTTGAAATACACAAAGATGAGGAGTTCGTGAAGAAGGGTATTAACTTACCGATCGAATTGAATGGCAATATTGTTGGAGTGGTAGGAATCAGCGGCGAAGTAAAGGAAACGAGGCCTTTTGGAAACATTTTAAAATCAGCTGTTATTTTGTTAATCAACCAAAGCATCGCATTGGAAAAGGAAAACTTGAAGAATAACTTAAAACAAGAGTTTTTCAGCTTAATTATAAATCCGGACACCACTTATACAAAAGAAGTAATGAATCAGGCATTGACCTATGGCATTCAGTTAACTAAACCCTCTCAAATCTTATATGTGCTGTCACCTAATGAGATTGCTGAGGATATCACTGAAAGCTTGTCCTCCTTTAAAATGACCAAATACTCGCTTTGCTTAGTTATTCAGGAAGAAGATAAGATTGAAGCCCTGCAACAAATAATTAGAAATCAGCATCCCGGTGCTCTCATTTCAATCAGTAAAATGAACGACACGATCTCTGAAGGACTATTGCAGGCTAAATCAGCTATGCGTGTATTAATGGGCATTTATTCGGGCGAAAAAACCATCTTTTATTCCAAATGCGAGTTCATCTCCGATATGTCAAAACTGCAACAGAATGATAAAAAGGCAGAGCGACTGGCACATTTACTCGAAAAGAATGATGAATTAATAACAACACTTCAGGTTTATCTCAACTGCAACCTAAACGCCAACGAAACCGCGAGTAGGCTCATGATCCACAGGAATACATTGAACTATAGATTAAACAAGATATTTACGATTACAGGCAAAGACCCCAAAAATATTTTGGAGCTGGTGGAACTCATTTTTATGCTGATTAATCGGATTAAATAAAGAGGATGCCCCCTATGGGACACCCTCTTTGCTTCTTATTTCAGCAATCTAGCAATGCTTTCCGATGTACGGGCTACATTTTCCTTACCTCTCGACAGTAAGGTTTCAATATCTGCTGCTCCAGGAACAATCCCAAAGATGGCATCAAATCCTTCATCGTACAAAGTCTCCACATCCTTGCCCACATAGCCTGCCAAGGCGATCACTTTCATATCGCAGTTAACACTTTTTGCTGCCTGAGCAACTCCGTAAGGCGCTTTACCGAATTTCGTCTGAAAATCGATGCCGCCTTCCCCTGTGAAACAGTAATCCACATTCTTCAGCTTTTCTTTTAGTCCCGTATATTCAATAACAATCTCAATCCCTTTTTTCATGGTGGAGTTGGTGAAAGCGATCAATCCACCACCGAGGCCGCCCGCTCCGCCTGCACCAGGTACATCCAATATTTCAACGCCAAGCTGCTGTTTTACAATTTCACTATAATGTCTTAAATTATCATCTAGCAATTTGACCATTTCAGGAGTGGCACCCTTCTGCGGACCAAACACAGCGGATGCGCCCTGCTCCCCGCATAATGGATTCGTTACATCCGAGGCAACGAGGATTTTAACGTCTTTTAATTTCGGATGCACATCGGTAACATCGATCTTATTAAGCGCACCCAGATATCCGCCGCCAAGCTGCAGCTCATTCCCGTCTTGATCCAGGAATTTATATCCCAGTGCCTTTGCCATTCCAGTGCCTCCATCGTTCGTAGCGCTACCGCCTATGCCCAGAATGATTTCCGTAATTCCCTTCTCAATACATTCCTTAATTAATTCACCTGTTCCTAAGGTAGTCGTAATTAAAGGATTTTTGGTCTCCTTCGTAACATGATGAATTCCACTGGCTGATGCCATTTCAATCACACCTGTTTTGCCGTCTCCCAATATTCCATAATGGGCAAGAACCGGTGTCCCAAGAGGCCCTGTCACTTCTTTTTGTACCAAGGTACCACCTGTTGCATCTACCAGTGACTGGACAGTTCCCTCTCCTCCATCAGCCATAGGTACGTGAATACACTGCGCATCTGGAATCGCTCTCTTGATGCCTATTTCCATCGCATTGCATACTTCTTTTGCCGTCATACTTTCTTTAAACGAATCAGGTGCCAACATAAATATTTTTCCCATGAGTTTTTATCCCCCACTCTTATCTATAAGATAAATCCGAACAAAACTACGGCTACGATCGTCATTGTTAGACCGACCATACTTTCATACAGAACAACCTTCATTCTATCCTTCATGCTCATGCCCATAGCATTACGCGTAACGTGGAAGTAGGTTCCATGTGGCAAATGGTCAATAACAGTAGCACCGGCATGGGTCATAACTGCAGCCGATAGAGGTGCAACACCTGTATTTAGAATCGCACCTGAGAATGAACCCGTAGCCAAAATGACACCTGTTGAAGTGGATGCTGTTGCTGCTCCCATTAACACACCTGCTATTGGTGCAAGGAATACTCCTGAAATACCTGAAGCTTCTACTAGAGCAACAACTTCTGCAGGCAGGGTAGACGCTGTGATCAATCCGCCAATGGCACCCGCACCTATAATGATCAAAATCGTTGGTGTCATTCGATTTAATCCGGCCGTACAATAATTGATTATTTCTTTTGATTTACCTAACGCCAAGGAGCCAACGACACCGGCAAACGGCAGAATAAACAGGGAATCAATTTTTAGTGATGCAAGGAAATCAATACCTAACATCGAACCTAGCGGGCTAATCATCAAAAGAATAATAGCGATCACCGGAGCTACTAGAGCTTTAGATAAAGGTGGTAGATCCGTGGTGCTAGTCTTTTCAAGCTCAGCCGCTTCAAGATCCGTTACTTTAGTTCCTTTATACTTAATGAATGATGCGATCAGAACCGCAACTACCACCCCGAAGAGCGCAGGGACCAATCCGCCAATCATCACCTGGTTAACATCGAGTTCGAATCCGCCTGCTGCAGCAATGGTATTCGGGTTAGGAGAAATAATATTTCCCGCTTTCCCGCCGCCAGATAGCGCCACTAGCAAGGCAACCTTGGAATATCCCATTTTGTGGCCAACAGAGAGCGCGATGGGTGCGACAATCAATACGGCTACAGGAATGAATACCCCTACCGCTGTGATGACCATGGTAGCTAGTGCAAGCGACAGCATCGCTTTCGTTCCACCAAGTTTATCAACAATAACTTTTGCAATCGTTCCTGCTGCTCCAGATTCCATCATCACACCAGCAAAAACACCAGCTGCGATTATCCGAATAACTGTGCCTTGAACACTTTGTGTTCCGGAAATCAAGATACTGATGACCTCTGAAAAATTAGCCCCACCAATAAAACCACCAACAATGGCTCCCAGAATCAATGCATACGTTGGTGCCAGTCTAAACAAAATCAATATGATTGCAAGTGCTAAGCCGGCTAAAGCGCCCATCCAGCTAATTTCCAATGCTGCTTCCATTTTAAATCCTCCTCAGGGTGATCATGATTTTTGAAATTACAAACCCCATTGAGCCAAATAGTGAGTATTATTAGTATTTTGCAAAGGATCTATTCCCCCTTTAAGGTTGAGCTCCATCATCTTGAATACGCTTTCATTATATGGGCATCACGGACTTTAAACAATTGATATTCCAATGAATATTATTGTGCATATGCACAAAACAGTGATGGTTTAATAGGGGCACCATATAAGAAACCTAGTTGCAGCAAATGAGATAGGTATACGAAAACCTCGGATGAACGATTTGATTGGAAGAGAGGAAATGTATATGTTTTGTAACAAACAGCCAAAAAAGACCACCTTTTGAGACAGCACCATACAATTACACTGGACTGTCTTTGAGCGCAAAAAAACACACGTCCGGAATCGAACGTGTGTTATAGCAATATAATATTTTAATCTTACTACTCTATTTAAGTGTATTGGCAACTGCTTCTGCAGATAGCTTTCCAGCAGTTAATGCCCATGCGTTATTAGCTCCGGATGGTGAATCATCGCCCATGACTCCGCCAACAACTTCACCTGCTGCATAAAGCCCGGAGATTACTTTATCACTCGTGTTCATAACCTCAAAACTCGTATTTACAACTAAGCCTCCCATAGTTGTCGCAAAACGAGGTTTCTGTTCCACAAGATAATAAGGACCAGCGCCTATTTCTTCTTTTAAATAATCCGCAGAACGTCCGAAATCAGTATCTTTACCTGTCTGTACGAAACCATTGTAACGATTAATAGTTGCCTGTAGCGTTGCTGGATCTATTCCAGCTGCAGTTGTCAGCTCTTCAACAGTATCTGCTTGGAAGAAGTAAGGGGTTGTAGATCCATTGTTCTTGAGCCATCCTTCAATATCAGTTTCAGAAATGCCCGCTTCCCCCACACTTGGCTTGAAGACATCGAATGTTTCCTGATCCATCAAAAGATATAGCATTTGGTTTTCCTGAGCTAATTCAACTTCCAGAATATTTCGGTTACTAGATTTTTCGTTAACAACTCGTTCTCCACCGGCATTTACAAGTATTGCACTCTTACTAAACGCTGCGATATTACCAGCTATAGTAGATTTTGCAATTCCTTCAGAAACTTCGACGCCATTTGGATATCGCTTTCCATATTCCATAAGGCGAGTTGCTGCATCTATGCCTTCTGCGGTAGCCATAACGACTCCATCTCCTGTAGAAGACGTTGGTCCATAATAAAGGGCAGTCTGCATTTCTTCAGAGAGAAGTTCCTTATTATTTCCGTATCCGCCTGTTGCTAGGATTACTGCTTTAGAAGTAATATTATAAGTTTTTCCCTTGTTGTCCTTCGCAATGACTCCCACAACAGCTCCGCTTTCGTCTGTAATGAGCTTCTCTGCTCTTGTCTCAAGATAAAGTTCAACGCCCGACTCTTCCACTTTCTTACGAGCCTGTTTTGCAAATCCAGAGCCATTACCTTCATAAGCAAGCTCACGGTCATGAGTGTACTCCGCTAATTTATGAAGCCCGCCATCCATATCATATTGAATTCCTACATACTGATTAAGCCAATCTGTTGTTTGTCCAATATTCTCTGCAAACAAAGTCAGAAGTTCAGTAACGTTCTTGTTATTCCCATTTGCAAGAAAATCTTTAACCATGCTATCAACACTATCGTCTGTTACTCCAGCCTCTTTCTGAAGATTTGATAGCGTTACAACCTGATTTCCACCACTGACAGATATAGCTCCGCCGATATATGACATTTTCTCAAGCAGGATCGTTTTCATCCCAAGCTCATCCGCACGAAGAGATGCAGATATTCCCGACGCTCCACCGCCTATAACAACTACATCGGTTGTTAATTCTGCAACCTCTGTTGAAACTTCTTTTATAACTTCTGCATTCAGAGTCTCCGGATCAGCACCTGCCTGTTTTACGCAGTCTGCAACTGCTGCCAATATAGCATCACTTGTGACTGTTGCACCGGAAATAGCATCAATTTTCAAAGATTGATTCTTAACGATTTCTGCCGGGATATTCTCGACAGAAGCATCACTAACACCCTCTGTCTCATTAAAATTAACCACTTTGACAGATTCAATCTTATGATCTGAGAATGTCACGTCTACTTCAATGGGTCCATTCTTTCCATCTGAAGATGCAGTATAGGTTCCAGCTTTAAAGGTGATATCCCCTGTACTTTCATCTTTTTGCCCATTGTTAGTTCCTGCACATCCTACCAAAGATAACACCAGAGTGAACAAAAGAAAGACTAATAGCAGTTTCCCAAAGTTGTTATTTTTCATCTTCTTCTCCTTTGAATATGTACATCAATGTGAAATTGTTAAAATTTTCACAAAGATTTGTTATGAGAATTATTTCACAATGGTTTTTTTGCGTCAACAATAAAGTTCATTGTGAAATAGCTTCACTCCAAAAAGACGCCGGCTACACTCCTTTTTAAGAAAGAGACAGATGCAAGCTAATCGCCGCACCTGCCTCTCCTCATTCTGCATGATAGATCCCCTGACCGGACTGGGAATGTCCCGCGAAGCGGCGGACATAATAGAGAAAAGACGAGACGCCAAGCGGATAATTCTTAAAATATATGAGATTAGAGTCTGGTGTCGGAAAGGCATCTGTACTTATTATCTGTTTCAAAACGATAGCCCAGTACTCAACTGCGAAATGGAAAAGGGAATGCGAAAGGTTCCTCCTTGGCGCAACCAGAGAAACACGATTAAAACAAACGAAAGCAGGCCCAGAACCATAACGGCAAGGCTTCCAGCAAAGAGCTGCCCTTACCAAACCAGTCCACATGAATGCAACATTAGCACAGCAGAGGTCAAGCATCTGTTGATTGTAAATTTTTCACCGAACCCTTGTTATTGTCTTCCTTCCTTCTTCTGCTCGCATACAAAGTAAATAATAGAACAAACCAAAGAGGTGTTAACAATAAAGCCGGGCGCGTTTCATCGGCAAACAGCATAATAATGAGGATGATCGCAAACAACGTCAGGACAGCATAATTAACAAATGGCGTAAACGGTGCCTTGAATTTTGATGCAGCATGTAATTGCGGCTGTGTTTTCTTATATCGTAAATGACAAATTAGGATGACGCCCCATACCCAGATGAAGCAAATGGCACTAATGGTTGTTACGATCCCAAAGGCTTGATCCGGGATCAGCTTACTCAAAAGAGCTCCCACGGATACGACAATTGTTGAGATATATAACGCATTACTAGGTACATGGTTTTTATTAAGCTTAGATAAACGGGATGGAGCCTGGTTATTCTTGCTCAGATTGTATAGGATCCGGCTTGTTGAGAACATCCCGCTATTGCATGCCGAAGCAGCTGAAGTCAAGACGACAAAGTTAATCACTCCTGCAGCAATCGGAATACCGACTAAACTAAACGTTTTAACAAAAGGACTTTCTGTTGGATTGAGTCCTGTCCACGGATTAATGCATAATAGAGCGATCAATGCACCCACGTAGAATAATAGAATCCTTAAAGGAATTTTATTAATCGCTGACGGGATATTTTGTTCCGGATTCGATGTTTCCGCAGCAGATACACCCACTAACTCCACACCGACATATGCAAAAACAACCATTTGGAATGAAAGTAAGAACCCCGATAATCCATTCGGAAATAGTCCTCCGTGTCCCCAAATATTTTTGATAGATACCGTTCCTGTATCTGTTTTGAATCCGATCACCAGCAAAATAACCCCAATGGCAATTAACGCTAGAATCGTCACGACTTTAATTAAAGCAAACCAAAACTCCATTTCTCCAAAGTTTTTAACAGATAATAGATTGAGGAATAATAAAATAACTAAACAGATCACTGCAGGGATCCACTGCGGAATATCAAACCAGTATCTCACATATACCCCCACGGCAATCACATCAGCCATAGCCGTCATAATCCAGCAAAACCAATAGGTCCATCCGGTCACAAACGCAGCTCTAGGTCCAAGATAGTCCTCGGCAATGTCAGTAAAAGATTGATAGCCTGCTTTAGACAACAAAAGTTCTCCTAACGCTCTCATCACGAAAAAAATGGCGATACCTACGATAAAATAAGCAAAGATAATGGATGGCCCTGCTAATTGTATCGCTTTTCCTGATCCTAAAAATAATCCCGTACCAATCGTTCCACCAATGGCAATAAGTTGAACATGTCGATTTTTTAGATCTCTCTTCAATTCCTGTTGTGCCATACTAAACTCCCCCTAACCCGAATTGAAATTTTAACCATGTGAAAAAACGAACAATCTTTAACGACAACAAAAAAAGAGATTGGAGGCGCTCCAATCTCTTGATCAAAAGAATAATAAATAAGTTTTGCTATAGCAAATTTAATATAACAAATAGATATTTATACTCTTCTGTCCTTTTGCCTGAGATTGTGAACCCTTCGGCGCCGTGGAACTCCACGGTCTCTCCAGAAGCTGCTCCTGCTATAGTACGATCCATAGCAATCATAGCCAGCTAATTATTTAATTTTTTTCGAATTAATATTTTACAATACTACTCGCAGTAAAATATTTTGTCAATGAGATAAGCTCTATCCCCCCAACGGTTATCCTATGATTTGAGGCGTAATCTCAGGATCATGATTCGCTATGGTCATTAGACAATCCTCTCGCTCCATGAACTCCTTCGCCCAGTTCAATGAAAGCTGTGCTGCTTTTTTATCTGTCTTCGCTCCAGGCAAAATCCCTTGAGTAAACGATGCTGCCGCGTATCCTACGTCACTCGCCAACAACACCCACCCCTGTTTCGTTTGAACCAGTACGGAAAACTGGCCATTAGTATGCCCCGGTGTATGAACCAGATAAACTGAACCATCCTGAAAAAGATCCAGTCCTAACTTATAGGGTCCGTAAGGGATATCTGTCAGTTCAAATGGAGTCACATTCACCCCTTCCCACATTGATTTCATATAACCAAATCCACTATTAGCAGCCTTCCACTCCGGTTGGCTGACGAGTATTTTCTTTGCTTGGGAAACATGTTTAAGTCCGCTAACATGATCAGAGTGCAAATGGGTCAGCAGAACATAGTCGATTTCAGCTGCTTTTATGCCAAAACCGGACAATTGTTCATGCACAGCTTTTCCTTCTGGTAATCGCCCCTTAAAAAAGAATGAAGACAAACCCAATTGTTTTCGTTGGTTTTCCCTCATCTCTGCGTGCCACCCCGTATCCACCAAAATCAATCCTTTTGGATGCTCGATTAAGTAAACAGAAACGGGAACCCACTTCTTTTTGGACTTTGGTCTTAACAATCCTGTGTAGGGCATCGGATGCAAGGTTTTCTCCTCAAAAGCCAAAGCTTGGTCAATATAAACTTCACCTGTATGCCATATATGAATCCTCGAATGAGTCATTGAGACATTCCTCTTTTCTGTATACATTCCTTTGCGGGGTTGCCCTTTCTCATGTAGTATATCCGTCCAGATACCGCTGCATTGTAGCTAAGACATCTGCTCTAAAGTCGCGTGTGAATCCATCCAATCCTTTTGCCTCTATGAGTTCTACAAGTTCTAAAGGATAGCTGGCTGATAACTTACACCCAATAATGATCGATGCTTGAGCGTGGAAAATATCCATAACTTCGTCCTTAGTTAATGCACTATTTTCACAGATTAGAGTTGTCATCTCCATCATCTTGAAGTATAGATCTGTTTTCAGCTTCAGCATCCATTCAGCATCAATATTTTTTTCTAATACGGCTGAGCGCATTGCTTCTAAGCGAATATATAGAGGATTATGGTCCACCAGTTCAATCAGTTCAGTCATAATAAGACGTTTAAAATCACCAAAGCTTTTTATTGGTGTCTCCCTTATCAGTTCCATTAGACGTACAAGTCTTTTTTCGTACTCCCTGCACAGCAGGCTAAAAAATAAGGCTTCCTTTGTTTTAAAGTAAAAGAACAGAATACCTTTTGACACATTCATCTCTTTTGCTAAATCAGACATTTTGATTTGATTGTACTCTGTTGAAATGAACATTTCCGCAGCTTGATCAAGAATCGCCTGAACTTTTAAAGCTTTAGCTTCATCTGTCATTGCACGTTTTGCCATTACTTTTTCCTCCAACTCGAATCGATAACTCATACTCTTGCCGCAAGTGCGGATATCTGCTCGGACTCTAGAACCTCCAAGCTCGGTCCCTCTCTACGCGCAGCCAAGACCATTACTTGAGATACAATTCGACTCTCGATCGCTCTGTACCTGGCAAGTGGTCCAATCATCAATGCACCGATCAAACGGAAAATAACGATAGCTGCTCGCTCACCAGGACGATTCTCAGCTCGATCACCGAACATGAGAGAAGGCTTCAGCACGACGAGACGTGAGAGCCCAAGGAGGGCTAAATCCCGTTCTGTTTCTCCCTTCACACGGTTATAGAATAATTTCGAACGGTCGGACGAGCCCATTGCCGTTACGATTATAAAGCTTGCTGCACCATTTTGGCGAGCAACCCGTCCTAGTGCCAAAGGATAGTCATGGTCGACGCGGCGAAACGCTTCCTGACTGCCCGCCTGCTTAATCGTCGTTCCGAGCGAACAGAAAACGTCCGCGTCCTTGAACATCTCACCTTCCACTTCCTGCTCCAATCGGTCAAACGAAATGTGGCGCTCTTCCAGCTTAGGATGGGACAATCCGATCTCCCGGCGCACAAGTACAACTACGCGATTGTACGCGGGATGATTCAGCAGCATTTTTACAAGTTCTCGTCCGACGAGCCCCGTCGCGCCTGCAACGATCGCCGTTACACCTTGGCTTTTTATCATATAATTAGTCCTCCGTACTTCTTATGCTTTTTCAACTGAATCTTTTGATGATCTTATCGAACATACGATCACTAAAAATAGTTTTAAGGAATACCATAGGCTTCGCACCGAAACCAATTAAATAGCGTGTCTTCGGTCTTTTGACGGTTACAGCTTTACCAATACAGCGAGCTATGGCTTCTGGCTTTGTGAGAAGATTGCCAGTGTAAGTCTTAACCATATTATCAGCTGACCTATTTGCTGCTTGCTCATATGCACCGTTAACAGATACTTTCCGAAGATTCTCAGCAGCAATGATTCCCCAATCCGTTGCGATTCCACCTGGCTCCACTACGATGACATCTATGCCAAATGGCTCGACTTCCATTCGAAGACAATCAGAGAATCCTTCAACAGCAAACTTGGTTGCGTGATACCACCCACCGAATGAAGTCCATACCTTCCCACCCATGGATGAAACATTAACTATTTTACCAAATCGGTTTTTTCTCATGCTTGGCAATACAAGCTGCGTCATTCGAGCAAGTCCAAAAAGGTTAACGTCTATTTGGCGCCGCGCCTCTTCCATGGGAACATCCTCTACCGCTCCGTACGAACCATAGCCGGCATTATTGACGAGGACATCAATACGTCCTTCCTTCTCCAGAATTACATTCACACAATTCACCATAGACTCATCATTGGTTACATCCAAAGATATAGTGTGTATTCCTTGATCGGCAAGATCCTTCATTTTTTCCGTCCGCCGAGCAGCGCCGTAAACGATAAAGCCTCTATTTTTCAACTCGATTGCTGTCTCTCTTCCAATACCTGAAGATGCTCCTGTAATAAGTGCAACTTTTTGTCTCATCTTGTTCCTCCAGTTTACTAAATTGACCTCGAGTCAATTATAAATGACTCAGGGTCAATTGAAAAGAGTGCTCTCACAAGATAAACTTTCCTCAGGAGAGATTTCTATGCGAACTATACGTATGAACGAAGTGATATGGAAGGATTCTTTCACATAAACTGGAAATTATTAATAGTTAACTAACTTACGGACTTAAGGCAAAGTAAAAAAAATGAGCCCGGTACATTGTGTAATGTACTAGGCTCATTTTTATTGCATAATTACGGCTTCGACACCGATACGAGTAGCTCGTTATCCCCGGAGACGACCGTCACTTCGGCTGGCAAGACTAGGTCTTTCACGAAACGCGTTTCTCCGATACCCATCGCGCTGATGTCCAGCTCGACTGAAGTTGGCAAGTTATTCGGCAACGCTTCCACTTCCACATACGGATCCTGAATTTGTACGACCCCTCCCGACTTCGTTCCGATCGGAGTGCCTATGAACTTCACCGCGAGCTTCGTACGAATAATCTTATTTGTCTGAACAAGTTGAAAGTCGGCGTGCAACAGCGCGCCGGTTACCGGGTTCCGATGAAGGTCCTCCAGAAGAACCGTAAGCGGCTGGCCTGTTTCCATCTTCAACTCGATAAAGCCGGAGGCCCCTTGCTTTAACCATTTTTCAAATTGTTTAGTAGAAATGTGAATGATTTCGTTGTCCGCGTGTTTGCCGAATACGACTGCCGGCAAGCGTCCCTCCTGGCGTAAATTCCGCAAACCGGAAGAATTCAATCGCTGACGTCTTTCTGTATGAATACATGCAGTCATGCTTTACCTCTCCTTTACATAAGTGATCTTAAGCGCTGTAACAGCAACCGTCGAACCTCCCCTAATCGGGGATAAATAGAGAAACATAGCATCCCGACCTCCATATCCTTTCAGATCGATAGCAATACATTAAATGTAAAAAACCCGCAAATATAGACGAAGGCACCCCACTGCGAAGAGTGGAATGCCTATAGGTTTCTTTCACCATATCATAGGTTGGTGGCTATGTCGATATGGTACCGCACTGTTGTTAGCAGGCAACTAGGATTCTCTTCACTACAAAACTTATAGTAGTATTCTTCTCATTAGGGTATCCTAACAGATACCACTTTTGTTTCAATGGACTCTCTTTCGTTTCTAAACTATAATAGGTGTTATCGAATTTTATCGAATAATGTAGAAATAAAGAAGTAAATAACAAAAAATGAATTTTGATACTGGAGAGACATTATATGCAACGCATTCCTTTTAGTAAAACTTTGACAATCGGACTCATGCTATTTGCTCTATTCTTCGGGGCGGGAAATCTCGTATTCCCCGCGATGATGGGCCAAAATGCAGGAGATCAATTTTGGCAAGCAAACTTGGGTTTCCTGATCACGGGCGTCGGCCTGCCTTTGCTTGGAACGTTGGCGCTCGGATTTTCCGGCTCGAAAAACTTGCTCGCATTAATTAATCGCGTGCACCCTTGGTTTGCCTTCGGATTCACAACTTTACTCTACTTAACAATTGGACCGTTGTTTGCCATGCCGAGAACCGGCAGCGTTTCATACGAAATCGCTGTTAAGCCATATATCGATGCGGAGCATGGTACGCTAGCCATGGCGGTCTTCACCGTATTATTTTTCGCGGTGACCTTACTTCTTTCCATTAACCCGGCCAAAATGGTTGATATCGTAGGAAAGATACTGACACCTATTTTGATCGTATGCATCGCAGTGTTGGCGATCGTAGCCATTGCGGCACCCCTAGGCACACCTCAAGAACCGGGAGCCGGTTATGCCTCCCACGCCTTCTTTAAAGGTTTCCAAGAGGGCTATTTGACGATGGATGCGCTCGCCGCATTGGTATTCGGCATTATCGTTATCAACGCTATTCAGGAGAAAGGTATCACCGAGCGCAAAAGCATTCTAGCCGTCTGCTTCCAAGCTGCCTTAATTGCAGCATCAATGCTCGCTGTTATATACACATCCTTGACTTATATCGGAGCTAGCAGCGTATCCACTTTCGGCATTCTAGCCAATGGTGGTGAGGTATTAACCTCAGTGACGAACCATTATTTCGGCACATTCGGAGGATTTGTACTGGGCATCATTGTTCTGCTTGCCTGTCTGACGACAAGCATCGGCCTGACCACCGCATGTAGCAGCTATGTACAAAAGATCATTCCAGGTATGTCTTACAAAAGTATTTGCATCATCTTGAGTGTTATCAGCGCCCTGTTGGCCAATATCGGTCTAGATCAATTAATCCAATTTTCCGTGCCGGTTTTAGCGATAATCTACCCGGTGGCTATCGTACTCATCTTGCTGACATTCTTGCATGATTTCTTTAAAGGTAAGCGCACCGTGTACGGGGTGAGCCTGCTGCTGACTTTCCTCGTCAGCCTGGTTGACGGCCTTAAAGCTACCCCGCTAAATATAGAGCCGATCCATGACTTGTTTACCCAGTACTTACCTCTGTATGGTATCGGATTGGGCTGGCTTATTCCAGCTATCGTGGGAGCGCTGATCGGCCTTCTACTGCCTGGGGGACATAAGGGACAACAATCTTCTAGTCTCTTAGAGGACTAATATGTAGGCTACGCCGCTCAACAACATTATGTAATTTTATAAAGAGGAATAAGCCGCTTCTCCTAATGGAGAGGCGGCTTTAATTTGTATACCATATCAATTTTCGACTACGGTTTATTCTCCCCTAGACTTCCTGTCGTTCCACTAAATAAAACAAATAATCGGTCGGAATCCCAGCATACCCTTGTTGCCTTAGCATCGCGGTCACATTACCCCGATGGTAGGTCCCATGGTTAACCACATGACTCAAGATGTCAGAGAAACGCGTATCAAGACTGCCGTATCGCGGATGCTCAATTGTCATTGCTTTATCCAGATCAGGTGTACGACGCAGCAAATCTCGGAATTGGTCAGTGACGCCAGCGAAGAGCTGCCTCATCTCGTCCACCGTTTTTCCTTGTGCTTCCTCTCTCCAGCCCGGGATTTTCGGGAAAATGTCACCCGTAGGAACTTCAGCTAGCACGAGCATATAGAGCTGTTCGAATAAGTACATATGTTCAAGCGTTTGCGACACGGACGGAAACACGCTCACCACTTCAGCATGAAACACATCGGTTGGAAGCTTCTCCAGATGAGAGAACAACTGCTCGTTCGCCCAAACATGATACTCATATAATGAATGCGGATGTTGAAGCATAAGCGATTCCACCTCTCCTTAACTCCTCGTTTTCTGGATCGAGTCCATTAACTCGATGAAGTATTTTTCTTCATGAGTCTGGTAAAGATCGAACCATGCACGTAATGTATCTGGTGCAAATACATCCAGTGCATTCAAAGCATGCATCGCAAATTCAAGCGGAGCTATTCCTGATGCCGTAATCAGGTTTCCATCCGTTACTGCCGGTTCCATTTCATACAATTGTTCTCCATTATAATTCGGACAAATCATTTTCATATATTCTAGATTGTTGCTTGTATGCCTTCTTGAGTCTAGTAATCCTATCCTTGCAAGTCCCATGGTTGCACCGCAGATTGCCGCCACAACAGTACCTTCTTTTAATGATGCAGCAACTTTTCTCAATACAGGTTCGTGAATAGCCTCCATCCACGTATCCCCACCCGGAAGAATGACAATATCCTTCCCCTCCAGAATACACTCATCGATAGAAATGCTAGGAAGAATTTTCAATCCCCCCATTGTCGTAATAGGGTTTTGATCAATACCTACTGCAACGACCTCTATGGGCGCTAATCCTTTTTTGAAATACCTTCCCGTGTTCAGCTCTGCAATCAGATAACCCACTTCCCAGTCTGACATCGTATCAAATACATAAAGATAAGCTTTTGGGGTATACACAGACACACACTCCTCGCAATTTGATTAATCTATATACCCATTATAAAAAAACCTTACTGACAGCTTCCGTCAGTAAGGTTTTTTAAAAACAAGAAAAACTAGATTATTCTATCTTCGCTCCGCAGGAGGTGCAAAATGCAGAGTCGCTCTCTATCTGCAAGCCGCAACTGGTACAAAATGCATTCACTGGCTGCTCTACTACAACCGGAGCTGGTACAAGGACGCGGTCCTCTTCCTTCACTTCGCTACCACAGGAGTTACAGAATCTAGACTCCGCAGGGATGATGGCACCGCAACTGCATCGTTTTTCCCCTTTAACCCGAAGCAACTGTACTTCCAACGATTCAATCTCAAGTTCCACTTGTGTAATCGCATTGGAGCTGTGTTGAATTTGCTCTAACACTTCCTGGAAGTTTCCTCTTTGATTCGCTAAATGAACAATCTCTCCGAGCTTTTTCAGATGCACATTTCTCTCTTCGCGCTTGCTTGAGATTTGGGAGCTTATTCGTGTAGTTTCTACAGTTTGTGCTGCTTTGTCTTTTACTTGATTCATACCGGATTTCATTTTATCTAAGAAACTCATAATCTCACTCTCCAACTTTCTCCAATTTCAGAGCATAGGACGATGTCGTATATTTAAATAGCGCATAGCCCAGGAACACATATACAGCAGGCATAATCATACCCGATAAGGATAAGCCCGTAAATGGAAATAGCATAATAAATGCATATGCCCACAACGCATAGGGCGTGTATTTCACATTATTCGAAGCAAGTGTCGTCCAAACCGTAAGAAAGAATACGACATGCACCAGCGATGCGATTGGAATCGTGTAAAAAATCGTGTTCAATGTACGATAAGAGCTTACCGGCAGAAAATTATACAACAACTCTCGTAACAACTTTATGCCTAGTGCTCCGAATAATAACTTTAGCTCAATTGCCCTTACGAACGGGTACCACTTCATCGTCTGGAACCAGTTGCTGAGTTCACTTAGTACTTTCGAAAATTGTTGCATGGCTATTCCCCCTAGCATTTTTTACAAGCAATTAAAAATTATAAAAACTGTCATCGATGTACCATTTACTCCCTACCTGAATTAAATCTATAGACTCTTCTGTCCTCTCTACTTCATCCCCGTATTGGACCTCAACCATATACTCAACCGTTGCTTCTTTGCCGTCGATTTCCACATCAAGAATTTTGTAATCCTTAACCTTAACCGGTGAGTCCTTCATCATTTCTTTATATTGCTCTTTGAAGAATGTCAATTCCGACTTGGTCATCTCGTTATCCGGTTTGAAGAAGTTGTACATTTTTTCGATATCCTGCTTTTTGACGGCTTTAATAAAACCGGTAACTGTTTTATACGGGCTAGACATATTCGCCTCACCGCCGAACATTTTAGGTATAAAGAAGATAATGAGAACCGCAATAACGGCAATAATGCCCCATTTTTTATAGTTAATCGTAGCTGTCTTAGCCTTGATCGGCTGACTGATCGGTTTGCCGCAATTTCCGCATTGACTTTCATGTTCTTGAATCTTGGTCCCGCATTGTCCGCAGTACATTGTATTAGCCACCTTGTCCGATTTGTTATTTTTCTACTGTTTTAATTAAAGTGTGAATCTTCCATTCTCCGTTTTGTTCTACTAGCTTATATGTACTCGTATAGCTTCTTTCCTTCCGATTTCCATCCTTATCGATAATGTTGTAAGTGTCATTGGTTGTCACCTCAACACTTATATCGTCCAACACACGAAAAGAAATGGCTTGTACATCCAGAAGCTCTTCGGTAATTCCCTTCTTCTCTAAATAGGGGATATATTTCTCCGATTCTTCGTATGCCGGTCCGGCTGGATCCAATAGACCAGATACTAGACTGAAATCTCTACTATTAATGGCCTCAACAGATAATGACAAGTAATTGTGCATAATCGTTTGCACGGAAGCTAGATCCACTTGATTCGCCGCGCTTTGTACCGTCGATTCATGCGCAACTACATCTTGTTCCCTAACCTCCTTCAGGTTATCACTGAAATCTTCGCCGTCGTAAAAGACCAACACTGCATCCATTAACCATCGCTGCTCTTTCTCGTCATAAATCAGCGTATAATATCTGCCCTGTGATTCTTCGATCCCTGCGTCCCAAGCTTTCCCCTCTTTGTACTGATACCTGTAGTTGCCTGTGGCCAGCACGGTCAGCCTCCATTGCCCCTCGTTCTGGGAGACTATAAAGTTATCCAAATCGAAGGTCGAGCCCAGATATGTCGTTCGCTGTGCCTCCTGGCTCTGCTTGATTCGATCCGCAATTGTCTGCTCATAGCTAATTATGTTATCCGTTACCAAGTCCAGCGACGTCAGATCACCCGTTGTATAAGCTTTTACTTCATCACGGTTAAATTGCACAATTTGCTCGATCAGCTTATCCTCAAACGCAGCATCTTGAATATCCCCTATATTGAGATAAACGACGCTGTCCTCGACTGGCATTTCTTCAGTTCGCATCTTACCCCACGGCGTCTCCATCTCAATCAAGAACTTCGCTGTGCCGTCCATAGGAACTGGACCAAACCATGGTGTCTCGAATGGATTGATACCCGTTGCCTTACCGTTTACAAGGAGCTCTCCTTTTAGACCCGTTACATCGTAAAAGCCAGTATTGATTTCAACTTCTGCGCCGTCCAGCTCCATATATGCTGTGTAATCTTGCCCTCCACTCATGGCTGTCTCGGTTTCTTTTCGCTCAAGATCGATCCAGTCGGTATGCAGCACCGCCTCAAGCTCGAAGACGCCTGGGAAATATGGACCAAAGGTCTGGTCGAAATCTGCTTCCTTCGCGACCGCCACTTCTTCTCCATTAATTTTAATAATCGTGTCTTTATAATTGGTTGCAACATTAATATGTACGGGGTTTATATGAAGTTTATATTCTTTGAAAATAAACGCTATTTTCCCCTTTTGCTGAAGCACTACCTCGTGGCTCGTATCACTCTCAACCACACTGCCGCTTTCCAGCATAAAAGACTGCTTACGCAAATCTTTCACTATATCGCTTACAAACTCATTATTTTCCTTTAAATAATCCACATAGCTTTTGACGGTCTGCTCGTTAATGACCAGCTTCTCCTCATCAGAAGCAAACATGGAAGCCATCACTTTGTAATCTTGTGATTCGATTGCTTCCTCAAATCGGCTAAATAATCGTTCATCCGATGTCCAATAACTTCCGAATTGATAGCCCCCTACCAGCAGCGCTGCAACTAGAAGTAGCGAAGCTGCTAGAATGATTCGGATACGCTTCTTTCCTGTTCGGGTCGCAGGACTCTGCTTTGGTGCGTGCGATGCAGCGATAACAGCCTCAGCCTGTACAGGCTCGCTTGGCAGCTCCTTCATCTGGTTGGCTTCTTCTGGCTTCAACGGAGCAGGCGCCTCTTCAGCTGCGTTGTTTACTGCTTGCTTCGGTGCTGAATTTGTTTCTTCTGCATTTGTTTTTGCTCCGCAGTTTTTACAAAACCTTGAACCTGTCGTGACTTTAGAACCACATTGACTGCAAACCTGCAATTGTACCATTCCTCTTCCCTTATGTATGATGATAAATAATGTAATATACGCCTAGGTCAAAAGATACACTTTTCCCATTATATAACTGGTTTTTTTATACTGTAAAGAGATAAATGATTTTACATTGATAATATTTCCTGAATTCCAAATATAAGAGCAGAAAAAAGACTTGCTACACGTTTTATCGACAGCAAGTCCTCGCATTAAAAACCACAAGACTAGAAGTTTACTTTTGAGAATCAAGAATAAACATAGATGCATCTTGACCCATAAATATTTTACTTCCCGAATAAAAAGTTTTGGATTGAATATCCCTATACCCTATTTTAGTCATGATGTCAGTTAGCTCTTCTTGATTAAATCCGTTATGAACGAGATCTGAAACTACTTTTTCATTCTTATCAAAGTCTACAATTATTAAATGTCCTCCTTCATTCAGAACATCAAATAGCCTGGATAGAATCATTTCAACATCATGAATATGAAGTAGAACCTGAACCATAAAAATATAGTCAGCATGTAAACCAGAGTGGCTGCCCTTTTCAAAATCAAAACATAATGTATCTGCATTCTCTAAATTTTGATCAGCAATTTTTTGCTTTATTTGATGAATCATCTTTGGTGACGTATCCAGAAAAAGAATAGAATTAAAATCATTTAACAACCTCATTCCGACAAGACCCGTTCCACACCCAAAATCAATAGCATTCTTACTTTTAGCATCAACTACATATTCACGAATGGCATCTGCTGATACCTGTGCAATCTCAATTCTTTCTGGAGTGTCATACATATTCGCTATCATTTCAAACTTATCCGTATTTCCCATTGTTTTATCTCCTATCTCATTACCGTCCTCCCGTTACTATAACAAAAATCGCCGTCCGATTCCCAATAAGGAGCGTGAACGGCGACAATTTTTAAGTGATCACATGAGTAGCAGGCAGAATTACTTCAATTCAGGCCAATAACCTTTATTAGCTTCAATCATATCGTCCAAGATTTGTTTAGCTACGCGAGCACTTGGAACGGTTTTATTGAGTGTGAAAGCTTGCAGAATTTTTTGATAACTGCCTTCAATAGCACCTTCCACAATAAGCTTCTCACTGTTTAGCTGCTGCATCATTAACCCTTGCTGGAACAAAGAAATATTGTCTTGAGCAATTACTTCTGGACCCTTCTTCCCAATGTATGCAGGTACTTCTACCATGGCATCATACGGCATGTTAGGGAGTGCTCCACGATTCTCAACAATGACCAAGAAGCGTTGGCGCGTATCATTTTTGAGGGCAATGGCTAGATCACTAATCCAGTTACCATGTGCACCGGCATAGAATGCTTCTCCATTAATCTCACCTGTTTTCAAGAATTGTTCTATACCATCAAACAGATTCTTTTCACGTGTTTCCATAACTTCATTCGCACGTGTGTGATTTGGATTCGCTGCTTCTACAGCTTCTTTCGTTAAGAGATAATAGTTCAAATACGTATTTGGCAGATAGTCCGGGAAGTATTCAGTCATTTCATACATCGTTTCCCACACATGAACCCAAGAGCTAACGGCATGACGATTATCCGCATTTAGGTTTTTCTTGATGTTCTCAATATATGATTCTGGTAACAAGATTTGATGTTTCTTCATATATGCTTTGACTTCTGGGAGTATATCACGTCCTTGATGTGTCATACTTGTAAACCATCCAAAATGGTTCAAACCAAAATAATCGTATTCAATTTCTGTGTAGTCTTTAATTCCTAATGACTGAGCAATGATATCAACAATTGCAATTGGCATATCGCAAATATTAATAATACGCGCATTTGGACGAAGTTTACGGCATGCTTCAGATACAATGGCAGCAGGATTGGAATAGTTTAAAATCCAATGATCTTTTTTAGCGTATTTCTCTGCGTCATCAATGACCTTCATCATTGGGAATATGGTACGCAGTCCATAAGCAAGTCCACCAGGGCCACATGTTTCTTGACCCACACATCCATATTTCAATGGGATTTTCTCATCTTGCTCACGCATTGCATATTTTCCAGTACGGATTTGAGCAAAGATAAAGCTAGCGTCGGTGTATGCTTCTTTCTCATCTGTAGTAACTGTCAGCTTAATATCTGTTTTCAATTCTTCCTTTAAGATCCAATTAACTACAATCGCTACCTTATCTTGACGTTCTTTATCAATATCAAACAGACGGATTTCAGTAACCTCTAACTCTTCACGACGCAGTGCAATGGACTTTACGATTCCTGGAGTAAATGTACTTCCCCCACCAGCTATAGTTATAATCATTTATAAACACCTTCTCTTTCCTATTTTTGTTTTTCTAAATATGCGTCAACTGCTTTACGAACTTCGGGAACTTGTAGACCATAGATAATCTGAATGTCATTGTTTTTCTTTACAATCCCGCTATTTGGATATTGCTTAAGGAGATTATCATTGATCTGTTCTGCATCCTTCACATTCACTCGTAATCTCGTAAAGCAATTTTCAACCTCGTTAATATTATCCTTACCACCAAGCCCATTTACGATATTCTCCACATCGACTTCTTCTAGTGCACCTTGTGCTTGTGGCATTGCTTGCTCGGATGAAGGCTTTGCAATTTGAACTGCATTCACATCATCTTCGCGGCCAGGTGTTTTCAACTTCAACTTCTTAATCAAGAAGCTAAAGATCACAAAGTAAGCAACGATTTGAAGTGCACCTAATAAGAAGTACATCGGATAACTTGTTTTTTCTACACCCAATACAACGTTCATAATGACGGAGTTCAATAAGCCTCCACTCATTGCTGTCACACTAAAGAGCTTTAATAAGACGATAAATATTCCAGCGAGTACAGCGTGTATAAAGTAAAGTAATGGAGAAACAAAAACAAATAAAAAGTCTAATGGTTCTGTAATAGAAGCGATCGATGCTGTAATCATCAATGGGATAATTAATGCAATGGTCTTTGCTCTATTCTTCTTATGTGCTGTATAGATAAATGCCAGACCAATACCGATATAAGCGAACATTTTCGTGAATCCCATCGCCATCATGTAGTAAATGGAATCAGAGAACGGTATGGAAGGATTATTTAATTCAGCCATAACAACCGCATATGCCCCGGAGAAGGTTTGTCCACCTATCGTTTGAACACCACCAACCTCTGTAAATAAGAAAGGTGTATACACCAAGTGATGCAATCCAGTCGGCACTAAAAGTCTTTCCAGGAAACTAAATAGGAACAAACCAAACTCATTTGTTTTGGATATAACTCCTGTCAAAGCATTGATTAAATCTTGTACATACGGCCATACCCACACGGATATCGAACCTAAAAACATAGATACAAAAATCATCACAAAAAACGAGAACCTGACCCCGGATATCATCTGAAACACCGGGTTTTTAATTTGCACATGATTTGTCCTGTTAAATACATAACCTACAACACAACCAAGGATAATCCCGCTAAACACGCCCATGTCTAACACTTGAATTCCCAATACCTGTGCTTGACCGGTTCCATAGAAACCCATCTCACTTGGCGTGATTAACATATTAAACGTTTTTAATCCGATGTTATTGGATGTTAAAAATACTAAATATGATAGTAAACCAACGATTGCTGCACTGTGCTTTTCTTTTTTAGCAAATGCTGTAGATAATCCAACAACAAATAACAAACCTAAATTATTGATAATTGCCATGACCGCTTGATAAATAAGATTACCGATAAACTGAATGGGTCCCCACTGTAAGAATGGCAATACATCTAGTAATGTTTTGTTGGTCAATAGTACACCGAAAATCATGATCATACCGATGACGCCAACGTACATGATTGGCTGTACCATCGATTTAGAGAATTGTTCTAATAGGGACATGACCTTTTTTTTCATGAACAACTTCCTTTCTTATTTTAAAAGAAAAGACCCGAAACATGTCGTAAACCACCCACGGAAAAAGAAAGTCTTTATCCCTTGAATGATTTCAACATGATCCAGGTCTTGCCGGTCCATTGACCGTAACAATCCTATTTAATATTTCTTAGAAGATGAATCATTAAATATACTTGTTCTTCTGTCGAAAGCTGATATGAAAAGGTGTTTTCAACAAAAGAAGTTATTTCATGAAGACATCGTTTAAGATCCGGATCCTTCCGAATTAATAAATCGTATATGTCTTCACTTTCTTGAAAGCTTACTGTCTCTTTCATAAAGATGCGCTGTGCAAGAAACTTTAAATGCGTGAGCAGCCGATGAGTATCTAATGTATCATCCTTTAAATCAATATGATAAATGTCAAAGATAATATCCAGAACACCTTTGCTCAGCTTCAAAATATTTGTTGTATTATCCTTGCCCACATTCAATCTTGCGTTCACGATATGAATAGCGATGTACCCTGCTTCATCCATTTCCAACTGAATCCCGATGGTTTCGCGTATTTTGTCTAATCCCCATACACCTATTGAAAATTCTTTAGGATAGAGCACCTTGATTTCGTTTAACATCAAGTTGGGTAAATTAACATTCTGCTTGTATCGTTCAACTGCAAAACTGATGTGATCTGTGAGTGATATCAATACCATATTGCTAAGCTCGATATCTAGCTTTTCTTTCGCTTCATCCGCAATCTCTTGAGAGATTTGGAGGTATTCAATAGATGTGTTCTCCATAAGCTTGTAAAATCTTGCTTTTTCCTCATCCTGAATGACAAAGAGCTTCTCGACTTTATTAGAATCGATCAAATCTCCTACTTTTTTGCGAAATCCAATACCTGAACCCTGAACAACTGCCTCTTTATTATCATCGGTAATTGTGGCCACAACATTATTATTAAAAATCTTGTAGACTCTCATGATTAAACCTCCAATAAAAAAAGACCTAAATATCACGATACGTGCTGCGCGCATATACACACGTATCGTGAAACTTTAGGTCTTGCCTGCCATAGCAGTAACAATCCAGATATTTATGGATAAATCATACTCAATATTAATTATCCTGTCAACGCTTTCAGGTATAAATTTTCCAGAGTCTTTCGCACTTATGAAAAAGCCCCTCCCACTACGTCGGTCGACCTATTTTGATGTTGAAGCTCAATCTCCTCATGCACATGGAGAACGATAAGGACTAGAAGGAGTATCGTCAACACCCGATGTAATAACATCCAGCGCTTCTTTAACTTTCTACGAAACATATAGGTAAGCGCCAGAAGCAAGGCGACAAAGAGACAGACCGTACCCAAATTAAGCGTAAAGAGTTTAGTCATAAATTGCATATCAAAAATCATATCTACTTTAAATCGGTAAATCGTTTTTCTATTTTTCCGAGCCACTTTTCTCTTTTTTCTCGAGAACTAGCTTTGACCATATTCAAGCTCAACCATTTCACATTTTTAATACCTGATTTCTTTAGCGTTCCTCGTATGAGCGACTTTTTAATAGCATCACCATACATGAACTTATACATCATTGCGGGTGTGTTCATCGTGGTAATCACTGTAGCAGATTTAAGATTATCCATCAGTGTCACCATTCCATAACCTGATCTTGTATATTCATAGGTCTCTCCAGGAAAGATGACTTTATCAATGAATCCTTTCATTAAAGCAGGCATTAACTCCCACCAAATAGGAAAGATAAAAACCAGATGATCTGCTGCTTTTATACGCTGTATATAATCCATAGCTTGTGGATCAATGGATTTTTTATTTCTAAAGGCTAATAAGTCTTTCGCTGTCATAACAGGATTAAATTGATCTTGATCCAAATGTATGACGTCAGTTTTATGACCTGCTTTATCAAGACCCCTTTTAACGGATTCTAAGATAGCATGACAATAGCTTCCTTCATAAGGATGATTAAAAACAATGGCAACTCTCATAATAAATATCCTCCACTTCATGATTTACTATGAGATTTTAACGCTCTATGTCAGATTGACGCATTAACCATTGTTAATATCGGATGAAATTCTACTGCGAATTCTACTTAAAGAAACAGGCGTTATACCTAAATACGACGCAATATAATGATGAGGAACGCGTTCTAAAAGTTGCGGGTTATTGGAGCATAACTCCATATACCTTTTTTGAGGAGAATCTTTTATTCGCGAAAGAAATAGTTTCGTGTACTTCACAAATCTATCAGCCAATTTTTCTGAGAAATATTCCTTTAGTTGTGGAAACATGGTGAGCATTTTTTGATAATCGTCTTTTTCAATCAGTATAAGATGTGAGAACTCAACCGTTTCTATGTTAAATAAACTCGTTTCATTGTTATAAAAGCTTTCAAAGGAAGATACCTCTTGTTGTTCGAAAAAAAATTGAAAAGTAATATCTCTTCCATCATCATTAAACCACAGTCTCAAGCAACCTTGATTTATAAAGTATATACGACTCGCTATTTCTCCTTCTCTTAAAAGAGTTGTCTTTGGAGGAACTCGAATCTCAGTAAACATACTTTGTAATTCTTCCCAATTGTCTCTTATATAAGGTATATGATTAAAATATGACTTCATCTGCTGTTCATCTCCCTATAATGACTATTTTATATTAGATTGCGAACAGTACCCGTAGTCCTCAGGACATTTGTCAAAAGACGACCTCCCCATCCTGATTTTCATAGGATTGCCTACTGCAAGCAGCACACTCGTTTGCTCTTTCGTACAGCCGTGCATCTTCATTAGATTCCTTTCACTTAACAAGTATAACCAATGATAATAAAGACCACTCTATAGCTATCTGTTATGCAAGGGGTTCAGCTCATGACATATGGGGAGATTCTATTTCGTACGGCAACGTCCTTTGTTGCTCTACTTGTTTTGACGCGCCTGCTCGGTAAAAAACAACTCGGACACCTAACGTTTTTCAATTATGTAACAGGGATTACTTTCGGCTCCACCACGGCCGAGATTATCGTCAACAGACAAATCACACTGCTGCAAGGAATAGCTAGCTTGCTCTTATGGTCGCTCTTGGCGTTCATTATCGCATGGATTGGATTGCACTCCGTCAAAGCTCGTGAGATTCTCGATGGCCAGCCTACGATTCTCATCAAAAAAGCGAGATTTTGGAAAAGGCACTGGCTAAACAGCATCTCAACGTCGACGATTTAACCATGCTGCTTCAGAATAAGGACGTCTTCTCACCCGAAGAAGTCGAATTTGCAATTCTGGAACCTGACGGTAAACTCAGTGTGTTGAAGAAAGAAGAACTACTGCCTGCAACAAAAAAAGATATAAAAGCAACCGTTACACCTATTCAAAGAATCCCGACGGAGCTTATCATTGATGGCAAAATCGTAGAAAAAAACCTTAAAAAAATGGATGTCTCCGTTGCCTGGCTCAACCAACAATTAAAGAAAGCCAGCATTCATTCTTTGGATCAAGTATTTTACGCAGAGATCCAAATGGACGGGACACTGTATATCGACAAATACCATGATTCGATCCCATAAAAAGTACTTGGCACAGAAAATAGCAAACCGCTCATCCAATAATCGGATGAGCGGTTTTTTACTCTCTACTTCTCCTGCTCCTTTATCACCTGTTCAATCCCGAGCAGTATCACCTTCAAACCGAACTCAAACGCCACGTCAGTCCCCATCAACTCGAACAACCCGTTCGTGAACATCCTCCGGAACAGTCCAGCATCCGCATCGCTCATGGAGTCCAGCAGGCGAATCAGATCATCCTTTGGAAGCTCTCCCTGCTCCTTCATGATCGCAGAGACATTGCGCTCATGTTGATAATCGTCAAGAACGAAGTAGAAGACATAGTTCACAAGCGTAGTAACCACTTGCATCTTCTGCTCTTGCTCAAGCGGCGTCGATTCCACGCAGAGGAGCATGCGGTTAGTGAACCGGATGATGTCCGGTTCGTGAGGCAGCGTCATCATCATGAGCTGCGTAGAACAGGGGTATCGGGTAAGTACGCTTCGCATCGTTATCGCAAGCCCTGTCAGCTGTTCCTTCCAGTCCCCCTCGGAGTGAAACTCCTCCAGAATGATTTTCGATACCTGGTTAGCCAGACGTTGATAGAGTTGCTGCTTGCTTTTGAAGTACCAATACAATGAAGGAGCCTGAATCCCAAGCCTGTCGGCCAGTCGTCTCATACTGAGTTTCTCGATGCCATCCTCACCCAGAAGCTCCCATGAGGTTTCCAAAATCTTATCCTCCGATATCTGAGGCTGCTGTTTTTTCATCGGTATCCGTCCTTTTATCTAACAGTGTAAGTTTGTGCTTTACAGATTTATAAGATCATGATACCATCTAACACTGTAAGGTTCAATCTAACAGTGTTAGACAATCATGAAAAGAAAGAAGTGATCCACATGGATGCAGAAAACCTCTATTACTTTGAAAAAGCACCGGTCGCAAAAGCCGTAGCTCATTTCGCTGTACCCATGATGCTAGGTACATCAATGAGTGTCATCTATTCCATCTTGAATGCCTACTTCCTTGGGACGCTCCACAATACCGCCATGCTAACTGCGCTCGCATTAACCTTGCCGTTATTCGCGGTCATTATGGCGTTAGGCAACTTGATTGGCATGGGCAGCGGTACATTCATCTCCCGTTTGCTGGGAGAGAAAAAATATGATGATGTAAAGCATGTGTCTTCATTCGCTTTTTATAGCAGTTTAGTTCTTGGTCTAATCGTCATTGCCGTCGGTCTCCCGTTGATTGATATGATCGTTAATGGACTGGGAGCAACAGCTGACTCCTTCGGATTCACGAAAGAATATGTCACGATTATGCTAATCGGTTCCCCATTCGTTATATTATTCTTCACGCTTGAGAATATCGTGCGCTCAGAAGGTGCGGCAATCACGTCGATGATTGGCATGATTCTCAGCGTTGTCGTGAATATTATTCTCGATGCGCTAGTCATTTTTGTCTTCCATTTGGGCGTCACCGGCGTTGCATCCGCTACGGTCATTTCCAACTTGGCTGCGAGTGTATTCTACGCCTTCCATATGGGATATAAGAGCCAGTTCTTAACCGTCTCCGCAAAATGGTTCAAGGCTACCAAAGATATTCTGAGCAACGTATTCAAAATTGGAGTTCCTGTCTTTATAATGAGTATCTTTTTGGGTGCAATGTCGCTCATCTTAAACCATTTTCTTGTCGAATATGGGGATCAGGCTGTAGCAGCCTACGGAATTTCATCACGTTTACTGCAATTTCCTGAGTTTATTCTGTTGGGCTTATGCGAAGGAGTCGTGCCGCTCATTGCCTTTTCTTTTACAGCGAATAAATTACGCATGAAGCACACGATCCAATTTACGATCAAAGCGATTGCTGCGTTAGCTGTCGTGTTCGGCATTATCGTCTATCTGATTTCAGACAACTTAATTGGTTTATTTACGAATGACCCACAATTAATTGAAATGGGCAGTTACATTCTGCATGTAACGTTCTTATCCTTGTTCATTACAGGGATGACCACTTTGTTTACTGGAATCTTTCAAGCAACAGCACAAGGAACCGCCGCATTTATTATGTCAATTATTCAAGGGATTACTCTGATTCCTGTGTTGTTTATCGCCAACCACACGAATGGCTTCCACGGGGTGGTCTGGTCGCTCGTCATTGCCGATGCTGTCGCGTTCCTTGTTGGAGCTTTCATGCTGTATGTTTTACGGAATAAATTGCAGCCGGATTTGGAGAGTTTAGTTCACTAAGAAACAAACAGATTAGTACGCAAAAAGGCAGGTTCAGGTTATCCCCTGATCCTGCCTTTTCTATATATGGATCAATTGAATCAGAGCCGGCATCCAACCAACTTATGATACGGTTCACCACTCTGTCATCCTTAAACTTCTAATATCTTTTCACTGGTCGCAACACTGCATAACCATAACCCTCTGGGAAATGGCGTTGGTAGTCCTGTTTGATCCCTTCATCCCATTCGTATCCCATACTTTGGGGATCGAAGTTCCATGCTACCTCTTCAGTTGTTCTCATAACAGCACCATTATCTTTTAGGTAGTCAAAAGGCGGATGGAAAAAGACCAAATATTCCGATTCCGGAATTTCTCTGCATTCCATACATTCCGGAATCGGTCCATCATACTCCAGTGAAACAGGGATTCCATACAAGTACCCCTTTTGACCGTTCTGGTAGAACCATCCTGCCGTCTGACCAAGTTGTCCAGGGAGAGCATGATTGGACATACTCTCCAACGTACCGCTGATCTCATCACAAGAGTGACCGTTTCTCCAGAAGTCCCCATAGTTTGTTACGGAAATGTCCCAGATGCCGATAAATTTATGCGTCGGAATGAACTCGACTTTGATCTCCGCTGATTGCAAATGTACCTTACTCATCTTATCCCGCTCCTTGATCAAATAATGATAAGGCGAGAATACCTCCTGACGAATAGCCAATGGAATAGGTCGAGGTGCTCTTTGGTATGCTGCAGGGGTGAGCCGAAAAGCCTTATTGAATGCTCGGGTAAATGCCTCTTGTGATGAAAAACCATACTTCACGGCAACATCCAGAACCCGTTGATCCGTGTCCCGAAGCTCCAGGGCGGCACGGCTGATCCTTCGAGTCCAGATGTAATCCCGCAATGTCATCCCGGTTAACTGATTGAACTGCCTCGAACAATAATAAGGGGAATAACCTAACTGTTCTGACATCTGCAATAGAGAGGTGCTCTCCGTAATATTGCTCTCCACCCAGTCTACCATTTGCTGGACCATTTCATTCCACTCGTACATGGAAGTCCTCCCTCCTTTCCTTTGGATCATATCACCGGCGATTTTTACATACTTGATTCGAGTTGTACAATTAAAACTTGCCGTCCTCCACGCTATCTATAACAGCACGTTTAAAATTGTTAAATTTTTCTTGTAAATAAATGATGCGTCATTTAATATGGATAATAATGTATAGATGACACGTCATTTATTAAGGGGATGCGCATATGACAACGATTCATATTTGGCACACTGGAAAGGTCTACATTGATCGTGCACTTGCTTTTCAAGAAAAATCACTTCACCCCGCTCCATTTACTGGTTTATTCCGATCACAATCAAAGAAGAGCTGGGTCCCCGTTTCGTCTTATTTAATCGAGCACCCAAAGGGGAATATTCTAGTCGATACAGGGTGGAGTGAAGAGATTCGCATAAACCCCAAGAAACATTTGGGCAGGATCTCATATATGATGTTTAAGGGGGATTTACCGCCAGGACAGTCCGTTCGGGAGCATTTATCTTTAATGGGGCTGCAAGATATAGATTTGGATTATGTACTTCTTACACACCTTCATTCCGATCATGTAAGCGGCCTAAAGGATATACGCGGTTCAAAAAAAATATTAACTAGTTCGCAGGAATGGAAAGCAGCCAACCGCGATTTCGGTTATATCCCATCAATGTGGCAAGGCGTTCCTATACAAACCTTCGAACTAGAAGAAATTCCTTTCGGTCCGTATTATAAAGGTCTCGATTTATTCCAAGACGGAACTTTATACTTAGTACATACACCTGGTCATAGTAAAGGTCAATTTTCAATAATGGTTAAAACCGAAACAGGTTGGGTGCTATTAGTTAGTGATGTAGGGTATGCCGAACGCTCATGGAGAGACTTTGTCCTGCCTGGCGTAACGACGAACATTGAAGAAGCAACCAATTCCTTGCGTTGGGTACAAGAATTCTCGTTAAGAAGTGACTGTCGGTTTGTTTTTGCTAACCATGATCCGAATATAAAGCCACAAATCATTACATAAAATCCTTTGGAGGTTAACTTTTTATGACTTTATCTCAGTTTGAAGCCGAACGATTTCGATACTATGTTTTAGCCGCCCAAAGATTGGGTAGCCGACAACTGAACGAGTACATGAAAATGATTGATTTAACTCCTTCTCAATCCGAGGTCATCCAAGTATTGAAGCAATGGCAACCCATCTCCTTAAAGGATTTGGGCTCACTGCTTGTCTGTGAAATGGGGAGTCCATCTCGATTAGTCGAGCGATTGGTAAAGGAAGGACTTATTGATAAGGTCGTGGATCCAAATGATGCTAGGTATGTCCTTTTACAATTAACTTCATTAGGATTGGAAAGAAGCGAGCAGATTCGTTATTTCGAAGAAAAGATACACAACGATCTAGAAAAGTTATTCACCGATGAGGAGTTATCCTTGGTAAGTACCACGCTTGAAAAATTACTATCCCATTTCCCTGTTGCTGAAGCTTTACAGAAGCGCAATTTGATGACTAACGATATAAAATAGTCAGCCAAGACTGTATCCTTTTCCGTAAACATTTCGGATTGAGTGAGTCAGATCCTCATTGCAATATTAATTTCGCCTGTTGCAGTATTTCGGACATGATATTCTCTACTTTTTGACGATCTGTAAGCATTCTCGTACCTTGTCCTGCCCACAATGACATATATTCCGCATTACCTTGTTCAGATGCAGCATTCCGAATGTCTCGTGTTATTGTATTTTGAGTTGGGAATGGAAGTGGCTGGGCGCTATTTCCGTCCCAGTGTTTAATAAATTTATTGACTATTCCTCTTGCAGGACGGCCCGAAAATACCTTCGTGATCACTGTGCTTTCTTCCGTGCTTCTCATTAATGCATCCTTGTAATCCTCATGAGCTCCGGACTCAAAAGACGTTAAGAATCGTGTTCCCATCTGTATCCCTTGAGCACCAAGAGCAAGAGCAGCAACAAGTCCCCGACCATCCATAATGCCACCAGCCGCTATAACAGGAATCTTAACTTGATCCACAATTTGGGGAACCAAAGCCATAACACCTATATTTGCACCCATTGGATGCTTTGAGATGTCAAAAGTTCCTCGATGTCCCCCTGCTTCGCTACCTTGTGCAACAATCGCATCACAACCAGCCTGTTCAGCTAAGATAGCTTCATTCACAGTCGTTACCATAGACACGATTCGGATTCCTGCCGATTTTGCTTGCTGTAAAAGGTTATCTGGGAGTAACCCGAAAGCCGCACTAATTACCGGAACTTTTTCTTCAAGCAAGACTGCAAACTGCTCCTCAAAGTGGTTCGGCGTACTCACATCTTCACCTGAGGCCTGTATAATCCCTAACTCTTCGCGTATCTTGTTAAGTTCATTTTGGACCTCTCTTATCCTCGAGTTATTATCGACGAATGAAGTCGAAAAAAGATTAACAGCAAATGGAGATTCCGTTGATTTTCTGATCTCTTGGATCGCTTCTCGTATGGCTTTGGGACTCATGTATGCCGCCCCCAATGACCCAAGACCTCCAGCATTAGATACAGCTGCCGCCAATTGAACCCCTGGCACACCAGCCATTCCCGCAAGAAAAATTGGATATCTTATATTAAAGATGTGGCATAATTCTGTGCTCAAATGAATGCTCATCTTCTAAGCAACCCCTTTGTTATATAATAACTGCTCCTTTGACATCATAGGTCAATTTCATCCTTTGGGGGTGGTTATCTCATATGAATATATTTTTCATCAGTAAGTTATCCTGAACCTAACTCCGCAGCAACTCGTCCCGCGCTTCGGTCAGCGCGAACCCCAGCAGGTTTTTGCCCCGCCACTTCAAGGGGTTCTCCGCATCCGGATTGGACTGGCCCATACCGATTCCCCAAATGCGGTCCCGTGGGCTTGCTTCGACGAGAATGCGATTTTTCGTCGTCTTAAGATATTCGCCAAGCTCCGGATTCTGCGAAAACTTGGCCACGCTAGCTCTTTTCACGATGCCGTAGCATTCCTTATCCCAAATATCCTTGTCAAAGTTTCGGACTGCACGCCCATAAGCTTTCATCTCCTTAGGGTGCTTAGCTTTAAGGATCGACCCGAGCATCTCGTCATCTCCGAACAGCCTTGCCTTCTCAGCCATCATAAACTGTTCGGCACAGGAATACTCGATTCCCTCTACCGTGAACGGACACATCCACCATTGGCTGAAGCAGCTTTTGTCAACACTCCCATCCTTAGGCGGCGTATGACCCCAAAAGAATACGAACTTGTACGTTCTTCCCTCGTTATATGCTTCTCTTAACTCACCCAGATTGTAAATCATCGTTTATCCTCCAAATTCCTCCGATACAAACGAGATGGCCTATGTCCCGCATTTTCGGTATAATGATCGGTCTCCGCCACAAGATCAGCCACTTTGCGCCGGAAGGCCGCCTTCAACAGCTCTTTATCCATAATGACCTCATAAACCTGCTGCAGTTCGGTCAAGGTAAAAAGCTTTGGCATCAAGTGCAGCGCAATATCGGTATAATTGACTTTTCCCCGCAGCCGCTCGATCGCGCATGCTATGATCTTCGCATGGTCGAAAGCCAATCCGTCATTCGATACGATCGTATAATCCGTGCCAGTCGATGTAGTCCTCGATGTCACCGTCCTCGCCACGACCGCCGAAAGCTCTGCTTCTTCACTGCTAAGCTTAAGTTCGTATTCCAGCGTCTTGACGTATCCGTCCTCAATCAGCTCTTTATGCTCCCGCAGCAACCGATAAGATACCTTGAACCAGGCGGCGTCGGCCGCATCGTCTCCCGCCTTAAGCTCCAACTCATCACTGTTGATCAGAGCCATATAGCTGCAGCTCATTACCCAGGTACGGGGATCACGCCCGATATCACTGAATGTATACAACTGCTCCAAATAAACGTCGTCCACGCCAGTTTCCTCGCGCAGTTCCCTTACCGCGGCCTGCTCAGTCGTCTCGTTCGGTAAGACAAAGCCACCAGGCAGCGCCCATTTACCCAGGAAGGGGTGACCTCCCCGGCGAATAAGCAGAATACGCAACTCCTTTTCCGGTAGTTTGCGATAACTGTCTGTCTCCGCCTCCGTCACGGTGAAGATAACCATATCCGCCGCCACCGAAGGCCGTTCGTAATCTCCTGCCTGATAACGCTCCAAAAATTCACGTTCCGTAAGTCCATCGCGATCCAACAAATCCAAGTGGTTTCGCCTCCTTGATTTTTGATTCTAACCGTTCAACTCCCCAAAATAGTTCCCATAGGGATTGAACTTCGCCAACACCTCATCTACCTTGCGCATCCGATCCTCCAGGCTCCCCCGAAGTGTAATGTATGGAATCCGCCTTGCCTTCAGATCCGCGATGATCTGTTTATGAAAAACATGCCGCTTCTGATCCCCGCTGCGGTCCCATGTATCGTCGTAAGGGATATCGTCGTCGCAAAGGAAGAATAGATCGTAGCGTTGCGCGTTCTCTAACGCGATCCGGGTTAATAGCTCAGGGGCCCGGCCGTGGTAATCCAGAGCAAACATATACGTCGTAATCGCATTGGTATCGACGAACAGATACTGGTTCGCCGCAAGCAAAGCCTGCTCTTCACGCTCGATATGACCCACCGCAATTTCATCGAACGCTTCTAGGCCAATTCTGCGGTCAATCTGATGCTCGGTCCAATAATCCCGACCGTATTCGCTCGCGTAGGTTGTGAAATACTGCCGTGCCAGCGCTTCGGTGATCGTCGACTTCCCCGTCGACATCGCTCCAACGAATACCACCTTCGTGATCAAGTCCCGGTACACGATATCACTTACGAACTCCCTGTACTTATATGGATCGGAACGTACCATCGTCGCTGAGATTGGAACCCGCTCGCGTGCTTCATCCACCCGCCGGTCTACCGCGCCTAAAGCGAGACTCATATGCTCACCGTAAAACTCGCTCGAGTAAAAATGTGTTACTTGCTCACCATTCAGCAAACCGAGTATATACTGCTCTTCCCGAATCTCATGCTCCCTGTCATCCGAATACCCGTCGGGTCCGTCCCAAGCTTCGATGACCCGGGCTGCCGGATAGAGCTTCCGAATCCAGTTCGCCCGGATATGAAGTGGGATCGGAGTGACCGTTGTCTCGTAAATGACCACGATCAATTCATCGACCTCTTGCAGCGCCGTCTCGATCATGAGTTGATGCCCTTTATGCAGCGGGGCAAACTTCCCCAGCGTTAGTCCTAGCGTTTTCATGCTGCCACCTCCTTAGCTCCTTTATTCCAAACGTAGTAGCCGTAAACCGCGTTGACCAGATACGCGCTCCACATCACGATCATCAGCAAACCTTCTCCACTGCCCTCCAGCATCCGAATCACCCACAGCAGCACCGTAAACAGATTCAACACGATATAGACCAGCCATTGTTCCTTAAATCTTCGCACCATTAAAAAGGTCGCCACAATGGACAGCACCGTCGTAGTAGCATCGATGTAAGGCGAGTTCTGTCCTGGAATGAACGAAAGCCCGAATCCCAGCAGCAAACAGCCGATTACACAGACCGCCCCAACGAGGAGTAGGCCTCTAAGCTCCATCTGACGCATGGTCAGCTTGCCGTCTTCTTGGCGGTTATTTTTCCACATATAGAAGCCAATAACATTCATAGGAACGAAGAATAGCAGATTCAGCATAACCTCTCCAAATAAACCATTAATATAAGATAAATAAGCGTAACCAAATGTATTGTACATGCCGAAAACGTAACTCATCAGGTTACCCTTCGCCGCAAGCACCACGCATAGCACCCCGGTAATAAAAACCGTAAATCCGAATAAAGAGTCCTTTGTTATCACCGTAAACCCAACAGCGATTGAAGTAAATAGCACCAACCACGCTAATTCAAACAGATTCCAGCCACCCGCAACCTTCTTCACAGTGCATCCCCTCCACTTTCTCCACTCATTTATCGAGCGAAAACACAAACGATTCTTAGTAACATATTGTTAATAACAATTTGTTACTATCAAAAATAACAGAAAAGCCTGCGAAGGGCAAGTGAAATCTTCCCATTATCGCCTAACTCGAAATGACAAGAGTATTGTTCCACCATATAAAAACCAGGGTAATAACGTAAAAGCTATTTATACGTAAAGGAGATTGCCATGTTTTTTAATACTTGGAGCGATTTGTTTCGAATTATTATTATTGGAATTATCAGCTACATCTCACTCATTCTTATGGTCCGATTGTCCGGCAAACGAACACTTTCTCAAATGAACGCCTATGATTTTACCGTTTCGGTTGCCCTCGGTTCTATTCTCTCTACGGTTATCCTAAATAAACAGATTTCCTTGAGTGAAGGTTTAACCGCGTTAGCTCTGCTAATTGGAATGCAGTTTTTATTGGCAAAGCTGTCCTTACACAGACCTTGGTTTCGGGGAATGCTGACAGCTGACCCTCAATTGCTGTATTACAAAGGCGTTTATATCAACAGTGCCATGAAGAAAACAAGAATCAACAAAGAAGATATTTACCAAACTGCCAGAAACCAAGGCTTTGAAACTATGGATGAGGTAAGCTCCGTGGTCCTTGAAAGCAATGGGAAGTTATCCATTATTTCTTCATCGAACGAATCCAGAGCAGATTTGATAGATCACCTAAAAGAGGAACTTTAAGCCGAGCTAAATCAAACTGTTCTAACCAATAGAAGACACGCTTATGCAATCATAAGCATCATAACCGCTCTAAAAGCAAAAAGGCTGCCCAGATTCAAATGAATCGGGTAGCCTTTTAGTGGTATTAATTATTCGTTTCTTGTTCGAGCAATTAACCTGATAAAGCTTATAAAGCAATCTGTTCCGGCTTTTCCTCACTTGCTTCGGTTTTTTCGCTTGATGCAAACCAACCAACTACTGCAATAAGTATCAGCACGACATAGAAGGTAATCTTCCAGCCAGTCGATTCAGCAAATGAATGAGGTAAGATGCTAAGCGCAGGATGAGCAAGCGTGTGTACTGCAAGCTTGACGCCTACCCAACCAACGATCACGAAAGCCGCAATTTCGAGACTTGGTCTCTTTTCAAGCAGTTTCACAAAAGCCGATGCAGCAAATCTCATAATAACAAGTCCTACAAATCCCCCAAGGAATATCACGATAAATTGTCCAGCATCCATACTTCCTATAGTACCAAGGCCAGAAGACGGTAGCGAGACAGCCAAAGCAACTGCAGCTAGAATGGAATCTATTGCGAAGGCGATATCTGCTAACTCTACTTTCAGTACTGTCATCCAGAACCCAGAGCCTTTCTTCTCCTTGTTTACACCGGCATGCTCTTCGCTCTTTTTAATAAAGACCTTTCTAACAATGTGATTGATTGCAATAAACAAGAGATAAAGGGCGCCGATGGCTTGTACCTGCCAAATATCAACCAAATACGAAATGATAAATAACGAGGCAAATCTAAATACAAAAGCACCCGCCAAACCATAAAACAGTGCACGTTTTCGAACATCCTCTGGCAAATGCTTGACCATAATAGCAAGCACTAATGCATTATCTGCGGCAAGCAGCCCTTCCAGCAGGACAAGTACAAAGAACACTCCTCCATACTCCATCAATAAACCTAAATCCATAACCAATCCCCCTAAATTTATATCTGTAAAATATTGAGAAAACAAAAAAAGAGACCTCTGCCTATACGAATAGGCAAAGGTCTCGCTAACAATATAATATTGCAATATAGCCGGAGAAAATATTCTCGGAATGACGACTATATTTTTAAATAGCTACTCCCCTTTGGAGTGTGTATGAACTTGTTGAATATAAATCTACCTAAAAAAAGATACTTGTGTTTAATGAATATGTCAATTACTTTTGGCTTAATTCATTAAACTTCCAGAGCAAATGAGAAAGGGTTAATTTAGTATTGCTGTATGACTGATTCCATCTTATAAATCTTCTACTCCGTTGGGTAGGTTTTTACTCTTTACTTTTGGCTTCGTGTACATTTTATTAAGTATGATCGTTTGCACGATACTGAATATACCACCAACCGCCCAATATAATGGCAACGCGGCGGGCACCACAAATGAAAACAAACCCATCATGATCGGTGACAACAATCCGATAAAAGCCATTTGGTTATTTTGATTTTGCTGATACTGCGCTGAAACGGATTGAGATACGCGGAACTGAACGTAATACACCGCAGCGGCAATAAGCGGCAGAATCATATCTGTTTTCCCCAAGCTAAACCACAGAAAATCGTGAGCTGCAATCTCTGGGGTACGACGAATGGCGTAATAAAATGCGAGAGTGATCGGCCATTGGAGAAGCATCGGTAAACACCCCATGTTTAAGGGATTAAATTGATGCTTCTGGTAGAGCTGCATCATCTCGACTTGCTGTTGTTTTTTGGCATCCGCACTGACGTCGTTCTTATACTTCTCCTTAAGTGCAGTTAACTCTGGCTGGAGGACGGACATCTTTTCTTTCATGTCCATTTGTTTCTTGGTTTGATTCATCATGAGCGGCATGATCGCAAGTCTGATGATGAAAGTTACCAGCACGATCGATAATCCGTAGTCTCCGTGAAATGCATTCGCGAAGAATTTGATCAAGATCGAAAATGGATATATAAAATAGTGGTTAAATATCCCTGGTGAATCGGCATGAATCGAGTTTAATTGGGATGCTGTCGAACACCCGCTGAGCACAATGATCGGAATAACCCCAATCAACATGACAAGAATGGGCTTCGCCCATTTTTGGAGCAACAGAATTTTTTCCATCGTTGTCCTCCCTAATTGAAATTATGGAATTCAATGTGGGGAAGGACCATTATCGTCTTCATCAGGCGCTTCTCTTCGTCTGGCGGTACGTACTATCCACCGCTGAATACTGTCCGGTTGCGACAGCCTTACAGCCACAAACCAAGTTGAACCGGCTGTAGCAATTTCATGATCCCGGTGTATCTCTTGTGAGGAAAAATAGGTGAATGGAAGTAACACTATGGAAGAGATGAGAGCGATCGAGAATATCAATTGAACCAAGTCATAAAAATGCTCCAGTCAAGTTCACCTCCGCATGAGCCGTATTGGTGAAATTTGAATAATGATAATACGTTAGAACAACGGTGTGGTTTCACTAACCTGCCTGCCCCCCGATCTTTCGATAGGTCAGGGAGGTGCTTCCCATGCGGACATAATTCCGAAAAGAACTGCTGCGGCGCATAGTCTCCTGCATTTTCCGCATGGCCCAAGAGCTATAATCATCCCTTTATAAACATGCAAAAAAGGCCACCAAAAGTAATCAGTGGCCTGATTGTCGTTGATTCAATTATCGTACCCGTTACTTCAAAAGATTTTGGTTATTGGGGAGGAAGTCATCCTTATCGGGTCCTTTAAGATGTTCAAAACTTTTAAGCTCAACTCCAGCTGCAGAGATCCGATATGTAAGTGTATCTTTGCCGACAGGTATATGAGGTCCGACTATGGGTTGAGCATCTACTGTGATTAAAAAATCAAAACCACGAAAAGCAGCTACCCTTTCAACACTCTTCACATTTACATAATCAGGATGAATAATGGGTGATACTGTAACTATATCTGCGTATACCTCAGCAAGCTTCTCTTGCATATGAGGAAGTAGACTTACGACAAGCATATCTTGTAGTTGCAGTTCCCTTGAGTCCTTAAGTGGCTGATTGCCAGCTGCATTTGAAGTTTGCTCTGGAAGAGTCTCTTCAGCAACATAGTGGACATCTATTTTATGTTTGTTATCCGTCTCAGGAGAGGCTTGTGTGTATTTTACAAGAGCACCGCTGCTCTCAGCGAATACACGAAGAGGTATATATGCCTTATTATTGTAGTTAAGCACCTCTTCACCTTCCTGTAGTTGCATTTCTTTAGAGAGTCCGTCAGCCTGAGAAAAAGTAACTTTACTTGGAAAGACTATGGCTTTAATTTCACTCGAAGCAAATACAGAAGTTGTCGCCATTAAAAGAGCACCACACAGTGCACCTGCAATAAAATGTTTCTTCAATTCGTCCGCTCCTCTTCAAATGTAAATTCTTTCACCGCCAAATCTTTTAATAACATCCATTTATTACCTTTATCATAACATATGTTAAAAATAGTGGACAACTCTAGCGAACACAAACTAAAAACCCCTGAAACCCAAGGTCTCAGAGGCAGAAGGCGGCTTCAACTATTAAAGCGATATCCACTACCCCAAACTCCTTTATTGGATGGCCGCATGCATCGCTTCTGCGATAGTTAAGAAATCTTCACGGTTTATCTCGAAGTGGCCGGTACGGAACGGGTAGCCCCAATTCCGCTTGCCGCGGGTGAAGGACAGCCGATCAAGCAAGCCTTCGATCCTCGCCTCTCGGCAGGGAACATAGTTGATTTTCCGGCGGTAAGGTACGAACGTCGCGGACATCGCATATTCGTATACACGGTCGTCTAAAACTTGGCCAATGGCGGTGAATGCTTGCAACGGCTCGCCGTCTCCCATCTCCATGCGAGGAGAATAGTACACAAGCCAATCCCCCTGTTGCATCCTGCGTAACGGCGCAGATTTACCGTGACACATCTGGGCAAAGCCGCCACTAACCCCCTGCTGTACGTGTGACGCCGAGACGACGCCTATCCAATAGGAAGGCTTTCCACTTTTCGGCCCGGGCTCACCCATGCGCTTCCCTCCAAGTGTCGTCCAGATGCATCTTCTGGAGTAAATGATGGCGATAGTGCATCTCGATCAGTCGGAACCATTCAAGCGCGTTCAATCCGCCCAATCGCGGATGGAGAACCGTATTTCGAACGATCTCCTTACCCGGTTCTAATCGCACTTGGGTAACCGGTTCAAACTCCGACGCAATCGTCGGTTCGATCTCGACCATCCGACGTACCGTATCCCGCAACCCGTCGACAAGTTGTTCCTTGCTATCCGGTTGCGGCGGCGTGTATTGTGGGGACGCAGGAACCCGAATTCGATCCGGCGGGAAGCTCCCCGTCTTGAACACATCCTCCCCAAGCTTCGTCTTGCCCGCCCGTGAGACTTCCGGGCTGTCGCCCGGTTCAAGGCATAATGCGGCGTTCCTCAACTGCATAAACTGCGCGGAACGGATTAAATGCATGTACATCTGACCAAGCGACCATTCATCTTCCGCAGGCTTCCAAAGCAGCTGTTCAAGACTTGAGCCATCCAATTCTTGAATATAACCGCTGACGGTCTCCTCGAATTTACGCAACGTTTCTTTCGTATTCATTGCCGAACCCAGCTCCTTTTGTCTTAAGCTGAATCTAGCATACAAAAACGCTACTGACAGCGGTTTGTCAGTAGCGTATAAGCATTTTTTTGATTTCCTCGCGCACCCGTTCGCGCAGCGATTCCGGCTCCAGCACACGCACCGCTGCGCCCCATCCGAGCGTCCATTGCAGGAGATCCTCCACCCGCCGGACGCGGAACGTCGCCAGACAGCCTTCTTCCCCCGGCTCGAACGACTCCATATAGAAATTGTCCGATTCCTGAACCCGGTCCGCAATGGCTTGGTCTACCAACATGCGGACGGTCACATTCCGATCGTCTATAGGCCGGTGATCCTGAAAGTGGAAACCCGGAACGATCCTGAACGAATCATCCAGTACAGCGAGCTCGTTCATGCGAGACAGCCGAAAATGCCGGATGTCGTGCCTCAGCCCACAGAACGCAACAAGCATCCACACCCCTTGAGAAAAAACGAGCCCGTAAGGATCAACCGTTCGCTCGCTATGACGATATCCGTCCGAATCCGGCAAGTTTTTGGAGTAGCGGAAACGAACCCTGCGCTTCCGAAGAATCGCTTGGCGCAACTGTTCAAATGTCTCTTTTTCCTGCCCACGCGTTTTCGCCCCTCTTTCATTCAGCAGCCGAATCGTCGATTGGATCCGTTCGCTCTCCTGGCGTATGTTCTCCGGTAAAATCGCCTCGATCTTCTCCTGCGAACTGCGAGCCTTCGCGCCGTACTCAGCGTCTAACCTCATTTCGACGAAGTCAGCCCCGATGAGCAGCGCTACCGCTTCCTCCGCCGTGAAGCTGACAGGAGGGAGAAAGTATCCCTCCATTAAGGAGTAACCTACCCCCGGCTCACCCAACACCGGAACGCCCGCTTCACTTAGCGCTTGAACGTCACGGTAAATCGTGCGGATACTCGTCTCGAACTTGGTAGCCAAATCCTCGGCGCGCAGCACGCCTTTACGCTGCAACTCAATGACGATGGCCAACATCCGATCGGTTTTGTTCACATTATCCTCTTCCTTTTCTGAAGCTTCAAAATAACTTCTAATACACATGCCCGTATTTGTGATACGGCTCATCGTAACATCTACAGGGCGAAATCAAGAGAATTGCCAAAAACCTGCTACAGGATGTTGTATCTCGGTTGCCCCTATGATAGTGAAGATAAAGAGTGATCCAAAACCAAGAAACTTAAAGAGGTACCTTTCATGCTAAGCGAGCGTTTACATAGATGTAAACGTTTATTTAATGTATATAGGTTACATCGATCTTATTTTTCTCTTCTATTGATTCAGATTCTTCAGCGACTACCTCTGTTGAGCTAGATTACCTTTTCTCTTCTTGTAAGATGACTTCCCCACCTACTAAACAGGGAGTCTCAATATCATCAATGTCTATCATCTTATCTTTCTCTGCATCATAGTACTCCCCAAATAAGAATAGTGACTCATTTTTCCTATTCAATAAATAAGGGATAATTTTTTCATAAAATTCTGTAACACTTTTAAACATACTCTCTGGTGCTATCCCCGATTCATCTATAACCAACAATTCCTTATGAACAGTAAGAGCAGGGTTGCGATTTAAATGGTACAGTTGAAAAGAGGTACCTTTGCGATACTCTTTATAGATTGGTATTTCTATCTTTTCCATGAAATCTCCATCCGTATAATTCAAGATAAACTTTGCGGTCATCTCTATTCTCCTTCTTCTAATTCTCGAAATTCAAATACTGAACAGTAACTTATCTCAGCCAGTATGGAAGTCGTTGGTTGAACCGTACTTAAGGGGCGAAAAGAAAATCACCGCTTTTGATAACATATCGCCAGATATGTATTAGAGTTTTGTTACTTTCTAAGTAGAAATTCCGACTGATGTGTTTTGGTATTGTGCATTATGTAATGCTTTTAGAATAAAATGTGCAACGTCAGCACGTGGTATGGATCTTGAGTTTTTTGGTACACTCGTTGTAGATTCTCTGTACTTTCCTGAAAGGGGACGATTGGTTAACCCCAAGGGTCTAACAATTGTATAGTTCAGTCCATGTGCTTCAATGTAATCAGTAGCAGCTCGATGATCTGCTAGAGTATTCTTAAGCATTCTCATGATCAGTTTCCCGCTTATGCCTGGTAGTTCTTTATGAATCCCAGCAGACGCTGTGTAGACAATTCGTTTGACATCATGCTCCTGCATGCCAGTAACAATCGTTTTCGCCATTTCTTGGAGATCCGTTGATTTTTTCATCCCTTGATTAGAGCCTAAGCATGACACGACAGCATCATGACCAGCAATTGCTGCTGCGACTTCTGCTTGGTTAAAGGCATTTCCTTTTACAATATTTAAATTATCGTGTGTAACTTCTAGCTTTGTTGGTGTCCGTACAAACGCCGTTACCTCAAAACCATTCTCCACTGCCTGTTTCACGACAGATTGACCTACACCGCCAGTTGCACCAAAAACAATAATTTTCATAGCACTTCACCTTACTTTCCATCATTCTGTACGCTTCTTGATAATATCCTATTTATAACAGAAACAGTACTATTACTCGACAAGCCGAGACTCAAAATCCTTACTACAGCTAATAAACTCGATATCGTAAGAAAGCAGCGACGTTTAACTTTTGGTTGTTACAATCCCCAAAATTCGGCTCTACATATGATACGGCTCATTGTAACATCGATAGAGCGAAATCAAGAGAATTGCCAAAAGCCTACTTCAGGATGTTGTATCTCGGTCGCTCCTATTCCTGGACGTGGTTTCTCTGGAGCAGCAAGCTAAATAATGAACACCTTTTGCTCATCGAGCAAACTTTTGATGAGAACGTTGAGGAGTACTTGCAAGCCATTGACCCTTCTACTATGAAGTTCACGATTGCAATCTAGAAGTGGTATCTATAGCATGAAGTATGACGAAATGACACATTATGCCGAGAAAGCGCAGAATTATCGAGAGACAATCAAATATTTTACGAGGTGTCTAAAATGACTGAAAAAGAAAAATCACATGCCGGATTGTTATACCAACCTAATGACCCAGAGCTTGTTGCGGACCGTGATGTCACTGTAAAGAAATTGTACGACTATAACAATTTGCACCCACTGGAGCGTGATTTGCGACGTGCCGCTATACGCGAATTGCTGGGTAAGGTTGGCGAAAATTGCGTTGTAGAGCAGCAGCTTTTTTGTACTTATGGGTATAATACCACCCTGGGGAATAATTGCTTCATTAACCTCAACTGCAAACTTATGGACAGCGGATTCATTACGATTGGAGACAACGTATTTATCGCTCCCAATGTTTGTATCATAACGGAAAACCACGCGATGGATGTGGAGCAACGATTGGCGGGACTAGAATACACAGCTCCTGTCACGATTGGCGACAATGTCTGGATTGGTGCTGGAGCTATCATATTGCCAGGCGTAACGATCGGCGCGAATAGTGTAATCGGTGCAGGTAGTGTTGTTACTAAGGATATTGCGCCGAACACTTTGGCTGTCGGCAACCCTTGTACGGCAATCCGCTCACTTTAATTGTCACACAGACTTTATTATGCTACATAGTTTTTATTGAGCCTTTTTAGCATAAGGTGAAGTAGATACTTGATAAGAATCAGTGCTAGCAAGGAGGGAGGGTACATACTCCCTCCTATTTTCGCCGTCACTTGTGATACGGCTCACCTTAATGGATGAAAAGGGTACATCCATATTGAAGGATGACGCCCATGCTGAGCGTACTACAAAAAGACACCACTCATTAAGTGGTGTCTAAGATTTAATCCATTATCAATTTGTATAGATGCCAGTTAAAACATAGTATTTATCATTCAAGGATGAAAACTGAAATTGGACTGTTGATTGATATTTATCGCCAGCTACCTTAGTATCATACATAAAATTGATAGTAAGTGTGTCGTTTTCTTCCCAAGCATAAATCTCTTGTCCTAATTTGGTGTTTTTAGTGATTTTTTGGAGTTCCTTACCAAATTTCGCTAAATCCTTACTTTCTGCATCCCAAATTGCTCCATGTTGACGCATCACATACCCATTTTTAGTACTTTTAATATCCATACTATAGGTCTTCGGAATAGCTTTATCAACGAATGCATTGAATGACTTTATGTTTTTCTCTTTTGCCTTATCATTAGTAGTAAAATATCCACCAAAGATATTAAAAACTTGTACTGCCATTGGTTTCATTTCTTTTAGGACTACTTCTTTCTTATATCCCTTTTTAATTTTTAACGCAGAACCATTACCTGGGTATACCACATATGTTGTTTTAACTTGTTGTGTGGCTGGTTTTGTGGTTTTAACTGATGCAGCAGAAGCCGCCCCTGTCAAACCAAGAGCCAAAGATACTACCATAACAATGGATAGAATTTTCTTCATTTGTTCCTCCTAGATTTAATCAAGATTTTGTCTTGATGTATTAAATACTAAGATGTTGCATGTAGTGTACCATTTATGATAGCTGGACACAATTCTTAAAACTGTAGCTTTTTTACAAACAAATTTATTAACTTTTGTTTATAACGTGTCACAATTATTTACCCATAATCGTCCTGAGTTATGAAATAACATAAGGAGGTTATCTTATGACTCATAAGTGGGATATTGTCATTGTTGGTGGCGGATTAGCAGGTTACATTGCAGCCAATTATTTAGCGAAAACCAATTTGTCTATTTTAATATTAGAAAAGGGGAAAAATATTGGCGACAGGGCTAGAACAAACAAGGTCAATCAACAGTATTTGAATCTAGGCCCGCATGCTCTTTATAAAAAAGGAAAAGCCAAGTCTATTCTCAATGAATTAGGTATTAGTCTTAGTGGAAAATCACCCAAATTAGGCGGTATATTAATTGAAAACGATATCGAATATACTGCCCCGCTTTCTCCTTTGGAACTATTTACAACAGGCCTTTTGAATGGGAAAGAACGTATGGAATGGATCGCGGTTTTGTTGAAAGTCATGAGTATAGATCCTGAGGAAAATTTTTAGCAGGGCTAAGCAAAAGATCTTAGCTGTGGAAGGTGAAAGTTTAAACTTTGAGAAGAATAAGTCAATGATTAATCGCTTTATAGAAGCTTTCCAAAAGAACAATACAAATGACTTACTAGAACTTATCTCTAACCATGTCACCCTATATTCTGATGGTGGAGGCAAAGTCACGGCAGCAATACGTCCAATTGTATCCATAACCAACGTTTTGGCCTTATTATACGGAGTCATAAAAAAGGCCCCCGAAGACTTTTATTTCGAGGTTAAAAATATCAACTATCAACCAGCAATCGTAATATCCATGAATGGTAAGATTCAAAGTATCCTTAGTTTTTATATTAGTAATGAGAAAATAGTCGAAATGTATATAACAATGAACCCTGAAAAATTACCTGTTCAAATCATTTAAATTGAAACTGTCCCTAGAGAACAATTAATGATGCTCTTTCGGGACAATCTCTTTGCAATTTGAAAAACCTCTTTTACTTATGATAAGGTTCAGCGTATCATCTATAGAGCGAAATTTAAAGGCACCCTTTTGGGTGCCAATATAGCAAATAGATTAAGGCATATATCATGCTATTCTTTATTAAACCAGTATTTGAAAAGGATAAAAGTTAATAGATATGTTCCTAAGGCTAATAGTGAAATCACCCACGGCTCCTTGATCGGATCTAGCCATGATAAATTCATGCCATATATGCCTGTGACGATGCTGAGCGGCAAAAACACTGCGGATATGCCCGTTATTTTTTTGTTGAACCGCTCTGCTTCCCTTCTTTTGCGTTCATCTTCCTCTTGCCGCTGCTTCTTCTCAGCCACCACAGTTAATGAAACAAGTGCCTCCAAAGCCTCATGAATTTCACTGAACATATCATCAATTTTGAGTCGACTGCGAATCCATTCATAAAACAATGCGTGATGTGTGCTGCGAGATACCTGCTTGTACGAGGAACGAAGCAGAAATGTAACGATCCGTTCCTTCATCTGAATGAGGATCTGACTTTGTTCCGCAGGATTGTTCTGATGCATATGTAAGTGATGCGATAGTTCAGAGGCTTGTACTGTTAAATAATGAAGTGCATACTTTTGATGCAAGGCCAAAATATATAAGTACAAATATGTATTTTCAACATGATGAAAATAGGTGCTTCCAAAGAACTCATTGGTGACCTCATCATCCGTAGCTGTTGCGATATTACCTAATCCTTCGAGTGAAATTCCCCAGCAGCTGTTTTCGAATAACGTCAACATATCCTGATTTCCGTTCAAATCATGTTCCGCCGCAGACGCTTTGTAGGATGCCTTAAAGCTTCTGCGCATATGGAACAAATAACTGCCTATGGAGTTCTCCACTTCTTTCTTAGAACTGCCTAACAAGACTGAAGAATAGACCAGTGCCTCGGTAGGATGGTTCATCTCCCCTTCAAAGAAGGTGGCGATATCGAGCTCCTGCAAAATAGAGCGGCTCATCTCACTTAACTGAACCGTATTGGATATACTCGTTTCCTTAGAGACCCGCTGTTCGAAGGCGATTTCATGGCTGTAATTCATCAATTTTTTGAGATAATATATCGCCTCAACTTGCTCATCAATCGTAAGAACACCATGAAACTCGATATGATACGCCAGAAAACCCGTCTGCGTTTCGAACAAATAGAGTTGTATTTCGTTGATCGAAATGATCCGTTGCTGCTGCTTGGCCCGGATAGACATAGGGTGATGGTAATTGTGGGGCAGCCCGAATGTTTTCCTGGCCGCTTGCCGCATCATCCAACGTTTTCCTATCGCTTCATGACGACTGTGATCCGCCGAAACGAGGTGCCCAGCATAATCAAATAAACGGTCTGCTTTGATGTCCTTCAATTCAAAATGATCAGAGTTAACGCGATTGATGCACTCACTAAAAGGCACACGATATGCAAAAGGAACGATTAAACAGATAAACGATTTTTTTATAGGTGACTGATCCATCGCGACTTTCTCCTCTACTGTCGGGCAATTGCCAGATACACCGTTTCTTGATAGTAGAAGGTATCGTTAACAAACTCCACTTCCAATTCTTCAAGCGCATCCTTCATCCAATTGTACTCATCTTGAAAAGATTTATTGTCCGGCTCTTGATCCAATCTCTTCTTAAAATTGTTGAGTCGGTATGAAAAGCTCCCTTGATAAAGTGATAATCTCTCCTCTATCGTCTTGTTTACGGTGTCCTTCACATCATAGAGAAGCTGAATCCGTCCAAAACCGGCTTTTTTTAGTTGAATGTACAATTTTCGACCGTTCTCTCGATCCGATGCGCCTTCCACTTCCTGCGTCATGGACAATATATTTTGTACGAGACACTGCTCGTCCGGATAGGCCAACTTAGAACCGTCATCAGCACCTCGTAGAATAATGCATCCATTAGGCTTTAAGAGCTTTCTCAATTTAAATAAAGCCTTAACTGGATTAGAGAGATGATGGAGAGTTAATGCGGAAAATATGACATCGAAGCGTTGCTGTCCATGGCGTTCCAATTGCCTAGCCATAATCTCCTCGAATTCGGCGCTTTCCACATTCGCACTTATAAATGTATATTTGTCGCCATAACCTGCCATGGACGCCTCTCGGATTTTATCTTCATTCAAATCAACTCCGACCACATGGCGGAATTCGGAGAACATATTGAACCGCTCCACCGTCAACTCTCCCCCTGCACAACCGAGATCAAGGCCTAGCAGGTCAGTTCGATTATCCAGATCTGCTAAAGCCTGAAGAAACCCTCTTTTATCAATCTCCCGATAATTGGCGCCTTGAATCGACAGCCGTACGCTTTCATTGCTGTCAAGCGGCGAATACTGAGATTGAATCGGAGCTGACTTACTAATTTTCGGCAACCTATGCAGCATTCCTGAACCGGGGTCGGGATCAGCAGCGCTGGTATTCTCTTTTTTAAATGACTCGTTGATGGACTTGTCCAACTCTGCAAAACCGAGCATAGCTAATAAATTCCTTAGATATTCGTATACGAGATTGGCCTCGCCACGGCTGGCGGTAGCTCCCTGATGCGTAATCCGGTTTCTTAGATTGACGATTTCTGCATAATTCAACGTCTGAATCAGGCCCATATCTCTGGAAGTATGTTTAGACCATTTCTCCATCAGCTTGCTCTCGCGGAACAATCCGACCAGTTCGCCGAATCCTAAGTCCTCGACACCTTTCGTTCCCTTTCCAACTTTTCTTTCTACTTCCTGAAGTAATTCGCGTTCTTTATAAGGAAGAGTGATAACGGCTTGTTGAAAAATTTTGCGAAACACAATCTCAAATACTGTGCAACACTCTTTCACAGCTACGTCATAATCTCCGGACTGCAATACCCTCTGGATCAGCCCTAATTTGTCCTCTACCTTCAATCCCGGTGAATGAACAATTTCCATGTTCTCATGTGCCTCCCAGTAATAATCATTAATCTTTATTATGTACTATATGATTCGTGTTTGGCGAGAGGAAACTTACCTGCTTGGCGTTACAATAATGCGGCACACCCCCCCGACTTTTTGCGTCATTTATGATACGGTTCACCGCGGTGGATGTAAGTGAGATATTTTGTCAGATATTATATTTTTCTGTAACATTTTATGGTACTATTCACTTATATATAATAAGCGGGTGATATTGAAATAATGAAGATATTTAAACCTTTTAATATAATTCCTAAAATCAAAGGATTACTTATAATTTGGACTATATTTATTATTATATTTGGTCAATTAGGTATTTGGGCTATTCTAATTTCAGATTCATCAAGATTTTTTACTGCTAATATAGTAACAGGAAACTTTTATACATTTTCTATAGCTCTTTTGGCATCTAGTGTATTAACTTTTGCTATTGAACTAATGAACTTTGAAGAAATCAAATTTAAAATGTTAAAAATCATCTCTCTATCCATTTCTTTCTTGCTAGTTTCGATCATGATGCTATTATTTATTTCACTACCTGAAAACCCCTCTTTCGCTCAAATATTTTTCCAAATTTTTCTCTATTTAATATCTTTAATTTCAAGTATTTATTTTCTCTGTTTGCAACATTTACATATAGATTATGATAATTATACTGAATTAGATGATAAATCTATAAACACTTTATTATATAGAGCAAGTCAAAATGTTGAAACCGATGGGAGAGGAGCAAAACTATGAAGATACAAATAAATAAAAAATTTAAATATCAAATTCCTTTACTTTCTGTTACTCAACCAATAGGAACCTTTTATATGGGAGTTATGGAAGCTAGTGTTTTAAAAAATATATCAATTGTTAATAGACGAAAAAATGAATCCGGTTATCAAAGAGAGCTATCGTTAAAAAGAATAAAAGAAATTGAAACATATACTAATGATGTTGATTCCGTTTTTCCTACACCAATTGTAATTTCCGTAAATAATGATATAGACTGCCTTCTTTCCCAAAATGTTTTTTATTTTAATGATAGAAATAAAATTGCTGAAATTATAGATGGCCAACATAGAACTGAAGGGATATTCAAATCATCAAAAATTAATGATTTTCAATTACCTATCATCTTACTTTTTAATTTAACAGAAGAAGAGAAGGCTTACATCTTTTCAATAATAAATAGTAAACAAACTAAAGTCTCTATGTCACTTATCTATGATTTATTTAATATTTCAAAAAATAGAAGCCCGCAAAAAACATCACATGAATTAGCCAGATCCTTAAACAATGATACTAAATCTCCCTTTTATAAACGATTAAAAATGTTAGGAAAAAAAGAAGATGAGAATTCATCATTATCCCAAGGGAGTTTTATTAAATATTTATTACCCCTAATTTCAAAAAATCCGGATTCAGACCTATCAAGTTTAAAGAATCAACCTGACATCAAACTCAAAGATGACCCTGGTATTCCTTTGCGATACTACTTTATAAATGAAAAAGATGAAATAATTTATAAAATTTTATTCAATTACTTTAGTGCTGTTAAAGATACTTTCCAAAAAGAATGGGAAGATCCACAAAGGTATATATTATCTAAAACAACTGGATATGGGGCGCTGATGAGAGCATTTCCAAAGTTATATTTTGATGGTATAAAGCAACAGGATTTAACTTATAGTTATTTCTCAAGATGTCTTCGAAAATTTAAAATCCAGTTAAATAACACCAATAAACAGTTGACTTCAGAATTTTTCCCTTCAAATGAACAAGAACAAAAAAAACTAGCCGAAATAATTTTATATTCAAATAATTTATAATTCTAATAAAAAAATTACATAACTTCATGAGAACGATTATTTATCAATAATTCCTCATGAATTAGTAAGTTGTACGCAATGGTCTGATAGTGTATATACAAAAGTCCATCTAAATCTAAACCAGCCTTCATGCAACAATTGTTCATCTAACTCAAATAGTACCAATCCACTATCAGATCGGTGCTATTCCCGTTTTTGAGAACGAATCTCCTTTATTTATGATACGGTTCCCCCCGATTTATCTTCACCGCCCTGTACACCTGCTCCACCAGCACGAGTCGCATTAACTGATGCGGCAAGGTCATACGACCAAAGCTCAGCTTCGTCTGGGCCCGCTTCAGTACTTCCTCGGACAAGCCGTTCGAGCCGCCAATGACAAAAGCAACTGTACTTGTCCCATACGTGCCAAGTTTGTCGATGTGCGCTGCCAGCTCCTCACTGGACCAGAGCTGGCCGCCAATGGCTAGGGCTATCACATGAGCATCCTGCTTTATATGTGATAGGATGCCTGCGCCCTCCCTCTCCTGCACCTGGCGCATCTCAGCCTCACTCATATTCTCTGGCGCTTTTTCATCCGGCACCTCGTGCACAGACAACCGTACATAGGGCGCTAAGCGCTTACTATATTCTGCGATCCCTTGAACTAAGTACTTCTCCTTCAGCTTACCAACACATACGATCTGTATATTCATAGCGTAACCGCTCCTTATTCTGTTTCTATTCTTTCGTTCGTCGTTCATTTTAACATGGTCGCCCAAGTGGATAAAGAAAATGCACACGCCAAGCACCACTTACTTGGGGACTCGCTCTCGGAGACTTCCTCTCCCGACACACAAACAAAAAAAGCGTGATTCCTCACGCTTTTTCACTACATCATCTATTCAAATAAAGCCCAAAACTAAACAACCAAAAATTCTGCATGCTTCTCGCACTCCGCGCACTTCACCGGTGGGTCCCAGTCTGAGAACTCCGTCTCTTTCAAATCGACAACATCCGGGGCATCCTCATACTCATCCACGAAATTCTCGATCGCTAGCTCCACATGTTCCTTGCATACGACGTACATTTATAAGCATCCTTTCTGTCTTTCGCATCCTGTTGTTGCAATAATATAAAGTAAGACCACTCTTCTGTTCTACCATACAATTTAAGAAAAAGAAATGCTTTTGTCGAAACAGCCGGTGAACCTTTGGTCTTTGACCATGGTTATTAGCATTTCCCTAAATATCAGAAAAAGGGCGCTACACGCCCTTCCTCATTATTCCTCCGGCTTCTCCTCGAGCAACACCTTCAAGGTTTGTTCCTTGCCACCACGATAAAAAGTCACGTTCAGCTTATCGCCAATCTTCGTTTCATGGTAAAGATACTTACGCAATTGGAGTGTCGTTTGGATTGGCTTCCCATTAAACTTCGTAATCACGTCATTCAATTTCAGACCCGCTTTTTCTGCTGGTCCTAAAGCATCCAGTACAATAACGCCTTCCGTAACCGTCTTCGGCAACTTTAGATCCTTGAGTTCCTGTTTGCTCATCGGCGCGTAAGGGTTACTGAGATCAATCGTGTACACACCCAGATATGGACGCGAAATCTTCCCTTTCAATATCAGTTCCTTCACGATCTCGGTCACATCATTCGTTGGGATCGCAAATCCAAGTCCTTCTACACCCGTATCAGCAATCTTCATCGTATTAATCCCGATCACTTTACCATTCAGATCCACAAGCGCGCCGCCGCTATTGCCTTCGTTGATCGCCGCATCCGTTTGGATAACCTGAGTCTCCCAATCGAATACACCATCTTGGTTAAGGGATACTGGGATAGTCCGGTTTGTATAGCTGATAATTCCCGAGGTCAATGTATCGCCTAGTCCGAGCGGATTACCTATCGCGAACACAGTCTCGCCAAGACGCAGCTTTGAAGAATCTCCGAATTCAGCGACCACGTTAATGCCTTTGCTGTCGATCGCCAGCACCGCAATATCACTCACACGATCCGTGCCGACCAGCGTTGCTTTTTTGGTTTCTCCATCTACCATAACGACTTCAAGCGTATCCGCACCATCAATGACGTGATTATTTGTGATGACGTAAGCTTTACCTTCGATTTTTTTGAAAATAACCCCGGAACCTAAAGCCGACTCATCAGCGCCAAAATTGTCGTCAAAGTCAAATTCTTCACCGAAGTCGAATTCCTCTCCCAGATCGAAGTCTTCCGGTAACTCTTCCATGTCACCTAAGTCAGGTAGAGCCTCTTCTTCCAAATCCGTTCCATCCTGTTCTTCCGGAGTGGCCGGCTTAGGGTCCTTATGCGTAACAACACTGACGACGGCGGGGCGCACCTTCGCTGCAGCATTCACAAGACGGTCATACGGATCTCCATCCGTCTGTGCAACCGAATGACCATTCAAAATTGCAATATTCGACGAGGTGGACGGATGACCAGTTATCAGACTGAACAATAGAACCGCGATGAGCGCACTGCACAATGAACTGATCGCAGATATTTGAAATGTAGACAAGCTTCTGCGCTTACGACTTGAGCGCCACTGGAAACGCGTAGGGCGATCCGAGCTCGTTTTTTTGCTGCGTCTGGATACTTTCGTCGAATAAAAATCATCATCAAACAATCCCATCGCGATCCCTCTCCCCTTTGTCGTTATACACCAAGACAACACTCCAGTTTCCTGCTTCATTCCACTGTCCACTGAATGATCTTGTCTATATAACAACCCTCGTCTTCGGAACCCATTCATCGCGCCATAGATGCTGGCACCAGTCTAAGGGTAATAACCGATTCTCCACTGTAAACATTCTATATAGTACTAAACACGAATGTGACTAAAAAAGTTGCACCTGCTAACCACCATGCGTACCTCTTGATAAATCACTATTAATAACGGTTTGTCGATATTGAAAGAACGATATCAGACTGGTATGTATTAGGAATTCACACTAAAAAAGTCCCTAGTTCTTTATACCACCATAACAGGCAAGATAAGCGCCTTTTTGATGAATACCCATGAAAAAAAACAATCTTTTTGCGAAAAATGAGAATGTTTTTCCAAAGTGAGGACTACAATAGAAACAAGCCTCTATGAAAGGCACTTGAGAGACTGCCAGATTCATAGAATTCATGCCTGTCATCCTTCGTTCATTGTACCATAACGCCAGGGGAATCAGGTCATCTTTTCTACTCTAGAATAAGGTCAATTCCAAGACTGAAACACGTACTCACCAAAGGAATGTAATTCTTTAAAAATATGAGTTATATAAGGAGGATTTAAACATGGAACGTTATAGCGCAGGAACAGCTATGGATTTCGTACATATTGCAGCAAAATTGGGGGATTTAAAGGACGAGCATTACCGTAACACCCTCGCTTTAAGCACCATCATCGAGCTCTTGATCGATAAAGGGCTGCTAACTCGCGAAGAGATAGCACATAAAGCTGAGGAGCTGGACCAGTTTATGTCTCATCCCTCGTATCCCAGTATATAACCGTACTTAGTCCTTTATTCTATCCCACGGCGTAGAACGGTTGTAGTAGGTGTCACATAATTTAAATTCACTATCCTTAAAGAAGCACCCGTTGTCCTCCATCGTGTCTCGAACAGTCATTTTGGCAAGATCCATCATATTGTGGTCCAGGCTAAGGTGAGCAAGATATGCCCGCTTCGTATCCCCAGTTAATAGCTCACTAAGTGCATCTCCTGCAGATACATTAGATAAGTGACCCATGTCGCCAAGAATACGCCGCTTGGTGTTCCACGGATACCGCCCCATGCGCAGCATCTCAATATCATGGTTAGCCTCAAGAACGAGCACATCCGAGCCCTCAATCGCTTTTTTCACTTTATCACTTACATACCCGAGGTCAGTCGCTACTCCCAGTTTCTCATCTCCATCATAGAAACAGTAACCCACTGGCGCAGCAGCATCATGTGAAATTTCAAATGGCTCCACACGAAGCGTTCCGAAATCTTTCACCTCATGGCTATCCAGTACAATTCGGTTCTCTTCTGCAATCTTGCCAACAGATCGATTGATCGCTTCCCAAGTCTTCTCGTTCGCATAAATCGGAAGATTATATTTACGGGCAATCGCGCCTAGCCCTTTAATATGATCTGAGTGCTCATGTGTAACCAAAATTCCATCAATCTCTTCTCCGGACATGTCGCGTTCCTTCAGAAGCTCATCAATTCGCCGAGCACTCAGCCCGGCATCGATCAAAAGTGTCGTATCCTCATTACGAACAACCGTTGCGTTGCCCGTTGAGCCGCTCGACAGCACGGAAAATGATATCCCCATAAGTCTGTTACTCCTTTACTTTCTCCGTCTTGGGTGTGAACACATCTCCACTAATCCCTTGAACGTAAATCATTTCTCCATTATCCAGCGTAAACCGCCATGCTGGGGCCGCTAGTTCCACATCGGTATTGAACATCTGCCCGTAATAACCGAGCTGTATATCCTTAACTGCCGACTTCGGCGGAATGATGTTCCGCTCGATGATCGTCCCAAGCGCCTTCGATGCCGACAACACCTTCTGTTCCTCCACATCACTGGTTTCCTGAATTTCCAGCACAGGGTTGCGGAAATACTCAATCTTTTGGTTCTCGTAGATTAGCTCTAGCTCGACATTGAATAACGGCCATTCTCCGTCTACCAGAGGCCGAAATATAAAAGCATTTTCTTTATCCGATTGCGGGTCGTGACGATACTGATTCAGGTTAGGTATTTGTCCAGCGAGCTCCTCCATCAGCTTCTTCTGATCCGAGTAGACCAGCTTGGTTTCCACCGTTTCATTCAACTTAACAGGGTTTCCATTCTGCGGAATACTGTACGTATAAGCGATCTTTGGCAGCTGAGGAGTTTCCGAAGGGATAGGACTGAGCACCTGAATCCGATTCTCCTCCATGACCCGCTGGGTATTCTCAGACAAGGAAGTAAAGTCGAGATTGGAGCCGACCTGCTCACGGTAATCCATCCATAGCTGATAGCCCAGCAACAGATTCAGTAGCAGAAACGCGTAGATCAACACATTTTTAGCTCGTCCCCAATCCATTAACTTCCCTCCTCCATCTTCATTTCTGCAATCACTCTAATGCCTTCATGCTTCCATTCTGAAGCTGTACAGCCCATACCGGTTTAAGCCACAATCCCGTTTCTGTTATATATGGCAGGTAAGCCGGTTCCAAATCTACAATTTTCATGGATTTAGATAATATATCAAGCTGCTCTCGCAGTTCATCTCCCACAGGTAGATTCACGATTTTCTTCTTCTGTTCCTCTGTTTCAATATATAACAAAGATCGCTCATAGGAAGTAACCGTCCCATTCTGCAGCTCTAACTTCATAATGCCATAATTGAAGTCGAGTGTATTGAGAATCGGATATCCGCGATGATATTGCTGAAACTCCACCAGTGTCCGATCTTTATTGTCTTTAGATTGGCTCAGTCGATAACCACCGTTCCAACCTCCATGCTGGTTCACAAATTCAATCGCTGACAGCACATCTTTTCCGGGGCTGCTTTCACCCGATGGAGGCGCAGCAGGATCGGTAAAATTCATCCAATTCTGTCCTTCATCCACCTGAAGACTTCGTTTGCTATCTGTATAAATTTCAGAACCATCCCGCTCCCTTATATTCCGGGTAATACTAGGATCAAAGAATAAGCTTCGCTGCATCTGCTCCACGGTATACATACCGATTGGCAGCACCATACTCACCATCCCTACTGGCTCCTCTGGTATATAAAGAGAATTTTCCTCCTGCATTGTATATGGGACCCAATCTTTCCCGAAATCAACCAGCTGATGGATATCCTGTATTGTCAGGTCAACCTGAGCAGCTTCGTAGACGACATCCCCTTCTGTACTGAAAAACAATGCATGTACCTTGGGTTCACCATCTATACTGTACAGCCACATTTTGTGAATGCTTTCTCCATCGAACAGGGAATCCGGCTTAATCTGCATCACTTTCTGAAGCAGCGTCACCGGCATACCGGAACCAAAACTAAGCTCAATTCCTTTGCTGCTAGACCGAAGCTTGGACCAGTCCATATTGTTCACCTTACGGCGCTGGAAGCTGTCAAACTCCCGACCTTTCAGACGATTGTAGACAAGTTCATAAAACATCTGATCCGGATAAAAAACCGTATGTTTGTTATCGCCCAGATGAATCAGTATTTTTTTCGGATAGATCAAATTCTCTGCTTTTTCTTCGGGACCCATCGTTTCCGTCTTGATATATGAGTTCTCAGCACGCACCACTGAATCACTGCCAGGGAGACGATAAATGAGGAAATAACTCTGTACCAGACTGCCAAGCACTAACATGACCAGTGTCGCCGTCTTTAATCGTTCCTTCATGGTGTCTCCCTCCCTTCATCATCCAAAGGCAGGGTAAAAGTTACTTTTGTGCCTTTTTCAAGCTCAGATTGAAGCGATATGGATCCACCATGTACTCTCACAATTTCCCGGGCAATGGAAAGACCAAGTCCAGTTCCCCCCATATTACGAGTCCGGGCTTTATCCACTCTATAAAAACGTTCAAATATTCGGTCCAAATCCTTCTTGGGTATGCCAATACCCGTATCTGCTACAGACAAGGACAGCATACCGTCTTCCGTCACTGCGGCCTCCATTGTAATCGTGCCACCGTCAGGCGTATATTTAAGCGCGTTCGAGATCAAGTTGTCGAGAACCTGATCGATTCCGTCCCGGTCAAGCATCGCAGTCGATACTCCCGGCTTCGCGTCAATAATCGTACGTACATTTTTCTGCTGCATTTGAAAAGAAAATCGATCCCCTACATCCTCTAGCATCTCCACAATATCCACCCGCTGTTTGCGCAGCGCGCCTTCTTTGGAATCAAGCCTAGACAGATGCAGTAAATCAGTGACCAACCGGATCATCCGGCCTGTCTCATTCTGAATAACACCTACAAAGCGCGGACCCAGCTGTTTGTCATCCAGCGCTCCATCCTCCAGCGCTTCGGTGTAACTCTTAATTGTTGTCAGCGGTGTTCTGAGCTCATGCGAGACGTTCGCGACAAACTCACGGCGTGAAGCTTCAAGCTTCTCTTGTTCCGTAACGTCCTGTAAAACGGCTATCGTACCAGTGATTCCAGTATCCCGCCGGTGAATCGGCGTAAATGTTACTCGCATCATAAAAGGCTCGCCGCCTTCATTAGGTTTGATCTCCAGCAGCTTTGAGTCATTACCTCCACGGGCTAAGGATTCGGCTTCCGGACCTTCAAGTCCTAGCAGAGAACCGATTTCACGACCCGCCAGTTCTTCCCCTTCCACACCGAGCATCTCTCCGGCTCGGCGGTTCATAAGAATAACACGTCCAACTTCGTCAGTCGCAATTACGCCATCGCTCATATTCGTGAGGATGGAGGCCAGTTTTTCTTTTTCTTCCTCGTTTTGCGATAAAGCTTCTCGCAGTCTGCTGGTCATGTAATTGAACGCCTGACTGAGCTGGCCGATTTCGTCACTGCCGAATACCGGTGTTTTCTCTGTAAAACGTCCTTCGGCCACCGCCCGCGCATGACGAGTCAATTCCTTAATCGGATGGGTAATCGTATGAGACAGAATGACTCCAAGCACCGCTGTCAGACCAAGGGCCAGCAATATACCGGATATAAATATACTATTAATCCGCTCCATCGTCGCGTACAGTTCACTCATGCTGGCTACGATATAAATCGCGCCTACGATTTTCCCATTATGAATGACAGGCTTGGCAACGACCTTCTTACGGGTGCCATCCTCATCGATAATATACTCTTCATTATCTACAATGCCCTGTAGCGCACGACTAACAACGGTCTGAGTATTCTTTGTGTTTACATAGTCGGCATGCGACAGGAGTGATGTTGTAAGCACCCGGCCCGTCGCATCGAGCACCTGAATTTCCGCGCCGTCCATGTTAAACAAGTTGCTGACCATCACCTGCAGGCTTTCTACCGAATCTTCATCCGACTCGCTGCCCCCAGCTAGCGTCTTAGCCGCAAGTACAGACATAAGCTCTGCCCGCTCTAATAAATCCGTCGTAAAATTGCTCGTTAACGAATTTTTCATCGCACTGACAAAATAAACGCCGATGAGCTGCATCGCGATCAAGATGAGCAACACATATATGATGATGACCTTCGCCTGAATGGTGCGGAAGAAGGACAGCCACTTCATTACAGCCCTCCGTTTTTGGGACTGCGCATCAAATAACCAAGTCCCCGCCGGGTCAAAATGTATTCCGGCTTACTCGGATTCTCCTCAATCTTCTCACGCAGCCGGCGAATCGTCACATCCACTGTGCGTACATCCCCGAAATATTCAAAGCCCCATACCGCCTGCAGCAAATGCTCTCTTGTCATCACTTTGCCGGCGTTTTTAGCCAAATAATAAACTAATTCATATTCTCGGTGCGTCAAATCGAGTGCTTCCCCGTTCTTATACACCATGTACATATCTGTATCCATAAACAACTCGAATAATCGAAGCCCCTGCTTACCTGCATCGGACGATCCGTTGTTATCTGTCTTATTGTCCTCTTTATGCTGCCGCCGCATTTGTGCTTTGACACGTGCTAGCAATTCACGTGTACTAAACGGCTTGGTCACATAATCATCAGCCCCGAGCTCAAGGCCCAATACTTTATCGATTTCTCCGTCCTTTGCGGTCAGCATGATGATGGGAATATGCAAGTTGGCAGCACGCACCTCACGGCACACATCCATTCCATCTTTCCCAGGCAGCATCAAATCGAGCAGCATCAGATCCGGACGCTTCGATAGCGCAAGCTCAACTGCACTGATTCCATCGAATGCGCAAATTACCTCATAGCCCTCTTTTTCTAAATTAAACTTCAATATATCGGCGATGGGCTGTTCATCATCCACCACCAGAATGGTTCCCTGCATATAGCTCTCACCTCATACCTTCACTTGAACGGACTTCGTTCTATTTTAGCATACCTGACGGCCCCATACATCAGCCTACCGTAGCAAAAGCACCTATTCTTAAACCAATAACAATAGCCGCCCCCTTAAAAGGAGCGGCTATTGTATCTAGATTATGATATATGAACCAATAAAGGCTTATGTCATCGTTAGTAGTCCCAGTATAACATAGGATTATAAATATTTCATTGGATTTAATTGTGCTCCATTTTTACGAATTTCAAAATGAAGATGTATCCCTGTCGAGCGACCTGTGCTACCCATAATCCCAAGCTTACTTCCTTGTGATACGGATTGTCCGCTGCTAACGGAAATACTGCTCATATGTCCATACAGCGTCTGGTAACCATCGCCGTGATCTATAATAACGGCGTTACCATAACTGCCTTGTTGTCCAGCGAACACCACTTTACCCGCGGCTGATGCCATGATTGTTCGACCACCGACCATATCGATACCTTCATGAGTACGACCCCAACGCTGTCCGTATGAGCTTGTAATTCGCGCCCCAGTGACAGGCCATGCGAACATGCTGCTTGATTGAGTCGTTACCGTTGAAGAAGTTGTCGTAGTCTGTTTCTTCACTTCGACCTTCGTTCCTTTATAAACGACTTCAGGAATCGCAGGTTCAATCACCTCTTGGCCTGTCCACTGCTTGGAGACAACCTTACCGTTCTCCTTGGTGACCACATAGCTAACCTGCTTCACACCATCTCGTCCTGCACGCACGACTTTCCTTTTGCCCTTCGGCAGTTCATCACTTGTGCGGACGATCGTTTCAGCTTTGCTCGGCACTTTCTCCGTTACAGTTTCGACTGTACGAACCGTTAACGGAGCTACCGGCCGGCTCAGTTCCAGTTCCTGACCGATCTGAAGATATTTCTCCTGAAGACCTGGGTTAAGTGCTACAACTTCAGCAGGCTTCATATCATGCGCCAAGGCGATGGAAGAAATCGTATCTCCCTCTTTCACTTTATAAACAAGAGGTTCTTCTTTCGTGTCTGTCAGCGCTTCAACTGCTTCCTCAACATCCAGCACTTTATTCGGATCTGCCTTGGTAAGAGCAAGCGTAAGCTTCTCCTTCACTTCAACTGACTTTACAGTGTCCTGCTCATTCGAGCTGCTCTTTGCTGTCGAAGCGGAGACCTGCTTCACTTTTGATTGTGTTGTCTTCGTCTTATCCGCCGCAGGAGTGTACTTGGCTTTCGCTGCTTCGATCGCAGCCTTGGCAGTCTCTTGATCCTTAACGATTGCTACAGTTTCTCCGTCAACTTTCAGTTCTACACCACGGGCATACGCTTTGAGCATGCCATCCAGTTTCGCGAGTGTTTCTTCACTCTTTACTTCTGGTTTAAACTCTCGGTCCGCTTTCGTTGTAATACCGTCGGTGTGCAGAACCATCGTCGCATCAGGATACTTCTCCTGATAGTATTTCTGTTTCTGTTCAAACAGCTCGTCCAGCTGTTCATCATTCTGAATTGCACCTATATTTTCTCCGTTCACATATACGTGATAGAACGGCACTGTATTAGCATTCACATATTCACGTCCGGCGAAAAAAACCGACCCTGCAATGAGCAGTGTGCCTGCCGGGATCAAGATCCACTTGCGAGACATCCATCCTTTTTGTTTCGTATCAGTCTGAACAACGGATTCATGTATGGAGTTTTCGTTTTCTTTGGAGGAACGCTCAGCTCTTAGACTGCGTTTCATGCTGTCGTACCACCTCGTATTTTTAAAACCTTTCATGCTCTTCTCCTTTTTCAGCCCTATATCCCTATGTACGAATGAAGTAATGATGCGGGTCCTCGTCGAGCGAAATAAGTTTCTATGAATTAAATATCATGATTCGTCAAAAGGTTTCAAAATCTTAACCTTTTCAACACTAATTAACTTTAACATAGCTTTTACAGTCTGAGCAAGTTTACAGACAACTGAAAAAACCCACGCGGGACGTGGGTTTGACTCAATTTCCTACATTTGTAATTTTCGTGAGGTAACAAAATAATTACAACCCTAAGCTAACAAGTGACTCAGGCTTATTGCTGAAGCATTGTCATTAAGTTCTCAAATTCCTCTTTGCTTAAATATTTTGAAATGCCATTCTGAATTTCATCCAGCTCAGCAACGGTTAATCCATCCTCCATGGCTTCAGATATTTTTTGCATTTCCTCCTGAGGCAATTTGTTCATGAGCAGTGTAAAAATATCTTCCTTCTGTTGTGTGGTAAGACTGCTTTTCTTATCTACCATTTCATCAGGCGTCATTACGATCTGCTCATCTGTTATTTCTCCCATCACCGGCAAAGAATTGTCAGGTGGAATATCGTCCTCTGCCGTCGGGTTCCCATCTTCCTTCTCTGTTACAGGATCCGTAGCACCATTGTTTCCTTCTGAATTCGCATCCTTCGAACTGTTATCCATTCCCTCTTTCGATGGAGAATCATTACTTATTACGCCAGATGAATCCGGTGTTATACTGTCCTGACTAGAACCGTTCATTCCGAAGAAATTTTTCATGACGCCCCCTACCCCCATGGCCTGTGTATCCAGCTGTATATTAAAGCTGGCCAGCACCGATTGGAGATAGGCGCTCACTACGAGTCCTGTTGTTAATATCGTTAGTGTGCTTACAAGCACTGCCGTAAGACTGATTTTAAGCAGCCATTTCATCAGCTTCATGTGCTCTGCCTCCTTCTTATGCATGGTCCGAAATGACATGGTCATTATTACCTTCTTTATCCAGTATGGACGACACGCCGGAGGTTCAACCTCTTAAATTGCCCTTTCTATAACATTTTTATAACATTCCCCTTGAGAACCTTATGCTTTATATTATTTTGGGCAAAACTAGGCTCGTGCTATGATGACTATATTCCTTACTTCCAATTACCATCCTAGGGGGTTTACCAGTTATGGTTCATATCTTGATTGCAGATGACGATTCTCATATCCGGGAATTGTTAAGATACCACCTTCAGCTTGAAGGTTATGTTGTGTTTGAGGCATCCGATGGAGAGGAAGCTTCGACTTGTCTAGCAAAAGAGCAAATTCATCTGGCCATCGTTGACGTGATGATGCCGAATAAGGATGGATATCAGCTAACAGAGGAAATCAGGAACGACTATGACTTCCCGGTTATTTTACTTACAGCCAAAGACCAGCTCCTTGATAAAGAAAGAGGCTTTGCCGTTGGAACGGATGACTATGTAACGAAACCCTTTGAACCCAAGGAACTGATATTCCGAATCAAGGCCCTTCTTCGCCGCTATCAGATGGTGAGCGCTGATAAAATCCATCTGAACCAGACAACAATCGATCGAAAAAGTTATGAGGTTCATGGACACGATAAAGTGTTGATGCTACCCATGAAGGAATTCGAGCTGCTCTCGCAGCTAGCAAGCTATCCAGACCGGACGTTTACACGTGATGAACTGATCCAGCTCATTTGGGGTTCAGATTTTGACGGTGACGATCGTACTGTAGATGTGCATATTAAACGACTTAGGGAACGTTTTGCTGACCGAAGCGAGGATTTCACCATCAGGACAGTCCGAGGAGTCGGGTATAAGCTGGAGGTTGGAACCACGTGAAAACACTCTATTCCCGAATCGTGGTCACAACGGTTGTGATCATGATGGTAAGCAGTGTCATCGCATTTGTTTTGTCTAATATTTATTACCAGTACAATTTAAAGCCTTTTAACGACCAGAAACTCACAGCAATGGCCTACGATATCGAAGACTTTTATAACAAGAATCCAAATGTGGATGTAGAAGATTATATGATTCACATGGGGAAATTGGGGTATCAGCTATATCTCGTGAATGCTGATGGGGAAGGCAAATTCTATGGCGGAGAATTCAGGAATACGTCCCTCGATCCTGAGATCATTCAACAAGTCATCGGCGGAACAACCTATCATGGTATTTTAAACTTCCCTTCCAGTCTGTTTATTACTGGATTTTTTAATAACGACCTCACGAACTCGATTGGGGTACCTATTAACATTAACGGAATGAACCACGCTCTCTTTCTTAGACCAGACGTGATTGTTCAATTCGGTGAAATGCGTATCTTCTTCTCTATAATTATGATCATTTCGTTCTTGCTAAGCATCCTTCTGGTCGGTATTACTACACGTTACATCGTAAAACCGATCATAAATCTGACAGATGCAACCAAGCGAATCTCACAAGGAAAATATAATCTGAAGCTGAATGTTAAACGGCGGGATGAAATCGGGAAGTTGGCTGATCACTTCGCTCATATGGCAAAGGGATTGGAACAGCTAGAGCAGATGCGGCAGGAATTTGTCTCCAATGTATCGCATGAAATCCAATCGCCACTCGCCTCCATACAAGGTTTTTCCCAGACACTCCAGTCTTCCAACGGCTTGTCTGAAGAACAGCGTCAGCACTATTTATCCATTATTGAGGACGAAAGTCGGAGGATGTCCCAGTTAAGTAAACAGCTGCTCATGCTGGCCTCGCTTGATAAGGAAGAACAAATTTTAGAGAAGAAGACCTTTGATATATCCGCTCAGATTAAGCAGGTATTATCCATTACAGAATGGAGCTGGCGCAGTAAAGATCTGGCGATCGATATGGAGCTTCCCTCTCTGTTTATACATGGAGACCAGCAATTACTGCATCAGGTGTGGACGAATCTGATCACGAACAGCGTGAAATTCACCGATCCAGGAGGCACGATTTCTTTACGTGTCTTCCGCCTAGACAATAGATGCTGTGTAGAGATTTCAGATACGGGTATCGGGATATCAGAATCCGATCTGCCCCATGTATTTACCCGATTTTATAAAGTAGATACGGCCCGAGACCGGAAAGAAACGAGCACCGGGCTTGGCCTGTCCATTGCTAAAAAAATTATCGACCTGCATCACGGCACCATTGAAGTAGAAAGTGAGCTTGGCAAAGGAACGAAGTTCCGCGTTATTCTTCCTACGGTTTAGGTTGAACACGTACTCAGACCCTGTTCATGCTCCGTTCATATTACATTTCTATACTGTAGTCACAGCCGATACTACTTGGCAGAATCTACAGAAATGGAGATGAAATAATATGTTTCTTGCCTTGCGTGAGCTTAAACATTCAAAGCTGCGTTATTTATTAATCGGATTCATTATGGTCCTGATCGCTTGGCTCGTACTGTTTGTAACGGGACTAGCTCAAGGACTGGCGTCAGATAATGCATCCTCCATCCAAAATATGAAATCTGACTATCTTGTTATACAAAAGGAGGCTGACAATCGGCTGAATCGCTCTGTACTACTGGAGAAAGACGTTGATAATGTACAGAAGTATGCCGGCGAGCAGGCTGCCACTCCTTTGGGTGTGCAGATGACTACCGTAACCCGTAATAACTCCACCGCGAAAGTGGACGTCGCTTTTTTTGCGATTGATACGAAGCAGATGCTTGCTCCTAAAGTCGTGGAGGGCTCGATGATTAACGAAGCGAATGGTGATGAAATTTTAGCCGACAAGTCGCTAAAAGAAGAAGACTTCAAACTGGGTGACCAAGTCGTAGATCAAGCTTCCGGCAAAACCTTCACCATCGTCGGTTTCACAGAAGGTCAATCCTTTAGCCATGCCCCAGTTCTTCATATGAACTTCAAAGGTTGGGAATCCCTTCATGGAGCAAACTCGGACCGCGGACTATACTTCAACGCAATTGCACTTAACGCGGACGCGGATCAAGCTGATCAACTAGCGCAGCAAGTTCCTGACATGGCTGTCATTAATAAAAGTGATGCCCTGCAAGGCATACCAGGGTTTAAAGAAGAGCAAGGCTCGCTCACGATGATGATTGCATTTCTATATATCATTGCCGCTTTTGTTCTAGCCGTATTCTTCTATGTTATTACCATTCAAAAAATAAACCAATTCGGTGTCCTTAAAGCTATCGGTGCACAATCCGCATACTTAGCCAAGAACCTTATCATGCAGGTCTTGTTTCTATCGGTTGTCAGTCTTGTCATCAGTATTGCTCTTACCTATGGTGTAGCAGCTTTGATCGGTAACGGGCTTCCATTTGTTCTAACACCATCTATGGTGCTGCTCACATCTGGATTGTTCCTGTTCGTTTCTCTGATTGGATCGCTAATATCGCTCTATCGGGTCATCAAAATTGATGCTATCGAAGCTATCGGGAGGGCTGCTTAATGAGTAATAAACTAGTACTCGACCATGTAACCAAGGAATTTGGAGACGGAGATACTTCTGTAAAAGTTCTTGATAATGTGTCCCTAGAGGTAAAAGCAGGCGAGTTTGTAGCCGTTGTCGGACCTTCAGGTTCAGGTAAGAGCACATTCTTATCCATTGCAGGAGCGCTACTGTCACCAACGAAAGGCCGAATTATTATCGGAGATAAAGAAGTCGGCAAACAGTCATCCAAGCAGATGAACAAGATCCGGCTTGATCATATCGGATTTATTTTTCAATCATCCAATTTGATTCCTTATCTGACCGTTCGAGATCAGCTGTTGCTCATTTCGAAGCTGGCCGGACAACCTAAGCGTAAGAGTGAGGAACGCGCAGACGAGCTATTAAAAAGACTAGGGTTATCTCACCGGATGGATTCATACCCGGAAAGCTTGTCTGGCGGAGAGCGACAACGTGTAGCTATAGCACGGGCATGGATGAACGATCCTGAGCTTATTCTGGCGGACGAACCTACAGCTAGCCTGGACTCGGAACGTGGACGAACTGTAGTACAAATGCTGGCTGATGAAGTAAAGCTGCGTCAGAAGGCTGCTGTCATGGTCACTCATGATAAGCGCATGCTCGATTTATGTGACCGTGTTGTATACATCGAGGACGGTAAACTTTCCGAACAACCTATTAAACAATAAGCATAACAAAGAGGGCGGACTTCCTATCATCATGAAGTCCGCCCTCTTTATGGTTACACGCTATAAAGTCTTCTACAAATAGCGGCAAGCGGCTTCCGCAGGATCCCCAAATCCATCTACACATATACCGCTACCGCTTGCAGCATCTGACTTTCTTTGTAACTTACGTTAGATTATATGCTTTATTCAGAACAACCACAGGGATAATTATTACCGATTAACGGATAAATTCTTCTCTTCGATGATTATCCTATCTAATAAAAAGAAGCCTACCGATATCCGGGTAGACTTCCTATAACATCAATATTAATAAATCGGACGTATTTGATTTGTCTGCTCGCGGTTACGTCCTACCGAGAAGATCGAAATCGGAATTCCCGTCAGCTCGGATACTCGCTCCACGTAACGACGCGTATTCGCCGGCAGATCTTCCAGCTTCTTTGCACCCGTTATGTCCTCGCTCCAACCTGGAAGCTCCTCATATATCGCCTCACATTCAGCCAACATTTTCAGGCTAGCTGGATAATGAGTAATCTCCTCACCACGGTATTTATATGCCGTACAGATCTTCACTGTTTCCAGACCGCTCATGACATCTAGCGAGTTCAGGGATAGCCCTGTAATACCGCTAACGCGGCGAGCATGACGCACTACTACACTATCGAACCAGCCTACACGGCGAGCGCGGCCGGTTACTGTACCGTACTCATGGCCTTTTTCACGGATATAATCACCGATTTCGTTGTTAAGCTCAGTCGGAAATGGGCCGTCTCCAACACGCGTCGTGTAGGATTTAGCCACACCGATAACTTGTTGAATTTTTGATGGACCAACGCCGGAACCGATACATACGCCTCCAGCGGATGGGTTCGAAGATGTAACGAACGGATACGTACCTTGGTCGATGTCCAGCATAACGCCCTGTGCACCTTCAAACAATACCTTCTGATCCGCATCAATAGCGTCGTTAAGCACAACAGAAGTATCACGCACATAACGACGGATCTCTTCAGCATACGCGAGATACTGTGCCAGTGTCTCTTCTACATCCAACTCTTCCCCGCCGTACATATACTTGATTACCTCATTCTTCTCTTTCATCAGAGGGCGCAGCTTCATCTCGAATTCTTCCGCATCCATCAAGTCAGCGATTCGAATACCATTACGAGCGGCTTTATCCATATAAGCAGGGCCAATCCCTTTACGGGTTGTACCAATCTTGTTAGGGCCTTTACGATCTTCCTCAAGCGCATCCAATGCGATGTGGTAAGGCAGTATAACATGTGCGCGGTCACTTATAACCAGATTATCTGTATCAAAACCATGATCATGAATATATTTAATTTCTTCAATCAATGCAGCGGGATTAATGACCATTCCGTTGCCGATCACACAAGTTTTCTCTTTATAAAAAATACCGGATGGAATTAAGCTAAGCTTGAACTTTTTACCGTCAATCAGAATAGTATGACCGGCATTGTTACCGCCCTGGTAACGGGCCACCACGTCAGCGCTCTCCGCTAGATAGTCCGTGATCTTCCCTTTTCCTTCGTCTCCCCATTGTGTCCCCACAACGACTACCGTTGACATATTCATTCCTCCGCTCGGTGAAATATCACCTATTAGTTTCACTTCCACTTCAGACAAGAAACAATTTCTAATCTTTAATCGCCCTGTTTTAGGAGCAGTAATAGTTTAACAGCCTGTTTTTTTCATGTCAAATAAAAAAACGAACAATCGCAATTGGTATATTGCGATTGTTCGTGTTTGGCGTACATTTGCCCAGGATGATCTCCTGATAAATCTATTTAATGTTGAAATTGATCAATAATAGCCTGTTAACCAGCAGCAAAGGCATCCGCATGAGTTCGCTCGTAGTTAACGAATTTATTAAAATTCTTCAAGAATACAAGCTCCACCGTGCCTACTGGACCATTACGCTGCTTGGCGATAATGATCTCGATAATGTTTTTCTTTTCCGTTTCCTGATTATAATAATCATCCCGGTATAGAAACGCTACGATATCAGCATCTTGCTCGATCGAACCCGATTCCCGCAAGTCACTCATCATCGGACGTTTGTCTTGACGCTGCTCAACACCCCGGCTGAGCTGTGACAGTGCAATAACCGGAACGTCCAGCTCACGTGCAATCTGCTTAAGTGTACGAGAAATTTCAGATACTTCCTGTTGCCGGTTCTCGCCAGCTTTACCACGTCCCTGAATCAGTTGAAGGTAATCGATAAGAATCATTCCAAGACCTTTCTCCTTCTTCAGACGGCGGCATTTAGCACGAATATCCGCAACAGTTACACCAGGCGTATCGTCGATATAAATCTCAGCCTCAGATAAGGCAGCGATCCCCATCGTCAGCTTTGACCAATCCTCGTCCCCTTTGAAATCACCGTTACGCATCACGTTTGCATCCAGATTCGCCTCGGCACAGATCATACGCTGAACAAGCTGAGGTGCAGACATCTCCAGACTAAATATCGCCACGGTCTCTTTGGCGCGTATGGCCACGTTCTGGGCGATATTCAGTGCGAACGCTGTTTTACCTACAGATGGACGAGCGGCAACAATAATGAGATCATTTCGTTGAAATCCGCTTGTCATCTTATCAAGATCAAGAAATCCCGATGGGATCCCTGTCGTATTACCTCGGTTTTGGTAAAGCCCCTCAACCTTTTCGAACACTTCCATCAGCACATCACGGATAGCAATAAACCCGCTTCCTGTCCGGCGGTTGGATATTTCTAGAATCCGTCGTTCCGCCTCGCTTAACATGCTAGATACGTCTTCACCGCCGGTATACCCTTCGCTGACAATCTGAGTTGCCGTACGAATCAGACGACGGAGCATCGATTTCTCTTCGATAATTTGTGCGTAATAATCTACGTTAGCAGCTGTTGGAACGGCATGCGCTAGTTTAGCCAAATAACTTACGCCGCCAATTTCCTCTAGCTCCCCTTTATCTTGTAGCCGGGAGGTGAGTGTCACCAGATCGATCGGCTGGTTCTCTTCTCCAAGCTGCACCATTACTTCATAGATCATTTGGTGCGACTTATCGTAGAAATCCTCGGTCTGCACCCGCTCCATCGCCGTGATTAGCGCCTCGCTTTGTAACAAGATAGCACCAAGTACCGCCTGCTCCGCTTCGAGATTCTGGGGAGGTATCCGATCGAAATAGAGTTCTCCGCCCATTCTATTCCTCCGTTATTTGAACCTTGAGTGTCGCTTTTACCTCTGGGTGAAGCTTTACAGGTACTTGTGCCACACCAAGATGGCGAATAGGCTCACTCAATTCGATTTTACGTTTGTCGATCTTAATCTTTTGTGCAGCTAAAGTTTCAGCGATCTGTTTGCTTGTAATAGCACCAAACAGTCGTCCACCTTCGCCAGATTTAGCTTTCACCGTCACAGTCATCTCTTCAAGCTGCTTGCCAAGAGCAATAGCCTCTTCCTTCTCTTGTTGCTTGCGCTTTTGCTCAGAAGCATTCTGCTGCTCGAGTGTTTTCATATTGCCTTCTGTAGCAGGTCGAGCTACACCGCGTGGGAACAAGAAATTCTGTGCATATCCTTCAGATACCTCTTTAACTTGGCCCTTCTTACCTTGGCCCTTCATATCTTTAATAAAAATGACTTTCATTCAAATAACCCCTCTTTCGCTTCAATGTCTGCTAGTACTTCTAGCAGCGCGGCTTCCGCTTCTTCCATCGTCATGTCTAGCTGCACAGCCGCATTCGTTAAATGACCGCCGCCACCTAGACGTTCCATGACAACCTGGACGTTCATGCGGCCCATGGAGCGCGCACTAATACCTATCTGCCCATCCGTCCGTTCACCAATGACAAAGGAAGCCTGAACATCTGTCATATTAAGCAGCATATCCGCTGCTTGTGCAATGAGCAGCTGGGGAACTTTCTCCCCCTTATGAGTTACTGCGAGTGCGATATGACCATATACCATTCTAGCATGTTTTATGATCTCAGCCTTAGCTATAAATTCTGTCAAATCTTCTTTTAACAACCGTTGTATCATCATTGTGTCAGCGCCATGACGTCTGAGGAAACCTGCTGCCTCAAACGTCCGCGATCCCGTATGAAGCGCATAATGCTTCGTATCTACGGTAATGCCCGCTAGCAGCGCTGTAGCTTCCAGTGGTGACAGCGACACCCGGTCGTGAATGTACTGGAGAACTTCTGTCACAAGCTCGCAGGCTGACGAGGCATACGGCTCCAGATAGACAAGCACCGCATCATTAATAAATTCTTCACCCCGGCGGTGATGATCAATAACAACGACCCGGCTCGCCTGCTTCACTAGCCGCGGCTCCATTGTCATCGATCCCTTATGGGTATCCACCACCACAAGCAACGTGTGCGGAGTGAGCATTTGCAGCGCCTGTTCTGGCGATATAAATCGGCTCATTAAGTTTTCATCCTTACGGACCTCGTCCATAATCCGTTTCACCGACGGATTAATTCCTTCGAGCACAATATGAGCTTCGACCTTATAGAGCTGAGCTGCCTTCAATACCCCAATCGAAGCCCCGATAACGTCCATATCCGGCATTTTGTGACCCATAATGATCACGCGGTCACTCTCTTGCATCAGGTCACGTAGCGCATGTGAAATAACACGAGCTCTAACACGGGTCCTCTTCTCCACAGCATTTGATTTTCCGCCATAGAAAGATAATCTTTGCCCTGCCTTTACCGCTGCCTGATCGCCTCCGCGTCCAAGAGCCATATCAAGACTGGATTGAGCCAATTGACCAAGCTCTGTGACATCTTCCGAGCCAAAAGCAAGACCTACACTAAGCGTCAACGGGACCTTCAGTTCAGCAGTCATTTCCCTAACTTCATCAAGAATAACGAAACGACTATTTTCCAAAGCATCCAAAGACTTCTTGTTCAGCATCATTAGGAAACGCTCGGAGGATAGTCTCCGCAAATAGATATTGAACTCACGGGCCCAATCCGTAACCTCGCTACTTACTTTAGCAAGTAACGCAGTACGCTGCTGGTCATCCATTCCTTGCGCCGCTTCATCAACGTTATCCAGCATCAGAATGCCGATTGCTAGCCTTTCTTCCTCATAACGCTGACGAAGCACAACAAGCTCCGTAATCTCATCCAAATAAATGAGCCGTTCTTCAGGTATGACGGTAGCGCCATAATATTTCTGATCATGGCATAGCTCGAGTCTCATTTCCTTCGGATAGCCTTCTTTGGATTCCTTCTTTTCACGCATAGCATCGGTTAGCTTGGGAAACAGCTCATTCAGTGGCACACCGACCAACGTTTGATGGGGGAACATATTCACAACAAACTGATTATGCCACTCTACTGTCTTATCTTCACTGTAGAGCACGATGCCGAAAGGCAGAACACTGACCGCTTCTCCTTCAACCCGGCGGATACGAAAAGATAAATCTCCGATATATTCCACCAGATCACTACGGAATTTCATCTCTGCTTTTAGCATCGCGTATCCACTTAGAATGGCAAACAGCAGTCCAATGATACCGAGCCACGTATTATAAATAGACAAACAAATAACAAGTACAAGCACGAGTGCAAACGCCCAGACGGTATGATAGCCGTGCCAGCGTTTCTGAAGAAATTTAGGCATGACTGATCACCCTATCTTTTTTTATTACTTATCGACTGCCGCAATGGGAATGCCAAATCCAAAATACCGAGAATGATCATCGGTGGGAACAATACAATTGGAATAGCCGCAATAAACGGAACAATCGGATGCCATTTCTTCAGGTGTGTGAGATAGAAGAAAAATCCGAGTGCCTGAATCATAAAACAAATCTGCAGCAATGGCATCGCATTGATCACGATCATCTCGATGAAATTGTTGTTTGAATCATGGCTTGCGATACTCATAATCCAGATGAGCAAGTAATACCAGATCAAGGAACGAGGGAATCTCCATTCACGAGCTCGCTTAAGTGCGGGCACGGCAAATCCCATACTGTTCAGAATCGGGCGCGCCAAAGCGTGCGTCACGACTGTCATTAAGAAAGAACTGATAATAAGCGCAAAAGGTATCATTTGCATCGTTCTTTGGCTTAAAAGATCTAGATTTTCTGGGGTCCAGACAATTTGCCCAGCGAGTCCGCTGTTTACACCCATTTCTTCAAGTGGTGCTGTTGTGATCTTTACAATCTCATCAATGTATTCTGACAGGTTAAGCTGAAAAAATGCCGTTCCGATCATAAGAAGCAGCAACATCTCCAAGAGTATAGCTGATATCCCAAATTTCAGGACACGCATGGCTGGAGAACGCTTCCGATAACAATAACCCATGGCGAGTGCCGGGATCAAAAAATATGCAGCTAACATGACATAAACGGGACTCATAATACCTACGATGAGCCAGACAGGCAGCATGTGAAGAATAAACGATCTTACATCAAGTGCTGTAAAGAGAATTACAACCGGCAGAATCACAAGAAATGCCGATATAATTGAAAATGGTGTAAGCATTGAGAGTAGCAGAAGCAAATAGATAACGCTCCATATGATCGTTGTAAAGCGCTGTTTCAAATGTGTTCACCTCTTACGCAAATGTTCTTCTAACGTGGAAATATCCTGATACCAATCTTCCAACTGATGACCTTCCTGCTTATGCTTTTTCAATTTTTCAATCAAGAGATCATCTAAATCCCGATACGACATGCCAAGTCTACGGCCCAGTATGTAGGAACTCATCATCAAGCTGGCCAGACTATCGCCCACCTTTGCTGTGCTTCCTTCCCACAGCGCTTTGAACAATCGGGATACGTTATCGACCACTTCGGTCTTCAGCCACTCAATTACTTTGGCCCGTTTAGCCACATCCAAATCCTTCGGCATATTTGACAAGTCCCATCTCTCCCTGAAAAAGCTTTATTCTCCATTATAGCATAAATGCCTAATACCCACACAAAAGGGACCTGGGGGAGTTCGTCCCACTCCTTCTGCAGAAGAAGCCTGCTTCGCAAGGTATAAGCGATGGCAGGCCTGTTCTTGAGGTGCAGGCAACACTCAGGACATTAGGATGCCCCTCGTGAGCCCATTGTTTCCTCTCTGGACACGAATTTTTCACAATATTCAATAACTTGACTCCGTCTAACGATCCCGATAAACCGGTTCATATCATCCACGACGGGTACGAAGTTCTGTACCTTAGCCAAACTAATTAAATCCTCCATGTTCGCCTCAATCGACACCGGCTTGTTGTTCATACGAAGCGGAACATCTTTAAGCAAAAATTTCGAAGCATTCTCAAATGTAATCTTTCCATCCGAATTCTTCATGTACCACAGTAGATCGCCCTCGGTTACCGTGCCAGCGTACTGACCGTTCTTATCTAAGACCGGTACGGCTGTATAGCGATGATATTCCATCCGCTCCAGCGTCTGCCTTAGTGTTGAATCCATCGTTAAACAGATGACTTCCTGTTTCGGCAGCAAAAAAAACGCGATATTCATAATTATGAATCCTCCTTATGAGCGTAAGCGTGAGGCCCATCTGTTGAAATAATGAAGTGATATTAGATAGCTATGCTGCAAAACATGTACATCATGAGCATTTTTGCAAGCGCTTTACTAATATAAACCTATATAATCATCAACCGTTCCGTACAAGACACAAAATCAGCAGCCAGACAACCCGGACTGCTGATTGAATTATGATTTGATCCATTTGTCCGATCCGGATTTCCGGATTCCACGATCTATTCCATATTTATGTTGTGATGGAGTTACTGGTTTGTACTGTCAGACGTCTCTGGCTTCATGAGCTGGTCTTCCGGTGTTGTAGGATCCATCCAGTTATCAATCATTTGCTGTGCTAACTCAACATCTTCTTCATCGGCTTGATTGTAGTAAATACCATTCAATCTCATACCCTCACCCATAATGGTAAAGGTAGTCATTTCCGGTTTCCCACCGGTTAACAATTGCTTCGCTAAATCAATAATGAACTTAGGCTGCATATTCGTCTGGAAGTTATCACCCATAATTTCGATCAACTCAGGAACTTTGCCAATCTGATCAATCTGCATTAACCGTTTGGCAGCTGCATCCAGAAACACTTGTTGGCGCTTCGTCCGGTTAAAATCACTATCTTCCCGATAACGTACGTAATTGAGCGCCTCTTCGCCCGAGTAAATCGGTTTGTTCGCTTCAATCGTGAACTTCTCGTGGTCTTTCCCTTTGTTTACAATATCCTTACCGATCGGCAGCTCTACACCGCCCATAGCGTCAACGACATCTTTCAAACCTTGAAAATTGATGGAAGCATAGTAATCGATCTCCTCATCAAGGAATGCCTCCATTGTATCTTTAGCCATCTGATGGCCACCATACGCAAAGGCATGTGTAATCTTATCCTTTTTGTCCTTACCAATGATGTCCACGTAAGTATCACGCGGTACGGAAACGAGCAACACTTTGGATTCTTTAGGACGAACCACTGCCAGCATCATCGTATCTGAACGAGCAGGCTCATCCTCACGCTGGTCACTCCCTAGCAGCAACACATTGAACGGCTCACTTTGAAGAACCACAGGCTCTGGATTCTGATCACTCTCCAGCGGCTTATATGACTTCTCCAGCGAGCTTTCAACTTTGTCAGACATAAACAAATCAAATGCCACTACAGCAAGCTGTGTACGGAATAGATAGCCTAAGCTACCTAGCAGCACTACTGCAGCGAGTGCGATATATAATGTTTTCCTCTTCATAGGTTATATTCCTTCTTTTTTTATAAAATAAAAACGTATTTAATGCTCATTTATATGAAATAAATAAAGGATAGCGGAAGTAGTAGCTGCCTTCCTTCACACTCGCCTCCTTTCTTTATTAAACGGCTACAGTCATTGTTGACGCAGCACCGGGACCCTGTTTTTACACAGGGAGAATCAGCAGCACATTGTCTATTGTAAACCAGACGAATGCTCTCTGTGAAGTGCTAGGTAACCATACGTTAAATCTACCAAAATTGAGAGGGTCTCATCAAATAAGCCGATATTTCCTCTAACCAAAAGAAAAAAGCAGCTAGTGTCCCTATACATGGAACCAATCATCCAGCCGCTCTCTCCAGGTTAAAATTTTAGAAAATCCATAATCAAACAGTTTACGCGTCTCTTCAAATCGGGCTTCCTCGCTCTTCGTTCCCATCACAACAGCAACAAGTCGACTTCCACCTTTTGCAGCAGTTCCTGTAAAGCAATAACCCGCATTCTCCGTAAATCCAGTCTTTAGACCATCTGTTCCCTCGTAAGAATAAGGACCTGCTAGTGAGGGAAGCATCCAGTTCGTATTACTTAAATATAAGTCCCTGCCTTGCAGCCTCATCTGGGTCTTACTCGATGTATCTAAAATGTCCGGATGATGGTTAATCAGATAAGCTGCTAGTTTTGCCGTATCTAATGCAGTCATACGTGTCTCTCTTTCATGTACCTGAGAGCCACTTAACTCCTTAGGGTCCGTTTGAATATCAGAAACATTAGCGAAATAGGAACCGCTGGAAAGCTGAAGTTTCTTCGCCTTCTGATTCATATGTCTTACAAAGTTCTCTTCTGAGCCTGCAAAATGTTCAGCAAGTGCTACTGCCGCGTCATTAGCCGAGTATACCGCCATGCTCTGAAATAGTTCACGTACTGTAAGCACGTCCCCCTTATTCAAAGACAACTGAACCCCGCTCACGCTGCTTGCGTATTCACTAATCATCACTTTTTCATCCCAGCTATGAGTTCCCGCTTTAATTTCGTCGAGTACAATTAGCTCAGCCATTAATTTGGACATGCTTGCAGGAGGCAAAGGCACATCTCCATTCTGACTGAACAGCACACGACCTGTATTTAAATCCATTAGTACAACCGCTTTAGCTTCCACAACCGGTTTCATACCAATTCGTTCTTTATTCAATGTAATAACAGAAACTACAGGGATCATAATAAGAACAATCACTACAAACCATAACCACCGTTTTTTCATATGTATGCCCTCCATTATATTAGACGGTTGAAAAGGCCATTTGGTCTGCAATTTTTTCAAAAAAAATTTTTTTTTTCATAAGACGCCAATTCTCATGCAGATGGAGTATATTCCTCAGACGGTATTCTTATGAGATATAGCCGAAGTTAAACATAAAAAAAACAGCGACAGGATATCCTGACGCTGTTTGTAATCAATACTCTTATTTATGGAGAAACTAAGCAAAATGACAAGCCACAAAATGATTATCACCCATATTGCGGTACTCAGGCACCTGTTGTTTGCACAAATCGGATGCCATCGGACAACGCGTATGGAATTTACATCCTGATGGAGGGTTCGCTGGGCTTGGAATATCACCCTTCAGTACGATACGATCACGCTTTGCCAGAGGATCAGGAACCGGAACAGCAGAGAGCAAAGCCTTCGTGTAAGGATGAAGCGGATTTCGGAACAGCTCCTCCTTACTAGCCATCTCTACCATAGAGCCCAAATACATAACACCGATGCGGTCACAGAGATGTTCTACAACACTCAGATCATGCGAAATGAACAGGTAAGTGAGCTGCTTCTCTTTTTGCAGATCGCTCAGCAGATTGATAATCTGTGCTTGAATGGATACGTCAAGCGCTGAGACTGGTTCATCCGCTACAATGAACTCTGGGTTTAAAATCAAAGCACGAGCAATACCGATACGTTGACGTTGTCCGCCGGAGAATTCATGCGGGAACCGATCATAATGATAATCGGACAAACCACAGATCTTCAATGTTTCAATTACACGCTCTTTAAGATCTTTACGATTCACAAGGCCGTGGTCAAGAAGTGCTTCACCGATCGCCTCACCCACTTTAATTCTTGGGTTGAGCGAGCTGAACGGGTCCTGAAATACAATCTGCATCTTGGGGCGCATTCCACGCATCTTGTCTCTGGACAATTTATGAATATCTTGGCCTTTAAATACAACTTTACCGTCGGTTTTCTCAAGCAGGCGGAGGAGGGTCCGACCTACTGTACTTTTACCACAGCCGGATTCTCCAACGAGCCCGAAGGATTCACCCCGATTAATCGAAAAGCTAACGCCGTCAACGGCCTTGACGTTTCCGACAGTTCGCTGAAATACTCCTCCGGTAATGGGGAAATATTTCTTTAGATCGGTAACTTCAATTAGTGCTTCGCTCATTGCTGTTTCCCCTCCTCTTCATACAGCCAGCATGCAACCTTATGACCGTCTGGGTCTAGGCCAAGCGGAGGTTCTTTCTCAACGCATATATTCATGCAAAATTCGCATCTGTCGTGGAAATGGCAGTTACTACCGAGTTCAATCGGATTAGGTACTTGCCCCGGTATCGAGTACAAACGATCCTGCTTCTGGTTAATAATTGGCTTCGCCTTTAAAAGTCCCTTGGTGTACGGATGCTTCGGGTTTTGGAATAGCTCAATAACAGGAGCCTCTTCAATTACTTTACCGGCATACATAACAACTACATAATCGGCCATTTCCGCCACGACACCAAGGTCATGTGTGATTAGCATTATAGATGTATTGAACTTCTCCTTAATATCACGCATCAAGTCCAGTATTTGAGCCTGAATCGTAACATCAAGTGCGGTTGTAGGCTCATCAGCTACAATCAATTTTGGATTACAACTAAGTGCAATCGCGATCATAATCCGTTGACGCATTCCACCGCTCAGCTCATGCGGATAAGAAGCGTATATTTTCTCGGCACGCGGAATTCCAACCATCGTGATGAGTTCAATCGCACGGCTCTTTGCTTCCTTACGGGTTACCAACTGATGAAGCATGATCGGCTCAACGATCTGCTCTCCGATCGTTAATACCGGGTTAAGAGATGACATGGGCTCCTGAAAGATCATAGCAATCTCGTTACCTCTTATCATACTCATATCCCGTTTATTCATTTTCAAAATATCTTTGCCTTCGAAAATAATTTCTCCTCCCACAGGAGGTACCTCAAGCAAACGCATAAGTGACATCGCTGTCACGCTTTTTCCGCATCCCGATTCACCGACTACACACAGCGTCTCGCCTTCGCGAATTTTGAAGCTGACATCGTCAACGGCTTTCACGGTACCTGCGGAGGTATGAAAATGCGTTTTTAAATTGCGGAATTCTACTAGATCTTTTGCCATTGTCGCATCTCCTACTTCTTCATTTTAGGGTCAAGTGCGTCGCGAAGTCCGTCTCCGATCAGATTGATCGCTACAACGGTAATCAAAATACACATACCTGGCGGAATCCACTGCCACGGTCTCTTACGGAAGTCAATTAAACTGTTTGCAGCCGCGATCATATTCCCCCAAGACGGTGTTGGTGGTACAACTCCGATTCCCAGGTAGCTAAGCGCTGATTCATAGATAATAGCAGAAGCTACACCGAGTGTTGCAGTTACGATAATGATTGGAACCGTATTCGGTAACAAATGACGGAAAATTTTCCGGCGATCCCGAAGACCTAGAGCTTCTGTAGCCTGCATAAACTCCTGCTCACGCAGTGTCAGGATTTGACCACGTACGAGACGAGCAATAGTCGTCCAACCGAGAATACCGAGAATGAGCATCAGGAAGTATATTCGATCAGAAGGTTCTACCTTCAAATCGGAAAGTATAGCTCCTAGAATAATCATAATAGGCAAGGCTGGCATCGCCATAAAAATATCAGCAACTCGCATAATAATGGTATCCGTGAATTTACGGTAAAACCCCGCCAATGCACCTAGCGTAGCACCGATAATAACGGATATTCCGGTAGCTACCAAACCAACAGTAAGCGAAATCCGTCCAGCAAGCATAAGGCGAAGTAAAATATCTCTTCCCAGCTTATCTGTTCCTAGCCAGTGTTGTGCATTAGGTGCCATGTTCTTGTTCTTAACATTGTATTGATCAAGATCATAGGGCGAAATCCAGGGTCCTACAATGCTAAATAAAGCCATAATAATTAATATAAAAAGTCCAAAAACAGCCAGTCGATTTCTAGTGAATCGCCGAATCGCTATTCGCCACGGAGAATCCGGCTGCTTCGCAGGGACTTGTATTTTCGTATCGAGAGGTGCAGCCTCTAGGGACAATATGATCTCCTCCTACTTTAAACGGATTCTTGGGTCTGCTGCTCCGTACAGAACATCGGAAATCAAGTTCCCGAGCAATGTAAGAATAGCTAGGAAAATAGTAAAGCCGAGCATGAATGGATAGTCACGTACGGTGATAGATTCTAGATAAACTTGACCTATACCCGGCCATACAAATACTTTTTCTAATATGATGGCGCCCCCAAATAGAGCCGGTAATTCAAATCCCATTAACGTAATAGCGGGCAACATGGCATTTCGCAATGCATGTTTAAAAATAACCTTCCGCTCTTTCAATCCCTTAGCTCGTGCAGTTCTAATGTAATCTTGTCGGATAACCTCCAGCATGCTGGTACGGAAATAACGGGTCAAGCTTCCTGTACTGAGCATCGTAAGTACGAGGATTGGCATAAAGGCGTGTTCAGCCACGTCCTTAATGTAAGCAAAACCAGTTGCCTTAGATCCAGCTGTAGTCATACCGCCGACAGGTAACCATCCAAGCTCCAGCGCAAATAGCTTGATAAGTAAGAGCCCGATAAAGAATGAAGGTAGAGACATACATAAAAAGACGATCAAGGTTACAATCTTATCAAATAGTGAATATTGAAATTTAGCTGAGAATACCCCAGCAAATATAGCGATAATCCAACTTAGAATCAAACTGCAAAAAGCAATAACAAATGAATTCCATACATAGTTACCAATAACCTTGGTAACTGGCTGTTTATGCTGGAGAGAGTCTCCCATATTTCCTGTAAACATATTCCCAGCCCATGTGAAGTAACGCTCTACAGGCGGCTTGTCTAAACCGTAAATAGCCCGAAGCTCGGCTTTTTTCTCAGCCGTCATACTCGGACTGTTCTTTGCAGTGATATAATCCCCCGGCACCATAGCGGATATGGCAAAGACAAGTATTGATATCCCGACCAGGGTCGGGATCATCTGTAGCAGCCTCCGGATAATGTACTGCTTCATAATATTCCTCCCGGCATATAAGTGGATATGCCCAGCTCGGATGAGCTGAGCATATCTTTACCTGATGTTATTGTTGAAGTTCTACTTGATCCAAGCTATAAGTGAAGTTTTTATACGCTGTGATATCGAATCCTTTGACACGGCTGTTGATTACCCAGCCATCACGTCTTTGGTACATGAACATGTTAGGAATATCCTTGTTCATTTCTTGATACATTTGCTTGTAAATTTCTTTACGAGCTTCTCTATCAAGCGTCATTTTACCTTTTTTCATCAAATCATCAACCGTTTTGTTGGAATAGCCTGTGTCGTTCTGTGCGCCACCAGTAATATAAACCGTGTTATCCGGATCTGGAGTCAAACCCCAAGCTGCGAAGTACATCTCATACTCGCCTCTGTCTTTTTTCTCCATGATTGCGTTGAAATCAAGCGTTTCAGCTTTAATCTCGATACCGAGATCTTTATAGTTTGAGGTCATAACTGGCAGGAGTGCATCTACAACCGAGTTGTCTGCTGTTGCAGAGAAATCAATCGTGAATTTCTTTCCATCTTTCTCACGTATACCATCAGAACCTACTGTCCAACCTGCTTCGTCCAATAATGCTTTCGCTTGTTCTGGATCAAAGTCGTAAGGCTCAATATTCTCATCTGTGTAAGCCCACGATACGCTGGACTCTGGAATGCTGATTGGGTTTGCATATGGACCAAAACTTGCTTCAACAATTTCAGCACGGTTCAAACCGAACATTAATGCTTGGCGAACTTTTTGATCCTTGAATTTATCTAGGTTGTGGTTAAATGCGATATAACCATAACCATTCGTTGGGAAGATATTGAGATCAAGGAAACCCATCCCCTTAATTTCTTCAACGTTATCTTCACTTACTGTAATCATGTCCATATCAATTTCACCGGTCTGAAGCATAGGAAGCATTGTTTCTTCTGTTGTCGTTTTGTAAACAATATTTTTAACTTTTGGCGCGCCTTTGAAATAGTTTTCATTAGATTCAAACACAACTTCTTGGCCTGGTTTGAAATCTGTCAAGATGTAAGGACCGCTACCAATTGGCTTATCATGCAAAGCCTTCAGTGAATCCATGTTACCTCTCTTGAAGTCTTTACCGTAGTAAGACTCTGGAACGAATGCAACATCACCCAAAGCATCTTTTGTATATGCTGTAGCTTCAGTTACTGTAATTTCAATCGTTTGATCATCAATTACTTTAAGACCGGAGATTTCATCTGCCTTACCATCATGATATTCCTGTCCACCAGCAATATGCAAAGAGAGCAGATCAGACTCACCGTCATATGTTGGATCGTGAAGGATCTTCATAGCGAATACATAATCGTTAACGGTTACTGGAGAACCATCAGAGTAAGTAACGCCTGGTTTCAGCTTAAATGTATATTTCAAACCATCATCAGATACATCAACACTCTCAGCCAAGCTTTCTGTGTATGTTCCGTCGCCTGTAACTTCTAAGAACGTATCAAAGATTGCTTCAACAACATATTTGTCATATGCAGTCTGCCAGAAGAATGGGCTGAACACACCTTTTGGTGAAGTCATACCGATAATCAGTGTATCTTTACGATCCAAAGCTGTTTGTGGATTTAGAGATGGGTCTTCTGCTTCAAAATATCCCTGACTCTCATCTTCACCTTCTGCTGGAGGGGTTTCTTCTTTGTTTTCGCCCTCATTTGTGCTAGGTGTTTCTTGACCTGCTTCTTCCCCTTGTTTTGGCTCTTCAGCTTTTCCGCCGGAACATGCTGCCAGAATAGAAATGGCAAATAACATGATTACCAGCAATAGAGACATTCTCTTCTTCATGCTAATCCTCCTTCTAAAAATGATGTTGCTTATAAATTATTAGGACAATTTGGAAATTATCCTTAAATAATTACGATTAGGTAAATCTAGGATGTCGGTAGCATGATGCAGAGTTTTATCAATCTCCCAAAAAATATACCAATGGTCAATTAGTACCAATTTTATTAACAATATCTTCTTGTCTGTAAAATTAATGTTATGATACGTGTAAAAATAGGTAACGTCAATTACTTTTTCATATTTTTTAAAAAAAATTGATTTCCCACACTCGTTTTTCTTCATAACTAAGCCATTTAAATCAATAATAACGTCCGTTAAATTTCAGAAAATATGGAAATTTCATAATTTAAATTGTAGTTTTTTCATAAATTTTCATTATTAATGATGAAAATTATATTTATATGTAAAGTAACCTTACATGAAAACGGTTATTTCGACGCATGATTGCTTTCCTGTGTAAGAATTTCAAACCTAGGTCATATTGAGGGTAAGATGATTAACCTCAATATCCTACTTTAGGTTCTACTGTTGGATTTCCATGTCATGTAATTTGATATAGAAATAGTTTCTCTACACAAAAAAACAATCCGTATTTTTACCGGACTGTCTAATATTAGTAGAATTTTTCTCAAGTGGCTGTTATTACTTCTACAGGTTTTTAACCCACGCTAGTTTCAAATCCATCTCTTCAATGCATTGTTGATGATCATGATTGTCATTGCCCACCATAGGAGTCACTGGGTAGATTCTCATCGTTCCTTCATAAGTTTTCAGCAACGGTTGCAGATGGTTAAATCCCTTTACTTCTGGATTTAACCACTTCAACATATCCTCCGGGGACATTATGGCTGGCATCCGTTCTTCGAACTCTCTAATAAATACATTGGCGTCTGTCATAAGCATCGTGCAGGTTCTTATCTTCTCGCCTTTCGCATCCGACCAAGTTTCATATAATCCAGCAACGCCAAACAACTCTTGATTAGGCATAACAACTCTTACGGCATAACTCTTCTTCCCAACGGTTCTCCAGTAATAAAATCCATTGCTTGGAATGATGCAACGCCGAGTATCTATTGCCTTTCGATAGGTTGGATTCTGATTAACCGTTTCTAAATTGGCATTAACCGCATCTTTGCCCCAGTAAGGGACCAAGCCCCATCGATATTCATCCAATATCATTTCCCCCTGATCATGAAGAATCACCGGAACCCCTTGCATTGGACTAATATTGTATCGATTTTTATAATAGTACATCACTTTATTTATCCCAAAATGCTCTCCTACCTCATCTATCCCAGCTGACACCGAGAACCGTCTACACATTAGAAAATTCCTCCTTTTTCTTATCGTTTGATTAAGAGAGGAAAATTATTCATTTATATAATGTGTTTTCTGAGAAGAGACAAATTTCTGAGATTCTATTAGTTAATTGATTTCACTATGTTATATCTGCGCTGCTTCTTCAACTTTAAATCTATTCGTTTATGTCTTATCAGAAAGGACAAGTTAACATTTAGAATTAACAAATTCAAAGCTCACTTAATCAGGAGTAGAAATATTCATAATAGTTGGTATATATATAGAAGAAACTTTTTACTACTTCCTATTTCTCTCCTGTATCTATTCTATAAAATTCTTAGTATGTACTTTATGAAAGAGATTATGTCTATTCCCAGGGGACATTCACAAACGTTAATTTCTTAATTCATCATCCGAGAACAACGTCATATAAGTGTAAAAATGTACGTGTTCAGTGGACGATACTCCTTGCTCATTACGTCTGTTTATTTATTCAACACATAAAAAAAGCAGCCCAGCCAATTAGGCTGAGCTGCTTTCTCTCCACGGACTACTCCGTAGTGTATGGAAGCAATGCGATTTGACGGGAGCGTTTGATCGCAATCGTCAAGGCACGCTGATATTTTGCACTAGTTCCAGTCACACGACGTGGCAAAATTTTGCCGCGCTCGCTGATGAACTTCTTGAGCAAATCAGTATCTTTATAGTCAATGTGAGTAATTTTATTCACAGTGAAGAAACAAACTTTACGACGTTTGTTACGGCCACCACGGCGTGCTGGACGTTTGTCGTTGTCTCCGCCTTCTCTTTGCTTAAAAGCCATGCTTTGTCAGTCCTTCCTTATTAAAATGGCAAATCATCATCCGAAATATCGATCGGTTTTCCTTCATCGGAAAAAGGATCCTGATTGTTGCGCGAGAAATTGTTATTTCCACGGTTTCCGCCGCTATTGCTGCTTCCTCCGCTAAACGATGACTCCTCACGATTTCCGCCGCCTCCGCTGCTATCTCGGTTCGATTCCAAGAAACGGACATTATCAGCAATCACTTCAGTTACGTATACACGTTTACCTTCGTTATTCTCATAATTCCGCACTTGAATGCGCCCTTCCACAGCCGTCAGACGGCCTTTACGCAGATAGTTGGCACACGTTTCAGCAAGCTGTCTCCAGGTAACGACCGGAATAAAATCCGCTTCGCGTTCCCCGCCTTGTCCGCTAAACGGACGATCTACGGCAAGCGTAAATTGTGTGACCGCTACTCCTGCTGGAGTATAACGCAACTCTGGATCCCGGGTTAGCCGGCCGATCAAAATGACACGGTTCAACAATCCAATCCCCTCCTTAGAACGAATTCATTACAAAACTCTCGGTCTTAGGCTACGTCGTTCGTAATGAGATAACGAATAACTTCGTCAGAAATCTTCATGAGACGCTCAAGTTCAGCGATAACTTCAGGTGTACCATTGAAGTTTACCAGAACGAACACGCCATCACGGAATTTCTTGATCTCATACGCAAGACGGCGTTTACCCATTACATCGTGCTTTGTAATTTCTCCGCCGTTGGAGATGATGCCTTGGAATTTATCGACTGTAGCTTGAACAGCTTCTTGTTCAATGTCAGGACGAATAATGTACATCACTTCATATTTGCGCATATCTTTCACCTCCTTGTGGACTTCGGCCCCTAATCTAGGTTAGGAGCAAGGAACGAGCGTAAACTCGCACCATAATAATATATCAGAACGAATGATCTGATGCAAGTTTCTTTTCCTTCCATAACAATACCTAAACATAATTCACTCCAGGTCCAATCATTAGATGTTCGTCTTCTCTTCCGGTCTTTCCCTGCCATGATTACAGGGTCAGTGGTGCAACCTAATGAGGCAGTCTTATTCTAACTGGAGGAGGATTCTGATCATGGGTGAACGTAGTGAGTTCCATAGCGGAGAAAAAGCTCCCAACAATGGTGTTTATATCGAAGTTGGTGTTCGGGACCACATCATGGGTATTGAAAACCCTCAGCAAGTAAAATTGAAGCAAGGCGATACATTTCCAGATAACACGAATGATGACCGGGTCTGGGTTAACAAGAGACGGGTTCAACCGAAATAACCAATACCTCATTTCGCTTCATTATTAAATTTTTCATTCCGTGTATAACAAACTTAATATCGAGCATAATATGATTAGGCGGTGCAATGAGAGAGGTGTGGTTCCGTTGGACAACGCAGCTGAATTACCCAAAGGGTCTTACTCTGCACAGGAAGCAAGCGGAGGGAATTAGCAAAGCGCTTGGCCGTTTTAGGGCAAGTAAAGGCTGTTAACCAAGGTACTTGCGAAAGTGTTAGTTTTAGATTCCATATCACAAGCACCGCCTAACCAGTGGAAGGACCCGAAAGGGTCCTTCCTTTTTATTTCTATATATAATGAAGTAAAAATCTCACAATGCTCGGCATCGGACGATAAAAAAAGCCCTCGTATACACGAGGGCTTGTAAATGCATATTCAATAGTTGATGAAGATGGCGGAAAGGGTGGGATTCGAACCCACGCACGCCTTGCGACGCCTAGCTGATTTCGAGTCAGCCCCCTTGGGCCTCTTGGGTACCTTTCCGCAGCACGATTGATTATAACATGTCCAGCCTAACAGGTCAATACTTCAGCTATCACCTGTCTGCTGTCAGCCGTTGAGCTTATACAGTCCCATCATCGCCAGCTGCGGATCTTAAAACCTTCTTCATATTCTTCTCAAATTTGGCACGTGGAATCAACACACTATGCTGACAACGCGTACACTTAATCCGGATATCCATTCCCATACGAATGATCTCCATCTCATTATTCCCGCAGGGATGGGGCTTTTTCATTTGAACAACATCCCCCAATTGAAACACCTTTCGTTCCATACCTGCTCCCCCTTTTCCTTCTCTCCGACTGGTAGTTGATATCTATTCTATTCATTTCACTTCAAACTAACAAGTAACATGTATCATCCGTTTGATGATTGGCGTAATTCCTCGGCCTCGAGAGCCTGCTTGATATCCTTCAATATTTCACGCTCAGCAACTTCACGTGCATTCGGATGACATTCAGCTGCGATACGTACTACATATTCGGAAGTTGTCAGGGACTGAATTCCAAGCACTTCAGGATCCTGCGTTAGTTCAGGTCGACGCTGAGCAATTCCTTCGAGTGCCCTCCCAATGAGTGCCATCGTCTCATTTACCCGCTTCTCATTCTTCACCGGCAGGTCAACAAGCGCAAGCGAATTAGATACAGAGTAGTTCGTCACACTCGTGATTAATCCGTTTGGAATAATGTACGTCTCTCCATTCAGCCCTCTGATTCGTGTCGTGCGAAGTCCAATGATCTCAACCGTCCCTCTGAATTCCCCACTCTTAATTACATCTCCAACTGCAAACTGATCCTCGAGTATGATGAAGAATCCAGTGATTACGTCCTTAACCAAGCTCTGCGCACCAAAACCTACCGCTAATCCAAGTACCCCAGCACTGGCCAGTAGAGGGCCAAGTTTGAAGTTAAACTCAGATAAAATAATCATGATCATAATAAAGTTACATACAAATGCGGTTACATTCTTCAATAACTCTCCAACGGTTGTAAATCTTCGTGGATTTACACTAATTCTACTCTTCTCCTGTCTTTGGAGAAACTGATCTATCATTTTATACACAACTCGTATAATGAGACGTGTCAATAGGAATATAGCTAGTATTCGAATTGCAGCCGTAGCTACACCCATCCACATGTCAACATCTGTCATCCAATTCCAGAATTTCTCACTCAATTGGAATGCCCCTTTCACTACCTCTTCAGGTTTCCCTGAAATACTATCATCATTCATTTGTTATTCCTCCCAACCTTACTCTAGATGCTTACATATATCTCGTTGTCATCCTGCGCAAATATGCCCCGGATCTCAACTTTCTCCTGAGCAATAATCTCTTGAACCTCTTTTAACGCAGTGGGGGGAAATTGAATCGATAATGCACAGCCTGCCGTAATCTCTTTTGGCGTCGGAAATAGATCTATTTCAATCTCCGCATATTCAAGCAGCATCTCCGCTCGAAGTGCCTGTTGCGTGGAATCAAAAGCGATCAGCATCATACCTGATGACATACCGTGTACCTCCATCATCACACTATTACCTGCTCCTCATCAATCTATGAACAGATTATCTTCTTTTACCAATCTAGAAGTATAAAAACATTCTTTCATCCATATACTAATACTACCATTTGCACATGAAAGGAAGATTCTATGAACCGTTCACCTAAACACTCACCCGATCAGGAGTTTTCAAGCTTAAAAATACCACATACCGATCCTGAAATCCATTCTGCAATTATACATCGACTACTCTATCACCTTTCCTCTGGCGTGCAGCGTCGTCCATTAATCGTAGTGTGCATTGGTACAGATCGTTCCACTGGCGATTGTCTTGGACCGCTTGTCGGTACATCTCTTTCACGATACAATAGCCCGCTCTTCCATCTATATGGCACACTCGATGAGCCTGTCCACGCAATGAATTTGAAAGAAACACTCACGATGATATATGAAAAGCACGACAACCCTTTCATTATCGGTATCGATGCTTGTCTTGGTCAATCCGCTAGTGTAGGATCGATCCAAGTCTCAGATGGACCTCTTCGTCCTGGCGCAGGTGTACATAAAGAATTACCGCCGGTTGGCGATATCCATGTAACTGGCATCGTCAATGTCGGCGGCTTTATGGAATACTTCGTATTACAGAACACTCGTCTAAGTCTCGTCATGCGTCTTTCTGATATCATTGCAAATTGCTTGTTCTCCGCTTTGAAGGAATGGAATCGTTCTACCCTTCTTGCAGCGCGAGATTTATAGCCTCTTTTTCCTCTGGGGACAGAGAGTGTTTCGATTCTCCATGTTGTAACGGCTTAGCATATACAAATGAACTTTCCCGGTTATATAGACCGGTAAGAACCAGTCCATCACCTTTTTCACTCACGATCGCAATGGAAAAGCTCATATCATTGCCACGCTCACCAAAAGCATTGTAACGAACTATACCCGTTTTGGTCTTCACACTCTTCAAAGCTTGTATTATACGATCAAGTTGGGTACGCTGGTTGCCCTGTTCCTCTTCAATCTCATCCATTTGAATTTTCAGATTAAGGAGGAGTGTCTCCAGATTTTCCACACCGGTGCCGGACATCATCGCATTATATTGACGCCGCATTTTACGCAACTTGGCGCCCTGTATCATTACGATCAACCATAGAATCAATATCACGGCTACCATACCGACAACAAACCAATGAAGTTGCTCCATGATCAATTCATTCAATTCAGACATACTTTTTTCATTCCTTCTCCTCAATCTTGATCTGTCGATCAGGCCTGGATTTTAGCCATGGCTTCCACCATAATGTCAACATCTTCTCTGCTCGTCCACAACCCCACACTGGCTCTTACAGCGCCAGTGTTTTCCGTGCCTGCAGCCATATGTGCAAGTGGAGTACAATGAAAACCTGCCCGTACAGCAATGCCATATTCACGATCCAATTTAAACGCCATTTCAGAGGCATCCCTCTGTTCTACTACAAACGATACAATTCCTGTTCTTGCTTCTCCTAAGCCTGGACCCAGGATTTTAATTCCTTTTACAGATGATAGTCCTTCCATCATTCGTTGCGTGAGCTCCCACTCATGTTGATAGATATGATCCGGCGTCCATTCCAGCACTTTCTTCACACCGGCTTGAAGCCCTGCAAAACCGATCGTATTAGGGGTACCTGCCTCATATCTATCAGGTCTTACTGTCGGCTGTTCTACAGCCTCAGATTGGCTACCAGTCCCTCCATGCATTAAAGGCTCTAACTCCACATTAGGAGAGATATAAAGACCGCCTGTTCCTTGCGGTCCTAAAAGCCCTTTATGCCCTGGAAAGGCGAGCATTCCAACATTCATGTTTTCAACATCAATAGGTAACATGCCGGCACTCTGAGCTGCGTCTACAAGGAGCACCGCCCCATGACGAGCTGCCAATTCCCCAATCTCTTCAATTGGCAAAATCGATCCGAGTAAATTCGAGCTATGACTGCATACCACGAGCTTCGTCTTCGGATTAAATGCTTTCTCTACCTCTTTTAAATCCAGCTGTCCCTCTGCACGCACAGGAATATAATCGACATGAATCCCTCTTGTCCGTTTCAAGTATTCTAACGGTCTTCTCACTGAATTATGCTCAATCATTGTAGCAATAACATGATCACCTTCAGTAAGGTATCCTTTGATAGCTAAATTCAATGCCTCTGTCGTGTTGCCGGTTAAGACAATATCATTTGGATTTTTCACATGAAATAAGGTCGATAATGTTCTACGTGTGTTATAGAGCACTCTTGATGCATTCACAGCCATGCGATGGCTCCCTCGCCCCGGGTTCGCCGCTGCTTCGTCCATCGCTTTCTTCATAGCCTCCAACACTTCCGGAGGTTTAGGCCACGAAGTCGCTGCGTGGTCTAGGTAAATGACTGAATCCATGCTGTACCCCCTTCAATGAGGATGATTACGAATCTATCATCCTATCAGAACATACATATTTGAGCATTTCAAAACTACTGAGTTACTAAGGGATTCACCCTTTATGTACCCTTCCATTCCCTAGATCAAGAAAATCAAGAAAGAAAGACATGTCCTGTTCCCCAAAGGAACACCGACATGTCTTTCTCCATCAAGATGTGATATTCCAAACTATATCATTGTAAAACGTTATGGATATCCCGTATCGAACATTTCATATTTTAAAACAAACTATTGCAGCAATTCAAGTAACCGTTCAAGGTCTTGCTTGCTATAATAATTCAGCTCAATTTTCCCTTTATCTTTATTGTGCTTGATCTTCACAGTCGTCTTAAATCGTTCGCGCAGGTTCTCCTCCAGGTGATCAATATATGGATCCCTTCTCTTCACCTTCACTTTATCCTTATCATCGGATTTTCGATCTAGGTTCTTCACAGCTTCCTCTAGTTCGCGAACACTCCACTCTTGTTCCACGCACTGTTTCGCCAACTGTTTAACTAGAACAGGATCTTTCAACCCCACTATCGCTCTTGCATGCCCCATTGATAATGTTCCACGTGAAACATTTTCTTTCACTTCTTCCGGTAAAGATAACAACCGTAAGAAGTTAGCAATATGCGAGCGTGATTTACCAACTTTTAAAGATAACTCTTCTTGCGTTAAGGAAAATTGTTCCATTAAACCTTGGTAGGCAACTGCCACTTCCATGGCGTTTAAATTCTCGCGCTGCAGGTTTTCGATCAAGGCAATTTCCATCACCTGCTGATCACTGAAAGAACGAACTACAGCAGGAACAGTTGCTTTACCACAATATTGAGATGCCCGGAAACGGCGTTCCCCAGCAATAATTTCATAACCCTTAAGAACACTTCGTACAATAATAGGCTGAATTACACCGTGCTGCCGAATAGATTCAGCAAGCTCCTGGATCGCTTCTTCATTGAACGTTTTCCGAGGCTGATACGGGTTAGCCCGCAACTGACTCAATGGGATATCAACGACCTTATCATCCTCATTAATAGACAAGGAAGGTATAAGTGCATCCAACCCTTTTCCTAAACGTTTACTCATAAGAGATCACTTCCTTTGCCAGCTCCAAGTAAACTTCCGCACCTTTTGAACGAGGATCATAAGTAATGATCGATTGACCATGTGATGGAGCTTCGCTCAAACGAATGTTCCTTGGAATAATGGTCTTATACACTTTTTCTTGAAAATACTTTTTCACTTCTTCAATCACCTGAATTCCCAGGTTCGTTCTTGCATCAAGCATCGTAAGAAGTACACCCTCAATCTTGAGCGATGTATTAAGATGTTTTTGGACCAAACGTACAGTATTTAGTAATTGACTTAAGCCTTCCAACGCATAATATTCGCATTGAATCGGAATAATGACCGAATCAGCAGCAGTTAGGGAGTTAATCGTAAGAATACCGAGTGATGGAGGGCAATCGATCAAGATATAGTCGTAATTAGGTTTTACCAACTGAAGGGATTTCTTCAAACGTACTTCACGCGAAATCGTTGGAACAAGTTCGATCTCTGCACCTGCCAGTTGAATCGTAGCAGGAATGATATCTAATCCATCAATGTTTGTTGGATTAATCGCGTCCTTAGGGTGTACCTCATTAATGATGATATCATATATGCAGTTTTCAACATCTGCTTTATTAATGCCGACACCACTGGTCGTGTTCCCTTGGGGATCTATATCCACTAAAAGAACCCGTTTGCCAAGCGAAGCCAGTCCAGCGCCCAGATTGACAGAAGTCGTCGTTTTACCGACCCCGCCCTTTTGATTTGCTATGGCAATTGTTTTAGACACTCATTTCACCTCAATGTAGGAAGACTCTTCTAAGTAGGCTGCAATAGATGATATACAGCATAGAAGCTGTATATTGCACATTTGGATAAACGCTGTCCTTTGAGAGACAGCACCTGAACGGTTATGCGCAATCCGCTGGGTTCGGACACGAAACCATTTTTTGAAGATACAAGCACGTTAAGCTCCAAAAAATGCATTCTGTCTTCCTAGGAGGTTCTACTAAGCTGCTTCTTAGGTCAACAGAAAAAGTGGCATATTATCACCACTTTCAGGCTTTCATGTCATACTAACTTTATCGTTTGGGAATTTTAATGACGATCTCATAATGGTCATCATGATCATTCTCAGTCGTCTTAATAGCCATACCCGATCCTGAAACCATGTCAATGGATTGACGAATCGTATTCAGGGCCAGGCGTACATCTTTACTATAAGAAATCCGTTTCGATTTCTTCATCGTAGTTACTTCTTTATAAAATGCAACCCGAGCTTCCGTCTGCTTAACATTCAACTCTTTTGCAATGACCTCAGCCAGCACTTTCAACTGCGTCTCCTCATTATCTAGAGATAACAGCGCACGAGCATGGCGTTCTGTAATCTTACGTTCCATAAGCGCCAACTTCACTTCTTCAGGCAGTTGCAATAGTCGGATTTTGTTAGCAATGGTGGATTGGCTCTTACCCAGTCGTTGTGCAAGACTCTCTTGAGTAAGCTGGTGAAGATCAATCAATTTCTGATAAGCCACTGCCTCTTCAATTGAAGTCAGACCTTCCCGTTGCAAATTCTCAATTAAGGCAATTGAAGCCGCCTGAGAATCATTAAAATCCCGAACGATTGCAGGAATCGTATCCAGACCTAACTTTTTGACTGCACGCCAACGACGCTCACCGGCAATAATCTCATACACGCCATTACGAATACGAACAACAATAGGTTGAATGACACCATGTGTTTTAATGGTCTGAAGCAATTCATCGATTTTATCGTCATCAAAAATCGTGCGCGGTTGATATGGACTGCTAACAACCTCATTCACTGGAATTTGCTTCACTTCATCCCCATTATTTCGTTCTGCCGCTAAGCCAAACAACTTCGAAAATTGTTCTTTCATTCCGTATATTACCACCTAATTTCATGATAGCATGGACGATGCCTCTACTTGCTACTATATCGTGAAACAGATTCAGTAGCTAACATGAATGGCTAGATAACAAGCCTTCGTTCCAAAAGCCACCTTCTGACTTTTTAGATCCGAATACTTCATGCGAAGTCAGGCATTTCCCTGCATAAAACATTACATTTACTCATGATATCAGCAAAAAAACGGACCGGTCTATGTCCGGCCTCTATCAATTGGTACTACGATTCTATTCTACCACTATTTGTCCTATAATCCTATTCTACAAACTCACCTTTTTTTCCTGCAAATTTAGTGTATTTTTACAAAATCATATGAAATCTGATTTCTCTGAGGACAACTTTTATATCTAATAAAGTTAGGTACATAACAATAAAATAAGCTGATCTCACACACACTTCAAACGATCGCTAGATATAAATTAACGTAGTATCCACTTGGTCAAAAAAAGGAATGTTTCACGTGAAACATTCCTAGGATACATTTTGAAATATATTAAGTTAAACAAGCGGTGTCTTCGCAGCTGTTCCAGCTTTGCGAGGATATTTAGTCGGGGTAGGTCCCTTTTTATCAATAACAACAATATGACGATCTGATTCTTCAACCGGAAGCGAGAAGGAATGCACTTGGCTCAGTGAACCTCTCAATTCTTTCAAACTGCGTGCTGCCTCATCAATCTCTTCCGTTGGATTACTACCCTTCATTGCTGCAAATTGCCCTCCTACTTTAACAAAAGGCAGGCAAAACTCGTTAAGAACAGCCATTCTCGCTACTGCACGTGCGGTAACCAGATCAAATCCATCGCGGTATCCATGTTTACGAGCTACTTCCTCTGCCCTGCCATGCAGTAGTTCAACTTGTTCCAATCCAAGTGTTTCTGCAACATGCTTGAGAAAATTGATGCGTTTATTTAGAGAGTCGACGATCGTTAACTTCAAATGTGGAAAACAGATCTTCAGCGGAATTCCAGGAAAGCCAGCTCCTGAACCGATATCGGCTAAGGAACCCACTTTTTCCATATCCACATAGAAGGCAAGACTCACCGAATCGTAAAAATGCTTCATATATACCTGATCGCGTTCCGTAATTCCTGTCAGGTTCATCTTCTCATTCCACTCAACCAATACTTTGTAGTAATTTTCGAACTGATCGAGTTGTCTCTCATTTATTGTAATACCCCGCTCTTCGAGCCGGCTTACAAAATCCTTTTGAATAGTATCCATTAGTGTGGCTTATCCTTTCGCTGCCGTAACTCGGTTGTAATGCTCCAGATAAACCAAGAGTATAGAAATATCCGCTGGAGTTACCCCGCCAATACGAGAAGCCTGACCAATCGAAATCGGACGGATTTTGTTAAGCTTTTGTCTTGCTTCCATCGCTAAACCATGAATATCATCATAGACAATATCCTCAGGAATCCGCTTCTTCTCCATCTTCTGCAGACGCTCAACATGACCGAGTTGCTTCTCTATATAACCGGCATATTTAATTTGAATTTCAACTTGCTCCTTCATTTCCTCATCCAGTTCGAATGGTGATGGAGACAAGGATTCAATCATATCAAACGAAATTTCAGGTCTACGCAAAATAGTCAGCATATTGCTTCCATCTTGAATTAAGGCAGACCCAGCAGCTTCAAGCATCGCATTTACTTCTACAGGCTTCACTTTCGTCTGGCTAAGACGTTCAATCTCCTGCTCAACGAGTGCTTTTTTACGAAGGAACTGAGCATAACGCTCTTCGGAGATCAATCCGATCTCATGACCAATCTCAGTCAGACGCATATCCGCATTATCATGACGGAGAAGCAAGCGATATTCTGCGCGTGAAGTAAGCAGGCGATACGGCTCATTCGTTCCTTTGGTTACTAGATCATCAATCAGAACACCAATATACCCTTGGGAGCGATCAAGAACGATGGCTTCTTTCCCTTGCACTTTACGTGCAGCGTTAATGCCTGCCATTAGCCCTTGACCAGCTGCTTCTTCATAACCAGATGTACCATTGATCTGGCCTGCTGTGAACAATCCTGGTAGATGCTTCGTTTCAAGCGATGGCCACAACTGAGTTGGAACGATGGCGTCATACTCGATTGCGTAACCATTACGCATAATTTCTGCTTTTTCCAAACCTGGCACAGACCGTAGAATCGCAAGCTGAACATCTTCTGGCATACTCGTGGATAAACCTTGAACATAGTATTCCTTCGTGTTCTTACCCTCAGGCTCAAGGAAAATCTGATGTTTCGCTTTGTCAGCAAAGCGAACGACTTTATCTTCAATCGATGGACAATAACGAGGTCCTGTTCCTTCAATTACACCTGAGAACATCGGAGCACGATGCAGATTATCATTAATAATCTGATGAGTTTCAACAGATGTGTAAGTCAACCAGCATGGAAGCTGCTCATTATCCGAAGATTTTGTCTCATAAGAAAAGAACTTCGGCTCATCATCACCTGGTTGAATTTCGGTTTTCGAGAAATCAATCGTATCCTTATGAACCCGCATAGGTGTTCCCGTCTTAAATCGAACGAGATCAAATCCAAGCTCACGCAAATTCTCTGCTAATTTTACGGATGGCTGTTGGTTATTCGGTCCGCTCTCATACATCAGCTCACCCATAATGATTTTACCGCGCAGATACGTCCCTGTTGTTAAGACTACAGCTTTAGCACGGTATTCAGCACCAGTCTGTGTTACAATCCCAACGCATTCCCCATTCTCAACCACAAGACGATCAACCATTCCCTGACGAAGTGTCAGGTTTTCTTGCATCTCCATCGTTTCTTTCATGGTATGTTGATAGGAAAACTTATCAGCTTGTGCACGAAGCGCATGAACCGCTGGTCCCTTACCCGTATTTAGCATTCGCATTTGAATAAAGGTCTTATCAATATTACGGCCCATTTCACCGCCCAAAGCATCAATTTCACGAACAACATGTCCTTTAGCTGGTCCGCCAATCGACGGATTACAAGGCATAAATGCAACCATATCCAAGTTAATCGTAACCATCAACGTTTCAGCACCCATGCGTGCGGAAGCTAATGCAGCCTCACAGCCAGCATGACCAGCCCCAACAACAATCACGTCATAGGTGCGTCCTACATAACTCATGGCAAACCCTCCTGTTTTTTGTATATTTTCAAACCCTATATAATAGAATCAATTTCATAATACCTTTAGCCGCTTTAACCAAGACTATATATAGATCAAAATATGATTGTTTGTCTACATATAGTTTTAGAAGGAGTTTTAATCAGATATGAAATGGATTCATTAGAAGCCTATTTCCCAAGGCAAAATTGCGAGAAAATTTGATCAATCAGCGAATCGCCTACTTCTTCACCTAAGATCTCTCCAAGTTGCTCCCATGCAAGCCGTACATCGATCTGAATCATATCAATGGGAATGTACTGCTCAGCTGCTTCATATGCATCCTGCAGAGATTGTTTTGCCTTCTTAAGCAAAGCAATATGACGGACATTGCTAACGTAAGTCAGATCTCCGCCCTCTATCTTACCACTAAAGAACAATCTTGAAATAGCATCCTCTAACCGATCGATTCCTTCCTGCGCCTTTACAGACATCGGAACGATCAGTTCATCTGGATAATATCTACGAACAATATCAAGATCGATCTGTGACGGTAAGTCCATTTTATTCATAATAACAATACATTGTCTACCGCGTATTTGTTCCATCAGTTCCAATTCATCTTCATGCAGTGGCTCACTTGCATTCAATACCAGAAGAATCAAGTCTGCCTCACTTACCGCATGTTTCGAACGTTCTACCCCAATTTTCTCAACAACATCCATGGTCTCCCGAATCCCCGCTGTATCGAGCAACTTGAGCGGAATGTTGTTAATCGTCACGAACTCCTCGATGACATCACGTGTTGTTCCCGGAATATCCGTAACAATTGCTTTGTTATCATGAGCTAGTGTATTAAGCAAGGAAGACTTACCGACATTCGGACGACCTACGATCGCAGTAGTAATACCCTCACGCAATATTTTCCCTTCTTCGGCCGTCTTCAGCAGCTTGTCGATCTCACCCATAACAAAGCGGCTTTTATCCTTAATGAACTCCGAAGTAAGTGATTCTACATCATGTTCAGGATAATCGATATTCACCTCAATATGAGCTAAAGTCTCCACGAGCGTATACCGCAGATCATTAATTTTACGTGATAAATTTCCTTCCACCTGCTTCAAGGCAACCGAGAAAGCACGGTCTGACTTCGAACGGATTAGATCGATAACCGCTTCGGCTTGTGACAAGTCAATTCTTCCATTTAAAAAAGCACGTTTTGTAAATTCGCCAGGTTCAGCAAGACGGATGTTCTGTTGCAGAAGCAGATCCATCACCCGCTTAACCGCAATGACACCACCATGTGTACTGATCTCAACCACATCTTCTGTGGTGAATGAGCGCGGTGCTCTCATTACAGTAACTAATACCTCTTCAAGGTTATCCCGAGTCATCGGGTCCATGATATGCCCATAATGAACCGTATGCGAATCTGCTTCGGATAATTTTGTCTTACTCTTAAATATTTTTTCTACTTCAATGATAGCTTCAGGACCGCTGACGCGAATAATCGCGATACCTCCCTCACCAACCGCTGTGGAAATCGCAGCAATCGTATCACTCAACATGAAAATTCACCTTCTTTTCATTCTGGATAAGCTTATTAACACTTGAATAAAAAACAATGACTCCCTATTACCGCCCAGGAGTCATTGAGTCATATAATCTTTACTGCTGCTTCAAAGTAATGACGATACGGCGGTTCGGTTCCTCGCCTTTACTAAATGTCTTTACTTTAGCATGATTTTGAAGTCTAAAATGGATAACCTTACGCTCAGAAGCAGGCATTGGTTCAAGTACGATTTCTTTTCGTGTCTTAACAGCACGTCCAGCCAATCGATCAGCCAAATCCTCGAGCGTCTTTTTGCGTCGTTCGCGGAAATTCTCTGCGTCCAGCACAATCCGAATGTAGTTATCAGAATAACGATTAGCCACAATATTAACCAGATACTGCAGAGCATCCAGTGTCTGGCCTCTACGACCAATGATAAGTCCTAATCCCTCACCGGAAATTTGAAGAGTAGTAAATTCCTTACCGTGCAGGGCATCAACTGTAATGTCGAGCCCCATGGCTTTCCCAGTCTCAGTCAAAAAGTTTATTGCCTCACGAAAAGGGTCCTCTCCCTCACGTTTAACAGTATCGACAGACATAGCTTCAGACAAGCTGTTAACAGTAGCTTGTTCTGGAGCTGCCTTTGCTTTCTGTACTTCCAATACTGGTGCTGCCTGTTTTATAGAAGAAAAGTCCTTATTAAGCTCTTCGCCGCCGGTGCTGCCGGAGAGAAGTGTGAGTTCAACCTTTGCTTCCTTCACTCCGAACAGCCCTAGGAATCCTTTTGACGGCTGACTCAAAATTTGAACCGATACGTGGTCCCGACTTACACCCCACTGGGCTAGCCCTTGTTCGACAGCATCTTCAACGGTTTTTCCTGTAGCGACGATTTTACTCATCTCGACTTTTTAGCTCCTTTTTTACCTTTTTTCCCGTTCTTCGAACCTTTGCTTGGACCTTTACTTTGACTTGTGCTTGCCGTTTTTACGTTTGCAACAGCTACATTTTTGTCATTGTTGCGGTACAAGAAGTAGTTCTGCACGATGGTATACAAGTTACTGTAGAACCAGTACAGTGGAAGAGCGGATGGGAACTGGAACGACATTACGAAAATCAGAATCGGATAAACGAACATCATGAACTGCATCATGCCTTGTTGAGGCGATGGGTTCATCTTAATCATCATTCTAGTCTGGAAATAAGTCGTAAACGCCGCCAGAACTGGTAATATAAACAGCTTGTCCGGTTCTCCGAGCTGAAGCCATAGGAATTCATGCTCACGGAGAAGTCCGTTATAATAAATCGAATGATAAAGTGCGATAAAGATCGGCATCTGAACCAGCAGAGGCAAACAACCTGCCATCGGATTAACCTTATGCTCCTGGAACAACTTCATGGTCTCCATCTGCACTTTTTCAGGAGTATCTTTATATTTCTCACGAATCTTAGCAATTTCAGGCTGAATTGCTTGCATTGCTTTCGAGCTACGTACCTGCTTTAGTGTCAACGGCAGGATCAAAGTACGGACGATAAGCACCATAATTAGAACCGCTAATCCATACTCACCGTTAAACCAAGTAGCGAATGTATCAAGAGCCCACGTAAAATAATAAACAACGTTACTCTGCCAAAAGCCACCGTTTTTCAGGTCATCGATGGTACGCATCTGGTCAGCTTGTGGCGTACAACCAGATAATACAGCCATTGCCAATACTAGCAAAGCTGTGAGAAGGAACCATTTCCCTCGTCTTGTCTTCGTTAGCGACACTTCAAAACCCCTCTCTTAGCTTTCCATTCCACGGTAAATCATAACATATTTATATGGACAAATAAACACAAGCTCATCGCTTCTTCGCCTTTAAAAGTGATGATTTGCGTAACACATGCAGCACGCTTTTCTCCAGTTCCTGATAGGACTTGTCGAGCGCGCCTTTTCTGACAATAAAAATCAGATCAATATGCTCAATAATCTCATGTTGATGGTGGCGGACAATTTCTTTTACAAGCCGTCTCATCCGGTTGCGGACTACAGCATTGCCTACCTTTTTACTAACTGAAACACCGGCCCGAAATTGCTCTACGTCTCTTTTGCGTGACCAATACACCACGAACTGATGATTGGCAAAAGATTTTCCGTGACGATAAACACGGCTAAAGTCAGCCCGGTTTCGTAAACGCAGTTTTTTTTGCACCAGTCTCTCCCTGCCTGCCTTCCTTCGGCATCTCACGGTATTTCTTCGTATATATATAGTATGGTCATACCGCGCAAGCGGTAAACGAGTCCTAAAATCTCTTAAAATAACACGACTAGTGTCATTACGAAAAAAAAGACCACCTCGGTGGTCTTCGTGGCATCGTGGCTCAAAATTAAGCGCTCAATACTTTTCTTCCTTTTTGACGGCGGCTAGCCAGAACCTTACGTCCGTTTTTGGAACTCATTCTTTTACGGAAACCGTGATTTTTTTTGCGTTTGCTCACGTTCGGTTTGAAAGTTTGTTTCATGATCTGTTGCACCCCCTTAAAGGAATCTTAATTTACCATATAACAAGTAGAAACGGTATGCCATCATTTCATTAAGAAAGCTCCGTTCCTGCGAGAAATATAAGAAAAATTGACACCTTAGAATTTCTTATATTTTTAAAGAAAAGTTTCTTTTTACACTCACAGAAAATGCCTTTATATATTTAATCATAATCGAGTCTAGAAGTCAATCCAAAACTTCCTTTATCAGCCCACATAAGTTTTCCACAACCTCACTTGTTTTGTATCATGATTTTAAAAATTATCCACATGGGGATAATTTTTTTCGCTTCACAACTCGATTCTTTCCTTATAACAATAGTTATTACTGAGTACGCTTTCAAATTTATTTTACAGATGCCTTAGAAAGGAGTATTATGATGGTAAATTCAAAGTTGTATACAAGTATACAGCAGGAAGGAGTCAACTAGAATGAGAATCGGTTTAATCGGTCTTGGAAAAATGGGTTACAACCTCATGCAAAATCTGATTCGTCATGATCACCAGGTTGTAGCATACGATGTCAATGCAGAGCTGGTTAAACAATCGGCAGAGCAAGGAGCCATTGGTGTTACATCCCTAGAAGAGATGGTGGCTAACCTTACAGCCCCCCGTATTGTATGGATGATGGTCCCCGCAGGACAAATCGTGGACTCGGTAATTCAATCAATCACTCCCCTGCTGCAACCCGGAGACATATTGATTGACGGCGGAAACTCACATTATAAGGAATCCATTTCTCGTGCAGAAACACTGGCGGCACAAGGCATTCACTATTTTGATGCTGGAACATCCGGTGGTATGGAAGGTGCACAAAACGGAGGATGCTTTATGATTGGGGGCAATCGTGAAATCTTTACTGTCATCGAGCCTCTATTTAAAGATATGGCTGTCGAGAACGGTTATTTGTATGCCGGTGAAAGTGGCAGCGGTCACTTTTTAAAAATGGTACACAACGGGATCGAATACGGCATGATGCAATCGATTGCTGAAGGTTTTGAGGTGCTTGAAAAAAGTTCCTTCAATTATAACTTTGAAGATGTTGCCCGTGTCTGGTCCAACGGTTCGGTGATCCGAAGCTGGTTGATGGAACTGACTCAGAACGCATTTTCTAAAGATCCGAAACTTGAAGGCATTAAAGGTGTCATGAAATCATCGGGCGAAGGCAAATGGACCGTTGAAACAGCCCTTGATCTACAGGCCAGTGCGCCGGTAATCGCGATGTCCCTGTTTATGCGTTACCGTTCTTTAGATAACGATACATTCCATGGCAAAGTCGTCGCAGCGCTCCGGAATGAATTCGGCGGACATGCCGTTGAAAAATCAGAATAGACTTTTGCTTAACCAATCCCTTGGTTGCCCAGGTGAAGAACCATTCTAAGTATCATGGAATGGTCCTTTCCGGGTATGGTACAATCATTGCTATTAGATATTCGAAATGGGGATTATAGTTATGAAATATCCAACATCCTGGCTTCTGGGCGTATCCCTTGGGGAAAGCATTTCAAGTGAATTACGACTTCAAATCATAAGCGGAACGATCAAACCTGGCGAAGTACTGTCGGAAAACCGAATTGCAAACGATTTCGGAACAAGCCGATCTCCTGTACGGGAAGCTTTGAAAACGCTGTCGAATGAAGGATTGATCAGGTTAGAGCGCATGGGCGCCGTTGTAATCGGTTTATCGTTAAAAGATGTAGAGGAACTTTACGATGTCCGGTATCTCATTGAGAGTTTTGTACAAGCCCATGTATTTAAAGATCCTCATCCGGATCTAACGCGACATCTGGAACAGATTATTGACCGCATGGAACTCGCAGCAAAGCACCGTGATGCCATTGAATTTGCATTTCAGGATTTGGCTTTTCACGAAAAAATAATTACCGAAGCGAAACATACACGCATTTTTCATCTTTGGAAGAGTATTCGCCCAATTGTTATGACAACCATGCTCATCACAACAGAACAAGTATTCAGCGGTGGTGATGACAAAATCCGTTACGTGATCGATAAACACATCAAATTGGTACAAGAGATGAACTCTTTAGATACACAGCGGATTCAAGCGGCGGTTCAGCATTATTTTGACGATTCTCGCACGACGCTTCACCATAGTTTTCCGAAAGGATAGCAGCACCTCTTTTCAAGGTGCATTTCTTTCTAATTCAAGTTGTCGACAAGTATACACCATTGAAATTAGAGTCTTGTCTTTGAGCATTACCAATACATCTATCTAGTAAAGCCCAAAGAGTGGGTAACATAATTAGGAGGATATCAACATGAGTTCACTTTTTGGCCTCAGCCATAATGCTACATTAATGATCTGGACACTCATAACTATTGTTTTTCTAATCGTTCTGATCTCAAAATACAAATGGAATCCATTTGTAACTCTTCTCCTCTCGGCTTTGATGCTCGGCCTTCTTACCGGAATGAAACCGGCTGACGTGGTCAACTCGATTACGAGCGGTCTGGGCGGAACACTCGGTACGATCGCGATTGTTATTGCTCTTGGAACCATGCTTGGAAAAATGATGGCAGAATCGGGCGGCGCAGAACAAATCGCCACGACTCTGGTGGATCGATTCGGTGAAAAACGAGTTCACTGGGCGATGATGGTTGTCGGTTTTATTGTAGGTATTCCTGTATTCTTTGAAGTTGGTGTCATTTTGCTTATACCCATTGTGTTTACGGTAGCCCGCAAAACAAAAATGCCGCTGCTTCAAATTGGTATTCCGATTCTAGCCGGTCTTTCAACCGTCCACGGTCTGGTACCTCCGCATCCCGCTCCAATGATAGCTATCGATGCGTATCAAGCAGATCTGGGTAAGACCATTTTGTATTCTTTATTAATTGGTATCCCGACGGCCATTATAGCGGGTCCCCTCTTTGGTAAATTTATTGGTAAACGCATTCATACAAATCCGCCGGAAGAGCTTGCCGAACAATTCTCTAATAAAGCAGAACGCACCCTTCCCGGCTTCGGAATTACCATGTTTACGATTTTGCTGCCAGTCATTCTGATGCTTATCGGATCTATCGCAACTATTATTGACCCGGATGCGAGTAGCAGCATTACTTTATTTTGTGAATTTATCGGTCATGAGATTATTGCCTTGCTGATTGCTGCGGTGTTCTCCTTCTTCTCTCTTGGGTTCGCACGCGGCTTTAATAAACATGAAATTTCTCGCTTTACCAGCGAATGCCTTGCCCCTATCGCCACAATTGTTCTGATCATCGGAGCAGGTGGAGCATTCAAGCAAGTACTTATCAACAGCGGTGTCGGTAATGCTATTGCAGAATTCGCAACCGGAGCCAATATTAATGTTATTCTGTTCGCCTGGCTCGTCGCCGCCCTAATCCGCGTCGCAACAGGTTCCGCTACGGTCGCCATGACCACCGCAGCGGGGATTGTAGCCCCCGTTCTCGCTTTGACGCCTGGAGCTAATGTAGAGCTCGTTGTACTAGCAACCGGAGCAGGATCTATCGTATTATCACACGTAAATGATGCTGGCTTTTGGATGGTTAAGGAGTTTTTCAACATGTCCGTGACACAGACCCTTAAATCATGGACGGTCATGGAAACCCTGCTATCTGTAATTGGGCTTGCGCTCGCTTTGACACTGAACATATTTGTATAATGAAAAAATAGCAATTAGACTGAACTGGAAACACCTTATTGCGGAAAGAAGGTATGCCTTTTGGATACGCTAAACTATATGATCGGTGTTGATATCGGAACCACCAGCACTAAAGCGGTGCTGTTTACGGAGAATGGAAAGATTATTGCCAAGTCTGACGGTGAATATCCACTCCTCACGCCATCTCCTGGCATTGCGGAGCAGGATCCTGATGAAATTTTCAAGACCGTAGTCTCCTCGGTTAAAGGAGTTATGGAGAGTAGCGGCATTAATCCGGAGAAAGTTCTATTTGTCTCCTTCAGCTCTGCCATGCATAGTATCATCGCTGTAGATACAAATGGAAAGCCGCTGACCCAATGCATCACATGGGCCGATAATCGGAGTGCAAAGTGGTCGGAACGGCTGAAAAAAGATTTTGGCGGTCATGAGCTGTATTTAAGAACGGGTACACCCATTCATCCTATGTCACCGATCACGAAATTAATGTGGCTGCGCTATGAGGAAGAATCCTTATTTAATAAAGCTGCAAAATTCATTTCGATTAAAGAGTATGTCTACTATCAATTGTTTCATCAATACGTAGTCGACCATTCGATCGCTTCATCCACAGGCCTTTTGAACTTGAACACCCTGACTTGGGATGAAGAGGCTTTGAAGATCGCCGGCATTGATGAGGGTCGCCTGTCGACCCTGGTTCCTACCACACACATCATGACAGGTCTTGATGAGGGCTATGCGGCTGCTATGGGCCTCTCTCCCTCTACTCCTTTTGTCTTGGGAGCAACGGATGGGGTTCTATCCAACCTAGGGGTTAACGCCATTCAGCCAGGTGTTGTTGCTGCCACCATCGGTACAAGCGGCGCCATTCGAACCGTGGTGGATAAACCAATGACCGATCCTAAAGGACGTATTTTTTGCTATGCTCTGACAGAAGATAAGTGGGTCATTGGCGGAGCAGTTAATAATGGCGGCATGATCTTCCGCTGGGTTCGGGATCAACTTGCCGCATCAGAGGTCGAAACAGCTAAGCGGCTTGGCATCAATCCATATGACGTGTTGACCAAAATTGCAGAGCGCGTTGCTCCAGGCTCTGGTGGTCTTCTGTTTCATCCTTATTTAACTGGAGAGCGAGCTCCTTTGTGGGATCCGAACGCTCGTGGCTCCTTTTTCGGCCTGTCCCTAAATCACCAGAAAGAGCATATGATCAGGGCAGTGCTTGAAGGTGTAATATTTAATATGTATACCGTCCTTCTGGCCATGGAGGAACAGATGGGGACGCCAACCAAAATCCATGCTACAGGTGGCTTTGCCCGTTCTCCTATTTGGCGTCAGATGATGGCAGATATTTTTAATCAACAAGTTATCGTTCCGGAAAGTTACGAAAGCTCCTGCCTCGGTGCCGTTGTACTAGGTCTTTATGCCACAGGTAAAGCCGATTCGCTGGATATTGTGGCAGATATGGTTGGAGGCACACATGAACACCAGCCGATCGATGAGAATGCTACTGTTTACAAGAGCCTTCTACCGATCTTTATTCGAATTTCACGTAAACTTGAGGAAGATTACAAAGCGATTTCCGAGTTTCAGCAAAAATTTATGTAAACTAGCTGCTCTTTGCCCTCATATTTAGCGAAAAGGCCGCTCCATAAGGAGCGGCCTTTTTCTATATTTTATTCCCCTTATCCGATCCCCCTAATGTATAGAAGAAAAAGTTACCCACAGGCAAATTTAAAAAACGTATTTTTCACGACCCGACAAAAAGATGAATCATTCCTCTTTCGAAAGGACAACCTGTGTATAATTTTTCCCGCATTGTTACTTCTGATGTCGAAACCTGAACAGATTATAAACAATATATAGTGGTGTGAATAAAAATTATGCACAAGCGCTTGAATTTGTGGATAAAATCCGCTCACGCATTGAAAATACGGCTTTCTTTTGCTATGATGATATTACTTTTGGATGTGAATATGTGAATGAACTCTCCAAATTATCAACAGGCTGTGGATAAAGTTGTGAACAATTTCAATTTATCCATAGTTTTTTGTTTTCACAGGAGTCTAGCATTGGGGATAAATCTACATTATTCATTTTCTTTCGACATTTCCACTCATGGCTCTCGCCACATTTGGAAGATTTAAAGGAGTGACAGTTTTGGATAGCCATACTTCCGAATTATGGCAGCAAATATTATCGATTATACAAACCAAGCTGAGCAAACCCAGTTTTGACACTTGGTTTAAAGCCACGAAAGCATTGACACTGAACGATCACTCCGTAGTCATTTCCGCTCCAACAACATTCGCCGTGGAATGGCTGGAAAGCAGATATACGAAATTGGTTAGCTCGACGGTGTATGAAGTTATGGGAAAGCAGGTAGAGGTACGTTTTGTCATTGAAGAGGCGAAGCCATCTGAACCCGCACCTCAGCAGCCGTCGCCGCCCCTTCAAGTATCTAGTGATGAAATTCAGTCACATATGCTTAATCCGAAATATACGTTCGACACCTTCGTCATCGGGTCTGGCAACCGGTTTGCTCATGCTGCCTCGCTTGCCGTGGCCGAAGCCCCAGCGAAGGCATACAACCCGCTGTTTCTTTACGGTGGTGTAGGACTTGGGAAGACGCATCTTATGCATGCAATCGGGCATTATATTCTGGAGCATAATCCGAGCAGCAAAGTCGTTTACATCTCCTCAGAGAAGTTCACGAATGAATTTATCAACTCAATCCGGGACAACAGAGCGGAAAGCTTCCGCAATAAATACCGGAGCGTTGATATCCTGCTTATCGACGATATTCAGTTCTTGGCCGGCAAAGAGTCTACCCAGGAGGAATTCTTCCACACTTTCAATGCACTGCATGAAGAACGGAAGCAGATCATCATTTCAAGTGACCGCCCTCCTAAAGAAATACCGACGCTTGAAGAACGGCTTCGCTCCCGTTTTGAATGGGGACTGATCACCGATATTCAACCGCCTGATCTAGAAACACGGATCGCGATTCTTCGTAAAAAGGCGAAAGCCGAGAATCTCGATATTCCGAATGAAGCGATGATGTATATCGCCAACCAGATCGACACAAACATCCGCGAGTTAGAAGGTGCACTTATACGCGTTGTTGCCTACTCCTCGCTCACGAATCAGGATGTAACGACACATCTTGCTGCAGAAGCGCTGAAAGATATCATTCCTTCAAGCCGTCCGCGAATGATTACCATTCAGGACATCCAGCAAAAGGTTGGAGAGTACTACAATCTGCGCATGGAAGATTTTAAAGCTCGGAAAAGAACCAAAGCCGTTGCATTTCCAAGGCAGATTGCAATGTACCTATCCCGTGAATTGACTGACTATTCCCTGCCTAAAATCGGAGAGGCATTTGGTGGCCGAGATCATACGACCGTCATTCATGCCCACGAGAAAATATCCCAAGCGCTAAAAGCCGACCAGGATCTCTTCAAAGTTGTTAACAATCTTACGGAGAAAATCAAAAATCCAACCTGAACAAGTTCAAAGCCTATGCACAATCTATACACATGTGGATAGGCTTAATTTTATGCCTTTTCTTAGGCTTATCCACATATTCAGTGCCCCTACTACTGATACTATTAATAATTAATAAATATATATCCATAAAGAAGGCGAAGAATAACCGGCGTTTGCCGGCATTTAAAAACCTTCGCATTGATTAGCGAGGAGTGAATTTTGATGAAGATCAGCATATTAAAAAATTTCTTGAATGAATCTATTCAACACGTTTCAAAAGCTATTTCCAGCAGAACCACCATTCCCATTTTGAGTGGAATTAAATTGGACGTTACTCATCAAGGTGTGACATTAACCGCGAGTGATACCGATATTTCCATCCAATCCTTTATTCCTGCGGAAGATGACAAGCAAACAATCGTGCAGGTGGACAAACCCGGAAGTGTCGTGCTGCCTGCTAAGTTTTTTGTGGAAATTATTAAAAAGCTTCCATCCCAAGAGGTTCAAATGGAGGTTAAAGAGAACTTCCAAACCTTTATTTCTGCAGGTGCTACTGAAATTCAAATGGTTGGTCTAGATCCGGAAGAATTTCCGGTACTTCCAAGCATTGAAGGGAACCAAACCGTATCTATTCCAGGCGATTTGCTGAAGAATATGATTAAACAAACTGTATTTTCGATTTCTACACATGAAACAACTCCAATTTTGACAGGTGTTTTGTGGAATCTTGCGGATAATGAACTGAAGTTTACAGCAACAGACCGTCACCGTTTGGCAACACGTTCTGCAAGTCTGGCTGGTGCGGAAGATATTAAGTTCAGCAATGTTGTTATCGCTGGTAAAACATTGAATGAGCTGAGCAAAATTGTTCCGGATCAAAATACACTCGTTGATATCGTAGTAGCAGACAACCAGGTGCTGTTCAAAATTGACCGTGTTTTATTCTACTCACGTATTTTGGACGGAATTTATCCGGATACTTCTAGGATTATTCCGACTACCCACAAAACAGAACTCGTCTTGGATACAAAAAAACTTAGCGAGTCCATTGACCGTGCTTATTTGCTATCCAAAGAGGAAAAAACGAATATCGTTCGTATGCAGACGATGGAAAACGGCGGGATCGAGATTTCGTCAAGTTCCTCAGAGCTCGGTAAAGTACGCGAAGAGCTCGACCTCATTGATTTTAAAGGGGAATCCCTGCGTATCTCGTTTAACTCAAAATATATGCTCGATGTGCTGAAGGTTATCGAAAGCGAGCAGCTTATGATTGCTTTTACAGGTGTCATGAGCCCGATTATTTTGAAGCCGATTGACGACAGTCAGAGCATGTACATCATTTTGCCTTACCGGACGACCAATTAAAGTTATCCCCAGGCAAGGGGGATGAAAGGATCAAAACATGAAACAAATTGTTATCCACAGTGAATATATTAAGCTTGATTCGTTTTTGAAGCTGGCGGATTGTGTATCCACAGGCGGCATGGCGAAAGCTTTGCTTCAAGAGGGAGCAGTACAAGTAAATGACGAGCCTGAGGAGCGGCGTGGGCGCAAATTGTATCCCGGGGACATCATCAAGGTGGAGGACTGCGGCATCTTTCAGGTTGCTGCTGGGTAAATCAGCCTCCCGCAGCCGCTTTGGCGTTAGAGCGGAAAACGAGGGAGAGGATAAGTTTGTTTGTTAATAACATCAGCCTGCATCATTACCGAAACTATGAAACACTACAGCTGGGCTCCTTCGGAGACGTAAATCTCATCATCGGACAAAATGCACAGGGCAAAACCAATTTGGTTGAGGCCCTGTTCGTTCTTGCACTGACCAAAAGTCATCGCACGTCCAAAGACAAAGAACTGATCTCTTTCGAAGCAACCAGCTCTCATATATCGGCTGAAGTGGAGAAGAAGTACGGCACCTTAAAGCTGGAACTTTCACTTTCTCCTCAAGGTAAGAAGGCCAAAATCAATGGACTAGAACAGCGAAAGCTAAGTGATTTCATTGGATCACTGAATGTGGTGATGTTCGCTCCAGAGGATTTGGAGATCGTCAAGGGAACGCCGGGGGTGCGCCGCCGGTTTCTTGACATGGAGATTGGACAGGTAACACCTAGCTATCTGTTTCACTTGCAGCAATATCAGAAAGTGCTCGTGCAGCGTAACAATCTGTTAAAGACACTTTGGGGTAAAGATGCGTCACAGCAGGCCATGCTGGACATCTGGAATATCCAACTGGTGGAGCATGGTGTTAAAATCGTCAAGAAGAGGAAACAATTTATAAAAAAGCTACAAAAGTGGGCAGAAACGATCCATCAGGGCATTACAAACGGGATTGAGGAACTGCGGTTGCAGTATCTTCCGTCGTTTGCTGACGGTGAGGAAGAAGATGAAGCTGTCTTATTTGAGTCATTTATGATAAAATTATCACAAATGAAAGAGCAGGAAATACGGCGCGGTATGACTCTGGCCGGTCCTCATCGAGACGATCTGGCTTTTTATATAAACGGCAAGGAAGTACAAACGTACGGATCACAGGGCCAGCAGCGGACGACCGCGCTGTCTCTTAAACTGGCAGAAATAGAGCTTATACAAGAGGAAATCGGGGAATATCCTGTGCTGCTCTTGGACGACGTGCTCTCCGAATTGGATCCCTATCGTCAAACTCAGCTGATTGAAACATTCCAGACGAAGGTGCAGACATTCATCACGGCGACGGGAATTGAAAGTTTGAATACCGACAAGCTAAAGGGTGCCAGCATTTTTCATGTCCATAGCGGGCAAGTGGACTCTTAAGGAGTGGATTCGTATTTATATTCATTTGGGTGGAGATAAGATCATAAGATCATCGGAGCTTGTTGGGATTTTTGATGTTTCCATTGAGAAATCTTCGAAAATTTCCAAACAGTTTGTCATGCATGCACAGCAGCATAAGGTAGTCGAACATATCGGCGAAGAGGATCCAAAATCCATCGTCGTAACGAAGAGTATCGTTTACTACTCCCCGATCTCTTCTGCAACCCTGAAGAAACGAGCGAACATATTTGTTGCTTATGCATAACAGAATCTGTAGAAGTAGGTGAAGGCATGTCTATGAATCAACCAGCTTATGATGAGAATCAGATTCAGGTACTAGAAGGATTAGAGGCTGTCCGGAAACGTCCGGGTATGTATATTGGATCCACTAGTGCCAAGGGTTTGCATCATTTGGTGTGGGAAGTGGTGGACAACAGTATCGACGAAGCGATGGCCGGAATTTGCGACCATATCGAGATCTTTGTTCATCAAGATAATAGTATTACGGTTGTCGATAACGGGCGGGGGATTCCAGTTGGTGAGAACACTAAACTGAAAAAATCCACCCTGGAAGTTGTTATGACTGTACTCCATGCCGGTGGTAAGTTTGGCGGTGGAGGATATAAGGTTTCTGGTGGTTTGCACGGTGTTGGTGTCTCCGTCGTGAATGCTTTGTCCAGTAAGGTAGTCGTTCAAGTTAAACGTGATGGACATATTTATCAACAAGAGTACCATCGGGGTGTTCCTCAGTATGACATTAAAGTTATCGGTGAAACTGATGAGCATGGAACGACTGTGACCTTCCTGCCGGATCCTGAAATTTTCACGGAAACGACAGAGTATGATTACAACACGCTTCTGACCCGTGTACGTGAGCTTGCCTTCTTGAACAAAGGCATTGCGCTTACTTTGACGGATGAGCGTACAGGGGCTTCTAACTACTTCAAATACGAAGGCGGAATCATTGAATACGTCAAGTACTTGAACGAGAAGAAGGAAGCACTTCATGAGGAGCCGATCTATGTTGAGGGGTCCCGTGATAACATCCAGGTCGAAGTTTCGCTGCAGTATAACGACAGCTATACGGAGAACATTTATTCGTTTGCGAATAATATTAATACACACGAGGGCGGTACGCATGAATCAGGCTTTAAGAGTGCACTGACTCGTATCATAAATGACTATGCTCGTAAAACAGGATTCATCAAAGACAACAGTTCCAATCTGACTGGTGATGATGTTCGTGAAGGATTGACTGCGATTATCTCGGTCAAGATTCCTGAGCCTCAGTTTGAAGGTCAGACGAAGACGAAGCTTGGAAACAGTGAAGTTCGGGGTATTGTCGAGTCCTTGTTCGCAGAGAAGCTGCAAGAGTTCCTTCAGGAAAACCCTGCGGTTTCCCGCCGCATTATGGAGAAGGCGCTGTCTGCGTCCCGTGCGCGTGAAGCTGCACGTAAAGCGCGTGAGATGACACGCCGTAAGAGTGCCCTTGAAGTTAGTGCTCTTCCTGGTAAACTGGCGGACTGTTCATCGAAAGATGCTTCTATCAGTGAGCTTTATATCGTCGAAGGGGATTCAGCCGGTGGTTCCGCGAAGCAAGGTCGTGATCGTCATTTCCAAGCAATCCTTCCGCTGCGGGGTAAAATTCTGAACGTTGAGAAGGCACGACTTGACCGTATCCTGTCGAATGCAGAAATCCGGGCTATCATTACAGCACTGGGTACCGGTATCGGTGATGACTTTGATATAAGCAAGGCTCGCTATCACAAGGTTATTATCATGACGGATGCCGACGTTGATGGTGCGCACATTCGTACATTGCTGCTGACCTTCTTCTACCGGTATATGAGAAAGATTGTTGAAGCTGGCTATATTTATATCGCTCAGCCACCACTCTTCAAGGTAGAGCGTAATAAGGTCATCCGCTATGCAGGCTCAGAGAAAGAGCGTGATGAGATCATTGCTGAGTTTGGCGAGAATGCGAAATATAACGTTCAACGTTATAAAGGTCTCGGTGAGATGAACGCAGGTCAACTGTGGGAAACAACCATGGATCCGGAGAGCCGTTCCATGCTGCAAGTAACGATTGAGGATGCGATCCTTGCAGACAGTATCTTTGATACATTGATGGGCGATAATGTAGAACCGCGCCGTGATTTCATTCAGGAACATGCGAAGCTTGTTCGAAATCTGGATGTATAAAATACATTGTCCAATTTAAGAATAAATAAACTCGGTGAGCGTGTATTTACGCGTTTCACCACCTTACTAAGCGTGCAGATTCTCTGCACGCTTTTTTATTTTATTTCGCAATTGTTTAGTTTGCTTTTTTCTTGCTAGTGGTATTTCTTCCGTACGCATCAGCGTATTTTTTTACTTTATGATAGACGCTCTTATCCTTGAAAAATTTCTTGAAAGGGAACAATGCAGGTTTCGTATTCACTTCAAGAATCCAAATATTCCATCTTTCATCAATTGCCACATCAAGTCCGATTTCTTTTAGATTTGGATAAGCTTTTTGAAGCTGTGAAGCGATGTTAACACCGAGAACATTCAATTCATCACGAATATTCTCAGCTTCCGTAGGTGTCATATGTTCACTCATCAGTACCTTAAAGTGTTTGATGCTACCCCCGCTATGATGGTTAGTAATAATTTTCTCTTTGGCAGCCACCCGTCCGATTATGCCTGTACTTTCCCATCTCCCTGACGGGGTCTTCTGTGCGAGCACTCGCAGATCAAAGGATCGACCTTTGTGACGAAGCAATCGAATTCCTTGCTGAATTAAATACTCCTTCCCCTGACAGAGGTGGCGTACCGTTTTATCAAGTTGTTCCACCGTTGAAAAATGCTTTGTTATGGTTTCAAAGCGGAGTGTATACGTTTTTATGCTCTCAGAGCTGTCTGGATCCCCGCTAACGTTTATCTCCACACACATAACTCCATTGCCGTAGGTTCCTCGGTCGGGCTTAATGTAGACAAGTGTATATGTCTCGAGCATTTGTTCAAGAGCTTCGAGTGAATAGAGACTTGTAGCTGGCACATATGAGGCAAGGCCTTTGTTTTTGAGTATTATTTTTGTTTTTGTCCATTTGCTTGAAACGCGTTGTACAGTCAACCATTTTCATCCTTTCCGGTTTCGTTTTAAATTCTGATCGATATACAATTCCACTTGGATTTGAAATCATGGAGTTATACGTCAACGTCCCCCGAAAACATAGGACAAGGGAAGCAAACAATGGTATAATATAAAGATGCGAAGATTCGTAATTGTTTATCATGATTTCCGAGAATCCTTTGCCCTGCATTGTATGTGAAAATTAGCGCGGAGGACAGGGCGCTTCCCTAGTTCCGGGCAAAATAACACTTTTATGACGCGCGAGCAAGCGACGTTTAATTGTGCTCCTTTTGTGAAAGTAATATAATTAAGGTTAATGGATTTATATCGTTGTTCACTATTCTGCTTTTTTCACATAGATCTAGGCATGATTGATAGGAAAATGAAGGAGGTCCAGCATGGCGGAAGAAAATTTCTCCCAAATTAAAGATCGGGACATTGGTACGGAGATGCGTGAATCCTTTATGGATTATGCGATGAGTATCATTGTCAGCCGGGCTCTGCCGGATGTGCGGGACGGACTGAAGCCGGTTCACCGTCGTATTTTGTATGCGATGTCTGAACTCGGAATGGCCCCGGATAAGCCACACAAGAAATCTGCAAGAATTGTCGGTGAAGTTATTGGTAAGTACCATCCCCATGGTGATTCGGCCGTTTATGAATCCATGGTACGGATGGCACAAGACTTCTCCATGCGTTATATGCTGGTCGACGGACATGGTAACTTCGGTTCCATCGACGGCGATATGGCAGCAGCCATGCGTTACACGGAAGCACGTTTATCTAAAGTAGCTATGGAAATGCTGCGTGATATCAATAAAGAGACCATTGATTTTACTCCTAACTATGACGGTGAAGAGCAAGAACCTGTTGTTTTGCCGGCACGTTACCCGAACTTGCTTGTAAACGGGGTATCAGGTATTGCGGTCGGTATGGCTACAAATATTCCGCCACACAATTTAGGAGAAGTAATAGATGGTGTTCAAGCACTTATTCGGAACCCGGATATTACATCATTAGAGCTGATGGATTACATCCAGGGCCCGGATTTCCCAACTGCCGGTTATATTCTCGGTCGTGCGGGTATCCGTCAAGCGTATCAGACAGGCCGTGGTTCTGTAACCATGCGTGCGAAAGCGACGATTGAGGAGAACAATAATAAGGCTAGAATCGTAGTTCACGAGATTCCATATCAAGTGAACAAAGCGCGTCTGGTTGAGAAAATTGCCGAGCTCGTTCGTGATAAGAGAATCGATGGTATTACAGACTTGCGTGATGAGTCTGACCGTAATGGTATGCGTATCGTTATTGAGCTGCGCCGTGATGTTAATCCGAACGTTGTGCTAAATAACTTGTACAAGCATACTTCGATGCAGTCCAATTTCGGTATTAATATGCTTGCGATCGTAAACAACGAGCCAAAAATATTGAATTTGCGCGATGTACTGTATCACTACTTGGATCATCAGGTTACTGTTATTCGTCGCCGTACAGAATTTGAACTCAAAAAAGCAGAGGCACGCGCTCACATCCTCGAAGGCTTGCGAGTTGCTTTGGATCATCTGGATGAGGTTATTGCTCTCATTCGTGCATCCCAGACGACAGAGGCTGCCCGTGAAGGGTTGATGGAACGCTTTAACCTTAGCAATGAACAAGCTCAAGCTATTCTGGATATGCGCCTCCAGCGCCTGACAGGTCTGGAACGCGACAAGATCGAGAATGAATACCAAGAGCTTCTGAAGAAAATTGCGGAGTTGCGTGAGATTCTTGCTAATGAGCAGCTTATTCTACAAATCATTAGTGATGAGCTTCAGGAGATCAAGGAACGCTTTAGCGATGAGCGTCGTACAGAAATCACTGTGGGTGAAGATAGTATCCTGGATGAGGATCTTATTCCTCGTGAGGAAGTTATTATTACGATCACCCATACTGGATATATTAAACGTTTGCCGGCTAACACGTACCGCAGTCAGAAGCGGGGAGGCCGCGGCGTTGTGGGGATGGATACGAAGAGTGAAGATTTTGTAGAACATCTTTTCGTAACGAATTCCCACCATTACCTGATGTTCTTTACAGACAAGGGTAAAGCTTATCGCTTGAAAGCTTACGAAATTCCGGAGCTCAGCCGGACAGCACGTGGTACGCCGATTATTAACCTGATTCAGATTGAACAGGGTGAGACGGTTAACGCGGTTATTCCGGTAGAGAGCTTTGAGAGCGATAATTACCTGTTCTTTGCAACCAGACAAGGTGTTGTTAAGAAAACACCTCTGGAAGATTACGTGAATATCCGCAAGGGTGGATTGATCGCGATTAATCTGCGTGAAGACGACTCCCTGATTGATGTTAAACTGACTGATGGTGAGCAAGAGATCATCATGGGGACAGCTCAAGGCATGTCCATCAGGTTCCAGGAAAGTGATGTGCGATCCATGGGACGTAGCGCGACGGGGGTTAAAGGTATTACGCTTGATAATGAAGATACGGTTATCGGAATGGACGTTGTAGATAAGGATTTGGATATCCTCATTGTAACGTCTAAAGGTTACGGTAAGCGGACACCAGCCGGGGACTACCGTTCACAGACCCGTGGTGGTAAAGGAATCAAGACGATTAATATCACTGAGAAGAATGGTCCTGTCGTTGGCCTGAAAGTCGTTAAATCTGAAGAAGATTTGATGATTATTACTGCCAGCGGTACGATTATCCGGACGAGCATGGAGGGCATCTCTACGATGGGCCGCTATGCACAGGGTGTTAAATTGATCAATATCCGTGAAGATGACGCAGTAGCGACCGTCTGCCGCGCTGATAAGAGCGAAGAACCGGACGATAGCAATGACGATGATGCCATCGAAACTGATGGTGGTGGAGGCGAAGAGTCCTCTGACCCATCAGATAATGAATAAGATGTAGTAAAAGAGCATGGGTGCAGCTTAGCATTCATGCTCTTTTTTACAATCAATTTGATTTTGAACTTGATAAGAAAGAACTATTCACGATGAAGAAAAGAAAAATGATGAATTTAATACAATTACAGGTAATTAGTCTTGGACAGGCTGAGAAAGTAGTACTATAATGTTGATTAAAATAAGTATAAATTGGCTGCTGTTAGGTTAATACACAGTTTACAGAGTAGATGGAGAGGTTGATCATGACGATCAGATCCGTTAGTGAGTTACAAGCCGGTGTGAAATTGACCAAAGATGTACATACGCCTCTGGGAGGCCTTTTGCTACAAAAGGGAAAGGTACTCTTACCAAGAGATTTAGAAGTACTTAAAGCTTTTTTAGTACAGCAGGTGGATATCGAAGTAAATGATGTAGATACAACGAAAATTCCAACAATAAAGACAGCCGGGAAGAAACCGGCGCTTATTTTCTCGGAGATATCTTCAAATCCGGGAAATGAAGAAGTTGTAACTAGAAAAGACCAGCCTTTACATGAAGAGTATGATAAGACACTTGCCTTGGTGAAAAACTGCTATCAATTGGCGTTAACGGGTGAGCTGCGGATGTATGAGGTCCGTAATCAGATGGAATCCATGCTTAAGCACCAAAAAGATTATCATATTCTAAAATTCACACCACGCATGACGAGCCGGCATGATTATAGATATCATAATGCGGTTTTATGCTCCTTGTCTTCATATAAGCTAGCTCAGTGGGTTGGCCTTCCGCAAAAAGATTGGCTTCAAGTCGCTTTTGCTGGATTGCTTCATGATATCGGAAATGCAAAAATCGATCCTCTTATATTGAACAAACCATCCAAGCTCACATCTGAAGAGAGTGAAGAGATGAGACGTCATACTACTTACGGCTATCAAATTCTAAAAAATGTGGCAGCTGTAAATGAGGGTGTAAGGTTGGCAGCACTTCAGCATCATGAAAAAGTGGACGGATCAGGATATCCTTTACGCCTAAATGGATCGAAAATTCATGTGTATGCCAGAATCGTTGCAGTAGCTGATATATTTCATGCGATGACGCTTGATAAGTTTTATAGGGGAGCTCAGTCTCCTTATGTTGTATTGGAGCAGATTCAATTGGAGTCTTTCGGTAAGTTGGATCCCATGATTGTTCAGGCATTTATCAATAAAGTGACGTCTTTCCATAACGGAACAAAAGTAAGGCTCAGCAATAATAAAGTCGGTGAAATTGTGTTCACGGATAAACTGCACCCTACTCGTCCGATGGTTTCTACCGAAGGACAGATTATTAATCTGATGCAGCATCGACAACTTTTTATAGAAGAAGTCATTTCTTGACGAAAAAAGGGTTGACCAAGTTAGCAAAGCTGTGATATATTATTTCTTGCCGCTTCGAGCGGAACAATATATCACAGCTTTTCAATCGAAAAACTTTTTGAAAAAAAAGCTTGCTAAATTAGAAAGAACATGATATATTATAAGAGTTGCTGCTGCGAACGAGATTCGCCGGTAACACTGAAGTTGATCTTTGAAAACTGAACAACGAGTGAGTTAAACCGATCTTACTCCGGTAAGATCAAAAATGAGAATTTTAATTCTCGTCAGTTTTTCTAAATGAGCAAATCGCTCTTTTC